>NZ_JBIBZI010000003.1:39959-859108 GCF_043084105.1 Streptomyces sp. NPDC014676 | reverse complement strand
GCGACCTCGAGGGTCTCCAGCTCGTCGGCGTCGAAGCCCTCGAACGCGGTGTCGGCGTCGTTCTTGATGTCCTTGGCGGTCATGTCGTGGTCCTTCCGGGATCCGTGGGGTGGAGTGGTTCAGCAGGCCGAGCAGGTGCTGGAGGAGGAGGACGAGGTGCCGATCGAGCCGCTGGAGGCGCCCATCTCGGGCAGCGCCACGCCGTCGGCGACCTCGAGGGTCTCCAGCTCGTCGGCGTCGAAGCCCTCGAACGCGGTGTCGGCGTCGTTCTTGATGTCCTTGGCGGTCATGTCGTGGTCCTTTCACGGAAGCGGGAGTTCCCTGAACGGAATTCCCGAGGATTCATGCTCCGGAATGATTCCCGGCCGCCTTCCGGAATGTTTTTCCTTTTCCGTCCGGCTGTGACATCCATAGTGCTCGGCCACTCACCCGTGCGCCACCCCCTGCGGGCGTCGGCTGACATTTATCACGGCCCGGATGACGTTTCCCCGGTGCCCGGATTTTCGTCGAGGGCCACCGGAAGTGCCCATTCGGGGCTGTTCACCATGTGCCATTCCTCGCCCGGCTCGGCGGGCACCGCGGACCCGGGCACCGGCGTGCCCAGCAGGAAGTCGCCGACCGAGGACTCCCGCAGGTAGTCCAGGCCCAGTACGCGGGCGGACAGGTCGGCGTCGCCGTTGCCCAGCCCGCAGGGCGCCAGGCCCATCGCCGTCGCGACCAGGTACATGGTCTGGTAGAGCACACCGGTGTGCCGCAGCGTCGTCGCGTACGCCATCGCCCGGTACTTCCACGCCATGCGCTGGAACCGCGAGGTCACCGTGAAGAGCACATCGGGGCGCACGTCGAAGCCGACGGACCGTGACGCCACACCCAGCAGCGCCCGCCGGTCGTCCTCCGCCCCGCTGACGAGGACCAGGCGGTGCGCGTACGAGTCGTAGTGGTAGACGCCCGGTGCGAGTCCCCCGCAGCGCAGCACCGTGACGTACAGCTCCAGTTCGTGGAGCGAGCCCCCGGCCGGGTAGGGCCGCGAGACCACCTCGTCCTCGCCCTCGCCGGGGCCGGGCGTGTGGTGGACGCGCACCCGCTGCACCCGGTACAGGAACTCGCCCAGCTCGCGCGCCGTCAGCGCCCGTTCCCCGAAGACACGGTGGGAGCGACGGCCCTCGACGGCGGCGGTCAGGGACGGGTCGCGGGTGTCGATGTCCGCGCGCCGGGGGCGGTACAGCTCCGTCACGGGGCCGTCCGGCGCCGGCTTCACGGCGGGCAGCGGGTCGATCTCGCCCCGGTACGGGTAGGCCGCGCCGAAGGTCTCGTCGAAGCGGCCGGACCGGACGCGCGAGTGGAACAGCAGGTCGTGGAAGTCCCACTGGCGCAGCACCGGCTCGGTGTCGGACGCGAAGCTGCCGTCCGGGGCGGCGCGTTCGACGAAGCCGGTGCCGACGAGATGGGCCAGGACCGTGAGCGTCTCCGCCTCGCTCAGCCCGGTGCCCTCACCGGCCCGGACCGCCGGCCCCGGCTGCCCCAGCGCGGCGGTGAGTTCACGGGCGGCCCGGTCGGCGAGCACGGCCCGGAACTTCACCAGCGGTGACTCCAGTACGAGCACGCCCCCGCGCGTACGGCAGAGGGCGAACCGCGACAGACGGACCCGCGCGCCGGCGGGCACGGCCGCCGTACGGTGCTCGGCGTCCCGGGCCGTCGGCTCCAGCCGCACCAACTCCCGCCGCGGCGGCCCGTCGTGCGTGAGCACGCTGTACGCCAGCAGGTGGCCGGCCCGCGCCAGCGCGGCGTCGGCCCGCTCCCGCGCGGCGCCGCCGAGCCCCTCGTACAACTCCTCGTACGGCACCGGGCCCCCGGCCAGCCGGCCCAGCACGGTGCGCAGGACACCGCGCACCGGGCGCAGCACGAGTGAGCTCCCGGGGCCGCGCAGCACCGCCGTGTCCGCGGTGTCGTCGAACGTGATCCGCACGTCCGTACGCAGCGCGCGGGCCGCGAACTCGGGTGGTTTCTCCGTGGACACGGGAATCATCAGGGCCTCCGTCAGAGGGATTCGCTGGAAGAACTCGACGAAATCCACTCTGACGCCCGCTACACCCTCTCCGCCCCGGCCGGCCGCACCGCATGACAGTCGCCATTCCCGTTCGTGACCGAGGTCATGGAATGCGTGACACATGACAGGGACGGACCGTCTCCGCTCGGACGACCGAGGCACGGAGCGCATGCTCGGAACAGGAATTCAACGGCCACCGCCCCAACGAAAGAAGGATATTCCCGTGCTCACTCGTCGACATGCGATACGTCTCGGTATGACCACCGGCGCCGTCGGGGCGGTCGGTGCGGCGGGCGGGCTGTTCAAGACGCTCACCGCGGGCGGGCCGGCCACCGCACCCGTCGCCGCGACGGCGCCGGCGACGGCCGGGCCGTTCACGGTGCCGCTGACCGTGCCGCCGGTGCTGGCCCCGTACCGCAGAACCGGACACGCCGACTACTACCGGATCACCACGCGCCGCGCGAGCGCCGAGATCCTGCCCGGCACCCGCACCGACGTCCTGACGTACAACGGCTCCTTCACCGGCCCCACCATCCGCGCCCGCACCGGCCGCAGGACGGTGGTCCGGCACGTCAACGCGCTGGACATGCCGACCTCCGTGCACCTGCACGGCGGCGACAACCCGGTGGAGCACGACGGCGGCATGATGGACACGATCGCGCCGGGACGCGGGCGCACCTACGTGTACGAGAACCGGCAGCCCGGCGCCACCCTGTGGATGCACGACCACGCCCACCACATGGAGTCCGAGCACGTCTACCGGGGGCTCTCCGGGCTGTACCTGCTGCGTGACCCCGACGAGGACCGGCTCGGACTGCCCTCCGGGAAGTACGACATCCCCCTGGTCCTGCGCGACGCGGACTTCGACGACAGCGGCGCGATGGTCTACACGATGGACGACGCCGAGAACCGTACGACCATCCTGGTCAACGGCCGGCCCTGGCCGTATCTGAAGGTGGAGGCCCGTAAGTACCGCTTCCGGCTGGTCAACTCGTGCAACCTGCGCATCTTCGTCCTCGCGCTGTCGGACGGGTCGGCCACCCAGCACCCCGTGCGGCAGATCGGCACCGACGGCGGGCTGCTCGCCGCCCCCGCCGAGACCCCGGTGCTCGTCCTGTCACCCGGCGAACGCATCGACTTCGTCGTCGACTTCTCGGCGTACGCGCCCGGGACGCGGCTCACCCTCGCCAACATGCTGGGCCCCGGCCCCACCGAACTCGTCGGCCAGGTCATGCGGTTCGACGTCGGTGAGCGGACCCCCGACCGCAGCCGGGTCCCGGACACCCTCGCCACGCTGCCGCCCCTGGCGAAGCCCACCGTCGAGCGCACCTTCGAACTGAACATGGACGAACCGGGCAGCGGAGGCCACCAGGCCTACATCAACGGAAAGACCTTCGACCCGGACCGCATCGACACCCATGTCGAGTGGGGCAGCACCGAGGTGTGGACGGTCACCAACAAGAGCGTCACCGTTCCGCACAATTTCCATACGCATCTGACGCAGTTCAGAATCCTCGAACGCGACGGGCAGCCGCCGTATCCGGCCGAGACCGGGTGGAAGGACACCGTGCTGCTCTTTCCCGGACAGACGGCGAAACTCCAGCTCACCTTCGATTCGCACCGCGGCGTCTATCCGTACCACTGCCACATGATCGACCACAGCGCCATGGGAATGATGGCGCAGATGAGGATCGCCTGACTTCCCCGACGAATTCCCGACGGGTCCCCGGCGGATTCTCGACGATTTCCCACGAGTTCCCACGAACCCCCGACGAACGGAAAGGAGGAGCATGACCACCACCGGAACCCTCGCGCGCCCCTACACCCGCCGGCTGCTCGCCGCGCTGGAACGCGACCCCGCCCGGGTCGTCGTGCACCGGCCCGACGCGGCCGTGACGGCGGGGGAGCTGCGCGCGTCCCTCCTGGGCAGTGCCGCCCTGCTGCGCTCCCTGCGGGTCGGCCCCGGCACCACGGTGGCCATCCTGACCGGCCCCAACCACCCGCTGATGCTCAGCGCCCGCTACGCCGTGCACCTGCTCGGCGCGACCTCGGTGTACGTCCGGTCGATGAACCCGCGCACGGACACCGAGACCTTCTCCCTCGCCACCCAGACCGAACTGCTGCGGGACCTCGCGGTGCCGTTGCTGCTGGTGGACGAGGAGGACGAGGAGAGCGCGGCCCGCGGCAGATGGCTGGCCCGCCGTCGGCCCGGACTCACCGTGCGGGCGATCCCGCGCACGGCGGACGGCGCCGGCACCGTGCCCTCCGCGCCGCCGCCCCGGCCCGACGACCTGGCCGTCGTCGACTTCACCAGCGGCAGCACCGGCCGGCCGAAGATGGTCGCGCAGCGCCACGGCACCCGCGAACACCTCGTCGGACGGCTCGCCGACGGACTCGACCCACGGGGCCCGGCCACGCTGCTCTCCGTCACCCCGGTCAGCCACACGACCGCTCCGATGGCCGACGCCGTGCTGTGCGGAGGCGGCACGGTGGTGCTCCACGACGAGTTCGACGCCGACGCCACCCTGGCCGCCATCGCCGAACACCACGTCACCGACGCCTACCTGGCCGTACCGCACCTGTACCGGCTGCTCGACCACCCGCTGATCACGTCGTACGACCTGTCGTCGCTGCGCCGCATCACCTACAGCGGCACCCCGGCCTCCCCGGGACGGGTCCGCGAGGCGGTACGGCTCCTCGGCGACGTACTGATCCAGGTGTACGGCACCACGGAGGCCGGCGGCATCAGCAGCCTCACCCCGCTGGACCACCGGGAACCCGAACTGCTCGGCTCGGTCGGCCGGCCCTTCCCCTGGGTCCGGGTGGAGATCCGCGCACCCGGCACCGGCACCCCGCTGGGGCGAGGACAGAGCGGCGAGATCTGGATCGACTCGCCCACCGTGTCCGCCGGTTACCTCGACGACGACCGGCTGACCGCCGACACGTACCGCGACGGCTGGCTGCGCACCGGCGACCTCGGGCACTGGGACGCGTACGGCTACCTGCGGCTGGACGGACGGGTCGGCGACGTCATCAAGCACGGCGGCCTCAAGCTCGACCCGGCCGCCATCGAGGCCGCGCTGCTCCAGCACCCCCAGGTGCGGCAGGCCGCGGTGTTCGGCGTCCGCGACGACGACTTCGTGGAGCAGGTGCACGCCGCCGTCGAACTGCACTCGGGCGCCGGACACACCTCCTGCGACCTGCGGGGCTACGTCGCGGCGACGCTCACCCCGGAACACGCCCCGGTCAGCGTCTCCGTCTGGCCCGAACTGCCGCTCACCCCGTCCGGCAAACCCGACCGGACCCGGCTGCGCGGCGCCACCGCACCGGTGCGCGCGGCACCCCCGCCCGCCACCGAGACGCGCGGCACCGGCCCACTCGACCCCGGCGCCGAGGTGGACGGCCCGCCCGGACACCACGCCCGCCGGCGCACCGATCCGCGCAACAGAAAGGGCACTCCATGACCGGATTCGGGCATTTCGCCAGGTCGCTGCGGCTACGGCGGCTCTATCGCCACAGCACGGCCGGCCTGATGATCACCCCTCTCGACCACTCGATCAGCGACGGGCCCGTGGTGCCCCGCGGCACGACCCTCGACCAGCTCGCCGGACAGCTCGCCGCCGGCGGCGCGGACGCGGTCGTCGTGCACAAGGGCAGCGTCCGCCACATCAGCCCGGAGCGGTTCGCCGCGATGTCGCTGATCATCCATCTCAACGCGTCCACCAGCCAGGCGCACGACCCCGACGCCAAGTACGTGGTGACCGAGGTCGAGGAGGCACTCCGGCTCGGCGCGGACGCGGTGAGCGTCCACGTCAACGTCGGCTCGGACGACGAGCGGCAGCAGATCGGCGACCTCGGACGGATCGCCGACGCCTGCGACCGGTGGAACCTGCCGCTGCTCGCCATGGTGTACCCACGCGGCCCGCGGGTCACCGACCCGCGCGACCCGCAACTGGTGGCGCACGCCGTCACCGTCGCCTCCGACCTGGGCGCGGACCTGGTCAAGACCGTCTTCCTCGGCTCGACCGCGGAGATGCTCGACCTGACCGCCGCCTGTCCGGTGCCGGTGCTGGTCGCGGGCGGTCCCGCGATGCCCACCGAGGAGGACGTCCTCGCCTATGTCCGCGACGCCCTGGCCGGCGGCGCGGGCGGGGTGGCGATGGGCCGCAACATCTTCCAGGCCGCCGACCCCCGCAGGCTCGCCGCCAAGGTGGCCCGGCTGATCCACCACTTCCCGGAGCAGCACTTCGGCGCGGTCGCCTTCCCCTCCGGGACCGGCGTCCACCGGGACGAACGGCTGACTCCCGACCATCTGGAGGACCCGGCATCCGGTGTCCTCCCCGACAGCACCCACCACCTCTCCGACCTTTCGCATCCGACAGGAGGTCCGCACCATGACGGACGCAAAACTGTGCTGGCTTGACATCCGCGGCGCCGGCAACGCCACGGCAGCCGTTCTCGAAGAAGCCCTGCACCAGCGCATCGACGGCATCGTCGCCGCCGACCCGGCCGCCTTCGCCGGCCTGCCGCCCACCGTCCGCAAGGTCCTGCTCTTCGAGGACGGCACCGACGCCGTCCCCGCCGACCTCGGCGCCGCCGACCTGGTGGTCGTCCCCGGCCCCCGGGAGGACCGCGCCGCGCTCCAGGAGGTCCACCCGGACGTCGAGTTCGGGCGGTACGTGGAGATCGTCGACGCCGACACGCTCGAGGACGCCTGCCTCGCGGCACGGCTGGAGCCGTGGAGCGTCCTCGACTTCCGCGACCCCACCAAGATCCCGCTCGAGATCGTGATCGCGGCGGCCACCGGCGCACCCGGCTCCATCATCACCACCGCCTCCGACACCGAGGAGGCCGAGATCGTCTACGGCGTCCTCGAACTCGGCTCCGACGGCGTGCTGATGCGGGCCGACACGGTCGGCGACGCCACCGCGCTGCGCACCGCCGCGAGCGCCCGCGGCGGCGAGATCGACCTGGTGGAGCTGACCGTCACCCACACCACCCACATCGGCATGGGCGAGCGGGCCTGCGTCGACACCACCACCCACTTCCGCAAGGACGAGGGCATCCTGGTCGGTTCGCACTCCAAGGGCATGGTGCTGTGCGTCAGCGAGACCCACCCGCTGCCGTACATGCCGACCCGCCCGTTCCGGGTGAACGCCGGCGCGCTGCACTCGTACACCGTCTCCCAGGGCGGCCGCACCCACTACCTGAGTGAACTCCACGCCGGCAGCAAGGTGCTGGCCGTCGACACCAAGGGCCGCACCCGTCCGGTCAGCGTCGGCCGGGTCAAGATAGAGACGCGTCCGCTCATCTCCATCGACGCGGTCGCCCCGAGCGGACAGACCGTCAACCTGATCCTCCAGGACGACTGGCACGTACGGGTCCTCGGTCCGGACGCCGTGGTCCTCAACTCCACCGAACTCAAGCCGGGCGACACGATCCTCGGGCACCTGCCGACCGCCGACCGCCATGTCGGCTACCCGATCGACGAGTTCTGCCTGGAGAAGTGAGTCCCGTACGCAGTCCCGTACGGCCTCGCACACCCGTCGCGCCCGTGCCCGCACGAACGTGACGAGCAGGCGCACCATCCCGCCCCGCCCCGGCACCCACCGTGCCGGGGCAGGCGCGCGTCCGCTCACAGCAGCCCGTGTTCCCCGGCGATGCGCGCCGCGTCGAACCGGTTGCGCCCCCCGAGCTTCTTGATGGCCGCCGACGTCAGATTGCGCACGGTGCCCGACGCCAGGTACAGCTCGCCCGCGATCTCCTTCACGGTCGCCCCGCCGGCCGTCAGCCGCAGCACGTCCACCTCCCGCACGCTCAGCGTCGTCTCCCCGACCGCCACCGGCCGCAGCAGCGACGGATCGACGGTCAGACAGCCGCCCGCCACCCCCATCAGCGTCGTCACCAGCTGGGGGAGCCGGGCGTTCTTCGGCACGACACCGAGCGCGCCGGCCGCCACCGCCCGGTCCACCACCGACGGCGTGGCCGCCCCCACCATCAGCGCGACCCCGCACTTGGGATGGTGACCGCGTACGTCGGTGGCGATGCGCAGCGCCCGGCCGGCCATCGTGGACTCGCCGAGCAGCAGCACGGTGGGACGGTGCCGCTCCACCGCCGGCAGCACCGCGTCGCACGCCGTGGCCAGCCCCACCACCTCCAGCCCGTCGACGCCGTTGAGCGTCTCGGCGAAGGCCTCCAGGACGAGTTGGTGATCACCTGCGACGACTATCCGTATCGACATGCTGAACCCCCGTGCGGACGGACGGTAGAAGGACTCCTGGGCAGCAGGCCCGCGGCCTGCACGCGTTGATGGCGGGCCGTCAGCGGACGGGCGGCCGGGCGAACCGCCTGACCAACCGGTCCGCGACCGAATGGGCCACCCGTTCGCGGTCGGCCTCGTCCTGACCCGTGTCGATCTCGATGTGCTCGGCCCCGGCCGGCAGGGCCGCCGCGACGACCGCCGACACGGTGCGGAAGGCCCGGGCCGGACCCTCGCCGCCGGCGTCCGACGGGACCACCACGAGGCACGCGGCCACCGGGCCCAGATCGGCCGCGATCTGACGGGGCAGGGCACCGAGTGTTTCCGGCCGTGTGACGTCCACCTGATAGGGGAGCGCCACCAGACCGACATCGGCCAGCTCCTTGCACAGGAACGCCGCGCTGGTGGCGGCGTCGTCATCCCGGCCCGGATGCCCCGCGCCGACCACCGCCACGGCCGCGCCGGCCGCACTCAGCCGGGTGGCCACGGTGCGGCCGACTCCGGTGGTCGCGTCTATGACGAGCACGACACAGCCGTTCAACGGAGGGACGACAAACGCGTCTGCGTGCGACACCGGAACTCCTGAGCGGGTAGCGTGGCGGGAACGTGAAGGATCTACGGGGGTGCTTCGCCGGGCGTGCGGTGCTGCCCCCGTCCCGCGCCGCGGACCGTCCGGTCCGGCGTGGAGCCGGGTCCGGGCATGTGGTTCAAGGGGGAAACACCACGTGGACGACGTATCTCCGCTCGACCAGCGAACGCTTGCCGTCTACCGCGCGATCCTGTTCCACAAGGAACACGATCCGGACAGACTCGCCGACCTCCTCGGCATCGCCACCGACGAGGTGGGGGAGGCGCTCGCCCGGCTGTCCGAGCTGTCCCTCCTCGCCCCGTCCGGGGACTCGCCCGGGGCGCTGCGCGCGGTGAACCCGTCGCTCGGCCTGAAGGTCCTGCTCCAGCGGGAACAGGACGAACTGGCCTGGCGGCAACAGCGCATCGAGCAGAACCGGGCCGCGCTGGCGGCACTCGCCGCCGAGTACACGGCGTCGGGCGGGTCCGGCTCGGACGGCACGGAACAGCTCGACAACGTGGACGAGATCCGTACCCGGCTGGAGGCCCTCGCGGAGTCCTGCCGCCACGAGTCCCTGGTCTTCCACCCCGTGGGCGGGCTGTCGGAGGAGGCGATCGAGGCGTCCCGGCCGCTGAACGAGCGGGCACTCGCCCGGGGCGTCCGGTTCCGTTCGATCTACCTGGACAGCGCCGTCAACGACCGGGTGACGAGGGCGCACGCGCAGTGGATGGCCGAGCACAACAGCGAGATCCGCACGTCCCCGACCCTGCCGATGCGGCTGCTGATCGTCGACACGACCGCGGCGATCGTGGCCGGGCTGCCCGGTCAGGCGGGCCCCTCTGCGCTGCTGTTCAACAGCCGGCCGGTGGTGCTCGCCATGCGGGCGCTGTTCGAGGCGTACTGGGAGCACGCGGCCCCGTTCCATGAGAAGACCTCCTCCGAGGACGATCCGCACGGGCTCACTCCGCAGGAGCGCAAGCTGCTCCAGCTGCTGTCCACCGGCCTCACCGACGAGGCGGTGGCACGGATGCTCGGCATCGGTGTGCGCACGGAGCGGCGGATCATGGCCGAGCTGATGGAACGGCTCGGTGCGTCCAGCCGCTTCGAAGCGGGAGTGCAGGCGGCCCGCCGGCAGTGGATCTGACAGGCGGCCGCCCGGCGTCACCGGCAGGTGGTCACGGCGTGACCGGCGGGGTCCAGGTGAAGTCGTCGGGGTGCGCCGGGCCCCAGGTGAAGTCGCCGGGCGCGCCGGGGAGGTACGGCCGTCCACCGCCGATCGGCTCGGCCGGCGGCGTCCAGGTGAAGTCCTGCGGCGCGGCCACCGGCCCCCGCCCGGCCCCGTCGGCGGCCTGTGCGGGCACGGCCCAGGCGAGCGTGGTGAGGACGGCGGCGGCGGTGAGTGTGACGGCCGCGGTACAGCGGTTGGTACGGAACATTCGGTGGTCTCCATCCCATGCGTGACTCAGTACCGGTTGCGGTGATGCGCATGGAGCCGGTGGTGCTCGTAGCTCCCCCGGGCCGGTCCGCGTTCCCCGCGCTTTCCGGCCGCTGCCAAGAGATAACCATCACGCCGCCCCCGCTGTCCGCATCCGGCCAGGCCAGGAAGCTGCCTGGCAGGGAGTTGCCCACCGGGCCGAGGCGGTCCGCGGCACCGCCTACCCTTGTGGGCATGAGCAGCATCGACCGGAGCCAGTCAGTGGGCGGCACACGCACCTATGAAGTACGCACCTACGGGTGCCAGATGAACGTCCACGACTCCGAGCGGTTGTCCGGGCTGCTGGAGGACGCGGGCTACGTCCGCGCCCCCGAGGGCTCCGACGGCGACGCCGACGTCGTCGTCTTCAACACCTGCGCCGTCCGGGAGAACGCCGACAACAAGCTGTACGGCAACCTCGGCCACCTCGCCCCGAAGAAGGCGAGCCGCCCCGGCATGCAGATCGCGGTCGGCGGCTGCCTCGCGCAGAAGGACCGCGACACCATCGTCAAGCGCGCCCCCTGGGTGGACGTCGTCTTCGGCACGCACAACATCGGCAAGCTGCCCGTCCTCCTGGAGCGCGCCCGCGTGCAGGAGGAGGCACAGGTCGAGATCGCGGAGTCGCTGGAGGCGTTCCCCTCCACGCTGCCCACCCGGCGCGAGAGCGCCTACGCGGCCTGGGTCTCCATCTCCGTCGGCTGCAACAACACCTGCACCTTCTGCATCGTCCCCGCGCTGCGCGGCAAGGAGAAGGACCGCCGCCCCGGCGACATCCTCGCCGAGATCGAGGCCCTGGTCGCCGAGGGCGTATCCGAGATCACCCTGCTCGGCCAGAACGTCAACGCGTACGGGTCCGACATCGGTGACCGCGAGGCGTTCAGCAAGCTGCTGCGGGCCTGCGGCACGATCGACGGCCTGGAGCGCGTCCGCTTCACCTCGCCGCACCCGCGCGACTTCACCGACGACGTCATCGCCGCCATGGCCGAGACGCCGAACGTGATGCCGCAGCTCCACATGCCGCTCCAGTCCGGCTCCGACCCGGTCCTGAAGGCGATGCGCCGCTCCTACCGGCAGGAGCGCTACCTCGGGATCATCGAGAAGGTCCGTGCCGCCATCCCGCACGCGGCGATCAGCACCGACATCATCGTGGGCTTCCCCGGCGAGACCGAGGCGGACTTCCAGCAGACCCTGCACGTGGTGCGCGAGGCCCGCTTCGCGCAGGCGTTCACCTTCCAGTACTCCAAGCGTCCCGGCACCCCGGCCGCCGAGATGGACGGCCAGATCCCCAAGCAGGTCGTCCAGGAGCGCTACGAGCGCCTCGTCGCCCTCCAGGAGGAGATCTCCTGGGAGGAGAACAAGAAGCAGGTCGGCCGCACCCTGGAGCTGATGGTCGCCGAGGGCGAGGGCCGCAAGGACGGCGCCACCCACCGCCTCTCCGGCCGCGCCCCCGACAGCCGCCTGGTGCACTTCACCAAGCCGGAGCAGGAGGTGCGCCCCGGCGACGTGGTCACCGTCGAGATCACCTACGCCGCCCCGCACCACCTCCTCGCCGAGGGCGCGGTGCTCGACGTGCGCCGCACCCGCGCGGGGGACGCCTGGGAGAAGCGCAACACCGAGAAGGCCGCTCAGCCCTCCGGCGTACTGCTCGGTCTGCCCAAGGTGGGCGTGCCCGAGCCGCTGCCGGCGGTCACCGGGGGCTGCGCCGTCGACTGACCGGACCGCGACGGGGGACGCACGGCTCAACGGGTCGTCGGGGCGTCGGGGAGGAGCCGCACGACGCGCACCGCCGCGTACCACGTGGAGATCAAGGGCGGACCGGTCACCCACCGCCCGCGGTACAGCCTCGCGGAGCGCGTCCGGGGTACGGACGGCCGTGAGGCGGCGATGCCGTTCCGAGCCTCCGCAGTAGGCTGTCGATCATGCTTGTCGCCGCCGCAGTCTGCCCGTGCCCGCCGCTGCTCGTGCCGGAGGTCGCCGCAGGGGCCGCTCCCGAGCTGGACACCGCGCGGGCCGCGTGCACGGACGCGCTGGGTGTGCTCGCCGCCGCCCGGCCCGATCTGCTCGTGGTCGTGGGACCGGGAGACGGCGCCGGACCCGAGGTCCACCCGGAGGGCACCCCGGGATCCTTCCGGGGCTTCGGCGTCGGCCTGGACGTACGGCTGGGGCGGGGCGAGGGCACACCCGGGCGGGAACTCCCGTACGGGCTGGCCGTGGGCGCCTGGCTGCTGGACCGCACCGGCTGGGCGGGCGCCCCCGTGGAGGGACTGGCCGTGGGGGAGTCCCTCACGGCCGAGCGGTGCGCCGAGGCGGGGGAGGCCCTCGCCGGCCGGGCGGAGCGGGTCGCGCTGCTGGTGATGGGCGACGCCAGCGCCTGCCGCACACTCAAGGCACCCGGCTACCTCGACGAGCGCGCGGCCCCCTTCGACGCGGAACTCGCACGCGCGCTGGGCACGGCCGACACCGGGGCCCTGCGAGCGCTGGACACCGAACTGGCACGCGAACTGAAGGCGTCCGGCCGGGCCCCCTGGCAGGTACTCGCCGGCGCGGCGACCGGAAACCCGGCCCTGAAGGGCACACTGCTCCACGAGGACGCCCCCTACGGGGTCGGCTACCTCGTGGCCGCCTGGGCGTAGGCGGGCTGCCGCCGGGAGAGCGCGGCGGACGGCCGGGGGGCCGGGCCTGGGGTGCGTGCTGTTTCACGAGGACGCCCCCTACGGGGTCGGCTACCTCGTGGCCGCCTGGGCGTAGGCGGGCTGCCGCCGGGAGAGCGCGGCGGACGGCCGGGGGGCCGGGCCTGGGGTGCGTGCTGTTTCACGAGGACGCCCCCTACGGGGTCGGCTACCTCGTGGCCGCCTGGGCGCAGGCGGGCTGCCGCCGGGAGGACGCGGCGGACGGCCGGGAACCCTTGGTGTGTTCCTCGGCCGTCCGCCGGTGTGCCGCTCAGGAAGTGGGCGGCGGCCCGGCCGGCGTGGTCGTGCCGCCCGCGCCCGAGCCGGGGTCGTTCTTGTGCGCGAGCCGGTCCACGGCGCCCTTGGCCTTGCCCGTACCCGTCCGGATCCGGTCGCTGTACTTGCCCTTGGTCCGCTCGTCGACGGTCCGCGCGGCCTTGTCCAGGCCGTGCTGAATCCTGTCCTCGTGCCGGTGCGCGAGGTCGGAGACCTTGTCCTTGGCCGGGCCGAGTCCGGCCTTCAGATTGTCCAGGAGACCCATGACGTACCTTCCCTCACGACCCTCTACGTGCGGGCGCCCTCACCGGTCTCGCTGCCGGCCGCCTCGGCGGACTGCTGCTTGGGGATCTCGACGGTGTCGGTGCCGGTGACCTGGCCGGCCTCCTTCTCCGCCGGCCCGGTGGTCTCCGGCGCCTCGGCCGGCCCCTTCGGCTCCGCGGCCCCGGCCGCGCTCTCCGTGCCGGCCCCGGCCGCCGCCTCGCCGGTCCGGACCTCGGCGGTCCGCGTCTCCTCCGTGGCCTTCGACCTCCGAAAAAGCCGTGCAAAAACGCCCATATCCACTCCATACGTTACTCGTGCGGGCGAAATCCCGCGTTGCCCGGTGCGTCCGCTCGTGTGACCCGGGCCACCGCCCCTGTGATCCGGTGGCAGGAACCTCGCAACGGGCAACGACCCGGCGACCGTCGCGTCACGTAACCCGTTCGAGGGCCGGACGGGAGGTTTGCGAGACTGGATCAGTGAGCAGCACACCCCTCGCCCCCCGCGTCATCGCCGTCGTCGGCCCCACGGCGGCCGGAAAGTCCGATCTGGGCGTATTCCTGGCCCAGCGGCTCGGCGGCGAAGTCGTCAACGCCGACTCCATGCAGCTCTACCGGGGGATGGACATCGGCACCGCCAAGCTGACGCCCGGGGAACGCGGCGGCGTCCCGCACCACCTGCTCGACATCTGGGACGTCACCGTCACCGCGTCCGTCGCCGAGTACCAGCGGCTGGCCCGGGAGCGGATCGACGCGCTGCTCGCCGAGGGGCGCTGGCCCGTCCTCGTCGGTGGTTCCGGCCTCTACGTCCGCGGCGCCGTCGACAACCTGGAGTTCCCCGGCACCGACCCCGAGGTCAGGGCCCGCCTGGAGGAGGAGCTCACACTGCGCGGCCCGGGGGCGCTGCACGCGCGCCTCGCCGTGGCGGACCCGGAGGCCGCGCGGGTGATCCTGCCGAGCAACGGCCGCCGTATCGTCCGCGCGCTCGAGGTCATCGAGATCACCGGAAGACCCTTCACGGCCAACCTCCCCGGCCACGACTCGGTCTACGACACCCTCCAGATCGGCGTCGACGTGGCCCGCCCCGAGCTGGACGAGCGCATCGCCCGCCGGGTGGACCGGATGTGGGAGGCCGGCCTCGTGGAGGAAGTGCGCGCACTGGAGGCGCAGGGGTTGCGCCAGGGGCGTACGGCGTCGCGCGCGCTCGGCTACCAGCAGGTGCTCGCGGCGCTCGCCGGGGAGTGCACCCTCGAGGAGGCGCGGTCCGAGACCGTCCGTGCCACCAAGCGCTTCGCGCGCCGTCAGGATTCATGGTTCAGGCGCGATCCCCGGGTGCACTGGTTGAGTGGGGCCGCGGCGGACCTGACGGAACTTCCGCAGCTCGCGTTGTCGTTGGTCGAACGACCGGTTACAGCCTGATCACGTCATGGCATCGGGACGCCCAGGCCGTCATCCGGGCCTGTGGCGCCGTGCCATCATCGAGCTTCGATCGACCAGTGGAGTCCTAAGTTGGGAGGGCGCGTGGCGATGGAGGCCGGCCCTCGCGACACCGCACACGGCACCGAACACCTCACCACCGAGCGGGGTGCACCGGAGCAGGAGACGACCGACCGCCTCAGTCCGGACGGACCGGACGAGACGCAGGGCGGCGTGACCGACGACGGCCCCGAGCCGGACGAGATGTTCGCGGGCGGGGACGAGGTCGAGGTCGAGCTGCGCCCGCAGCGCCGGCTGCGCATCTGGCAGCTCGCGCCGATCGTCGGGCTGGCCGCGGTCGGCTCCCTGATGTTCGCCTTCCCGCTCGCCTTCGACTTCGGCGACAGCGGCGCCGTGATCGCCATGCTGGGGCTGCTGATCTGTTCCTGCGCGGCCGGCTGGGGCATGATGGCCGCCCGCAGGGTGGGCTCCACCTGGCCGGGCCTGCCGGCCCGCGGCTCCGGCCGCAGACCCGACTGGCGGGTGGTGACCGCCTACGTCGTGATGGTCGCCGCGGTGGTGGCCCTGGCGGTGTGGCGGGTGGCCAGGCTCCGCTGAGCAGCGCCGGGGAGGGCGGCGCCCTGAAGGAAAGGGGCGCGGGGAACCGCGCGACCAGCCCTCACCGGGTCCGCACGGAACCGCATCCTCCCGGCGCCCCCGACGGAGTGTTCTCGTAGGATCGAGAAATGCGCACGCGGATCGCCTTCCTCAAGGGCCACGGCACGGAGAACGACTTCGTGATCGTCCCGGACCCCGAGAACGCCATCGACCTGTCCCCGGCCGCCGTCGCCGCCCTGTGCGACCGCCGCGCGGGCATCGGCGGCGACGGACTGCTGCACGTGGTGCGGTCCGCGGCCCACCCCGAGGCGCGGGCCATGGCGGCCGAGGCCGAGTGGTTCATGGACTACCGCAACGGCGACGGCTCGGTCGCGGAGATGTGCGGCAACGGGGTGCGGGTGTTCGCGCGCTACCTCCAGCGCGCCGGACACGTGGCCGCGGGAGACACCGCGATCGCCACGCGCGGGGGAGTGAAGACCGTCCACATCGCCAAGGACGGTGACATCACCGTCGGCATGGGCCGGGCGCTGCTCCCCGAGGGTGACGTCACCGTGAGCGTCGGTGGGCGCAGCTGGCCCGCGCGGAACGTGAACATGGGCAACCCGCACGCCGTGGCCTTCGTGGACGACCTGGCACACGCGGGCGACCTGTACACCCCGCCCCCCTTCAGCCCGGCCGCCGCCTACCCGGACGGCGTGAACGTGGAGTTCGTAGTCGACCGCGGCCCGCGGCACGTGGCGCTGCGGGTGCACGAGCGCGGGTCCGGTGAGACCCGCTCCTGCGGCACGGGCGCGTGCGCGGTCGCCGTGGCCGCCGCCCGCCGCGACGGTGCCGACCCGAAGGTCACCGGCACCCCCGTGACGTACACCGTCGATGTGCCCGGCGGCACCCTCGTGATCACCGAACGGCCCGACGGCGAGATCGAGATGACCGGTCCGGCGGTGATCGTCGCCGAGGGCGTGATCGAGTCCGAGTGGCTGGAGAACGCCCTGCGCTGACCGGAGTGCCGGCTCGGGATCGCAGCTTCCGGCCTGCTTGACGGAAACATCCGCAGGGCCGGAAGGCTGACCGCCTTCAAGATCATGGAGGATATCCGGCCCGGTGGCGTGAAAAGGACCTCCGGTCGATCTTCCCTCGATGGGGTGATCCGTTTCACGCTCGGCCGGAGGCGGTCAGCCCGAGGGGGTCCGGCTCGGTAGCATCAAGCACCGGCCCGGACGGGGGGCGAACGCCGTCTCCCGAGCCCGAGTCCGCCCTGGGGCACGCCGTCCGCCGGTCCACGCAGCCGGAGGTGCCCATGAACGCGGAGGCCGTGAACCCTGCGACCCCAGGCCCTGTGACATCTGGTCACGTCACACCCACGGGGGCGCGCAGGAAGTCCCGCCCCCGGCTCGACCTGCGCCGGCTGGGCCGTGCCGCGCTGCTCGGCCCCGCCGCCCGCGACCGGCTCCCCGACGCCATCGGACACGTGGTGGACGCCCACCGCGCCCACCATCCCGACGCCGATCTCGAACCCCTGCGCCGCGCCTACCTGTTGGCCGAGTCCTCCCATCGCGGCCAGATGCGCAAGAGCGGTGAGCCGTACATCACGCACCCGCTCGCGGTGACCCTGATCCTCGCGGAACTCGGCGCCGAGACCACGACGTTGACCGCCTCCCTGCTCCACGACACGGTCGAGGACACAGAGGTGACGCTGGATCAGGTGGGCGAGCAGTTCGGCGAGGAGGTCCGCTACCTCGTCGACGGCGTCACCAAGCTGGAGAAGGTCGACTACGGCGCCGCCGCCGAGCCCGAGACCTTCCGCAAGATGCTCGTCGCCACCGGCAACGACGTCCGCGTGATGTCGATCAAACTCGCCGACCGGCTGCACAACATGCGCACCCTCGGCGTGATGCGCCCGGAGAAACAGGAACGCATCGCCAAGGTGACACGTGACGTCCTGATCCCGCTCGCCGAACGGCTCGGCGTCCAGGCGCTCAAGACGGAGCTGGAAGACCTGGTCTTCGCGATCCTCCATCCCGAGGAGTACGAGCACACACGCGAGTTGATCGTCCGCAACGCGGCCCGCGCGGACGACCCGCTCGCCGACGTCGCCGACGACGTGCGCAAGGTGCTCCGCGAGGCCGACATCACCGCCGAAGTCCTCATCCGCCCGCGCCACTTCGTCTCCGTGCACCGGGTTTCCCGCAGACGCGGGGCACTGCGCGGCGCCGACTTCGGCCGTCTGCTGGTGCTGGTGAACGAGGACGCCGACTGCTACGGCGTCCTGGGCGAGCTCCACACCTGCATGACGCCCGTGGTCTCGGAGTTCAAGGACTTCATCGCCGTACCGAAGTTCAACCTGTACCAGTCGCTGCACACCGCCGTGGCCGGTACGGACGGACAGGTCGTCGAAGTCCTCATCCGCACCCACCGGATGCACAAGGTCGCCGAGGCCGGGGTCGTCGCCCTCGGCAACCCCTACGCCGCACCGCCGGAGGAACAGTCCGCGAGCGACGGCGAACGCGTCGACCCCACCCGGCCCGGCTGGCTCTCCCGGCTGCTGGAATGGCAGCGGGCCGCGCCCGACCCCGACACCTTCTGGTCCACCCTGCGCGAGGACCTCGCCCAGGACCGCGAGATCACCGTGTTCCGCCCCGACGGCGGCACACTGGGCCTGCCCGAGGGGGCGACCTGCGTGGACGCCGCCTACGCGCAGTACGGCGAGGACGCCCACGCGTGCATCGGGGCCAGGGTCAACGGCCGGCTGGCGACGCTGAGCACCGTCCTCAAGGACGGCGACACCGTTCAGTTGCTGATGGGCCAGGACGCGGCCTCCGAGCCCTCCAGGGAGTGGCTGGAGCACGCCCACACCCCCGCCGCGCGGATCGCCATCCAGCGGTGGCTGACCGCCCACCCCGCACAGGACGAGGCGGCCGGGACCGTACCGGAGGAGGCCGCCCGGCCCCTCACCGGCGACCCCGCCCCGTCACCGGCTCCGGACGCCCCGGACCCCGGTCGTCCCACCGCCGCCCAGGTCCTGGTCGACCGGGACGGCGCGACCGTACGGCTCGCCGGCTGCTGTACGCCCGTACCGCCCGACGAGGTGACCGGCTTCGTCGTACGCGGGGGAGCGGTCACCGTGCACCGGGTGGAGTGCGCCGGGGTGGCGCGCATGAAGAGCGCGGGGCGTGCGGAGGTCGGCGTGCGCTGGGGGGAGGGCGCCGAGTGCCGGGTCACGCTGGTCGCGGAGTCCTTCGTCCGTCCGCATCTGCTCGCGGACCTCACCGAGGCCATGGCCCTCGAAGGCGCCGAGATCGTCTCCGCGACCGTCGAACCCCCGGACCGCCAGCAGGTGCGGCACACCTACACCGTGCACCTGCCGGACGCCGCCCACCTGCCCACCCTCATGCGCGCGATGCGCAACGTGGCCGGTGTGTACGACGTGAGCCGGGCCCAGCGGCAGGCGTCGGGCGCCTGACCGAGGCACGGAGCCTCCGAGCGGCGGTGTGATTACCCGATCGGGTGGGTCGAAAGCGCGCCGTCACCACACCGCACGCGCACGCTGATAGCCGTGGTGAATGCTCACCCCCCACGCCCCCGACCCCCACGGCCGGCCGCCCGTCGACCATGATCCCCAGCCCGGGACACCCCACAGCCACCTGCCCCGATCCCGGACGACGCCCAGCCATGTCCCGCACAGCCGGCCGCTCCCGAGCCACGGGCCCCGGCCCGGGACACCCGACAGCGACGTGTTCCCCGGCCGGGCCGCATCCAGCCAGAACCCGCACAGTCCGTCGCCGCTCGACCACGGTTCCCCGGCCGGGGCCCCTGACGACCACGCGCCCCAGGACCGGCCGGCGCACGGCCATCGCCACCACACCCAAGCGCACCAGCAGGCTGTCCGGACCCGGGCACCGCGCGGGTACGCCGTCCAGGCCCAGGCGCCCCGAGGCCAGGCCGTCCGGGACCGGAGCGCCCGCGCCGGAGGCGGTCACGCGCGTCGGCGCCGGGCGGTCGCCGCGCTGCTCGCCTCCGCCGTCTCCGTCTGCCTGGTCGCCGCGAGTGCCCCCGCCGTCCCGCTCGGCCTCGGTGACCGGCTCTTCCCGTACCTGGGCAACCCCGGGTACGACGTGCTGTCGTACGACATCGCCCTCGCCTACCCGGGCCGCAACGACCGGCCGCTCCGGGCCGTCACCACGATCGACGCCCGCCTCACCGCCGGCCTGGACCGGATCAACCTCGACTTCGCCCACGGCACGGTCCGCTCCGTCGAGGTCGACGGGGCCCGGGCCGGCTTCACCCGTGCCGGAGAGGACCTGGTGATCACACCCGAGGACCACCTGGACGAGGGCGAGCGGGCCCGGATCACCGTCCGGCACACCAGCGACCCCGTGGCCGCCGAGGACCGCGAGGGCGGCTGGGTGCGCACCGCGGACGGCCTCGCCATGGCCAACCAGGCCGACGCCGCCCACCTGGTGTTCCCGTGCAACGACCACCCCTCGGACAAGGCGGTGTTCACCTTCCGGATCACCGCCCCCGACGGCCACACGGCGGTGGCCAACGGTCTGCCGGCCGACGTCGGCCGCACGCGCGGGGCCGCCACCTGGACGTACCGGACCCGCCACCCCATGGCCACCGAACTCGCGCAGGTCTCCATCGGCCGTTCCACCGTCCTGCACCGCGCCGGCCCGCACGGGCTGCCCCTGCGGGACGTCGTGCCCACCGCCCACCGCGCGAAGCTCGAACCATGGCTGGCGAAGACCCCCGCCCAGATCTCCTGGATGGAGAAGAGGATCGGCCGCTACCCGTTCGAGACGTACGGCCTGCTCCTCGCCGACGCGTCCACCGGCTTCGCGCTGGAGACCCAGACCCTCTCCCTCTTCGAACGCGACCTGTTCACCGACCCGGCCCTCCCCGCCTGGTACGTCGAGTCGATCATGATGCACGAGCTGGCCCACCAGTGGTTCGGCGACAGCGTCAGCCCCCGCACCTGGTCCGACCTGTGGCTCAACGAGGGCCACGCCACCTGGTACGAGGCGCTGTACGCGCAGGAGCGGGGCGGGACAACCCTCGAGGCCCGGATGAAGGCCGCCTACGAGGCCTCCGACGGCTGGCGCGCGGCCGGCGGACCGCCCGCCGCGCCCAAGCCCCCGGAGCCCGGCCGGAAGATCGGCATCTTCCGGCCGAACATCTACTCCGGCGCCGCCCTCGTGCTGTACGCCCTGCGCGAGGAGATCGGCCGCACCGCCTTCGAACGCCTGGAGCGCGACTGGGTCACCCGCCACCGCGACGGCACCGCCTCCACCTCCGACTTCGTCCGGCTGGCGTCCCGCACCGCCGGACGCGACCTGACCGGCTTCCTGCACCCCTGGCTGTACGGGGCCACGACCCCGCCGATGCCCGGCCACCCGGAATGGAAGTCCGCGGCCCGGTCCGCGACACCCGCCCGGCGGCCGGTCGCGCCCGCGCATCGACCGGGCGCGGGCCGGGAATAACACGGTGACGAGACGGGCCGTACCGTGCGACCATCGTCAGGTCCGCACGGCACGGGACACGGGAATCTCCCGGGCACCCCGGACGTTGTGGACAGTGACGGACGGTCCCACGGACCGGCTCCGTCGCCGCATACGGTTACCCAACGACGTAAGGACCCAATGACCTCCTCTTCTTCCCCTTCCCAGGACACCAAGCGCTTCGCGCACACCTACCCCGAGGGTCTTCGGGCCGATGCCCTGATGGAAGAGGACGTCGCCTGGAGCCTCGAGATCGACGGAGAGCGGGACGGCGACCAGTTCGACCGCTCCGAGCGCGCGGCCCTGCGCCGTGTCGCGGGCCTCTCCACCGAGCTCGAGGACGTCACCGAGGTCGAGTACCGGCAGCTCCGCCTGGAGCGGGTCGTGCTCGTCGGTGTGTGGACCTCGGGAACCGTGCAGGACGCGGAGAACTCCCTGGCCGAGCTCGCCGCCCTCGCGGAGACGGCCGGCGCCCTCGTCCTCGACGGTGTGATCCAGCGCCGCGACAAGCCCGACGCCGCCACCTACATCGGCTCCGGCAAGGCGCAGGAGCTGCGCGACATCGTGCTCGACACGGGTGCGGACACGGTCATCTGCGACGGTGAGCTCAGCCCCGGCCAGCTGATCCACCTCGAGGACGTCGTCAAGGTCAAGGTCATCGACCGTACGGCCCTGATCCTCGACATCTTCGCCCAGCACGCCAAGTCCCGCGAGGGCAAGGCGCAGGTCGCGCTCGCGCAGATGCAGTACATGCTGCCGCGACTGCGCGGCTGGGGTCAGTCGCTGTCCCGGCAGATGGGCGGCGGCAAGGGCGGCGGCCTCGCCACCCGTGGCCCCGGTGAGACCAAGATCGAGACGGACCGGCGACGGATCCGCGAGAAGATGGCGAAGATGCGCCGGGAGATCGCGGAGATGAAGACCGGCCGCGAGATCAAGCGCCAGGAGCGCAGGCGCCACAAGGTGCCGTCCGTGGCCATCGCGGGCTACACCAACGCCGGCAAGTCCTCGCTGCTCAACCGCCTCACGGGCGCGGGCGTCCTGGTCGAGAACGCCCTGTTCGCGACCCTCGACCCGACCGTGCGCCGGGCCGAGACCCCCAGCGGGCGGCTGTACACGCTGGCCGACACCGTCGGATTCGTCCGGCACCTGCCGCACCACCTGGTCGAGGCGTTCCGCTCCACGATGGAGGAGGTCGGCGACGCCGACCTGATCCTGCACGTGGTGGACGGTTCGCACCCGGTCCCCGAGGAGCAGCTCGCCGCCGTGCGCGAGGTGATCAGGGACGTCGGCGCCACCGGCGTACCCGAGATCGTCGTGATCAACAAGGCCGACGCGGCCGACCCGCTGACCCTCCAGCGGCTGCTGCGGACGGAGAAGCGCTCCATCGCGGTCTCGGCCCGCACCGGCCGGGGCATCACGGAGCTGCTCGCGCTGATCGACGACGAGCTGCCCCGCCCGTCCGTGGAGATCGAGGCGCTCGTGCCGTACACCCACGGCAAGCTGGTCGCCCGCGCCCATGACGAGGGTGAGGTGATCTCCGAGGAGCACACCCCGGAGGGCACCCTGCTCAAGGTCCGGGTGCACGAGGAGCTGGCGGCGGAACTCACGCCGTACGTCCCGACCCCGGCCGGCTGAGCCACTCACGGCAGAACGAAGGCCCGCCCCCTGCTCACGGCAGGGGGCGGGCCTTCGTCATGTGAGGATCACTGACCGCCGTAGGTCTTGCTCATGTTCTGGTACAGCGCCTCGGCGTCCTCACCGAGCTGCGGGCCCGCCAGCCAGGTGTTGTCCATCGGGCCGATCGAGGTGTTGGAGACCAGCACCGTCTTGCCGTTCAGCACCCGGAACCAGCCGCCGCCGGACGAGCCGCCGGTCATGGAGCAGCCGATGCGGTACATCGTCGGCAGGCCGGAGCCGAGCGAGAAACGGCCCGGAGCGTCGAGGCACTTGAACATCTGCAGGCCGTCGTAGGGCGGCGCGGCCGGGTAGCCCCAGGCGCCCATCTCGCCCGCCTCCGCCGCGGACGGCGCGGAGAAGTCCACGTCCAGCGCGGCGCCGACCGTCTCCTCCAGGGACTTGGCGCCCTGCTCCGGCTTCACGTGCAGCACCGCGTAGTCGTACGCCGCTCCGTCGCCGCCGGACTGCGAACCGCCCTGGATCCAGCCGTTGGACGTCGAGGCCCAGTCCGCCCACCAGTTGCCGTAGGGGGCGATCTCGGTGGCGCTCGCGCCGCCCAGGTCCGCCGAGGACCGGCCGAGGTCGTTGTAGGCCGGCACGAAGACGAGGTTGCGGTACCAGCCGCCGTCGCCGCCGGCGTGGACACAGTGTCCGGCCGTCCAGACGAGGTTGGACCTGCCCGGGTGGTTCACATCCTTGATCACGGTTCCGGAGCAGACGGCGGGACCCTCCGGGGAGTCGAAGAACACCTTGCCGACCGGCGCCGCGTTCTCGTGGTACGGCGTCTTCTCGGCCTCCGCCCGGACCTGGTCCGGCTCCGGGTCGCTGACGCCCTGGGCCGCCGTCGCGTCCTTGACCGAGACGGTCTTGTCGGCCTCCTTCGCGGACCGCATCCGGTCGGGCTTCCACAGGCCCTCGATCACCGGGTTGACGAAGTCCTCGGCCTCACTGAGCCACTTGTCCTTGTCCCAGTCCTTCCAGGCGCCGTTCTTCCACGTGTCGACGTCGATCCCGTGCTCCTTGAGCCGGTCCGCGATGTCGGACGGGATCCTCACCTCGCCGCTGCCGCTGTCGGCGGCCTGCGAGGTGGCGGCGTCGGGCTTGTCGTTCGCCTTGTCCTTCCCGGAACCGCCGCACGCGGTCGCCGTGAGCGCCAGGGCGGCTACCAGGCCGGCGGCGGTGAGGACGGTGCGCCGGCCACGCCCGAGCGGCGCGGACGTACGTGTGGAACCCATGGTGCGATGACCCCCGTTGAAACGAATGAATGTCGTACCGCGTGCTGATGTCCCGCCCGGTCCCGCGCGCGGTGGCACACGGGACCGGGTACGCCGGTCACTGTCCGGCGAACTTCCCGCTGACCGCGTCGTACACGCCCTTGGCCTCGTCACCCAGGCGCGGACCGGCCAGCCAGCCCGAGGTCACCGGGCCGATGGAGGTGTTGGACACCAGCGCAGGCTTCCCGTCCGGACCCGTCGCGACCCAGCCGCCACCGGACGAACCGGCGGTCATGCTGCACCCGATGCGGTACATCGTCGGGTCCGACGCGCTGAGCGACAGCCGGCCCGGCTCGTCCTGGCAGTTGTACAGCGTCTGGCCGTCGTACGGCGGGGCGGCCGGGTAACCGATCGCCGTGATCTCCTCCACCTCCGGCACCGCGGGAGCGTCGAAGTCCACCGGCAGCGCCGAACCGACCGTCTCCTCCAGCGACTTGCCGTCACCGCCCTTCTCCGGCGTCACATGGATGACCGCGAAGTCGTACGGGGCGCCGTCACCGCCCGTGGCGCCGCCCTGCTCGATCCACTGGTCCGAGGTCTGCGCCCAGTCACCCCACCAGACGCCGTACGGAGCGACCTCCTCCTTCGTGGCGGTCTCCAGCTCCTTCGCAGACCTGCCCGCGTCGTTGTACGACGGGACGAAGGCGATGTTGCGGTACCAGCCGCCCTTCTTGCCCGCGTGCACACAGTGGCCCGCCGTCCACACCATGTTGGACTTGCCCGGGTTGGCCGGGTCCTGCACGACCGTGGCCGAG
The DNA here is from genome assembly GCF_043084105.1 of Streptomyces sp. NPDC014676. Lineage (NCBI taxonomy): Bacteria > Bacillati > Actinomycetota > Actinomycetes > Kitasatosporales > Streptomycetaceae > Streptomyces > Streptomyces sp. NPDC014676. The sequence goes on along the minus strand of NZ_JBIBZI010000003.1, from coordinate 834,320 downwards.
CAGACCATCGTGCCCTCGGGGGAGTCGAAGAACACCTTGCCCGCCGTGGGGGCGTTGGCGTGGTACGACGGGGCGACGGCCTCCGCCTGCACCGGTTCCGGGGCCGGGTCCGTCACGCCCTGGTCACCGGAGATGTCGCTCTCGTCGACCCCCTGGTCCGGTTCCTCCGCGTCCCGCATGCGGTCCGGGTCCCACAGGCCCTCGATGATCGGGTTGACGTAGTCCTGCGCCTCGCGCAGCCAGTCGTCCTTGCTCCAGTCCTTCCAGGCGCCGTTCTTCCACTTGTCGAGGTCGATCCCGTGCTCCTTGAGCCGGTCCTTGATGTCGTCCGGGATCTTGAGCTTGCCGTCGTCGGCGGTCGCGGAGGTCTCGGCGCTCGCGTCGGTGTTCCCCGACTCGCAGGCGGTGGCGGTGAGGGCGAGCGCGGAGGCGAGTGCGACAGCGGCCATGACGGGGGAGGTACGGCGTGCTCTCCCCCCTCGACGGGCGGTGGACGACGGCCGTATGGATCGCATGATCTGACTCCCCCTGGAATGAACGGACTTGGTGCTTCGTCCGTGGTCCCGCCCCTGTTCCGAACGGAGTTCGGGGACGCTCCCACGGCCTTCGGGAACGGCACCACACACTATGCGCTCGCTGTGGGGGACGTCCGACGGAACGGCAACGGTTCGGCTACAAGCCACCTGACCTGGCCGATCTTCCGGAGATACGCCGATTTGAGGCCGACGGGCCCCGAGTCGCCGGGCCAGGGGGCCGGTGATCCCGGAGCAACCCGTAACCCGGTGGGTGGTCCGCGGTTGGTAGCGGTGGGGGTCCGCTGCCCGCACGCGGCTCCCCCCGTGCCGTGGTTCGGCGGGAGCGCAGGGGAGGGCGGAGGACGGTGGCGGAATCCACGTACGAGGAACAGTCCGCTGCGGTCCTGGACCGACTCGCCGACGCCCCGCGCACGGCGGCCCGCGACCGCCCCGCCCGCCGCCACGACACGTACGAGGAGACCGGCGCCCCCGGAGGCCGTCCCGCACGGACGGGCCGACCCCGCTACCGCACCACCCCCACGAGGACTCGCCTTGCACACGACCCCCGCACCCGCCGACCGCCCGAGTTCCCCGGTACCGCACCAGCACCGGAAACTGCCCGACACCGACTGGCTCGGAGGCGCCGGCGCCTGCCCCTTGGACCATCCCGACCCGCGCAGGGCGGCCCACGCGGCGGCCACGGAGAACCTTCTGCGCTGCTGGGTACGCGAAACCGGCGTCCGGGCTCCGAGCGGTGACATCCTGTGCCTCCCCCTGCCGGCCAGTGGCACGGCCCTTCTCGTCCCCGTCCTGTACTGGTCCCCCACGGGCTGGCACCGCTTCGGCCTGCCCTGTCTGGCCGACGCCCCCGACCCCGCCCCGCCCGTCGACGCCGTTCTGCTCGCCGCCCTCCTCAGCAGGGAGAACGCCGGCATTCCGGCACCGGCACGGCCACCGGCCGGCGACGGCACCGACCTGGTCGCGCGGGTCGCCGACTCCGTACGGCGTGCCGCCGCCTTCGTCGGCGACCGACGGGCGGACACGGCCGACGCCCCCGACCTCTTCCTCGCCGCCGAACAGTCACTCGTCCTCGGACATCCGCTGCACCCGGACCCGAAGAGCCGCGAGGGCCTCACCGACGCCGAGGCACAGCGGTACTCGCCCGAGTCCCGCGGCTCCTTCCCACTGCACTGGATCGCCGTCGCCCCGTCGCTGCTCGCCGCCGACTCCGCCTGGACCGAGCGCGGACGCCCCGTCACCGCGACCCGTCTCACCGCACGTCTCGCCGGCCCCGGGCTGCCGCTGCCCGACGGCTACGCGGCTCTCCCCGTCCACCCCTGGCAACTGCGCCAGGTCCACCACCGCCCCGAGACCGCCGCGCTGCTGGACGCCGGACTGCTCCGCGACCTCGGCGGCCACGGCGACCCCTGGTACCCCACCTCCTCCGTACGCACCGTCCACCGGACCGGGGCCCCGGCCATGCTCAAGCTGTCGCTGGGCCTGCGCATCACCAACTCCTGCCGGGAGAACCTCCGCAAGGAACTCCACCGAGGGGTCGAGGTCCACCGTCTGCTGCGCACCGGACTGTCCCAGCGGTGGCGGGCCGTGCACCCCGGCTTCGACATCGTCCGGGACCCGGCCTGGATCGCCGTGAACACACCGGCCGGCGACCCCGTGCCCGGACTCGACGCGGTGATCCGGCACAACCCGTTCCAGCCGTACGACGACGTCGCCTGCGTCGCCGGACTGCTCTCGCCGCGGCCCCGCCCCGGTGGCCGTACGGGATCCCGGCTGGCCGAGATCGTCACCCGCCTCGCCGCCCGCACGGGGCGGCCGTCCGGAGCCGTCGCCGCCGAGTGGTTTCTGCGGTACCTGGAACACGTGGTGCGGCCCGTGCTGTGGCTGGACGGAGAGGCCGGCATCGCCCTCGAGGCGCACCAGCAGAACACCCTGCTTCTGCTGGACGCCGACGGCTGGCCCGCGGGCGGACGTTACCGGGACAACCAGGGCTATTACTTCCGCGCGTCGCGACGCGCGGAACTCGACGCCCGACTGCCCGGCATCGGGGAGCACAGCGACACCTTCGTCTCCGACGAGGTCACCGACGAACGCTTCGCCTACTACCTGGGCATCAACAACGTCCTCGGTCTCATCGGCGCCTTCGGCTCCCAGCGCCTGGCCGACGAACGGCTGCTGCTCGCCGCCCTCCGCCGGTTCCTCACCGGAGTCTCGTCCGGACCGGCCCGGACGAGCAGCGCCCTGCCCACCCGTCTGCTGGATTCACCCGTCCTGCGCTGCAAGGCGAACCTGCTGACCCGGCTGCACGGCCTCGACGAACTCGTCGGCCCGGTCGACACCCAGTCCGTCTACGTCACCATCACCAACCCCCTGCACTCATGATGTCCGCCCCCATCGGTGACTGGGGCCCGGCCAGGACCCCCGCAGGCCTGTTCCAGTTGGTCCCCGTCCGTGTCGAACGCGATCTGCTCCTTTTGTCACGGTGGATGAACGACCCCGCCGTCGCCGTGTTCTGGGAACTCGCCGGACCGCCGGCCGTGACGGCCGACCATGTGCGATCCCAGCTCACCGGTGACGGACACAGCGTTCCGTGCCTCGGTGTCCTGGACGGAACGCCGATGAGCTACTGGGAGATCTACCGCGCGGATCTCGATCCCCTGGCCCATCACTATCCGGCCCGACCGCACGACACCGGACTCCACGTCCTCATCGGTGCCGTCGGCGACCGGGGGCGGGGCCTCGGCAGCATCCTGCTCAGGACGGTCGCCGACCTCGCCCTCGCCAGGAGGCCCGCCGCGCCACGCGTCGTCGCGGAACCCGACCTTCGCAACATCCCCTCCGTCACCGCCTTCCTCAACGCCGGCTTCTACTTCTCGGCCGAGATCGATCTGCCCACCAAGCGGGCCGCCCTCATGGTCCGGGACCGTGCCCTGTGTCATCTGATGTAGCGCTCCGTGACCGCGCTCTCGTATGTGGTACACCGCTCGCGCCGCCGCGGTTCCCATGCGCGCCGCGGCGATGTCCAGGCCGCGGACCCCGGCGCGGTCCGTCCGTCCCGCGCCCCGGCGACTTCGCAGCCCTCGCACCGCCCGACAGAGGAGCCCCGTCTTGACCACGTCCCCAGCCCCCGCCGTGATCGCACGAATGTCAGTGCCGGGTCGTAGGGTGGTCGCGCTATGACGAAGCCCTCACTCTCCGAACTCCTGCACGCCGCCGTCACCGCCGTCGGCGGCACGGAGCGCCCCGGCCAGGTGACCATGGCCGAAGCCGTCGCCGAGGCGATCGACGACAACGCCCATCTACTGGTCCAGGCCGGTACCGGCACCGGAAAGTCGCTCGGCTATCTGGTGCCCGCGCTCGCGCAGGGGGAGCGGGTGGTGGTGGCGACGGCCACCCTGGCCCTGCAGCGCCAGTTGGTGGAGCGGGACCTGCCACGCACGGTGGAGTCACTGCATCCGCTGCTGCGCCGCCGCCCGGAGTTCGCGATGCTCAAGGGCCGCTCCAACTACCTGTGTCTGCACCGGCTGCACGAGGGCGTGCCACAGGACGAGGAGGAGGGCCTCTTCGACCAGTTCGAGGCGGCTGCGCCCACCAGCAAGCTGGGCCAGGACCTGCTGCGCCTGCGCGACTGGTCCGACGAGACGGAGACCGGCGACCGGGACGACCTCACGCCGGGCGTGTCCGACCGGGCCTGGTCCCAGGTGTCGGTGTCGTCACGGGAATGCCTGGGCGCCACGAAGTGCGCCTACGGCGCCGAGTGCTTCGCCGAGACGGCACGCGAGCGCGCCAAACTGGCCGAGGTCGTCGTCACCAACCACGCCCTGCTCGCGATCGACGCCATCGAGGGCGCGCCGGTGCTTCCGCAGCACGAGGTGCTGATCGTCGACGAGGCCCACGAGCTGGTCTCCCGGGTCACCGGAGTCGCCACGGGGGAGCTCACCCCCGGGCAGGTCAACCGTGCGGTGCGGCGTGCCGCGAAGCTCGTCAACGAGAAGGCCGCCGACCAGCTCCAGACTGCCGCGGAAGGGTTCGAACGGCTGATGGAGCTGGCTCTTCCGGGCCGGCTGGAGGAGATCCCGGAGGACCTCGGATACGCGCTCATGGCGCTGCGCGACGCCTGCCGCACCGTCATCTCCGCCATCGGCAGTACCCGCGACAAGTCCGTCCAGGACGAGGACGCGGTCCGCAAACAGGCGCTGGCCTCCGTGGAGGGCGTCCACGACGTGGCGGAGCGGATCACGAACGGCTCCGAGTGGGACGTCGTCTGGTACGAGCGGCACGACCGCTTCGGCGCGTCCCTGCGCGTCGCCCCCATGTCCGTCTCGGGTCTGCTGCGGGAGAAGCTCTTCACCGACCGCTCCGTCATCCTGACCTCCGCGACGCTGAAGCTGGGCGGCGACTTCAACGGCGTGGGAGCCTCCCTGGGGCTCGGCCCCGAGGGCGCCGAGGGCGATGACCTCCCCCAGTGGAAGGGCGTCGACGTCGGTTCGCCGTTCGACTACCCCCGGCAGGGCATCCTCTACGTCGCGAAGCATCTGGCGCGCCCGGCCCGTGACGGTGACCGCGGGGACATGCTGGACGAGCTGACCGAGCTGATCCAGGCGGCGGGCGGCCGCACCCTGGGGCTGTTCTCCTCGATGCGGGCCGCTCAGCTCGCCGCCGAGGAGCTGCGCTCCCGCATCCCGGAGTTCCCGATCCTCCTCCAGGGAGAGGAGACGCTCGGCGAACTGATCAAGAACTTCGCGGCCGACCCGAAGACCTGCCTCTTCGGCACGCTGTCGCTGTGGCAGGGGGTCGACGTACCGGGTCCGAGCTGCCAGCTGGTGGTCATGGACAAGATTCCCTTCCCGCGCCCGGACGACCCCTTGATGAGCGCCCGCCAGAAGGCCGTGGAGGAAGCCGGCGGCAACGGCTTCATGGCGGTCGCCGCCACCCACGCGGCGCTGCTGATGGCGCAGGGCGCCGGCCGTCTCGTACGCGCTTCGGGCGACCGGGGCGTGGTGGCCGTACTGGACCAGCGGCTGGCCACGGCCCGGTACGGCAGCTATCTGAAGGCTTCGCTGCCCGATTTCTGGTACACCACGGACCGTAACCAGGTCAGGAAGTCACTGGCCGCGATCGACGTGGCGGCACAGGAGGTGGAGGCCGGGACGACGGCGCGGTGAGGGAGGTGACGTGCCGCGGCACGTCACCGACCGGCAGCAGCCGCGGTCGGGTCCGTCCGGACAGCACAGGACCCCGGAACCGGCGCAGGGGTCCCGGGGCCCGGTCAGGGGCGGGGCGGCGCTCCGGGCCGGCCCCGCGCCGTGTTCAGACGCGCCGTAGAACGGCCACCACCTTGCCCAGAATGGTCGCGTCGTCACCCGGGATGGGCTCGTAGGCCGCGTTGTGCGGGAGCAGCCAGATGTGGCCGTCCTCCCGCTTGAAGCGCTTGACGGTCGCCTCGCCGTCGAGCATGGCCGCGACGATGTCCCCGTTCTCGGCGACCGGCTGGCGGCGGACCGTCACCCAGTCGCCGTCACAGATCGCGGCCTCGATCATGGAATCGCCCACGACCTTCAGTACGAACAGCTCACCGTCACCGACGAGCTGCCGGGGCAGGGGGAAGACGTCCTCGACGGACTCCTCGGCGAGGATCGGGCCGCCGGCGGCGATACGGCCGACCAGCGGTACGTAGGACGCGGCCGGCTTGCCGGCGGTGTCCGTGGGCTGCACGGAGGCGGCCTGGTCGGAGCCCCGCACCTCGTAGGCGCGCGGGCGGTGCGGGTCGCGGCGCAGGAAGCCCTTGCGCTCCAGTGCCATGAGCTGATGGGCCACGGAGGAGGTGCTGGAGAGACCGACCGCCTGGCCGATCTCGCGCATCGACGGCGGGTAGCCGCGACGCTGCACCGAGTCCCTGATGACCTCGATCACCCGGCGCTGGCGGTCGGTGAGTCCTGAGCTGTCCGCCCGGATGCCGGGAGGTCGGCCCGGCAGGGAGCGCCTGTGCCCCTCGGGATTCGTGGCTTCGTTCATCGCGTGCACCGGCTCGATCCGGCCCTGGGCAGTGATGGCGGCACTGTCTGCGGTGGTGGTCACGTCGGCCCCTCTCGATGGTCTCCCTGCAGCACAACGGTAGTTGCTTTCGAAAGGTTGCGCCAAACACACGTTCGAGTGAAAAATCGCGAATTGCTGTACGTCATCTCTCGTCGAGGTGTATTGGTCGCCACGCTTTCTGGCGGACAAACGGGCCGATTGTTGTACCCTTCACCGCCGGGGCGGTGACCTCGCGGCGGCGGTCCTCAGTCTGCCACCGGGCGCCCCGTGGAGCGTGAAGCGGCCCCCGCTCTCTTCGGGAGTCGCACACCTCCTCCCCGTCTCCGGTACGGCACCCCCTCATCGCGCGGCGTCCGGCGTGTCCTGTCCGCCCCGGCGTGCGCGACACGCGTGCGCGGTGTGGATGTATGAGCCAATCCCCACATCTAGTGGTTGGATTGCGGCAGCAGCCCAGAAGTTGTGGTCCCCCGGGTCTTGGGGCCCTCCGCGATCGCCTATGCTGGTGCTGCTTCGTGAGGCCCAAGAGGCCTCGTGAGGCCATTGAGTCTGCTGTGAGGAGGGTTGGGAGTTCATGCACTGCCCCTTCTGCAGGCACCCCGACAGCCGTGTCGTCGACAGTCGTACGACCGACGACGGCACGTCGATCCGCAGGCGCCGCCAGTGTCCGGACTGCTCCCGTCGTTTCACGACCGTGGAGACGTGTTCGCTCATGGTGGTCAAGCGGTCCGGAGTCACCGAGCCCTTCAGCCGCACCAAGGTCATCAACGGTGTGCGCAAGGCGTGCCAGGGGCGGCCCGTCACCGAGGACGCCCTCGCCCAGCTCGGGCAGCGCGTCGAGGAGGCGGTGCGGGCCACCGGGAGCGCCGAGCTGACCACCCACGACGTGGGGCTGGCCATCCTCGGCCCGTTGCAGGAACTCGACCTCGTCGCCTACCTGCGGTTCGCGTCCGTCTACCGGGCGTTCGACTCGCTGGAGGACTTCGAGGCCGCGATCGCGGAACTCAGGCGGGCGGAGTGGCCCGCCGTGGGCGACGGGGACGGCGAGGGAGCCGCCCCGGGAGGCCAGGAAGACGACAGCGGGTCCGGCGGGACCGCCCAGGTCCCCGAACCCGCTCCCGCCGCCGACTGACCGGCGGGCCGGCCCCGCGCGGCAGACGCGGGGACCGGCCGGGCGGCGGCGATGAGAAGACCTGTTGCGGGCAGGCGAGCAGGTGCCCGCAGCACCAGACAGAACACCGTGCCACGGGAACAATCGGGGCACTTCAGGGCGTTTTCGCCCGTACAGGGAGGCGGCATGACAGAGACGGCGAGCGGTCCGGCACGGAGTTCCCGAGCCAAGAGCAACAAGGGCGGCAAGGGACTGCGTATCGAGCGCATCCACACCACTCCCGGAGTCCACCCGTACGACGAGGTGGCCTGGGAACGCCGTGACGTCGTCATGACCAACTGGCGCGACGGCTCGGTCAACTTCGAGCAGCGCGGCGTGGAGTTCCCCGACTTCTGGTCGGTGAACGCGGTCAACATCGTCACCAGCAAGTACTTCCGGGGCGCCGTGGGCACCCCGCAGCGCGAGGTGAGCCTCAGGCAGCTCATCGACCGCATCGTGAAGACGTACCGGAAGGCCGGTGAGGACCACAAGTACTTCGCCTCGCCCGCCGACGCCGAGATCTTCGAGCACGAGCTGGCGTACGCCCTCCTGCACCAGATCTTCAGCTTCAACAGCCCCGTGTGGTTCAACGTGGGCACGCCCCAGCCGCAGCAGGTCTCCGCCTGCTTCATCCTGTCCGTCGACGACTCCATGGAGTCGATCCTCGACTGGTACAAGGAAGAGGGCATGATCTTCAAGGGCGGCTCCGGCGCCGGCCTGAACCTCTCCCGGATCCGCTCCTCCAAGGAGCTGCTGTCCTCCGGCGGCAACGCCTCCGGCCCGGTCTCCTTCATGCGCGGAGCCGACGCCTCCGCCGGAACGATCAAGTCCGGCGGCGCCACCCGCCGCGCGGCCAAGATGGTCGTCCTCGACGTGGACCACCCGGACATCGAGGACTTCATCGAGACCAAGGTCAAGGAAGAGGAGAAGATCCGCGTCCTGCGCGACGCGGGCTTCGACATGGACCTGGGCGGCGACGACATCGCCTCCGTCCAGTACCAGAACGCCAACAACTCGGTCCGCGTCAACGACGAGTTCATGCGGGCGGTCGAGCAGGGCGGCAAGTTCGGCCTGCGCGCCCGGATGACCGGCGAGGTCATCGAGGAGGTCGACGCCAAGGCGCTCTTCCGCAAGCTCGCCGAGGCCGCCTGGGCCTGCGCCGATCCGGGCATCCAGTACGACGGTGTCATCAACAACTGGCACACCTGCCCCGAGTCCGGCCGGATCACCGCGTCGAACCCGTGCAGCGAGTACATGCACCTGGACAACACGTCCTGCAACCTGGCCTCGCTGAACCTGATGAAGTTCCTCAAGGACGACAGCCAGGGCAACCAGTCCTTCGAGGCCGACCGCTTCCAGAAGGTCGTCGAGCTGGTCATCACCGCGATGGACATCTCGATCTGCTTCGCGGACTTCCCGACCCAGAAGATCGGCGAGAACACCCGCGCCTTCCGCCAGCTCGGCATCGGCTACGCCAACCTCGGCGCCCTGCTGATGGCGACCGGCCACGCCTACGACTCCGACGGCGGCCGCGCCCTCGCCGGCGCCATCACCTCCCTGATGACGGGTACGGCGTACCGCCGCTCCGCCGAACTCGCCGCGATCGTCGGCCCGTACGACGGCTACGCCCGCAACGCCGACGCCCACCAGCGCGTCATGAGGCAGCACGCCGACGCCAACGGCACCGCCGTGCGCATGGACGACCTGGACACCCCGGTGTGGGCCGCCGCCACCGAAGCCTGGCAGGACGTGATCCGCCTCGGCGAGAAGAACGGATTCCGCAACGCCCAGGCGTCCGTGCTCGCCCCGACCGGCACCATCGGTCTGGCGATGTCCTGCGACACCACCGGTGTCGAGCCCGACCTGGCGCTGGTGAAGTTCAAGAAGCTGGTCGGCGGCGGCTCGATGCAGATCGTCAACGGCACCGTCCCGCAGGCCCTGCGCCGCCTGGGCTACCAGGAGGAGCAGATCGAGGCGATCGTCGCCCACATCGCCGAGAACGGCAATGTGATCGACGCCCCCGGCCTCAAGCACGAGCACTACGAGGTGTTCGACTGCGCCATGGGCGAGCGCGCCATCTCCCCGATGGGCCACGTCCGCATGATGGCCGCGATCCAGCCCTGGATCTCCGGCGCCATCTCCAAGACGGTCAACATGCCGGAGACGGCGACCGTCGAGGAGGTCGAGGAGATCTACTTCGAGGCCTGGAAGCTGGGCGTCAAGGCGCTCGCCATCTACCGCGACAACTGCAAGGTCGGCCAGCCGCTCTCCGCGAAGACCAAGGAGAAGGAGAAGGCCGAGGTCACCGAGAAGGCCGAGGAGACGATCCGCGCCGCGGTCGAGAAGGTGGTCGAGTACCGCCCGGTCCGCAAGCGCCTCCCCAAGGGCCGCCCCGGCATCACCACCTCCTTCACGGTCGGCGGCGCCGAGGGCTACATGACCGCCAACTCCTACCCGGACGACGGTCTCGGCGAGGTCTTCCTGAAGATGTCCAAGCAGGGTTCGACGCTCGCGGGCATGATGGACGCCTTCTCCATCGCCGTCTCGGTGGGCCTCCAGTACGGCGTGCCGCTGGAGACGTACGTCTCGAAGTTCACCAACATGCGCTTCGAGCCGGCCGGCATGACGGACGACCCGGACGTGCGGATGGCGCAGTCGATCGTCGACTACATCTTCCGCCGCCTGGCGCTGGACTTCCTGCCCTTCGAGACGCGCTCCGCGCTCGGCATCCACTCCGCCGAGGAGCGTCAGCGCCACCTGGAGACCGGTTCCTACGAGCCGTCCGACGACGAGGTCGACGTCGAGGGCCTGGCCCAGTCGGCGCCGCGGACCCAGGAGCTGAAGGCGGTGGCCACGCCGAAGGCCGAGGCCGAGGCGGCCAAGCCGGCCCCGAAGCAGGCCCACACCAGCGCCGAGCTGGTCGAGATGCAGCTGGGCATCCAGGCGGACGCCCCGCTGTGCTTCTCCTGCGGTACGAAGATGCAGCGCGCCGGTTCCTGCTACATCTGCGAGGGCTGCGGCTCGACCAGCGGTTGCAGCTGACGCGACCGGCACGTCCGGGCGCTGCCCGGACGTGAGGAACGGCTGAGGGCGGTGGTGCCGGTGTTCCGGCGCCACCGCCCTCGGTGTTCCTCGGGGGTCAGGCCCGGCGCGACGCCCCCATCGCACGGGTGAAGTCCGCCGGATCGCCCTCGAACCCCTGGACACCGGGGCGGAACCCCCAGGCTCCCGAGCCGTCCCGGACGAATTCCGCGACCGTCGCCGCCGTGGCCCCGAGGACACCGCCGAAGTCGTCCTCGGCCAGCACGGTGTAGCCCTCGCGGACGCGCAGACCGGGGTTGCCCACCCCGGAGAACGTCCGCCGCCCCTGGTGCTGTTGTATGACGACGCCGACCACCACGCGCGCGTACCGCTGGTCGAGCCGGTCCAGCTCCAGCGTCATGACCTCGTCGTAGCCGAAGCCCTGGCCGTCCTTGCTGTCCCGGTTGAGCGTGATGGTGCCGTCGGGGGAACGACTGTCGAAGTGCACCACGTAGGCGGGAGCGCCGTGCGTCTCGCCCGCCGGATAGGGCGCGGCGACGAGATCCAGGTCGGTGGAGGGCTGACCCGACGGACTCGGGTCCCACCTCAACGCGATCTCGACCTTGCGGATGCCCTTGTTGAGGCCGTTCACCAGTCTTCCCCTTCCCCGTGACCGTCCTGCCCGCTCACCCCAATGGCCGGGAACTCCCGGCGGGTTGTCCATCCTGCCACGCGTGTGGCGGCGGACGACGGTAAGCAGTCACTCCGAGGGTGACCGGTGCCACGCTCCCTGGCCTTACGATGGCGCGGTGCTGGTCAAGTGGATTCGCTGCACCGTGGTGGACCGCCGCGGGTTCGAGCGGGGGCAGCGGAAATGGGCGGGGCTTCTGGGGGAGCCGGGGTTTCGCGGGCAGGGCGGAGGCTGGAGCCGGGGACGGCCGGACGTGGCGCACATCTTCTCCTTCTGGGAGAGCCGTGCCTTCTACGACTCGTTCATGGCCCGCTCCCACGACCGGCTCGCCTCGGCCCAGTCGGGTACGTTCAAGGACGCCCAGGTCAGGCTCTTCGACCACCGCTTCGACGTGAAGACCGGCTTCGAACCGCGTTTCACGGACGCCGACCTGCTCAGGGTGGCGCTGTGCCGCGTGCACGAGGAGCGGTCGGAGCACTTCGTACTGATGCAGGAGAAGGTCTGGAACCCGGCCATGGCCGGCTCGCCCGGCATGGTCCGGGGACTGTTCGGAGAGGCTCCGGGGCACGAGTTCCTGGTGCTGTCGATGTGGCGTTCGGCCGCCGAGCACGGCAAGTACCGCACCGAACGGGTGGAGCGCCTCGCCCTGCGGGCGCAGACGGAGGCCGACGTCGCTGCCCTCGCGGGGGACATCGTGGAGATGGAATCGACCTGGACGGTCTGATCTCCGGACGCGGAACGGTGCGTACCGGCGTGACGCGACGTGCGGGACATGTGTGACCTACGCCGTACGGGGCCCGCACGGGTGCTCGTCCGGCCGTCACCCGATCTAGGGTTTCGGCATGGCACGACCACGGCGCATCGTCCTTGTCCGACACGGCGAATCAACGGGCAATGTTGATGACTCCGTCTATGAACGCGAACCCGATCACGCACTGGCCCTGACCGAGCGGGGCAGACAGCAGGCGGAGGAGACGGGGGAGCGGTTGCGGGAACTCTTCGGCCGTGAGCGTGTCAGCGTCTACGTCTCCCCCTACCGCCGCACGCACCAGACACTGAGCGCCTTCCGGCTCGACCCGGAGCGGATACGCGTGCGCGAGGAACCGAGGCTGCGCGAGCAGGACTGGGGCAACTGGCAGGACCGCGAGGACGTGCGTCTGCAGAAGGCCTACCGGGACGCCTACGGGCACTTCTTCTACCGGTTCGCCCAGGGGGAGTCCGGGGCCGACGTCTACGACCGGGTCGGCGGCTTCCTGGAGAGCCTGTTCCGCAGCTTCGAGGCCCCCGACCACCCCCCGAACGTCCTGATCGTCACCCACGGCCTGGCCATGCGACTGTTCTGCATGCGGTGGTTCCACTGGACCGTGGCGGAGTTCGAGTCGCTGTCGAACCCGGGGAACGCCGAGATGCGCGTGCTCGTTCTGGGGAAGAACGGGAAGTACACACTCGACCGGCCCTTTGAACGCTGGCGGGATCCGGAACCCTACGGGATCACGGATGGACAGAGGAGCACCGGATAGAGTGGCAGGGCGATGACCGCTGATTCCTCTCCCGCCGGGCGCCTGGACCGCGCCCTGGCCAGCCTGCGCGGCGTGTCCGTGGGGGACGCGCTCGGCTCCCAGTTCTTCGTGCCGGTGAACTATCCGCTGCTCAAGCGCCGCGAACTGCCCCCGGCACCCTGGCAGTGGACGGACGACACGGAGATGGCGTGCTCCGTCGTCTCCGTCCTGGCCACGCACCACCGGATCGACCAGGACGCCCTCGCGCGGTCCTTCGCCACGCATCACGACTTCGACCGGGGCTACGGGCCCGCGGTCAACCGGCTGCTGCGGCTGGTCCGCGAGGGCGGTGACTGGCGGGAACTCGCCGCCGCGCTCTTCAACGGGCAGGGGTCGTGGGGCAACGGCGCCGCGATGCGGATCGCGCCGTTGGGCGCCTGGTACGCGGACGACCCGGAACAGGCCACCCATCAGGCCGAGATCTCCGCCTATCCCACGCACCAGCATCGTGAGGCCGTGGTCGGTGCCATGGCCGTCGCGGCGGCGGCCGCGCTGGTCGCCGCGCCCGGCGGGCCGCCCGGCTCGGAAGCCCTCCTCGACGGGGTCATCGCGCTGGTACCCGCGAGGAGCGCGGTCGGCGCGGGGCTGCGCCGGGCCCGGGACATGCTCGACTACGCGGACGGGGCCACCGTCGCGGCCGTGCTCGGCTGCGGACGGCGTACGACGGCGCATGACACCGTGCCCTTCGCGCTCTGGTCGGCGGCCCGGTCCCTGGGTGACTACGAGCGGGCGTTCTGGACGACCGCGCAGGTGGGCGGGGACGTCGACACGACCTGTGCGATCGTGGGCGGCGTGGTCGCCGCCGAGAAGGCGGGGGCACCGCCCGCCGAGTGGGCCGACCGGGTCGAGCCCTTGCCGGAGTGGATGCGGGCCGCGGTCTGAGGCGGAGACCGGGCGCCGCCTCGGCCCGGGGCGGAGTTCAGAACTCTCTGTGCGTCATGGGAACTCTCCGTGACCGCCCGCTCGTTCTCGAGACATCCGCCGTGTGAGGCATGAGGCCTGACACGTGTGGATGAGTCCGTGGTTCGGGAGTGGTGTGGGGGGAGAGGCCGTGGTGGTGATCGCGAAAGCGTTGCTCGGGGTTCTGCTCGCCCTGATGGGGACGGGCCGGCCGGGCGTTCGCCGGCCGCGTCCGAAGACGTCGGCCGGCGAGCCGCCGGGCCGCACCCGTGGTGTTCCCTTCTCAGCCCATGCCCGGTCCGGCCGAGCCGGACAGTGCCTCCAGGTCGCTCTTGCGGACCCGGATGACGAACCAGGCGGTGGCCAGGGCGAGTACGGCCATCGCGGCGGCCGGGACGAAGGCCGTGGAGATGCCCTCGGTGAGCACTTCGTGGCCCCAGGGGGCGGGCAGTTGCTGCGTCTGGGCGAACTCCGCCTTCTGCTGCGCCGTCCCTTCCGCCAGGAAGTCCGGGATCTGCTTCTCCGCCTCGTCCTTGCTGGCCGTGCCGAACACCGTCGTCAGGAGGGCCAGTCCCACCGACCCGCCCACCTGCTGGGTGGCGTTGAGCAGCCCGGACGCGGCGCCGGCCTCGTGCTGGGCCACTCCGGAGACCGCGGTGAGCGTCAGTGTCACGAAGTTCAGTCCCATACCGAAGCCGAAGATCAGCATGGGGCCGAGGATGCCGCCGGCATACGAGCTGTCGGAGCTGATCAGAGTCTGCCAGGCCAGTCCGACCGCGGCGAGCGCCGACCCGACGAGCATGAACGGCTTGGGGCCGAACACGGGAAGGAAGCGCTGCGACAGGCCGGCCCCGAGTGCGATCACGACCGTCACCGGCAGGAAGGCGAGACCGGCCTCGATCGGGCTGTAGCCGAGCACGTTCTGCACGAAGAGGACGATGTAGAAGAACATGCCGAACATCGCCGCGGCCAGGCTGAGCATGATCACATACGTGCCCGCGCGGTTGCGGTCGGTGAACATCCGCAGCGGGGTGATCGGTTCCTTGGCCCGGGACTCGATCAGTGCGAAGGCCACCAGCAGGACCGCGGAGGCTGCGAAGGAGCCGATGGTCAGCTCGTCCCGCCAGCCTTCCTCCGCCGCGCGGATGAAGCCGTAGACGAGGGAGGCCATACCGGCTGTCGAGGTCACCGCGCCCGCGATGTCGAAACGGCCGGTGTGCCGCTCGGACTCGTTGATGTACATCGGCGTGAGGACGACGATCAGCAGGCCGATCGGCACATTGACGAAGAGCACCCACCGCCAGTCGAGCCACTCGGTGAGCATGCCGCCCGCGAGCAGGCCGATGGCGCCGCCGCCCGCGGAGACCGCGGCGAAGATGCCGAAGGCGCGGTTGCGTTCGGGTCCTTCCGGGAACGTGGTGGTGATGAGCGCCAGCGAGGTGGGCGAGGCGATGGCGCCGCCCACGCCCTGCAGGACGCGCGCGGCCAGCAGTTGCCACGGCTCCTGGGCGAACCCGCCGAGCAGCGAGGCGAGGGTGAACAGCAGGATGCCGGTCATGAAGACACGGCGGCGGCCGAGGATGTCGCCGGCCCGGCCGCCGAGCAGCAGCAGGCCGCCGAAGGTCAGGGTGTAGGCGCTGATCACCCAGGTGAGGTCGGTGGTGCTGAACTCGAGAGCGTTCTGGATGTGCGGCAGCGCGATGTTCACAATCGTCGAGTCGAGTACCACCATGAGTTGGCAGGCCGCGATGACGGTGAGCGCGATGCCGGGACGCCCGTCCCGGCGGGCCGCACCTGGCTTCTGGGTCTGAGTCAAAGGAGAGGTTGTCACTATGGGTCCCCCACGAGTGCGTCAGTGAACGCTCGCGTTCACTGTTGCGCCAACGGTATGAGTCCCCGACAGTGAACGCAAGCGTTCACTGAATGCGTTGTCGTTCGGCGCGTCCCCCTCGGTCGCCGCACGGCGCGTGTTTCATCCCTGAATGTCCGCTTACTCTGCTCGTTGGAGAGAGTCAGATGGTTTCTTCGAGCTGGGTGGCCGCCCAGGACCGGACGGCCGCCTCCCGCCGCCGCGGTGCCGTACTGGAGCGCGCGATCCTCGATGCCGCCCTGGAGCAGCTCAGTACGGTCGGCTGGAACGGCCTGACGATGGAGGGTGTCGCCGCGGGCGCCCAGACCGGAAAGGCCGCCGTCTACCGTCGCTGGCCGTCCAAGGAGGATCTGGTCGCGGACGCGCTGCGGGCCGGACTGCCGCAGTCCGACGAGGTGCCGGACCTGGGCGGCGTGCGCGAGGATCTGCTGGACCTGTGCCTGAGGGCGCGCGACGCGATGTTCTCCCAGCCGGGATGCGCTCTGCGTTCGGTGATTCACGAATGTGACGCGCTTCAGGCCGAGCGCTTCCACGCTGTCATCTTCGAGGGGGTCGTGGAACCCGCCATCAAGATGCTGCGCGCCGTGATCGAGCGTGGAATAGAGCGGGGGGAGGTGCGTGCCGACGCGGCGAACGGGTATGTCTTCGACGCCATTCCGGCGATGATGATGTATCGCTCGAAGATGTGCGGCAGCGAATGGCCGGACGTCGATCTGGAGGAGATGATCGACCAGTTGATGGTGCCGCTGCTGCGGCCGGCCGGCTCATGACCGCGGTTTCCCCGAGCCGTCGACGCCGCTCGGGGACCGGGGTGTCGCGGGCCACCGCGGGCGGCGTACGCTAAGGGCGCCATGCCGTACGAACCACCTACCCACACCGTCGAGCGCTCTCTGCGCGCCACGACCGGGGCGAAGATCGTTGCAGGTGTCGACGAGGTGGGGCGCGGCGCGTGGGCCGGCCCTGTCACCGTCTGCGCGGCGGTCACCGGACTGCGCCGGCCTCCGGGGGGTCTCACCGACTCCAAGCTCCTCACCGTCAGGCGGCGCACCGAGCTCGCCGAGACGCTGCGGAGCTGGGTGACCTCGTACGCCCTGGGGCACGCCTCTCCCGAGGAGATCGACGCCCTGGGGATGACGGCCGCGCTGCGGCTGGCGGCGGTGCGTGCGCTGGAAGGGCTGCCGGTCCGGCCGGACGCGGTGATCCTCGACGGCAAGCACGACTATCTCGGCACGCCCTGGAAGGTCCGTACGGTCATCAAGGGCGACCAGTCGTGCGTGGCCGTCGCGGCGGCCTCGGTGATCGCCAAGGTTCAGCGCGACAAAATGATGGCCGAACTGGGCGTCGACCATGCAGACTTCGGTTTTGCAGACAACGCCGGGTATCCGTCGCCCGTGCACAAGGCCGCACTGGAGGTCCGGGGGCCCACCCCGTATCACCGGTTGTCGTGGGCGTATCTTGATGCGCTGCCCCAGTGGCGGCACCTCAAGAAGGTCCGCAGCTTGACGGAAGGGCGCGTTCCGGAAATCGAGGGTCAGCTCGGCTTCGACTTCTGACGGACCGCTCGCACTCATGTACCACCCGGCGGCGCGAGCCGTACCAACGTTTGATAAAAATCAACCCATGCCTCTCATTCCCGAGGAGCCTCAGATTCACGAGAGTGCCCAGGGTCCCCGCACCGCGCCGACCCCCCGCCCCGTACCCGGTCCCCGCCCCGCGGCTCCGTCGCGTCCCGGTCGTCCCGGCCCGCCGCGGCCCGCGCCGCCGGTGCAGCGCGCGTCGCGCGACGCGGCCAAGCCCGTTCCCCCGGGCCCGCCCGCGGCGGCCACCCCGCAGCTCCAGTTGATCCCGGCCTCGGCCCAGGGGGCGCTCGACGCCGCCGAAGAGGCCGTGGACCTGCTGCTGGACTCGGGTCGCGCCCCCGGCGACGTGCTGGTGATCACCACCGGTGACCCGCACCCGTGGGCCACCCACGAACTGTCCTTCGGCGAAGCCTCCTACTGGGCCCAGCACGACGCCGGTGACGACGTCTTCTACACGGACGCCAAGGCCGCCGAGCGTGCCGGTGAGCGCCCCGTCGTCGTGGTCGCCGTCAACGGGGGCCCGGAATCCGCGGCCGCCTCCGCCCTGTCGGTGGCGCACGCCCGGGCCGGCACGCTGCTGATCGTCTGCGGCGATCCGCAGCGCATCAACTCGGTGCTGGGCGCGGGCGTCTGAGCCGTCACCAAGACGTCCGGCCGGACGCCGTGACCGCGGCGTCCGCACGACCGGGGACTCGGCGTGCCCGGGACCGGAGAGGCCGGCGCTCTCGCGTCTTCGCCGACTCGGTACCGGGCCGGGTCCGGCGTCGCGCGGACGCGCCGCGCCGTGGTGCGGCCCGCCCCGCACCGCCATGCGAGGCCCCCGGATCGTCCGGGCGGCGTCCCCGTACCGTCAGCGTGCCGCCGCGCGGCGCAGAACCTCCGACGCGGCGCCACCGGTGCGCGGTATCCGGGGCGGTGCCGCGGACGTGGCGAACGGTTCCGGCGCCGAGCCGGCGCTGGGGTGACGGCCGCCACGTCCCTCGCCGAGGACCTGCCACCCGTCACGGGTCAGCGTGATGTACGCACCGCAGCGCAGCCCGTGCAGGGTGCAGGCGTCCCGCAGCCCCCACATCCACGCCCCGTCCTCCTCCGTCCAGTGCGCGTCGCCGTCACGGCAGTAGAGCAGCACGGCGGTGCGCACCGGGGTGCGGCGGCGCAGGTCGTGCGGGATCACCCGGCGCAACTGGGACAACAGCACATTGCGGAGCAACCAGCCGTCCGCGGAGGCGGTATGCCGGGTGAACGACGCGCTCGCCCGCACCCGTTCGTCCGGATCGAGCACGGCGACGACCGCGGTCGCCGGACCGGGACGGTGCCGGGCGTGCAGTCCGCTGACGATCTCCCGCGGACTGCCCAGCAGCGGGATTCCCGCGGCGGCCCACTCCGCGGGTTCGAGCACACGATTGGCGGAAGCGGCGGACGTCGACAGCGATGCCGCCGAGGACGGAGCGAATCCGAAGGTCACGGTCCTCCCTTCGGCTACGCCCGGACTGCGGGCGGGGTCGGATTCGGGGAGCGCGCACGCAACAGAGCCCTACCTGATCGGCGGGCGAGCCGTGCGGGTGCGTCCTTCGATTCTTCCTGTCGAACTTGGATGCGGCAACGAGCAATTGACGCAGCGGCCCGGTATCGGATGTTCCACGGCTAATATCCCCACCTGCTGGGTGGTTCGAATCATCAGCCCTGTACGGCCAGCACCAGCGGCAGCACACCCTGTGCACCGGCCCGCCGGAGCAGGCGTGCCGCGACCGCGAGGGTCCAGCCCGTCTCCGTGTAGTCGTCCACGAGGAGAACCGGGCCCGGCGCCCCGGCCAGCACGGCGGCGAGGCCTGCGGGCACGGTCAGCGCCCCGTCGAGGGCCTTGAGGCGCTGGGCGCTGTTGCTCCGGGAGACGGAGTGCGCCTCGCCCGTGTAATCCACCGATCCCAGCAGCGGCAGCCGCCCGATCTCCGCGATGCGCGCCCCGAGTGAGTGGATCAGCAGGGGCCGGCTGCGGGAGGCGAGGGTGACCACCCCCACCGGCCGCGGCTGGGGGTCCGCCGCTCCCGGAGCCCAACCGCCGGGCCCTTTGGCCCAGTCGGCCAGCACACCCACCACGGCCCGGGCGACATCGTCCGGCACCGGTCCGTCCGGTGCCTGCGGCGCGAACATCGGACGCAGCCGGTTGCCCCAGCCGATGTCCGACAGACGCCCCAGCGCCATGCCCCGAGCGGCCTGTTCCCCCGCCGGAATGCGCCCCTTGAGGTCCATGCCGATCGCCGGGAGCCCGGTGGGCCACATCCGCCGGGGCTCCACCTCGACGCCCGCCCGGCCGAGGTCCACGCGGGCCGCCTCGAGGGCGGTCGAGGAGGCCTCGGGGGTGTACCGCGCGCCCGCGCAGTTGTCGCAGCGTCCGCAGGGCTTGGCGCCCTCGTCGTCCAACTGGCGCTGCAGGAACTCCATCCGGCAGTCCGTGCTCGCCGCGTACTCGCGCATCGCCTGCTGTTCGGCCTTGCGCTGGCGCGCCACCCACGCGTACCGCTCGGCGTCGTACGTCCACGGCCGCCCGGTCGCGATCCAGCCGCCCTTGACCCGCTTCACCGCCCCGTCCACGTCGAGCACCTTGAGCATGGTCTCCAGCCGGGAGCGGCGCAGCTCCACCAGCGGTTCGAGGGCCGGCAGCGACACGGGCCGGTCGGAGTGCGCGAGGACGTCGAGCGTACGGCGCACCAGGTCCTCCGAGGGGAAGGCGAGCGACGCGAAGTACTCCCAGATCGCCTCGTCTTCCTTCCCCGGCAGCAGCAGCACCTCGGCGTGCCGGACACCGCGTCCGGCGCGGCCGACCTGCTGGTAGTAGGAGATGGGGGAGGAGGGTGAGCCGAGATGCACCACGAAGCCCAGATCGGGCTTGTCGAAGCCCATGCCGAGCGCGGAGGTGGCGACCAGGGCCTTCACCTTGTTGGCGAGCAGGTCCTCCTCGGCCTGCTGCCGGTCGGCGTTCTCCGTCCTGCCGGTGTACGAGGCGACGGTGTGCCCGCGCTGCCGCAGGAAGGCGGTGACCTCCTCGGCGGCGGCCACGGTGAGCGTGTAGACGATCCCCGAGCCCGGGAGCTCGTCCAGGTGATCGGCGAGCCAGGCCATCCGGTGCGCGGCGTCCGGCAGGCGCAGCACGCTCAGACTCAGGCTCTCCCGGTCCAGCGGACCCCGCAGCACCAGCGCGTCCGACGAGCCTCCCGTTCCCAGCTGTTCCGCGACGTCGGCGGTGACACGGGCGTTGGCGGTGGCGGTGGTGGCGAGGACGGGCACGCCGTCCGGGAGGTCGGCGAGCATGGTGCGCAGCCGGCGGTAGTCCGGGCGGAAATCGTGCCCCCAGTCCGAGATGCAGTGCGCCTCGTCGACCACCAGGAGCCCGGTCGCGGCGGAGAGCCTGGGCAGCACCTGGTCGCGGAAGTCGGGGTTGTTCAGCCGCTCCGGACTCACCAGCAGCACATCGACGTCGCCCGCGGCGATCTCCGCCTGGACGGAGTCCCATTCCTCGCTGTTGGAGGAGTTGATGGTCCGGGCATGGATTCCGGCTCTGGCCGCGGCCTCCACCTGGTTGCGCATGAGCGCCAGCAGCGGGGAGACGATCACAGTGGGGCCGCTGCCCCGCGCCCGCAGCAGCGAGGTGGCCACGAAGTAGACCGCGGACTTGCCCCAGCCCGTGCGCTGCACGACCAGGGCCCGGCGCTTGTCGGCGACCAGCGCCTCGATCGCCCGCCACTGGTCCTCGCGCAGCCGGGCCCCGCCCGAGGCGTCCCCGACGAGGCGGGCGAGAACCGCGTCGGCGGCCGTACGGAGATCCGCGTTGCTCGTGTGCTCCATGGGTCCATACAACAGGACGCCACTGACATGCGGGCGGGAGCGCGGGAGCGGCCCCGCCCGCCCCGGGGTCGGTGACATGTTCCTGGTCGAAGTTATCCACAGGGCAAACCGGAAGAACGCAATCCGCGAGATCGTCTTCGCATGACGAACCACGGCGAAACCACTGGATCCCCCGAAAACGGTGACATCTCCGGGCGCGACACCGGTCCCCGGACACCCGGCGGCGGAGACCGCGCACCGCGTCCGCAGGACATCACCCGCACCGCGTACGACAGCCATGGCGACGGACAGCAGGTCACCCTGCGGTCCCCGGCCGAGCTCGCCGACGCCCTGCCCTACCTGCTCGGCTACCGCCCCGAGGACAGCATCGTGCTGGTCGCCCTGCACGACAAGGGCGGACGGGGCCGGTTCGGCGGACGAGCCCGGCTCGGTATCCCCGCCAACCCCGACGACTGGCCCGCCGCCGCCCGGCAGCTGGCCCACGGCCTGGTGACGGGCAGCGAGCGCCGGGGCGCCCGGCCCGAGCAGATGGTCGTCTTCCTCTGCCACGAACCGGTCCAGGGCGAATCCGGCCGACAGGTCAAGGAGCGGCTGGGGCCGCTCGCCCACACCCTGCGCCTGGAGTGCGGCGCCCTGGACATCCCGGTGGTCGAGGCCCTGTGCGTCTCGGACGGCCGCTTCTGGTCGTACTGCTGCGACGACGAGGGCTGCTGCCCGTCCGAGGGGACACCGATGGGCCTGCCCGGCACCTCGGTGCTGGCCGCCGCCGCCACCTACGCCGGGCTCCAGGTCCGCGGCACCCTGCGCGAACTGCGCGCCAGGCTCCAGCCGTGGGAGCACTCCGCCGCCCGGGAACAGGAGGCCGCCCTGGACGCCGCCGGTCTGGCGCTGATCCCCAGGATCCTCGACGCGGAGGGCCGGCACGAGGTCGCCGGGGAGACACTGGGGCTGGCCGAGCGGATCCTGGGCCGTCTCGCCGGCGCCCCGTCCGTGCCCGGCACGCTCCCGGCGGACCTGCGGGACGACGAACTGCTCGGGCACGACGAGGCCGCGGCGCTGATCCTCGGCCTGCAGGACCGCACGACCCGCGACCGCGCGGCCGAGTGGATGGAGGGCGACGAGGCGGGCCCGGCCCTTCGCCTGTGGCGCGCCCTGGCCCGCCGCTGCGTCGGAGCGTACGGCGAACACGCCGCGGCACCCCTTACCCTCGCCGGGTGGGTCGCCTGGTCCACCGGTGACGAACTGGAGGCCCGGGAAGCACTCGCCATGGCCCTGGGCGCCGACCCCGACTACCTCTTCGCCCGGCTTCTGCACCAGGCGTGCAACGAGGGACTCGACCCGGAGTCGATCCGCCGTTGCCTGCGGTCCGAGCGCGGGGACCGTGGGCGGGCGGCGCCGGACGGTCCGGCGGCCGTGGCCACGGAGCCACCGGCTGCCGAACCCGCGGTCCCGGGCCCTGAAGCGGCCCCCCTGCCCCGCCGGCGCCGCACCCGTGCGCCCGGCACCGGCAGCGCCCTCCCTCGCCGGGTCCGCACGGAGGACGGCCGACCGGGACGACGGGTTCCGCATGCGCGGACGCCGGCGGCGGGCGCCCACCCCGCGGCGGGCGGCGCGGACGAGAGCGGAACACGTCCCGGCGGCGCGCGCCCCGGCGCGGGGCGTCGCCGCGGTGCCCCGCAGCCGGGCGCGCGGACCGGTCACCGGGGCGGCGACAGGGAGGAGTGAGCTGCGGCTTTGCGCTCGTTGAGCAGGAACCGGCTTCAAGGAGGCGTGGTGGGTGGCGGGGGTGTTGTCCGTGCTGTGCCAGCGGGCCGGAATCCGTCCCGGAGCGGGCGGGGAGGCCGCGCGGCCCGGCGTCGGCGGGGTGCTCCCCCAAGTCTCGGCTTCGTTCGAGCGGGGGCCCATGAGCGGGAGGCACTTCCGGTGCCCGTCTTCACCCGCTCCCGGCTTCGCTCAAGCGGAGGCTTCATGAGCGCGAGGCCCCCACCGCCCGCCTTCATCCGCTCCCGGCTCCGTTCGAGTGGGCACCCCCATCGCCCCGGGGACACCTCCCAGGCCGTTCAGGCACTGGGGGAGGCACGGCTCTGTCCGCGGTGTGGGCGGGCGGGGCGTGACCCGGAGACGGCTGGTTCCGTTCACCTGAGTGGCGGAACGCCCGGACGGGGCGTGACGTCGTATTCCACCTCCACCGGCCTGACCGAAGCCCGTCGGCGGCGGGCCCGCCCGAGCCACACCGAGCACAGAGAAAGCCTTCCCATGCACCAGCCGGCTCCGCCCGCCCCCTTCGCCGACCGTGCCGGAACCCTGGCCGGCCCGCGGACGCCACTGCCACGACAGCGGGATCACCATCCCGCCCGCCGGTGGCCCGCCGAACTGCCGCCCGCGCACACCGCCATCATCTGCGTCGCCCTGCCCGGCCTCGCCATCTCGACGGAACAGGGACAGCAGACCGGCAGCGGGCTGGAGGGGTTCTACCGCGCGGGGCGGCGTCTCCTCTCCCGGTGCCAGGTGCGCGTGGCCGGGCGGGAGCCGCTCGCGGTCCAGGCGCGGATGGTGGCCGCCGACCGGGCCCGTTTCGTGGGGACGCTGCGGGTGTCCCCGCGAGGCGGCGGCCCGGACCCGGACGTGGTCGTGGAGCGGACACGCTGCGCGGACGGCACGGAACGGATCACGCTGCGCAGCGCGGCCCCGCGTCCGTTGCGCCTGCCCGTCGAGGTGGCCCTCGGTACGGATCTCGCCGACCTCGGGGCGATCGCCGCCGGCCGCGCGGGGCCTGAACTGCCGGCCGATGTCCACGCCTGTGGCCTGCGCTGGTCCCGGGCCGGCGCCCGCGCGTCGGTCACCGCCGAACCGCCGCCCGCCGAGGCGCTGGCCTCCGCCGGACTGCTGCGCTGGGAGTTCGACCTGCCCCCGGGCGGCAGCGCGAGCATCGAGTTGCGCGTGCGGCAGGACGGAACGGCACCTCTTCGTTCCGCGGGCCGCGCGGCCACGAACCCTCTCGCCCCGGCGCGTGCCACGGGGGACGACCCGCGGGTCCCCGCCCTGCTGCGGACGAGCGTCGACGACCTCCGGGCCCTCCTGCTGCGTGATCCGGCGCACCCCGCCGACCTCCACCTCGCGGCCGGCGCCCCCTGGCGCTGCGGGCTCGCCCCGGCCGAGGCCCTCGCAGCCGCCCGGATGGCCCTGCCGCTCGGCACCGGGCTCGCCGCGGGCACCCTGCGTATCCTCGCCCGCACCCAGCTCCCCGGGCCGGGGCCGGAGGCCGGCATGATCCCCGGTCCGCGCCGCGACGCCGGTCCCCATCTGCCTCCCGGCTGCACGGGAACGGAGGCCACGCTGCTCTTCCCCGTGCTCCTGGCCGAGGCCCGCCGCTGGGGGCTCCCCGAACGCGAGACCGAGGAGCTGCTTCCGGCCGCCGAACGCTGTCTGACCTGGCTGCGGAACACGGTGGGCGACGGCGCCTACCTGCCCGACCCGCGACCCGGCGGACCCGTCCGCTGCGAGACACAGGCCCAGGCCCACCGGGCGGCCCTGCTCGGCGCCGATCTGCTCGACGCGTACGGCAGACCGGGCGGTGCCGGACTGCGGCAGTGGGCGCGGACCCTGCGCGGGGCCTTCCACGACGACTTCTGGATCGACGGCCCGCGCGGCGACCGGCCGGCGGCGGCCCGTGCCCCGGACGGCCGCCCCGTCCCGCACCTGGGCGCACCGGTCGCGCACCTCCTCGACACCGGGCTGCTGGGCGGGGGTGAACTCGCGCCCGGCCTCCTCGACAAGGTGCGGACCGAGCGGCTGGCGCGGCTGCTGGGCGGCCCCGACCTGGACTCGGGCTGGGGCCTGCGCGGCATGGGCGTGAAGGAGGCGGGTCACAACCCGTTCGGACACCGCTCCGGCGCCGTGCGGGTCCGCGAGACGGCGCTCGCCGTCGCGGGACTCGCGGCCGCCGGCTACGAGAGGGCGGCGGCGTCCCTGCTGCGGGGCGTGCTCGCGGCGGCGGAGGCGTTCGGCCACCGGCTGCCCGAGATGTACGCGGGGGAGCAGCGGACCGAGGGGAGCGCTCCGCTCCCGCACCCGGCGGCCTGCCGCCCGGCGGCCACGGCGGCGGCCGCCGGGGTCCTGCTGCTGACCACGCTCGCGGGGATCCGCCCCGACGCCCCGGCCCGGACGGTCGCGCTGCGACCGGTGCGTGGCGCCCCGCTGGGCGAGATCGTCCTGACGGGACTGCGCGTGGCGGGCGCCCCCTTCGCCGTACGGATCAGCCGGCTCGGTCTCGCCATGGTCGAGGAGGCGGCCGACGGACTCCAGTTGGGAGCCTGACCCGGTGGGGCACGTCCTCGCCGGGGAGGGCAGGGCGACAGGCCTGCCGGAGCGGAGTGGA
Source organism: Streptomyces sp. NPDC014676 (assembly GCF_043084105.1). NCBI lineage: Bacteria > Bacillati > Actinomycetota > Actinomycetes > Kitasatosporales > Streptomycetaceae > Streptomyces > Streptomyces sp. NPDC014676. The sequence continues at coordinate 808,762 of NZ_JBIBZI010000003.1, read as the reverse complement.
TCAGTTGGTGTCACGGTCGGCGAAGGGAGTGTTTATCGTCAGGCAGACGACTATGATCACCGCATGCCCTACGACCCGTCAGCCTTTCCCCCCTTCGCCGTCACCGTGGACCTGGTCGTGCTGACCGTACGCCGCCACGCCCTGTGCGCGCTGGCGGTACGCCGGGGCGAGGCGCCGTTCCAGGGGCGCTGGGCGCTCCCCGGCGGCTTCGTGCGGGACGACGAGGACCTGGCGCAGGCGGCGGCCCGGGAACTGGCCGAGGAAACGGGGTTGCGGGTGCACGACCCCGCCGTCCCCGCCCAGGACAACGGCGCTCACCTGGAACAGCTCGCCACGTACGGCGATCCCGGGCGCGACCCCCGGATGCGGGTCGTCAGCGTCGCCCACCTCGCCCTCGCCCCCGACCTGCCCGCGCCCCGGGCGGGCGGTGACGCCAGCAACGCACGCTGGGCACCCGTGGAGGAACTGCTGCAGCAGGGCGGTTACGGCCGGGACGGCGAGCCGGTGGCGCCACTCGCCTTCGATCACGCCCGGATCCTGTCGGACGGGGTGGAACGCGCCCGTTCCAAGATCGAGTACTCGTCGCTGGCGACGGCCTTCTGCCCGCCCGAGTTCACCGTCGGCGAGCTGCGCAGGGTCTACGAGGCGGTCTGGGGCGTGGCGCTCGACCCGCGCAACTTCCACCGCAAGGTGACGGGCACGCCGGGCTTCCTGGTCCCCACCGGCGGCACGACCACCCGGCAGGGCGGCCGTCCCGCCCAGCTCTTCCGGGCCGGCGGCGCCACCCTGCTCAACCCCCCGATGCTGCGCCCCGAGGTCTGACGCGGCACGGCCGGACCCGGCCAACGGCCCCGGCGGAGCAGAGCCCTTCCCCCTTCGCCGACCGGCCGCCAGATGCCCGGAAAATCCGATATGGCGCGCTATCTTGCATCGGGTGATCCAGGCCACCGGACTGACCAGCAGCCCCCGCAAAGAGCTTCCGCCCGCCGTCGACGACGTCTCCTTCGAGGCGCACGCGGGTCGCGTCACCGCGCTGCTCGGAGCGCCGGGCGCCGGCAAGACGACGGCGCTGCGGCTCATGCTCGAACTCCAACGCGGCCGGGGCATCACCCACTTCAGGGGCCGCCCGCTGCACCGCATCCCCCATCCCGCCCGCGAAGTAGGCGTGCTGCTCGGCGATGTGCCGGGCCATCCCGCCCGCACCGTCCGCGGGCACCTGCGCATGCTGTGCGCCGCCACGGGCGTCCCGGTCCGCCGGGCCGACGAAGTCCTCGAGACGGCGGGGCTCGTGAGCCTGCGCGACGAACGCCTGGGCATCCTCTCGCGCGGCATGGACCGCCGCCTGGGACTGGCCTGCGCACTGCTGCCGGACCCGCACACACTCGTGCTCGACGAGCCCGCGCGCGGTCTCTCCGCCACCGAGAGCCGCTGGTTGTACGGAACACTCCGGGCGTACGCGGCCCAGGGCGGCACGGTGCTGTGCACGACGGCCGACCCGAAGGAGGCCGCGCGGATCGCGGACCACGTGGTCACCCTGGAACGCGGAAGAATCGTCGCCGACCAGGCGGCGGCGGACTTCTCGCGGACCCGGCTGCGTCCCCGCGTCGCCGTCCGCAGCCCGCACGCCGCCCGCCTCTCCGCCCTGCTCGCGCAGGAGGCCCGCGCCACCCGGCGGTCCGTGGAGGCCGTGCACGAGGGCGGCAACCGCCTCTATGTCTACGGCAGTACCTGCGCGGACGTCGGCGAGGTCGCGTTCCGGCACGGCATCGTCGTGCACCAACTGGCGGACGAGATCGGGGACATGGGCCCCGGCGCCGGGGCGGGCGAACCGGCGCCGGGCGAGAGGGCGACCCCGGCCGGCACCGCGGTCCGGGACGCCGGGGAACCCGGGCCCGCGGACGGCACGGCACGCGATCCGGACCGCCGCCCCGGCGTCCCGGCCGGCGCGGACTCCCCCGCGTCCGCGTCCCCGCCCCGGCGGGATCCGGGGGAATCCGCCGCCGAGGAGGCCCACCCGGCCCCCGGGGCCCGCCGGCGCCGGGCCGCCCGCACACGCGACACCGCTGCCGGGCTTCCCCCTTCCGTCTCCGTCCGTCCCGCCCCCAGGCCCCTTCGCCCCCTGCGCTACGAGATCCGCCGCGCCACGGGTGTCGGCACGGGGTTCTTCGTCGGGGCGGCCGTGCTCGTCGTGTCCGCGCTCACCGCCGTACTGCTGGCGCGGGCCGGGCACACCCCGCAGCCGCGCCTGCTGGCCGGGTGGCCGAGGGAGCTGCCGCTGCCGCCCGCGGCGCTCGGCGCGGGACTGCTCGGCGCGCTGGCCTTCGGCGACGAGTTCCGCCACCCCGCGCTGGCGGCGGACCGCGGTACCGTGCCCCGGCGGCTGGGGCTGCTGACCGCCAAACTCCTCGTGGCCTCGGCCACCGCGCTGGTGCTGGCCGTCCTGACCGTCGGGTGCGACGCCGAACTGCTCTACCTCGTCTACGGACGGGAGGCCGTCGGGGTTCCCGCCGACTGGCTGCCGCTGGGTGCGGGGTGGCTCGGCCTCGTGATCGGGTGTGCCTGCGCCGGCGTGCTGGCCGCGGGCGTGTTCCGGTCCACCACCGCCGGTCTCGCCGCCGTCGTCGCCGTACCCCTTCTCGTCGTGCCGCTCGTGCACAAGGTGACGGAAGGGCCGGCGGCGCGCACCCCGGTCCCGCTCGCGTCGCGGCTGCGGGACGGTGTGCCGCTCCGGTGGCCCTTCGGGGGCGGACATCATCTGGACGCGGTCCTGCGCCTGGTCGCCCAACCCGTCGGCGGCGCGCTGACGTTGTCGCTGGCGGCGCTGCTGTGCGCGTACGTGCTCACCGGTCTGCGGAGCAGGGTCCGATAACGACCGTCCATGAACGAGTCGATCCGGTCCTGCCCACAACTCCCCGCAGAAAGCACATTTCTTTCCGATAAGGCGTCAATTGCGACGGGGTGAGCGATCACCCTTTCGTGTGCTTTTCACCAAAGACCTCAAGGGAGTTGGAAGCGGAGCCGACAAAGGATGCGTGAGTACCCTTGCGCACACCATGATGACCGCCGCCCGCTCCGCAGACTCCGGCCTCGCGAGCCCGGGCGGACTCGACCGCTACCCCTACGCCGAGACGCCCGCCGTCGACCGCGTCGGGGCCCCCGCCTGGGACGGCGCGGACCCGGAGCTGGGCCGTGTGGGCCGACGGGCCGCGGGCAGCCGCGGTCGGGGGCTGCACGGCCAACTCGTCCAGCAGTTGGGTCAGATGATCGTTTCCGGGGACCTGGGCGCCGACCGTCCGCTGGTGCCGGAGGAGATCGGCCAGCGCTTCGAGGTCTCCCGCACCGTCGTCCGCGAGTCGCTCCGCGTCCTGGAGGCCAAGGGGCTGGTCAGTGCCAGGCCGAACGTCGGCACGCGCGTGCGCCCCGTCAGCGACTGGAACCTCCTCGACCCGGACATCATCGAGTGGCGGGCCTTCGGGCCGCAGCGCGACGACCAGCGCCGTGAGCTCAGCGAGCTGCGCTGGACGATCGAGCCGCTCGCCGCCTGCCTGGCGGCCGGCCACGGGCGGGAGGACGTCCAGCAGCGTCTGACCGACATGGTCGAGATCATGGGCCACGCCATGGGTCAGGGCGACGCCCTGACCTTCGCCCGTGCCGACGCGGAGTTCCACTCCCTGCTCATCCAGGTCGCCGGCAACCGGATGCTGGAGCACCTCTCCGGGATCGTGTCCGCCGCGCTGCAGGTCTCGGGCGGCCCGGCCACGGGCTGCGAGCGGCCGAACGAGACGTCCCTGGCGCAGCACGGCCGGATCGTCGACGCCCTCGCCGGCGGCGACGGCGCGGCGGCCGAGGCGGCCATGCGGCAACTGCTCACGGTCCATCCAGAGGTGGAACGCGTGGTGCCCGCTCCGCGCGAGCACTGACCGCGTTCCGCGGACGGCGCGGTCCGGCATGCCATCCCCCTCCTGTGGCAGCGCCCCACCGATGAGCCGTCCCCCGTCGGACCCCGCGGGATCGTCGATGATCCCGCGGGGTCCGATGCCCAGAACGGCGTGGCAGACTCGAAGGGGTGACCTCCTCGCCCCTGAGTGAACGCTTTCGCGGTTGTTTGACCGATTATGTGCGCTTACGGGGTGTGACTCGGGCCACGCGGATTGGGCGTAACGCTCCTGGGAAGAACGCGATGACCTAAGAGGTGACAGCCGCGGAGGGAATACGGACGCCGTTCATGGCGCTGTGCATCCTCCCCGGCCCCCGCCCGCGCCGTCGGCCCATCCCCAAGCCGGCGGTCGGCTCCTGTCCACTGTGGACGGGGCCGGAAGCCGTTTTCCAACGTTCCGAGAGGTTGTTCGTGTCGGCCAGCACATCCCGTACGCTCCCGCCGGAGATCGCCGAGTCCGTCTCTGTCATGGCGCTCATCGAGCGGGGAAAGGCTGAGGGGCAGATCGCCGGCGATGACGTGCGTCGGGCCTTCGAAGCTGACCAGATTCCGGCCACTCAGTGGAAGAACGTACTGCGCAGCCTCAACCAGATCCTCGAGGAAGAGGGTGTGACGCTGATGGTCAGTGCCGCAGAGCCCAAGCGCACCCGCAAGAGCGTCGCAGCGAAGAGTCCCGCCAAGCGCACCGCCACCAAGACGGTCGCCGCCAAGACGGTGACCACCCGGAAGGCCACCGCCACCGCGACTCCGGCGGCGCCCGCCGCCGACCCCGCCGCCGAGGAGGAGGCACCCGCCAGGAAGGCGGCTGCCAAGAAGACGACCGCGAAGAAGGCGGCCGTCAAGAAGACCACGGCCAAGAAGACGGCCGCCAAGAAGACCACGGCCAAGAAGGACGACGCCGAGCTGGGCGACGAGGAGGTCCTCGAGGACACCAAGGCCGCGGAGGAGCCCGAGGGCACCGAGAACGCCGGCTTCGTGCTCTCCGACGAGGACGAGGACGACGCGCCCGCCCAGCAGGTCGCCGCCGCCGGTGCCACCGCCGACCCGGTCAAGGACTACCTCAAGCAGATCGGCAAGGTCCCCCTGCTCAACGCCGAGCAGGAGGTCGAGCTCGCCAAGCGCATCGAGGCGGGCCTGTTCGCCGAGGACAAGCTGGCCAACTCCGACAAGCTGGCGCCCAAGCTCAAGCGCGAGCTGGAGATCATCGCCGAGGACGGCCGCCGCGCCAAGAACCACCTGCTGGAGGCCAACCTCCGTCTGGTGGTCTCCCTGGCCAAGCGCTACACCGGCCGCGGCATGCTCTTCCTGGACCTCATCCAGGAGGGCAACCTCGGTCTGATCCGAGCGGTGGAGAAGTTCGACTACACCAAGGGCTACAAGTTCTCCACGTACGCCACCTGGTGGATCCGCCAGGCGATCACCCGCGCGATGGCCGACCAGGCGCGCACCATCCGTATCCCGGTGCACATGGTCGAGGTCATCAACAAGCTGGCACGCGTGCAGCGCCAGATGCTCCAGGACCTGGGCCGCGAGCCCACCCCGGAGGAGCTGGCCAAGGAACTCGACATGACCCCCGAGAAGGTCATCGAGGTCCAGAAGTACGGCCGCGAGCCCATCTCCCTGCACACCCCGCTGGGCGAGGACGGCGACAGCGAGTTCGGTGACCTCATCGAGGACTCCGAGGCGGTCGTCCCGGCCGACGCGGTCAGCTTCACGCTGCTGCAGGAGCAGCTGCACTCCGTCCTGGACACCCTGTCCGAGCGCGAGGCGGGTGTCGTCTCCATGCGCTTCGGTCTCACCGACGGTCAGCCGAAGACCCTCGACGAGATCGGCAAGGTGTACGGCGTGACGCGCGAGCGCATCCGCCAGATCGAGTCCAAGACCATGTCGAAGCTGCGCCACCCGTCGCGCTCCCAGGTGCTGCGCGACTACCTCGACTAGGTCCGCCCGCCACGGCGCACCATCGTGCGCCGGTCCGCGTCAGGCCCGGTTTCCCGTCCTGGGGAGCCGGGCCTTCGCGTTGCCGCGCGGGTGCGGGCTCGGACGGGGTCCATCACTGTGGGTGTTTAAGGACCACCCCAGTGTGAGGAGCGCGCATGCGACGTCGTCTTGCCCGGGCCCTGGCCCGACCGCTGGCCCTCGCGGCCGCCGCGACCGCCATACCGCTGGCCTCGGCCGTTCCGGCAGCCGCCGACAGCATCGTCGTCGGCGGCTTCCCCGTCGATGTCTCGGAGGGGCCGTGGACAGTGGCGCTGTCCAGCCGCGACCGGTTCGGAGGTACGCGGGCGGGACAGTTCTGCGGGGGTGTGGCGGTCGGCCGGACCACCGTGCTCACCGCGGCCCACTGCATGGACGAGGAGGTGCTGGGGGCGCCCCCGGGGCGTGTGGACGACCTCAGGGTGATCACAGGGCGTACGGAACTGCTCTCGGACCGCGGTCAGGAGATCGCCGTACGCGGTACCTGGGTGAACCCGGGCTACGACGGCGTCACCAACTCCGGCGACTACGCCGTGCTCAGTCTGGCCGAGCCGCTGCCCTCGAGCTCGGTGATAGCCATGGCCGGGGCCGGCGATCCCGCGTACCGGGCGGGTACCGCGGCCACCGTCTACGGGTGGGGGGACACCACGGGGTCCGGGGCCTATGCCGGCAGCCTGCACGCGGCACGCGTGCGGGTGCAGCCCGACGCGCTGTGCGAGAAGGCGTATCCGGGCGGTTCCGAGGGCACCTACCGCGCCGGGACGATGCTGTGCGCGGGAGAGGTGCGGGGAGGCCGGGACGCCTGTCAGGGGGACAGCGGAGGGCCGCTGGTGGCCCGGGGACGGCTGATAGGCCTCGTCTCCTGGGGGACGGGGTGTGGCTGGGCGGGCAGTCCCGGGGTGTACACGCGTGTCTCCGACATCCTGCGGACCCTTGGACGGCCGCAGGGCTGAGAACGGCCGGGAGGGCGCAGGACGGGGCCGCTGAGCGGTGCCCGGCGGGTGCGGGTACGAGACGGGCGGCTGCCACCTGAAGGGAGGCAGCCGCCCGCTCACCGGCCTGTGCCGGGCTGCTCGTCGTCGGACGCGAAGTGTCGGAGCTCTGTCAGCGCTCCTCGTCGGGAGCGGTCACCGGAGGGGTGGTGAGCCGCTCCGTCTCGTCCTGTATCTCAGCGGCGATCTTCTTGAGTTCCGGCTCGAACTTGCGGCCGTGGTGGGCGCAGAAGAGCAGTTCTCCACCGCTCAGCAGGACGACGCGCAGGTATGCCTGGGCGCCGCAGCGGTCGCAGCGATCGGCGGCCGTCAGGGGGCTCGCGGGGGTCAGAACAGTAGTCACGTCGCCTCTTCTCTAGCTCGACGAGCTGTCGTACCAGGGTCAACATCCAACCAGCCCCAAAACGTTCCCGCTCGTGGCTTCTCCTCGAAAAAATTTTCCGAGGTGGGTGGCTGTTGCCGGTTGGCGGCGAATGTGCCGTAGTGCGTGTCTGATGTGTCGTACGGATTCGCGTTCGTATCGGTGGTCGGCCCTCCCGGCTGGCTTGCCGGTTGTTCATGAGGACGTGCCCGGAGCCTAAATGGTTCATGCCTCGAAGGGAACGTGATGTGTGCTTCACTCCATCGAGGGATCGAACACGCATGCGACCCTGGACTAGGGTGGGCTGAAGCGAGGGTGGCGTGACAACGGCTCTACCAGGCCTCGGTACCCTCTCACCGGTGACTGAAGCCGCGCCCTTACCCAAGAGGGCCGCATCTGAAATTCAGCGAGGAGCGAACCGCGTGACCGCCGAGACGTCCGTGCCGTCCACAGCGCTGCTGGCAGGAGCAGACCGGGACGGTTCCAACTACACCGCGCGGCACCTGCTCGTCCTCGAGGGGCTCGAGGCCGTGCGGAAGCGCCCCGGAATGTACATCGGGTCGACCGACAGCCGCGGTCTGATGCACTGCCTCTGGGAGATCATCGACAACTCCGTGGACGAAGCCCTCGGAGGCTACTGCGACCACATCGACGTGGTCCTCCACGACGACGGCTCGGTGGAGGTCCGGGACAACGGCCGGGGCATCCCGGTCGACGTCGAACCCAAGACCGGCCTCTCCGGCGTCGAGGTCGTCATGACCAAGCTGCACGCCGGCGGCAAGTTCGGCGGCGGCTCGTACGCCGCCTCCGGCGGTCTGCACGGTGTCGGCGCCTCCGTCGTCAACGCGCTCTCCGCGCGGCTGGACGTCGAGGTGGACCGCGGCGGGCACACCCATGCGATCAGCTTCCGCCGCGGTGTCCCCGGAGCCTTCGCCGCCGTGGGCCCGGACGCGAAGTTCGAGGCCGGGAGCGGACTGCGCAAGGCCAAGAAGATCCCCAAGACCCGCAGTGGCACGCGCGTGCGCTACTGGGCCGACCGCCAGATCTTCCTCAAGGACGCCAAGCTGGCCCTGGACACGCTGCACCAGCGCGCCCGCCAGACCGCGTTCCTGGTCCCCGGCCTGACCATCGTCGTCCGCGACGAGCTCGGGCTCGGCGAGGGCGGCAGCAAGGGCGAGGAGTCGTTCCGTTTCGACGGCGGCATCAGTGAGTTCTGCGAGTTCCTGGCCTCCGACCGGCCCATCTGCGACACCCTCCGCTTCACCGGACAGGGCACCTTCAAGGAGACCGTCCCGGTCCTCGACGAGCACGGCCAGATGACGCCCACCGAGGTCACCCGCGAGCTCGGCGTCGACGTCGCGATGCGCTGGGGGACCGGCTACGACACCACGCTCAGGTCGTTCGTCAACATCATCGCCACCCCCAAGGGCGGCACCCATGTCGCCGGCTTCGAGCAGGCCGTCGCCAAGACGATGAACGAGGTGCTGCGCGCCAAGAAGATGCTGCGCGTGGCCGAGGACGACATCGTCAAGGACGACGCCCTCGAGGGCCTCACCGCGGTGGTCACGGTCCGTCTGGCCGAGCCGCAGTTCGAGGGCCAGACCAAGGAGGTCCTCGGCACCTCGGCGGCCCGCCGCATCGTGAACAACGTGATCTCCAAGGAACTCAAGGCGTTCCTGACCTCCACCAAGCGTGACGACGCCCAGCAGGCCCGCGTCGTCATGGAGAAGGCCGTCGCCGCGGCCCGTACCCGCATCGCGGCCCGCCAGCACAAGGACGCGCAGCGCCGCAAGACGGCCCTGGAGTCCTCCTCGCTGCCCGCCAAGCTCGCCGACTGCCGCAGCGACGACGTCGACCGCAGCGAGCTGTTCATCGTCGAGGGCGACTCCGCGCTCGGCACGGCCAAGCTCGCCCGGAACTCCGAGTTCCAGGCACTGCTGCCGATCCGCGGCAAGATCCTCAACGTTCAGAAGTCGTCCGTGACGGACATGCTGAAGAACGCCGAGTGCGGCGCGATCATCCAGGTCATAGGGGCGGGCTCGGGCCGCACCTTCGACATCGACACGGCCCGCTACGGCAAGATCATCATGATGACCGACGCCGATGTCGACGGCTCCCACATCCGCACCCTGCTGCTGACCCTGTTCCACCGCTACATGCGGCCCATGGTCGAGTCCGGCCGGGTGTTCGCCGCGGTGCCGCCGCTGCACCGCATCGAGCTGGTCCAGCCCAAGAAGGGCCAGGACAAGTACGTCTACACGTACTCGGACCGGGAGCTGCGCGACAAGCTCATGGAGTTCCAGAGCAAGAACATCCGCTACAAGGACTCGATCCAGCGCTACAAGGGCCTCGGCGAGATGGACGCCGACCAGCTGGCCGAGACCACCATGGACCCGCGTCACCGCACCCTGCGCCGGATCAACCTCACCGACCTGGAGGCCGCCGAGCAGGTCTTCGACCTTCTCATGGGCAACGACGTCGCCCCGCGCAAGGAGTTCATCTCCAGCTCCGCGGCGACCCTGGACCGCTCGCGCATCGACGCGTAGAGCCTGTCCGGCGAACCGGGCCGGAGGAAACCGGCGGCGCCTTGCGGCCCAGGTGAACGGGGGCGACGGGGCTCCCGCGCACGGGGAGCCCTCCCGCTCGAGCGAAGCCGAGCGTGGGGAAGCAGCCGAGTGTGGGGAAGCAGCCGAGCGGGGAGAGAAGCCGAGCATGAGGAGCCGGTGACCGACGGTGACACCACTGAGGGTGCCCCCACGCCCTTTCGAGCAGTGGGGGAGGGCGTGCCAGGCCCCGCGTCTCCGGCGTGATCCGCCGGACAGGTCCTGGCGGGCACGCGGGACGCACGCACGGACCAGTCACCTGATGGGGTGAAGCAGAACGGGAAGAAGAGTCGGGGATCTTCCCGTTCTGTCCATCCTTGGGCATGCAGCGAAGCAACTCGGGGGACGTGAGGTACGACGATCCCTGGTACGACGCCCTGGCCTCGGGCTGGGGCGAGTCGGCCGGCCCGGCGGAGGCGGTACCGCCGGCCCGCCGCGCGGACGGGGCCGACGTCTACCTCGAAGTACAACGCAGCGCGGCCTTCCAGGAGGTGCGCAGCCGCTACCGGCGGTTCGTGGCCCCGGCGGTCACCGCCTTCCTCACCTGGTACGTGGCGTACGTCGTGACCGCCACGACCGCACCGGGACTGATGGCACGGCCCGTCGCGGGCGCCGTGAACCTGGGCATGCTCGCCGGGCTCGGCCAGTTCCTGACCACCTTCCTGCTCACCTGGGCCTACGTCCGCCACGCGCGGCTGCGCCGGGACCGGGCGGCGCTGGAACTGCGCTGGGACGCCCAGGAGCTGGCGCGCGGGAGAGGCGGCGCGGCATGACGGGTGATCACCAGGTGCCGGCGCTGCTGCTGTTCGGCGCGTTCGTCGCGGTGACCCTGGGCATCACGACCTGGGTGAGCCGCCACCGGCAGGGCTCGGCGGAGGAGTTCTACGTGGGCGGCCGGGGCTTCTCCCCGATGGAAAATGGTTTTGCCCTCGCGGGCGACTACATGTCGGCCGCGTCCTTCCTCGGCATCTCCGGACTCATCGCGCTCGTCGGCTACGACGGGATGCTCTACTCGGTGGGTTTCCTGGTGGCCTGGCTGGTGGTCCTGTTCCTGGTCGCGGAACTGGTGCGCAACTGCGGCCGGTTCACACTCGCCGACGTGGTCGCGGCACGCATGAGGGAGCGGCCGGTGCGGATCGCGGCGGGAACCTCCTCGGTCACCGTGTCCGTTCTGTATCTGGTGGCGCAGATGGTGGGCGCGGGCAGCCTGGTCGCGCTGCTGCTCGGCGGCACGGGTGAGGCGGCCCGCGCCTGGACCGTCGTAGGCGTCGGCGTCCTCATGGTCGTCTACGTGTCGTTGGGAGGGATGCGGGCCACCACCTGGATCCAGATCGTCAAGGCGGTCCTGCTGCTCGGCGGCACCATCGCGCTGACCGTCCTCGTCCTGCTGCGGTTCCACGGCGACGTCAACCGACTGCTCCTCACCGCCGCCGAACGCAGCGGTCACGGGAAGGCGTTCCTGGCGCCCGGGCTCGCCTACGGCGCGGACTGGACCGCGCGGTTCGACTTCATCAGCCTCGGTCTCGCGCTGGTGCTCGGCACGGCCGGGCTGCCGCACATCCTGTCCCGCTTCTACACCGTCCCCACCGCGCGGGCGGCGCGACGGTCGGTCGTCTGGGCGATCGGTCTCATCGGCGGTTTCTACCTGATGACGATCGTGCTCGGCTTCGGCGCCGCCGCCGTCATCGGACCGGACGCCGTACGCGCCTCGAACGCGTCCGGGAACACGGCGGTGCCCCTGCTCGCCCTCGACCTGGGCGGCGGCGCCGGCTCCACCGGCGGAACGATCCTGTTCGCGATCGTCGCAGCGGTCGCCTTCGCCACGATCCTCGCCGTGGTCGCCGGGATCACGCTCGCCTCCTCGGCGTCCGTCGCGCACGACCTGTACGCCTCCCTGCGCCGCCGGCGCGGGAAGCCGCGCAGCGAGGTGGCCGTCGCCCGCGTCGCCTCGGTCGGCATCGGCCTGGTCGCGATCGGCCTCGGCCTGCTGGCCCGTGACCTCAACGTCGCGTTCCTGGTGGGCCTCGCCTTCGCCGTGGCCGCGTCCGCGAACCTGCCCGTGCTGCTGTACTCGCTGTTCTGGCGCGGCTTCACCACACGCGGTGCCGTGTGGGCCGTGTACGGAGGCCTGGTCCCGGCCGTGGTGCTGGTGCTGCTGTCCCCCGTGGTGTCGGGCAGCCCCGCGTCCCTCTTCCCGGGGGCCGACTTCCAGCTCTTCCCGCTGCAGAACCCCGGTCTGGTCTCCGTCCCGCTGGGCTTCCTCGCGGGCTGGCTCGGCACGCTCACCTCGCCCGAGGTGCCCGACGAGGCCAAGCACGCGGAGACCGAGGTGCGCTCACTGACCGGTGCGGGGGCCGCGTAGGGCGCCCGGCGGAGACGGACGGCGCCGCCGTCCGCGGGAGTTCCCTGTCCGCCCCCGTGGACCGTGTCCTCAGGCGCGGGTCGCCCACGCGTAACGGTGTTCCGGGCGGCCCGCGTCGCCGTATCTCAGGGTCAGTGTGGCCCGTCCCGTGCGCTCCAGGAGCTTCAGATAGCGCTGGGCGGTCTGGCGGCTCACCCCCGTGCGTTCGGCGATCTCCTGGGCCGACAGCGGGCCGTCCGCGTTCATCAGGGACTGCCGTACGAGCTCCGCGGTGGTGGGGGAGTGCCCCTTGGGCAGCTGCGGCTCGGACGGCGCCGACAGCGCGCCGAAGATGCGGTCCACCTCCGCCTGCTCCGCCTCACCCCCGCCGTCGAGGGTGCGGCGCAGCTCCGCGTACGCCTCCAGCTTGGCGCGCAGCCCGGCGAAGGCGAACGGCTTGACCAGGTACTGCAGGGCGCCCTGGCGCATCGCCGCCTGCACCGTGGACACGTCACGGGCCGCCGTCACCATGATCACGTCGGTCTGGTGCCCGCGCCGGCGCATCTTCCGCACCACCTCGAGCCCCGTCTCGTCGGGCAGGTAGTGGTCCAGGAGGACGAGATCCAGCCGGGGCAGCGTCTCCAGCCGGCCGAGCGCCTCGGCCGCGCTGTGCGCCTGACCGGCGACACGGAAGCCGGGCACCTTCTCGACGTACGCGGCGTTGACCCGCGCGACCCGCACGTCGTCGTCCACGACCAGGACCTCGATCATTCCGACTCCTCCTCGGCGCTCCCCGGGGCGGACGCCCCGCTGAGCGCGGGTTCCGCGCCCGGCTCGGTCAGGGCCTCGGGCAGCACGACGGTGAACTCCGCGCCTCCGCCGGGCGCCTCGCCCACGTCCGCGCTGCCCCCCTGCCGCTCGGCGAGCCGGCGCACCAGCGGCAGTCCGATGCCCCGCTCGCGGTGGGCCGGCGGCTCCTTGGTCGACCAGCCCTCGGTGAAGATCAACTCGCGGTGCTCCGGCGGAATCCCGGGCCCGGTGTCGCGTACCACGAGCACCGCCGTACGGCCCTCGGCGCGCAGTTCGACCTCCACGCGCGCGTGCGGAGCGCCGGCGACGGCGTCCAGGGCGTTGTCCACCAGATTGCCGACGACGGTGACGAGCCCCCGGGGGTCGATCAGCCGGTCCGGGAGCCGGGTCCCGTCCGACACCCACAGCGCCACGCCGCGCTCGGCCGCGACCGTCGCCTTGCCCACCAGCAGCGCCGCGAGCAGCGGGTCCCGGATCTTCTCGGTGACCTGTTCCGACGTGGCCCGGTGATCACCGACCACCTCGCCGACGAACTCCACGGCGTCGTCGTACATCTCCAGCTCCAGCAGCCCCAGCAGGGTGTGCATGCGGTTGGCGTGCTCGTGGTCCTGGGCGCGCAGCGCGTCGATGAGTCCCCGCGTGGAGTCCAGCTCCCGGCCGAGCCGGTCCAGCTCCGTGCGGTCGCGCAGGGTGGCCACGGCGCCGCCGTCGTCCGTCGGCATCCGGTTGGCGACCAGCACCCGCCGGCCGCGGACGGTGAGCAGATCGGTACCGGTCACCCGTCCGGCCAGCACATCGGCGGTGCGTCCCGGGCCGAGCGCCAGGTCGGGGGAGTGGCCGACGGCCTCCTCACCGATCCCCAGCAGGCGCTGCGCCTCGTCGTTCAGCAGGCGGACGCGGCCGGTGCGGTCCAGGGCGACGACGCCCTCCCGGATGCCGTGCAGCATCGCCTCACGCTCCGCGAGCAGCGCCGCGATGTCCGAGAAGGCCAGGTCGCGGGTCTGCCGCTGCACCCGCCGGGAGATCAGCCAGGCCGCGAGCGCGCCCACGGCCAGGGCACCGCCGGCGTATGCGAACAGTCCCGGGATGGCGTGGATCAGCCGGGCCCGGACGCTGTCGTAGGCGATGCCGACGGAGACCGCCCCGACGATCTCCCCGTCGTCGTCCCGCAGCGGAACCTTGCCCCGCGCGGAGCGCCCCAGGGTGCCGTCGTCGATCTCCATGACGTCATGTCCGGCCAGCGCCTCACCGGGGTCGGTGGACACCAGGCCGCCGATCCGCTCAGGATCGGTGTGCGACCAGCGCACGCCCCGCGCGTCCAGCACCACGATGTACTCGGCACCGGTGGCCTTCCGGATCCGTTCCGCCTCCCGCTGCACCGGCCCGTCCGGGGACGGCGCCGTGCCGCGCAGGTCCCGCGCCAGCTGCGGCTGCTGGGCGGTGGTCTGCGCGATCGCGAGCGCGCGGCGCATCGCCTGGTCGTCCAGCTGGTCGCCGAGCGGCGCGAGGAACAGCCCGGTGGCCAGCACCGTGACTCCCGCGGCGATCGCCAGCTGCATCAGCAGGACCTGCGAGAACACCCGCCGTGGCAGGCCGAGGCGCAGGCGGCGTGCGGGGGGAGTGGAGCTCATACCCATGACGGTACGTGGACGGGCGCGGGGCGACGCGGGGGTGTGGCGGGGATCTCCCGGAGCCCGTGTCTCCGTGAGCGGGGGCGGTCAGCCCGCCAGCGCCGCCAGGGTCACCTCGCGGACGCCCACGACGTCCATCCGCGCGGGCGAGCCGAGCACCGACCCGCAGCTCTCCGGACGGGGCGGCAGGGACGCGCCCCGGGCGACCTCCACCAGCCACCGGCGCCCGTCCCCGTGGGCGACGGTCACTTCCCAGCGGGGCGCCGCACCGTCCGTCCGTACGACGCTCAGGGCCTCGGCGGCGTACTCGCCCACCGCGCGCCGGACGGCCAGCTCGGCCGCCTGACCGGGCCGCTCCCAGGCGGAACCTCCCCGGCATCCCTCGACGACGATCCGGCCCTCCTGGGCACCGTGCAGCACCTCCTTGACGGCGTGCGCCTCGGCCCGCCCGTACGCGTAGCCGTACGGCAGCACGAGCACCGTGGGGGAGAAGCGGTGGCCGCCCAGGTGGGTGACCTCCCAGACACCCTCGACCCCGGAGGCGGCGAGTTCGGCGGCCAGAGGGCGTCCGAGGAGGGCGCAGCAGCGGTCGCGTTTGCCGTTGGTGCAGACGAGGGCGAGGGGGGCGCCCTCATGGGGCCGTCCGCCGAGCGCGGTCGCGAGGGACTCCGGCTCGCCCCTGCCGAGCGCGGCGAAGTCGAGGTCGAGCAGGCGTCCGGGGTCCGTGGTGGTGGCGGTGTACAGCCACACGTTTCCGGGAACGGTGTGGGCCACGTACACCCGGCGCGCGGCGGGCGTCCGGCGGTCCGCGTGCCGTCCGGGCCGCCGTATGAGCGCGATCCGCACGCCGGCGCCCTGTGCGGCGGCCTCCAGGGCGCGGCCCAGCGCGGGGTCGAGGTGGCTGGAGGTGAGCGCCTTGGCACCCCAGGGGCCGGGCTGCTCCAGCAGCAGCCAGGTCCGCGCGGTGGCCGCGGTTCCCGCGACCGGCTCATCGAACTCACGGGAGACGTTCGAGCACGTGCTACTCACAAAGGTGAGCCTAACCTGACTTGGTCGCGAGTGGCTTGTCGGCCCGCCCGTGCGTCGTGGGCCGGTCACGTCCGTGGGCGCGCACGGCCCAAGGGTGACAATTGCATTGAACGAGGGTGATCATCGATTCTTCGCTTACTTGTCACTCTTGCGGAGGATTCTCCGGAGCCGGAGTGGGTGAACACGTCCGAGTGATAGGAATGCCGCACGCGCCGCGTCCGAGGGCTGTGACCGGATCCGGTCACCTGCGTGCCGCGCTCACCAGGGCTTGGATGTGAGAGAGACTGCCCTCGCGTTATCGCGCGGCAGCGGGCGCAGACGCGCTTGTGCCTTGAGACAAAGGAAATTGAACAGTGAGTCAGATCATCCGCCGCCTCGGCGTTGCTCCACGTCACCGAGGCAGCACGAATGGTGGGACGTGTCCCGACATTTTCGAGTTGGCCGACGGGAACTTCGCTGTTATCGGCACCGACATGACTGACTCCCTGGACGCGGACCTTCCCGTTGACGCGGCCCGCGCGGACTACGAGCGCATCGTCGTGATCACGCGCGAGACATTGGTCAGGGCGAAGGCGGACATTCCCGACGCGTGACCGCGTTCCTGGCGGACCGGGGTCCGGACGGTCCGGCGCACTGTCCGGCTTCCCGCCGTCAGCCGTCGGCGGGAAGCTCGCCGACCACCCACCATTCGTCGGTCTCCGCCTCCTCCAGTTGCCGGAGCAGGTCGTCGACGAGCAGTCCCATTTCCGCCTCTTCGGTGTTCGCGATGCTCGCCCGCTGCTGCTGAGTGGCGTACCAGTACTCCCTGACGATCGGATTCTGGAAAGTGCCCCGGGCGCGTTGGTAGAACTCCTCCTTGGACAGATTCCCGATGCGGTAATAGAACAGCAGGTTGGTGTACAAGGCGTTGGCGTACAGGTACTGCCGACGCTTCGCGGGAGAGGCGGACACCTCGAAGATGTCCAGGACCTCGGCGAGCTCGGGGTCGTCGATGGCCTTGCTCAGCAATTCCCAGTGCTGGCGCTGCTGGACCGCCAGATCGGCGTTCCGCTGAGTGTGTGCCTGCTTCTCCAGGCTCTCGAGACGCGCGTGCAGCGACTCGAGCGTGTGGCGCTGGGCCGCCACGGTGACGAGGACGCCCGCCGCCATGCCGAGACCGGCCAGAGCGACGGCACCGAGCCCCCGTATCCCACTGTTCTGTGTGGCCATGTCAAATACCCCCGATCGGGCCGCCGTCCGCCGGTCGTCGGGTTGCGGGTCGACTGTAGGGAACCGGCGAGCGGTGGGCGGCGCTTGCCGCCTTCCAGGGTGCCGAGCGGCTCTGATCGGCGGGAAGGCGGCCAGGCGGCGCACGGAGGGAAGCGAGGGTCGCACAAACCGGCGCCTTGCCCAACGTCTGCCCCGTGGATGCTGCTAACAATCGTTCACTTCGCCGCCGTTCCGGGTACTCGTATCCTGGACTGTCAGTCGGTTTTCCGTGCGCACGCCGTGAGCGAGCCGGTGTGCGCACAGGTGTGAGAGGGGTCGTGTGTCGGAGCGGAGCAGCGGGCGGCAGATTCCGGTGGTCGTCCTGGCCGGATTCCTCGGCTCGGGGAAGACCACCCTGCTCAACCACCTTCTCCACCGCAGCGGCGGCAGCCGCATCGGTGCCGTCGTCAACGACTTCGGGGCTGTCGAGATCGACGCGATGGCCGTCGCCGGGGCACTCGGTGACTCGACCGTGTCGCTGGGCAACGGGTGTCTGTGCTGTGCCGTGGACGGCAGCGAACTCGACGCGTACCTCGAGCGGCTAGCCCGCCCCTCCGCCGGGATCGACGTCATCGTCATCGAGGCCAGCGGCCTCGCCGAACCGCAGGAACTCGTGCGGATGGTGCTCGCCAGCGAGCATCCGGGCATCGTGTACGGCGGACTCGTCGAGGTCGTGGACGCCGCCGAGTTCGACGCCACCCGGGCCAGGCACCCGGAGATCGACCGGCACCTCGCCCTCGCGGACCTCGTGGTCGTCAACAAGGTGGACCGGGTCACCGACGCCGCGCGTGTACTGACCCTGGTCCGTTCCCTCGTCGACCGCGCGGCCGTCGTCCCCGCCACGCACGGCCGGGTCGACCCCGAGCTCCTCTTCGACTGCAGGCCGAGCGAGGAGCGCGTCGGGCAGCTGTCGTTCGACGACCTGCACCACGCCGACCACTCCGAGCACCTGCACGCCGCGTACGACAGCGTCTCCTTCGTCTCCGAGCGCCCGCTGGACCCACGGCGGCTGATCCGGTTCCTGGACAGCCGGCCCGAGGGGCTCTACCGGATCAAGGGGTACGTCGACTTCGGTCCGTACGACGTCGGCAACCGGTACGCCGTCCATGCCGTGGGACCGTTCCTGCGGTTCTACCCCGAGCCCTGGCCCGCCGGTGAGGAGCGGCTCACGCAGCTCGTCCTCATCGGCTCGGGCATCGACGCCACCGCCCTCGGCGAGGAGCTGGAGGCGTGCGTGAGCGACGGCGCCCCACACGCCGACGACCACGGCATGTGGGGCGTTCTCCGCTATGTGCGGGGGGCGGCGGAGGACCCGGCGGCCTAGGGGGTGCCGTTTGGATCAGGTCGGCTCCAGGGAGCGGTGCCTCGCAGCCGAGCCGAGCGGGGTCTGGTGGTGGGGGCACCTCCCACGCCCTTCAGGCAGTGGGGGAGCATCGCAAGGCGGAGGAGGGCGCCAGGGCGGAGCCCTGGCAACCGACGACAACGCGGCGAGGCGCGGTGCCAGACCCCGCGACCCCGACAAGATCCATACGAGACCCCCTAAGCCGGGCCCGCCACCACCGACACCGTCTTCGGCAGGGAGATGCCCGAGCCGTCACGGCGCGGGTCGGGCTCCGGGAGGGCCACCGCCGTGCCGTTCTTCTGCGCGGCACGGGCCGGGAGCGGGCCCGCCCAGGCGAAGGCCAGGCAGTCCTCGCCCTTCAGGAACCGCTGGCAGCGCACGCCGCCGGTGGCCCGGCCCTTGCGCGGGTACTGGTCGAACGGAGTCAGCTTGGCCGTCGTCTGGACCGAGTCGTCCAGCGTGCCCCGCGAACCCGCGACCGTGAACACCACCGCGTCCGCGGCCGGGTCGACCGCGGTGAAGGAGATGACCTTCGCCCCCTCGGTGAGCTTGATGCCCGCCATGCCGCCCGCGGGACGGCCCTGCGGGCGGACCTGCGCGGCCGGGTAGCGCAGCAGCTGGGCGTCGTCGCTGATGAAGACCAGGTCCTCCTCGCCCGTGCGCAGCTCGACCGCGCCGACGATCCGGTCGCCCTCCTTGAGCGTGATGACCTCCAGCTCCTCCTTGCTGGAGGGGTAGTCGGGCACCACGCGCTTGACGATTCCCTGTTCCGTGCCGAGCGCCAGACCCGGCGACGACTCGTCGAGCGTGGTCAGGCACACCACCTGCTCGTCGTCCTCCAGGGACACGAACTCGGCCAGGGGCGCTCCGCCCGAGAGGTTCGGCGTCGGCATCGTCTGGGGGAGCTGCGGCAGGTCGATCACGTTCAGCCGGAGCAGTCGGCCGGACGAGGTGACGACGCCGATCTCACCGCGGGCCGTCGCCGGCACCGCCGAGACGATCACGTCGTGCTTGACCCGCTTGCCGTCGTCGGCGAGCGGCTCGTTGTCCGCCGTACGGGCGAGCAGGCCCGTGGAGGACAGCAGCACCCGGCACGGGTCGTCCGCCACCTGCAGCGGTACGGTGGCGGCCGGGGCGCCGGCCGACTCCAGCAGCAGCGTACGGCGGTCGTTGCCGAACTTCTTCGCCACCGCGGCCAGCTCCGCGGAGACCAGCTTGCGCAGCTCCGCGTCCGAGTCCAGGATCCGGGTCAGCTCCTCGATCTCCGCGTTCAGCCGGTCCTGCTCGGCCTCCAGCTCGATCCGGTCGTACTTGGTGAGGCGGCGCAGCGGCGTGTCCAGGATGTACTGGGTCTGGATGTCGCTGAGGGAGAACCGCTCGATCAGGCGCTGCTTGGCCTGCGCGGAGTTCTCGCTGGAGCGGATGAGGCGGATGACCTCGTCGATGTCCACCAGGGCCGTGAGCAGGCCCTCGACCAGGTGGAGGCGGTCGCGCCGCTTGCCGCGGCGGAACTCCGAACGCCGGCGCACGACGTCGAAGCGGTGGTCGAGGTAGACCTCCAGGAGTTCCTTGAGGCCCAGGGTGAGCGGCTGGCCGTCCACCAGCGCCACGTTGTTGATGCCGAAGGACTCCTCCATCGGCGTCAGCTTGTAGAGCTGCTCCAGGACCGCTTCCGGCACGAAGCCGTTCTTGATCTCGATGACCAGCCGCAGACCGTGCTCGCGGTCGGTGAGGTCCTTGACGTCGGCGATGCCCTGGAGCTTCTTCGAACCGACCAGGTCCTTGATCTTGCCGATCACCTTCTCCGGGCCGACCGTGAACGGCAGCTCGGTGACGACGAGGCCCTTGCGGCGGGCCGTCACGTCCTCCACGGTGACCGTCGCGCGGATCTTGAACGTGCCGCGGCCCTTCTCGTAGGCGTCCCGCACGCCGGACAGGCCGACGATCCGGCCGCCGGTGGGCAGGTCGGGGCCCGGGACGTGCTTCATCAGGGCGTCGAGGTCGGCGTTCGGATACCTGATCAGGTGCCGCGCGGCCGCGACGACCTCACGCAGGTTGTGCGGCGGCATGTTGGTGGCCATGCCGACGGCGATGCCCGACGCGCCGTTCACCAGCAGGTTCGGGAAGGCGGCGGGCAGCGCCACCGGCTCCTGCTCCTGCCCGTCGTAGTTGGGCGCGAAGTCGACCGTGTCCTCGTCGATGGACTCGGTCATCAGGCTGGTGGCCTCGGCCATCCGGCACTCGGTGTACCGCATGGCGGCGGGCGGGTCGTCGTTGCCCAGCGAGCCGAAGTTGCCGTGGCCGTCGACCAGGGGGACGCGCATCGAGAACGGCTGGGCCATGCGCACCAGGGCGTCGTAGATCGACGCGTCGCCGTGGGGGTGCAGCTTGCCCATGACCTCGCCGACCACGCGGGCGCACTTCACGTAACCGCGCTCGGGCCGCAGGCCCATCTCGTTCATCTGGTAGACGATGCGGCGGTGTACCGGCTTGAGACCGTCGCGCGCGTCCGGCAGGGCGCGGGAGTAGATGACCGAGTACGCGTACTCGAGGAAGGAGCCCTGCATCTCGTCGACGACGTCGATGTCGAGGATCTTCTCCTCGTACGAGTCGTCGGGCGGCGGGGTCTTCGTGCTGCGGCGGGCCATCGCTGCCGGCTCCTTGCTGAAGCGTGGGGACGGGATCTGACGCGGACCATTGTGGACCGTCGCACTGACAGGCGGGACCAGGGCCCGGTCGTGGGTGCCTCTGGGGAGGGCAGGGTACGCGGCGTGTACGGGCCGCTTTCGCGCGGGGTTCCTGGTGATCGGGGTGACGTGGGCCGGGGGTGGGTCGCGCGGCCCGGCGCCTACGGGGTGCCTCCCCCGGAGCCCACCCGTGCCGCCCTGCGGCACGACTGCCCGCGGTGGCGGCGGGGCGGCTGTCCGCGGTGCGGCGGCCCGGCATTCTCGCTCTCGGCGTAGCCCGCCCCCGCCGGGAACTTCCTCGGGGGTCCGCGCGCTTGCATACAGTGGCAGGACCGGCAGAAACGGCGGTATCGACGACCGCCTCCGCGATCGAAGGGACGTACATGCCCATGGGTCACACGGCCACAGCCCAGGCAGGCTCCGGCGGGCTGACAGCGACCGAACACCGCCTGGCCAACGGCCTGCGCGTGGTGCTCTCCGAGGACCACCTGACCCCGGTCGCCGCGGTGTGCCTCTGGTACGACGTGGGTTCGCGCCACGAAGTCAAGGGACGTACGGGTCTGGCTCACCTTTTCGAGCACCTGATGTTCCAGGGCTCCGCCCAGGTGAAGGGCAACGGCCACTTCGAGCTGGTCCAGGGCGCCGGCGGCTCCCTCAACGGCACCACCAGCTTCGAGCGCACCAACTACTTCGAGACCATGCCCGCCCACCAGCTGGAGCTCGCCCTCTGGCTGGAGGCCGACCGCATGGGCTCCCTGCTGACCGCCCTGGACGACGAGTCCATGGAGAACCAGCGGGACGTCGTCAAGAACGAGCGCCGCCAGCGCTACGACAACGTCCCCTACGGCACCGCCTTCGAGAAGCTGACCGCCCTCGCCTACCCGGAGGGCCACCCGTACCACCACACGCCCATCGGCTCGATGGCGGACCTGGACGCGGCCACCCTGGAGGACGCCCGCCAGTTCTTCCGCACGTACTACGCGCCGAACAACGCCGTGCTCTCCGTCGTCGGCGACATCGACCCGGAGCGGACGCTCGCCTGGATCGAGAAGTACTTCGGCTCCATCCCGGGCCACGACGGCAAGCCCGCCCCGCGCGACGGTTCGCTGCCCGACGTCATCGGCGGGCAGCTCCGCGAGATCGTCGAGGAGGAGGTCCCCGCGCGTGCGCTGATGGCCGCCTACCGCCTGCCGGAGGACGGCACGCGCGCGTGCGACGCCGCCGACCTGGCGCTCACCGTCCTCGGCGGCGGCGAGTCCTCGCGGCTCTACAACCGGCTGGTACGGCGCGACCGCACGGCCGTGGCCGCCGGCTTCGGCCTGCTGCGGCTGGCCGGGGCGCCCTCCCTGGGCTGGCTGGACGTGAAGACGTCCGGCGACGTGGAGGTGCCGGTCATCGAGGCCGCCATCGACGAGGAGCTCGCCCGGTTCGCCGAGCAGGGCCCCACGGCCGAGGAGATGGAGCGCGCGCAGGCCCAGCTGGAGCGCGAGTGGCTGGACCGGCTCGGCACGGTCGCCGGCCGCGCCGACGAACTGTGCCGGTACGCCGTCCTGTTCGGCGACCCGCAGCTCGCCCTGACCGCCGTACAGCGCGTCCTGGAGGTGACGGCGGAGGAGGTGCGGGAGGTCGCCAAGGCCCGCCTGCGCCCCGACAACCGCGCGGTGCTCGTCTACGAGCCCGTCGCCCCGGAAGCCGGAGACGCCGAGGACACCGAGGAAGCCGCCGCAGCCGCCGGCACCGACGAGAACGAGGAGGCGGCGAAGTGACCGAGCTCGCCACGATGGACTTCCACCCGCAGCCGCAGGCGGGCGACGCCAAGCCCTGGGCCTTCCCGGCCCCCGAGCGCGGCACGCTCGACAACGGCCTGACCGTGCTGCGCTGCCACCGCCCCGGCCAGCAGGTCGTCGCCGTCGAGGTGCTCCTCGACGCGCCCCTGGAGGCCGAGCCGGCCGGCCTCGACGGTGTCGCCACGATCATGGCGCGGGCCTTCTCCGAGGGCACCGACAAGCACTCCGCCGAGGAGTTCGCCGCCGAGCTGGAGCGCTGCGGCGCCACCCTGGACGCGCACGCCGACCACCCCGGCGTCCGCCTCAGCCTGGAGGTCCCGGCCTCGCGGCTCACCAAGGGGCTCGGGCTGCTCGCCGACGCGCTCAGGGCGCCGGCGTTCGCCGACAGCGAGGTCGAGCGGCTGGTCCGCAACCGCCTCGACGAGATCCCGCACGAGCTGGCCAACCCCTCCCGCCGCGCCGCCAAGGAGCTCTCCAAGGAGCTGTTCCCGGCGAGTGCCCGTATGTCGCGTCCGCGCCAGGGCACCGAGGAGACGGTCGCCGGCATCGACTCCGCGGCCGTACGCGCCTTCTACGAGAAGCACGTCCGTCCCGCCACGGCGACCGCCGTGGTCGTCGGCGACCTCACCGGTATCGACCTGGACGCGCTGCTCGGCGACACGCTGGGCGCCTGGACCGGCTCCCCGGCGCAGCCGCGGCCCGTCCCGCCGGTGGTCGCCGACGACACCGGGCGCGTCGTGATCGTGGACCGTCCCGGCGCCGTCCAGACGCAGCTGCTGATCGGCCGTATCGGCGCGGACCGGCACGACCGGGTGTGGCCCGCGCAGGTGCTCGGCACGTACTGCCTCGGCGGCACCCTCACCTCCCGCCTGGACCGCGTGCTGCGCGAGGAGAAGGGCTACACCTACGGCGTGCGGGCGTTCGGACAGGTCCTCAGGTCCGCCCCGGACGGCACGGGTGCGGCGATGCTGGCCATCAGCGGCTCAGTGGACACGCCGAACACCGGCCCCGCTCTCGAGGACCTGTGGACGGTGCTGCGCACGCTCGCCGCGGAGGGGCTCACCGACGACGAGCGCGATGTCGCCGTGCAGAACCTCGTGGGCGTGGCGCCGCTCAAGTACGAGACCGCCGCGGCCGTCGCGAGCACCCTGGCCGACCAGGTCGAGCAGCACCTGCCCGACCACTACCAGGCCGACCTGTACCGGCAGTTGGCCGCGACCGGCACCGTGGAGGCCACCGCGGCCGTCGTGAACGCCTTCCCGGTGGACCGCCTGGTGACCGTCCTCGTCGGTGACGCGGCGCAGATCAAGGCGCCCGTCGAGGCCCTCGGTATCGGTGAAGTCACCGTCGTGACGGCCGAGTAGCGAGCCGCGAGGACGCACGCGCGGCGGGCCCTGGTGACACGAAAGTCACCAGGGCCCGCTTATGCCCGAATCGGGGCGGAAGTTGCCTGTCTGGCCTGTGGGATGCGCTACAAAACCCGTGATTCGTTTGAGGATCGGGAGACGGCCCGCTTAGCTTCGTCCGGGCTGTTCGTCGGGCAGTGCGCCGCATCCGCGGCACCGGACAGTCATCGCCGAGTCCCCCTGAGGCGCGAGCCGGGGGAGCCGGGGACCCACCGCAGTCCCTGGGGTGAATCGGACGCCCGCGCGTGTCGCGAGGGGGCCCGTAGGAGACCTTCCTGCTCCGAACCCGTCAGCTAACCCGGTAGGCGAGAGGGAAGGAAAGGACCAGCCTGTACATGGCGTTCACCCGCGCCCCGGGCAAGCACCGTCGTCCCGGCCGGACGCAGCGCGGCACCGCCCGCGTGGCGGGCGTCGCGGCGCTCACCACCACCGGCGTCGTCGGCTCCCTCGCGGCCCCCGCGCTCGCCGCCGAGCCCGCTGCCGCACAGACCGGCCTCACGCCCGTCGTCACCCTCGGCGACGCGGTCGCCGACCGGATCGACGCCCAGGCGGCCGCCCAGCACGAGGCCGCCCGGGAGGCGGCCGAGGCCGCCGCGCGCAAGGCCGCAGAGGAGGCCGCGCGCGAGAAGGCCGCCAAGGAGGCCGAGGAGGCCCGCGCGGAGAAGGAGCGCGCCGCGCGGGAGGCCGAGCGCGAGCGCCTCAACACCTTCGTCTCCCCGATCCCCGGCTCGTACGTCTCGACCGGTTACCAGGCCGGCAGCTCGCTGTGGTCCTCCGGCAGCCACACCGGTGTCGACTTCCACGCGGCGAGCGGCACCCCCGTCCAGTCGGTCGGCGTCGGCACCGTCGTCGAGGCCGGCTGGGGCGGCTCGTACGGCAACCAGGTCGTCATCAAGATGCACGACGGCACGTACACCCAGTACGGCCACCTGTCGTCCATCGGCGTCTCGGTGGGCCAGCAGGTGGCCGCCGGGCAGCAGATCGGCCTCTCCGGCGCCACCGGCAACGTCACGGGCGCGCACCTGCACTTCGAGGCCCGCACGGGCGCCGACTACGGCTCCGACCTCGACCCCGTCGCCTACCTCCGCGCGCACGGCGTGAACCTCTGACCCGCTCGCTTCCCGATGCCCCGGCTCCCCGAGCCGGGGCATCGGTGTTTCCGGGCGTCGCCTGTCCAAAAAATATGCATGGATTCCGGTCCGCCGTCGTGAATTCCCGCCGATTGCAATAGAGTCACGGAACACACGTCAATCGTCGACGTTTCACGGGGATTAAGCCGGAGGTTCGTCATGCGTATTCCCGCGCACTCGGTGTGCACGGCGATCCGGGACGACATCGTCGCGGGTGTCCACGAGCGCGGCGGCCGGCTCACCGAGGAAGTGCTCGCCCGCCGTTACGGTGTCTCCCGCGTTCCCGTCCGGGAGGCGCTGCGCACGCTGGAGGCCGAGGGATTCGTGGTGACCCGGCGGCACGCGGGCGCGTGCGTCGCGGAACCCACCGAGCAGGAGGCCGCCGACCTGCTGGAGATGCGCGTGCTCCTCGAGCCCCTCGGTGCCTCCCGCGCGGCCCAGCGCCGCACCGAGGCCCATCTGAAGGTGCTGCGCGGCCTGGTCCGGCTGGGGCAGGAACGCGCCCGCCAGGGCAACAGCGACGACCTGCGCTCCCTGAGCGGCTGGTTCCACGAGACGCTCGCCCAGGCCACCGGCAGTCCGGCACTGACCTCGGCACTGACCCAGCTGCGGCACAAGATCGCCTGGATGTACGCCACCGAGGGGCCGTCCGACCCCGTCGAGTACTGGGCGGAGCACGGCGCGATCGTGGACGCCGTGGCGCGCGGTGACGGCGACCGCGCGCGGTCCGTCACGGCGCTGCACACCGAGCGCGCGAGCGCCGGGCACCGCCTGCGTTTCGCCCCGGGCGCCGGCCGCGCGGACCGTGTGAGGAACTCGCAACATGCCGTAAACATGCCGAGCGTTCGGCATTAACACGGGTGCCGTATACAAAGAGGGAGCATTTCTCGGGGTTTATTCACGCTGCCCGTAAAAGGGGAAAGCTGCCCGCGGAAGGAAAAATCTGCCCGTGACGGGGGAAAGCGAAAGGCCCGCCCGGCGGTCCGGGCGGGCCTTTCGGCATGACGTCCTCAGACGGTCTCGGGGAGTTCCTCGAGACCCTCGGCGACCAGCTTCGCCAGACGGTCGAGGGCGGCGTCCGCGCCCTCGGCGTCGGACGCGAGGACGATCTCCTCGCCGCCCTGGGCGCCCAGGCTCAGGACAGCCAGCATGGAGGCCGCGTTGACGGGGTCGCCCCCGGCCTTGGCGATCGTCACCGGGACGCCTGCGGCCGTGGCGGCTCGGACGAAGATGGAGGCGGGGCGGGCGTGGAGACCCTCGGCCCAGCCGACGTTGACGCGGCGCTCAGCCATGTGTTGCTGCCCTTCGCTGTTCAGGGTTGTCTAGACCAGTTTCCCACATCGTGAAGCATGCCCGGAGCCTGCCGGGAGCGTGCCCGAAGGGGCCTTCGCTCCCGCTCCCGGCGGCAGCCGGACCGCGGCCTCGGCCCGGCTGTCGTCCACCACAGACTGCCTCGCGCCGTTGTCGTACGCGAGCCGTACTCTGGGGCCCATGCAGACCTCGTCGGACCGGCACGAGTATCCCGCTCACTGGGAGGCCGACGTGGTGCTGCGCGACGGCGGCACCGCGCGCATCCGCCCCATCACCGTCGATGACGCCGAGCGCCTGGTCAGCTTCTACGAGCAGGTGTCGGACGAGTCGAAGTACTACCGCTTCTTCGCGCCCTACCCTCGCCTGTCCGCCAAGGACGTCCACCGCTTCACGCACCACGACTTCGTGGACCGGGTGGGACTCGCGGCCACCATCGGCGGCGAGTTCATCGCCACCGTACGCTACGACCGGATCGGCGCCGACGGCACGCCCGCCTCGGCTCCGGCCGACGAGGCCGAGGTCGCCTTCCTCGTCCAGGACGCCCACCAGGGCCGGGGCGTCGCCTCCGCCCTCCTCGAACACATCGGCGCCGTCGCGCGGGAGCGCGGCATCCGCCGGTTCGCGGCCGAGGTGCTGCCCGCCAACAACAAGATGATCAAGGTGTTCACCGACGCCGGGTACACCCAGAAGCGCAGCTTCGAGGACGGTGTCGTCCGCCTGGAGTTCGGCCTCGAACCCACCGACCGCTCCATGGCCGTGCAGTACGCGCGCGAACAGCGCGCCGAGGCGCGCTCGGTGCAGCGGCTGCTCGCCCCCGGCTCGGTGGCCGTCGTCGGCGCCGGCCGCGCGCCCGGCGGCGTGGGCCGCAGCGTCCTCGACCACCTGCGGGACACCGGGTTCACCGGCCGGTTGTACGCCGTGAACAAGGCTCTGGGGGAAGGGGAGGAGGAGCTCGGCGGGGTGGCCGCGTTCCGCTCGGTGCGGGACATCGACGGGCCCGTCGACCTCGCGGTCGTCGCGGTGCCCGCCGAGCGGGTCCCCGAGATCGTCACCGAGTGCGGCGAGCACGGCGTGCAGGGGCTCGTCGTCGTCTCCGCCGGCTACGCCGAGTCCGGCCCCGACGGCCGCGAACGCCAGCGCGCCCTCGTACGGCAGGCACGCTCGTACGGCATGCGGATCATCGGCCCCAACGCCTTCGGCGTCATCAACACCTCCCCGGACGTCCGGCTGAACGCCTCGCTCGCCCCTCACATGCCCCGGCCGGGCCGGATCGGGCTGTTCGCCCAGTCCGGCGCCATCGGCGTCGCCCTGCTGTCCCGCCTGCACCGGCGCGGCGGCGGCGTCACCGGTGTCACGGGCGTGTCCACCTTCGTGTCGTCCGGCAACCGGGCCGACGTCTCCGGCAACGACGTCCTGCAGTACTGGTACGAGGACCCCGACACCGACGTCGTCCTGATGTACCTGGAGTCCATCGGCAACCCCCGCAAGTTCACCCGCCTCGCCCGCCGGACCGCGGCGGCGAAGCCGCTGGTCGTGGTCCAGGGCGCACGTCACGGAGCGGGGCCCCGGGGGCACGCCGTGCGGGCGACCCGGCTGCCCCACGCGACGGTGTCCGCGCTGCTGCGGCAGGCCGGGGTGATCCGCGTGGACACCATCACCGAGCTGGTCGACACGGGCCTGCTGCTCGCCCGCCAGCCCCTGCCGGCCGGACCCCGGGTGGCGATCCTCGGCAACTCCGAGTCCCTGGGCCTGCTCACCTACGACGCCTGCCTCGCCGAAGGCCTGCGTCCGCATCCCCCGCTGGACCTCACCACCGCCGCCTCGGCGGCGGACTTCCACGCGGCGCTCTCCCGCGCGCTGGCCGACGACACGAGCGACGCGGTCGTCGTGACCGCGATCCCGGCGGTGGGGGAGGGCTCGGTCGGCGACGCGGCCCTGGCGCAGGCCCTGCGCTCGGCCGCCGCCGCGACCCCGTCCAAACCCGTCCTGGTGGTCCACGTGGAACTGGGCGGCCTCGCGGAGGCGTTGTCGGCCGCCACGAGCACGGCCCCGCAGGCCCCGGCGCCGGTGCCCCCGACGCGGGCGACCCCGGCGCCGCGGCCCCGGGCGGACACCGCTTCCGCGACGGCCCCGCCGCCCCCCGAGGGCGCCCACCTCATCCCCGCCTACCCCGCCGCCGAGCGTGCCGTCCGGGCGCTCGCCCAGGCCGTCGCGTACGGCCAGTGGCGGAGGGACGCCGCCGACCCCGGCAAGGTGCCGGAGTACGACGACATCGACGAGCGGGGCGCCGCCGCCCTCATCGAGGGGCTCCTCTCGCGCGGCCAGGGCCTCACCCTCGGCACCGACGAGACCTGCGACCTGCTCGGCACCTACGGCATCCACGTCCACCGCGCCCTCCCCGCCCCGGACCCCGGCACCGCCGCCGAGGCCGCGCGCACCCTCGGCCACCCCGTGGCCCTCAAGGCGACCGCCCCCCACCTGAGGCACCGTGCCGACCTGGGCGGCGTCCGCCTGGACCTGGCCGACGAGGAACAACTGCGCCGGGCGTACAGCGAGTTGACGGAGCTGTTCGGTGCCCCGGAGGAGCTGCGCCCCGTGGTGCAGCGGATGGCCCCGCGCGGCGTCGACACCGTCGTACGCGCGGTCATCGACCCCGCCGCCGGAGCCGTCCTCTCCTTCGGGCTGGCCGGACCCCCCTCGCAACTGCTCGGGGACATGGCGCACCGGCTGATCCCGGTCACCGACCGGGACGCGACCTCACTGGTGCGGTCGATCCGGACCGCCCCGCTGCTGTTCGGCTGGCGCGGCTCGGCACCGGTCGACACCCCGGCGCTGGAGGAGCTGATGCTGCGGGTGTCGCGGCTGGTCCACGACCACCCGGAGGTCGTCGCGGTCACCCTGGAACCGGTGGTCGTCGCCCCGCGCGGCGTGAGCGTCCTCGGCGCCTCCGTACGCCTCGCCCCGCCGCCCGCCCGCGACGACCTCGGCCCGCGGACCCTCCCCGCGTACTGACCGGCGCCGGTGAGCGGTGCCTCGCAGTCGGTGGGCCCCCGTAGGATGGGGCTCATGGCCAAGACCAGTACGACGACCCAGGGGCTGCGGGCGGCGATCGAGCGCAGCGGCTACTACCCGGCCCTCGTGGCCGAGGCGGTGGAGGCCGCCGTGGGCGGCGAGCCCGTCCGGTCGTACCTGGTCCACCAGGAGACGACGTTCGACTCGAACGAGGTGCGGCGGCACGTCACCGTGCTCGTCCTCACCGGCAACCGCTTCATCGTCAGCCACACCGACGAGCAGGCCGCGGACAGCACCTCCCCGACGCCGTACGCCACCACGTCCACGGAGTCGGTCAAGCTCGGCCGGATCTCGTCGATCGTGGTCAGCCGGGTGGTCGCCAACCCGGAGTCGTACAAGCCGGGCACGCTGCCGCGCGAGATCGTGCTCACCATCGGCTGGGGCGCCGTCTCCCGCATCGACCTGGAGCCGGCCGCCTGCGGCGACCCCAACTGCGAGGCCGACCACGGCTACACGGGCAGCTCCACGGCCGACGACCTGAGCCTGCGCGTCAGCGAGGCCGGCGACGGCCCGGAGACGGTGCGCCAGGCCCTCACCTTCGCGCAGGCCCTGTCCGAGGCGACCGCGGACCAGACACGCTGATGGCACAGCCCACCCCCGGCGCACGGCCTTCGCCGGGCGCCCAGCCTGCCCCCGGCGCGCGGCCCGTGCCCCGCCCGCAGGCTCCCCGCCCCGCGCCGCCCGTCCGCACGGCGTCGTCCACATCCGCGGCGCGGCCCGCGCCTCCCGCACGGTCCGCGTCCCCCGCACGGCCCGCGCCACCCCCGCCCCCCACCGCCTGGGACGACGCGCACCCTCGCCCCCTCGCCCCCGGTTCCGCGCCCCTGCCCGAATACGGCACCGGTTCGCTCGCCGACCTGCTGCCCACGCTCGCCGCCGGCATGGCCGTCCCCGGTACGACCGCCGCGATCCCCGAGCTGACCCCCGCCGACCGGAACTGCGTGTTCCTGATCGACGGGCTGGGCTGGGAGCAGCTGAAGGCGCACCCGGACGAGGCCCCCTTCATGACGTCCCTGCTGGCCTCCTCGCGCGGCGGCACCGGACGCCCGATCACCGCCGGATACCCGGCCACGACCGCCACCTCCCTGGCCTCCGTCGGCACCGGCCTGCCGCCGGGCGCGCACGGCCTGCCCGGTTACACCGTGCGCAACCCGGACACCGGCGAGCTGATGAACCAGCTGCGCTGGCAGCCCTGGACCCCGCCCAACCCCTGGCAGCCGTACCCCACCGTCTTCGAGCTGGCCCACCGCGCGGGCGTGCACGCCGCGCAGGTCACCTCCCCGGCCTTCGCGAACACCCCGCTGACCAAGGTCGCGCTCAGCGGCGGCAGCTTCCACGGGCGGCTGTCCGGCGAGGAGCGCATGGACGTCGCGGCCGAGCAGCTGGCCGCCGCCGACCGCTCCCTGGTCTACACGTACTACGCCGAGGTCGACGGCGCCGGTCACCGCTTCGGCGTCGACTCCGACACCTGGCGCGGCCAGCTCATGTACGTCGACCGCCTGGTCCAGCGCCTGGCCGAACAGCTCCCTGCGCGCAGCGCGCTCTACGTCACCGCCGACCACGGCATGGTCGACATCCCCTTCGACGAGGACCACCGCGTCGACTTCGACGAGGACTGGGAGCTGAAGGCGGGCGTCGCCCTGCTCGGCGGCGAGGGTCGTGCCCGGCACGTCTACGCCGTACCGGGGGCCGCCGACGACGTGCTGACCTGCTGGCGCGAGGTGCTCGGCGAGCGGTTCTGGGTGGCCTCGCGCGACGAGGCGATCGGGGCGGGCTGGTTCGGTCCGGCGGTCGACGAGCGCGTGTACCACCGGATCGGCGACGTGGTCGCCGCCGCGCGGGACGACGTCCTGCTGATCGCCTCCGAGCGGGAGCCCAGGGAGTCGGCGATGGCCGGCAACCACGGTTCGATGACCCCTGCCGAGCAGCTGGTCCCCCTGCTCGAAGTACGCTCCTGAACTCCTGACGACCCGTCCGCGACCTCTGCCGAAAGGTGCCCGACCTCCCATGCCCGAGCTGGTGTTCTTCTCCGGAACGATGGATTGCGGGAAGTCGACGCTGGCTCTCCAGATAGAGCACAACCGTTCGGCACGCGGCCTGGCCGGCATGATCTTCACCCGCAACGACCGGGCCGGCGAGGGCAAGCTCTCCTCCCGCCTCGGCCTGGTCACGGACGCGGTGGAGGTCGGCGACGGCGCGGACCTGTACGCGTACCTCGTCGACCACCTCTCGAAGGGCCGCCGCGCGGACTACGTGATCGCGGACGAGGCGCAGTTCCTGGCCCCGGAACAGATCGACCAGCTCGCGCGGGTCGTGGACGACCTGGAACTCGACGTCTACGCCTTCGGCATCACCACCGACTTCCGCTCCAAGCTGTTCCCCGGCTCCCAGCGGCTGGTGGAGCTGGCCGACCGGGTCGAGGTGCTCCAGGTGGAGGCCCTGTGCTGGTGCGGCGCCCGCGCCACGCACAACGCGCGCACGGTCGGCGGGGTCATGGTCGTCGAGGGCGCCCAGGTGGTCGTCGGCGACGTCACCGGTTCCGCGGACGAGGTCGGCTACGAGGTCCTGTGCCGCCGTCACCACCGCCGCCGCATGACGGCCGCGACGGCCCACGCGGCGGCACTGTCACCCGACGTACTGCCGGTCACGCCGGGCTGACCGGGTGTGACGGACGTCCTTACCGCAGGCGCGCACTCCCGGCCGGCATCCGGCCCAGCCCCGACCGGCACCGGGGCGGGCCCGTGGGCACGCTGAGTCCGGGACACCGACGCCTTTCATGTCGGTCGGGCCGCGACACAGGGGACCGAGGCGATGCGGCGTCGCTGAGCCGATCGCGTTGTCAGTCCCCCCTGTCATCATCCCGCCATGCTGTACGACGCCTTGGTGGCCGAATCCCGTAGGAACGACTCGCTCGACGACGTGAGGTCCGCCGCGCTCGACCGCGTCCGCTGGCTCGTCGACCTCCTGGAGCGTCAGCGGACCGAGTTCCGGCAATCCATGGGGCACGAGCACCGGCGATTCAGGGTAGTGGGCGCGGCGACCCAGGCCGAGATCGACGGGCGGCTCGCGGCCTGCGCGGACGAGGAGGGCAGGGCCGCGGTCCTGTGCCTGATGCTGGCCGCCCGCATCGACGACGCGAGCCTGTGGCAGTACGACGCCGAAATCGGGTCCCTGATCGCGCGGGTGCGGGGCTGGACGCCCGACGAGGTCGCGGTGATGCTGCTCCGTGCCACCGAGTACGGCATGGGCTGGTGGTTCGCCGATTCGCTGGGGTCGGCGCTGGACGCCGCCGACCGGCTCGACGCCGACGGCCGCCGCGCGGTCGTGCCCTGGCTGCGGCACGCACACCAGGAGCTCATGGACACCACGGTCGGGGCGAGCACGCGCGCGTCGCTCGCCCGGCGCCTGCGCGCACTGCTCGCGAGCGTGGACCAGGCGTACATCCCCGAGGGACTGATCCCCGCCGACGCTCCCTGGGCCGCCCCGCTGAGCGACCGGGCGAAGACCGCACCGACGCCGGAACTGGCATCGTTCGTACGGCACCTGGCCGGCCTGTCGGGCCCGCGTCCCACGCGGAAGTGGCGGCTGACCTGCCTCGGGCTCGCGGAGGCGGCGTCGGCGCGGGACCTCGTGGCCGACGTCCTGCGGGCCCTGGCCGAGGACGATCCGCTGTGCAGCGGGGGGAACGGGGCGCACACCGGCTGGGTCCACGACGATCACCACTACCACTACCTCGTCCACCAGAACGACGGGGACCTGGCGCGCGGCGTCGTCTGGGCGGCCGCGCTGACCGGCGGCCCGGCCGTGGTGCGGCATCTCGGCGCGCTCGCGCTGCGCACCGGCGGTCTCGGGACCGGCGTGGTGACGGACCTCAAGCTGGCGGGCGCGGCGATCAACGCGCTGGCGGAGCACGGCGGGCCGGCCTCTCTGGAGGCCCTGTCGCGGCTGCGGTCCCGGACCGGGCACCGGGCGCTGCGCAAGCAGCTCGACACCGCGCTGGTGACGGCGGCGGGGAAGCAGGGCATCACGGCGGAACAGCTCGTCGAGCGCAGCGTGCCGGACCACGGCCTGGCGCCGGACGGTTCGCTGGAACGGGAGTGGGGCGGACACCGGGTACGGGTGGCGATCGAGGACGCGAGGACCGTGCGGCTCACCTTCACACGCCCCGACGGGAAGACGTCCCGTACGGCTCCGGCGGCCCTGAAGGACGGCTTCCCCGAGGCCCTCAAGGAGGTGAAGGACCTGGCCAGGGAGGTGCGGGGGACGCTGTCGAGTGAGCGGGGCCGCGTCGAGGCACTGATGTCGGCCGGGCGCGAGTGGCCGTACGACGAGTGGTGCCGCTACTACCGCGACCATCCGGTCACCGGAACTCTCGTCCGCGGTCTGATCTGGGAGTTCCGGGACGCGGACGGCGAGTGGCGTGCGGTGGCACCGACGGCCGAGCTGCCCGGCGAGCCCGAACGCGTGCGGTTGTGGCATCCGATCCGGGCGTCGACGCACGACATCAGGGCGTGGCGGGAGCGGCTCGTCACCGAGCGGCTGCGGCAGCCGTTCAAACAGGCCTTCCGGGAGATCTACCTGCTCACCCCGGCGGAGGAGCAGACCGGCGGCTACTCCAACCGGTTCGCCGCCCACATCGTCCACTACCGGCAGCTCTACGCGCTGTTCAAGGAACGCGGCTGGCAGGCCAACTTCCTTGGCCGGCACGAAGGCGGCTACGACGGCCGGGCACGGGCCGAGTTCGGCGACGGGGCGTGGCGGGCCTGCTTCCACCACGAGCCCGCCACCGACGACGACGGTGGTGACGCGCCCGAACACGCCGCCACGGACCAGGTCCGCTTCGAACGCCGGGACGGCCGGCGCTGGCGGGAGGCTCCGCTGGCCGAGGTGCCCCCGCTGGTGTTCAGCGAGGCGATGCGGGACGTCGACCTCTTCGTCGGCGTGACCTCGATCGCCGCCGATCCCGACTGGACCGACCGGGGCGAGGACCGCTACGCCGGGTACTGGCGGACGGCCACGTTCGGTGCGCTGACGGTGAGCGCGGAGGTCCGCCGGGAGGCGCTGGAGCGGATCGTGCCGCGGCTGAGGATCGCCGGCCGGTGCACGCTCGACGGCCGTTTCCTGATCGTCCGCGGGGACCTGGGCACGTACAGGATCCACCTGGGCTCGGCCAACGTCCTGATGGAACCGCACGACGCCTACCTGTGCATCGTCCCGTCACGCGGCAAGGGCGACGGGAAGGTCTTCCTGCCGTTCGAGGACGAACGGCTCTCCCTGATCCTCAGCAAGGCGTTCCTCCTCGCCGCCGACACCGGGATCACCGACAAGTCCATCCTCACGCAGATCGAGCGAGGTGCCTGATGGCCACCGTGACGTTCCGGGACGAGACCGCTGCGGGCAGGCCGGTCACCGAGTGGGAGGTCGCCGGGCTGCCGGAACGGATGACCGTACGGGAGCTGATCGGACTCCGGGTCCGCGAGGAGGTCGCCCGGTACAACAGCCACCCGGGCGACCGCTTCAACGGCCTCGTCCGCCCTGACGACGCCGAGACCGAACCGAACGGCCACCGGCTCCGCGAGCCGCGCCGCATCGACGGGGAGCGCCAGGCCGGGATCACCGAACGCGCCTTCCTGGCCAACGGGTTCTTCGTGCTGGTCGGCGACCGCCAGGTGGAGGACCTGGACGAAGTCGTGGACCTTACGGGCGATCCGGACCTCGTCTTCATCAAGCTCGTCGCTCTTGTGGGCGGTTGAGGGCGGTGGCGCGCCGCGCGCAGAGGATCTCATTCAAACAAGTGATCGACATCGTCGCCGATCTCGCTATGATCTTCCACGGCAAGGCCGTAGCGCAGAGGTCGTCGCGCCCTCGCATCAAGCCGGAGGACGTCGGTTCGAATCCGACCGGCCTTGCCACCCTTGTCGTGGAGGAACGTCGATTGGCGTCGGTCCGTCCCGGGCGGGCGGAGGGCGGTGCCGCCCTCGGCGAGCCGGACACCGGCGATGGACCGGTGGAGTGGTGATGACGCAGCCGACACCCGTGCGCTGCCCGGCGATCGAGCACCCGGACATCCCGATCAGTGATCCTGCCGGCCTGGACCCGCTGCTGGTCCGGCTGAGGTCGGCGCGGGCGGTGGACACCGACGAGACGTTCCCGCTCGGCACCCTCCGCGCGGACGGCCGCGTCGACCTGTGCAAGCAGGGCCTCGGAGCGGCCGGCGCCGCCCGGCTGATGCCCGTCGCCGCCGCATCGCCGCACGCCCGGCACGTGCTCCTCGGCACCAACGCCATCGGCGACGAGGGCGCGACGGCGGTCGCCCGGGCGCTCACCGCCGGCCACGGGCTGCACACGCTCTACCTCGGCTGCAACCGCATCGGCCCGGAAGGCACCGCCGCGCTCGCCGACGTACTCTCTGCGGACGACACCGTCCGCGCCCTGTGGCTCAAGCGCAACCCGGTGGGCGACGACGGCGCCGTGGCGCTCGCCGCGACGCTCCGCCGCAACACCGCGCTGCGCACCCTCGACCTGGTCAACACCGGTGTCACCACCGAGGGCCTGCGCGCCCTGCTCGACGCCCTCACCGGCCGCCCGCGCCCGGTGGAACGCCTCTTCCTCGGCGGGAACGGCCTGACCGCCGACGCCGCCGGTCTGCTGGCGGCGCTGATCCGGGAGGCGGGCGTGCGCGAGCTGTACCTGCCCGCCAACCACCTCGGCGACGAAGGCGCCGCCGTCCTCGCCGCAGCCGCAGCCGACTCCGGACGGCCGGTACGCCTCGGCCTGGGCGGCAACGGCATCGGCCCCGCCGGGGCGCACGCCCTCGCCGACGCCCTGGGCGCCATCGAGACGCTCGACCTGGGACGGCCGATGTCCGAGCGGAGCCTCGGCGCCCCCGCCAACGCCACCGGCGACGAGGGCGCCCGCGCCCTGGCCGCCGCCCTCCCCGGCAGCCCGCTGCGCCGGCTGGAGCTGTGCCACACCGGGCTCACCGGCCGGGGCGCGAAGTCCCTGCTGGCAGCGGTGCCGGACGGCTCACCGCTGGAGTACGTCGGTCTGGGTCCGGGACTGCCCCGGAAGGTGAAGCGGTCCTTCACCCAGCGCCTGCGGCCCATGGCCGGGGCCCACCCCGACCTGCGCGCGATAGGAAGTGTCTACCGGTGAGCCGCCGCCCCGAACTCCCCTGTTTCCCACCGGAGGAGGCGGCGAGTTGGCGGCGGGTCCGCCGGTACGCCGTGCCCCGGACGATGATCGAGCGCGCGACCGAACGCCGTACCGCCGGTGACTGGCGGGGCGCGTGCGCGGCGGCCGGTGTGGACGTCGACATCGACCTGCCGGAGGTCGCCGAGCACTGCGGCGACGACGTCGCCGAGGCGCTGGCGGACGACCTGCGCCACCTGGTCCCGGACCTGGCGCGCTGGCACCTGCCCCGAGTGCTGGGCGGCTGGACCCCCCTCGACACCGACCGGACCGTCGTCCTCGCCCGCTACCGGCCGGTGCGGGCGGGCGAAGGCCCCCGCTCCACGCCGTACCTGCACCTCACCACGCCCGCGATGCTGCAGGGCCCGCAGCGCGTCACCCTGCGGTTCCGCACGGTCGCGGACGAGAGGACCGCCGGCGTCTTCGGGAGCCCGACCGAGGACTGGCGGTACGCCCGGCACCTGTGGGACGCGCGGCACACCGCCGAACTGCGCGAGCGGTGCGGCGGCGGCACCGACCGGCCCCCCTTCTTCCACACCGACGGCCGGCCGCGCCGTACGGACGAACTGCCCACGGCCGATCCCGGCCCCGGTGACGCGTCGGCCCGGGCCGAGTGGGTCACCCTGCTCCACCAGAGGGGCGAGGTCGAGGCGGCCTTCACCGCGGCCGGGATCGAACTCGACCTGACGCCCCCGGTCGGCCCCGGCTGGTACCGGGCCGATCCGGCGGAGCTCATCGGCCGGCTCGCGCTCGACCACACCCGTCTGGAGCGGGAGGTCCGCCGGCTGAGGGACGAGGGCGTCGGGGACCGTTTCCTCGTCGTCGGCGACTGGCGCACGCGCATCCTGCTGGAGCCGACGGCCACCGGTCTCGGGGCGCGTGCCGTCGGCCGCGAGGAGGCCAAGAACATGCCCTTTCTGGCCGAGGCGCTCTGGCGCAGGCTCCCCGACCTCGACCTGCTGCGCGTCGGCGGAGTGGAGCCGGAGCACCTGCATCCGCTGGTCCGCGAAGCCCTGTTCCCCGACCTCCGGGTCGCCGACGGGACCGGCGGCCCACCGGGCCCCGCCGTCCCCGAACCCGTCCGGGTGCGCTGCCGGGGCGCATGGCACGAGGTGGGCTTCCGCCCGGGCGGTCTGCTCCGCATGCCGCACAGCGACGAGGAGCAGCGGCGCGAGCGGGCCCTGCGCGCGTTCGGCGGCGCCGTCGCCGGGTGCTTCGCCGTCGAGCAGACCTGGGCGTCCGGCGACGGCCGGCTGCCGAAGGCGCTGCGCGCCCAGCGCCGGGACCTGTTCCTGCGCGCCCAGCACGGCGACACCCACGGCGTGCTCCACCTCCTGGACGCCGGCGTGGACCCCCGGGTCCGTGACGCCTCCGGACGCTCGCTGCTCCACGTACTGCACCTCCTCGACCACGAGCCGCTGCTGCCCCGGCTGCTCGCGGCGGGGCTCGACCTGGAGGCCCGGGACCAGCGGGACCGCACACCGCTGTTCGTGGCGGTCAACGACGGCGGTTCCAGGGCCCTCGTGGAGGCGTTCCTCGCCGCCGGCGCACGGATCGACGTGGAAGACCGGATGGAGCTGTCGCTGGCCCAGGTCGTCCGCCGCTACAAGCGCTCCGACCTGGCCTTCCTCCGGAAGCGCGTCCGGGAGGAACACCCGGGCCTCGGGGCCGAGTGGTGGGACGAGTACATGGACCGCAACGAGGAGGAGGAAGCGGACGACCACGAGCCTGTCGAACCCGAGCCCGAGCCCGACGAGCCCGACGAGTCCGAGCCCGGGTCTGACGAGCCCGACGAGTCCGAGCCCGACGAGTCCGAGCCCGGCAAGCCCGGACTCGGTAAGCCCGGACTCGGCAAGTACAGCGAGGAACCGCCGTTTTGAGCACCGACCCCGCCCCCCGCACCGCACCGGGCCCACTGGCCGCCGCGGACGACCTCGTCGCCAGGCTGCGCGCACGACGCACCGAACCCGCCGCCAACCCCCAACTGGAAGCGCTCGCCCTGGCCGTGACGGCCAACCAGCCCGTCCTGCTGTGGGGCGAACCGGGCATCGGCAAGTCCGCCGGCCTGGAGCAGCTCGCCGCCGGACTCGGCCTCCCGCTGGAGACGGTCATCGCCAGCGTGCACGAGCCGTCGGACTTCGCGGGACTGCCGATCGTCGGCGACGACCCGGCCACCACCGGCGTGCCGATGGCCCCGCCCGACTGGGCGGTCCGGCTCACCCGCGCCGGACAGGGCCTGCTCTTCTTCGACGAACTGTCCTCCGCGCCTCCGGCCGTGCAGGCCGCGCTGCTGCGGGTCGTCCTCGAACGCCGGGTCGGCAGCCTCGTCCTGCCCGACGCGGTGCGCATCGTCGCCGCCGCCAACCCGCCGTCGAGCGCCGCCGACGGCTGGCACCTCAGCCCGCCGCTCGCCAACCGCTTCGTCCACCTCGACTGGACCCACGACCCGGCCACGGTCGCCCGCGGCATGGCCGGCACCTGGCCGGAGGTGGCCGTTCCCGCGGTCGATCCGGCCAAGGTGCCCGGTGCCGTCGCACGGGCCCGCGGCGCCGTCTCCGGATTCCTCACCGCCCGCCCCGGCCTGGTCCACCACATTCCCGCCGACGCCGAGAGCCGGGGCCGCTCCTGGCCGTCCCCGCGCACCTGGGAGATGGCGCTGCGGCTGCTCGCGACCGGATACGCGACCGGCGCCGGCCGTGAGGCGACGGCCGCCGCGCTCACCGGGGCCGTCGGGGACGGCGCGGGCATCGAACTGCTGTCGTACCTGGAACACCTCGATCTGCCCGACCCCGAGCGGGTCCTCGCCGACCCCGACGCGTTCGCCCTGCCCGAGCGCGGCGACCGCCAACTCGCCTTCCTCATCGCGGTCGTCGCCGCCATCCAGAGTGACCTCACCCGGCCGCGCTGGGAGGCCGGCTGGACGGTCCTGGCCAAGGCCGTGGACGCGGGCGTACCGGACGTGGCCGCCCGTGCCGCCACCGACCTCGCCTCGATGCGTCATCTGGACTGGCCCGTACCTCCCGGTATCGACGGGTTCCTGGACCTGCTGCGGATGTCCGGGGCCCTGCCCGGCAGCCGCTGAGGCACGCGGGCATGACGGACCCCCGCGGCCGCCTGGACACCACCAAACTGCTCGCCGCCCGCTACCGCGCGGCGAGCGACCGCCCCTACCTGGCGTCGGCCCTGTACGCCCTGACCGTCGTGCCCAGCCCCGACGTGCCGACGATGGGCGTGGACCGCCACTGGCGCTGCTACGTGTCACCCGCCTTCGTCGACGCGACCCCCGTGGAGGAACTCGCGGGCGTCTGGATTCACGAGGTGGCGCACCTGCTGCGCGACCACCACGGCCGCGCCGGCCGGCTCCCCGCCGCCGACCAGCGCGACCGGTACCGCGTCAACGTCGCCCAGGACTGCGAGATCAACGACGACCTCCTCGCCGACGGCCTGCTCCTGCCCGCCGGACGCGTCGAGCCCCGCCTCTTCGGCC
Organism: Streptomyces sp. NPDC014676; assembly: GCF_043084105.1. Classification (NCBI taxonomy): domain Bacteria; kingdom Bacillati; phylum Actinomycetota; class Actinomycetes; order Kitasatosporales; family Streptomycetaceae; genus Streptomyces; species Streptomyces sp. NPDC014676. The sequence goes on along the minus strand of NZ_JBIBZI010000003.1, from coordinate 768,420 downwards.
TCCCCGAAGGGCAGCTGTTCGAGACGTACCTGCCGCAACTGCCCCCGCACGTACGGGAACACGACTGCGGATCGGGCGCCCACGGCCGCCCCGCGCCCTGGGACCTTCCCGGCTCCACCGGCCCCGCCGCGCTCGGTGACGTCGAGGCCCAGGCGCTGCGCCGGCTCACCGCCGAGGCGATGCGCGCCCACCACCGTTCCCGCGGCACCCTGCCCGAGGGCTGGCGGCGCTGGGCCGAGGAACTCCTGGAGCCCACGGTGGACTGGCGGCAGGCCCTGTCCGGCGCGGTCCGGGAAGCCGCCGCGTGGGCCGCCGGGGCCGTCGACTACACCTACCGCCGCCCCTCGCGCCGCACCCCGGCGCTGCGCGGCGTCGTCCTGCCCAGCCTGCGCCGTCCGCTGCCGCGGGTGGCCGTCGTCGTCGACACCTCGGGCTCGATGGGCGACGCGGAACTCGCCGCCGCCCTGGGGGAGATCACGGGCGTGCTGCGCGAGGTCGGCGTGCGCGGCAACCGCGTCACCGTCCTCGCCTGCGACGCCGACGTGCACGCCGTGTCCCGGGTGACGTCCACCGAGCAGATCACCCTCGGCGGCGGGGGCGGCACGGACATGCGCGTCGGCATCGACGCCGCCCTCGCGGCCCGCGACCGCCCCTCGATCGTCATCGTCCTCACCGACGGACTCACCCCCTGGCCGGACGAGACCCCGTCCTGCCGCGTCGTCGCGGCCCTGATCGGCGACGGCGCGCCCCAGCCCCCGAGCTGGGTGGAGACGGTACGGGTCACCGCCTGACGGCGTGGTCGGTCGCGGGCCGGCCGGTGCGGGGACTGCCGAACCCCTTGATCGGCACGGGGCCCGCCCGCAAGGGGAGACGACCCGCAGAGGCCGCGTCACGGACCCGTCGGCCTCCCTCACGTGGCGCCGACGGCCGGGCACATCGCCGGTGGCGCGTCGTCAGCGGCCGGCGAGGAGGCCGTCCACCAGGGCCCGGAGCCCGTCCCGGTAGGTGTCCTCGGCGGTCAGCGGCGCCCAGCGGTCCGCGGCCTGTGCCAGGCGGGGCAGTTCGCTCGGGTCGAGGCCGGCGAAGACCTGCTCCCGGTAGGTCGCGCGGTCGCCGTCCGCACGCCGCCGGGCCGCCGTCGTCCTGACCACGATCTCTCCGGCGGTGTAGTACCAGATCGCACGGTAGCCGTGCACGGCCCGGTCGAGGGAGAGGCCGCATCCGACCAGGCCGTCGACGATCTGCTCGACGAACCACAGCGCGCTCGTGGACAGCAGGTCGTCGGCGGTCAGCACCTCCACGATCCAGGGGCAGGCGGCGAGCGCCCCGTGGATCGCGGTGGCGGCCACCACGACCCGCTCGCGGGGGTCGGCGGGCAGTTCCGGCCGGCGCAGGGTCCGGGCGGCGTAGTCGTCCAGCAGGAGGACGAGCAGTTCCTCCTTGTCGCGGACGTGGTGGTAGAGCGCCATCGGCGTACTGCCGACCTCCGTGGCCAGCCGCCGCATGGTCAGCCGGTCCACACCTCCCTCCTCCACGATCCGGCGGGCCGTCCCGATGATCTCCTCGCGGGAGATGCGGGGAGGCCGGCCCGGGGTTCTGCGCGGTGCGGACGGTTGCGGCATGCCCTCCATCATTCCCCAGGTGTCGACAACGGCGAACCTCGGCGCTAAGTTTTCTTACATGTATAAAAACTCTCGTGGGAGGCCCGGAGTGGTGCTGGCGGCGGCGGCCGTCGCCCAGTTCGTCGTCGCCCTGGACATGTCCGTGGTCAACGTCGCGTTACCCGCGATCCGCACGGCGCTGGGATTCGCGCCGCTCGACCTGTCGTGGGTCGTGCACGTGTACGCGCTCACGTTCGGCGGGTTCCTGCTGCTGGGGGGCCGCGCCTGCGACCTGTACGGCCGGCGCCGGATGTTCGTGCTGGGACTGACCGTCTTCGGGCTGTGCTCGCTGGCGGGCGGACTGGCCCAGGACCCCTGGCACCTGATCGCCGCACGCGCCGGGCAGGGCCTGGGCGCCGCCGCGGCCGCGCCGGCCGCGCTGGCGATGCTCACCACCACCTTCCCCGAAGGCCCCCGACGGGTCCGGGCGCTGGGGGTGTGGAGCGCGGTGAACGCCGCGGGCGGCGCGCTGGGCGTACTGGCGGGCGGCCTGCTGACCGAGTACGCGGGCTGGCGCTGGATCATGCTGATCAACCTGCCCATCGTCGCGGTGGCTCTCGCGCTGATCCTCACGGGGGTGCCCGCCGAGGCCCCGCCCGCCCGGCGCGAGAGGCTGGACACATGGGGCGCCGTCCTGGCGACGGGCGGAGTCGGGCTGCTGGTGCTCGGTGTCGTCCGGACCGACACCCTGGGCTGGGGCTCCCCGGTCACGTGGACGACCCTCGCCGCCGCGGCCGTGCTGCTCGCCGCCTTCGTCCTCGCCGAGGCGCGGGCCGCCGCACCCCTGCTGCGCCTCGGCCTGCTGCGCAGTCGCTGGGTCGCCGGCGCGAACGTGCTGGTGTTCCTGGCCGCGGCCGGGCAGTTCACGGCGTTCTACTTCGTGTCCCTGTACATGCAGCAGGTCCTGGGCATGGGAGCCGCGGCGACCGGCACCGCGTTTCTGCCCTTCTCCCTGGGCCTGGTCGCGGGGACCGTCGTCGCGACCCGCCTCACCGCCTCCCGCACCCCCCGCGTGTCCCTGGTGCCAGGCGCCCTGCTGGCCGCCGCGGGCCTGGCCTGGTTCGCCCTCATCAGCCCCGACGGCAGCTTCCTCGCCGACGTACTCGGCCCGTCCCTCGTCACCAGCGTCGGCGCCGGGCTGGTCCTGGCGCCGGTCGCCGCCGCCGCGACCACCGGCGTCGCCCCGCGCGAGGCCGGCATGGCCGGCGGCCTCATGAACAGCTCCCGCCAACTCGGCGGCTGCATCGGCCTGGCCGTGCTGGCCACCGTCGCCGCGCACCACACCGGCACGACCACCGATCCCGCCGCACTCAACGACGGCTACGCCCTGGGCCTGGCCGTCGCCGCCGCCGTCTTCGTGCTCGCGGCAGCCGTGGCCATCGGCGTACTGCCGCGCCGCCGAGCCGTCACCCCCGTCCCGCGCCCCACCACTCCCGCGCCGAACCGGCTGGAAGGAACTCCGTCATGACGACCACCACCATCGACCTGTTCACCTCGGCGCTGCACTTCCACCCCGACGGCGATGTCCGGGCCGCCGAACGGCAGATGACGGGCAGCGGCTCCGGTGCCTGGCAGATCGCCACGTTCCACGTGGAGACCACCGCCGACGTCCACGCCGACCACTGGGAGATGCACCCGGAGGCGGAGGAGGCGGTGTGCTGTCTGACTGGCGGTATCCGCCTCTACTTCCGTCCCACCACGCCCGGCGGGGCCGAGGACATGGTGCGGTTGCGGGCGGGCACCGCCGCGATCGTCCCCCGCGGCCGCTGGCACCGCCTGGAACTGGACGCCCCCAGCGACCTGATGTCGATCACCCTCCGCGACGGCACCCGCCTGGAGAAGCGCACCGACACCCATTGACCGGCGGGCGGCCGCGACCGGGGGCGTTCCCCCGTGCGGTCGCCACCGCCAGGTCCTCCTCGGCCGTTTCCCCGCCCCCGAGGCCCTCGTCGACGAGGACGACCGCCTCCTCACCGGCCTGCTGCCCGAAAGCCACGCCTGGACCGACCACGAGCCCGACGCGAGGTCGCTCAGGCGTCGAGCCGGGCCGCCAGGCCGTCGAGGACCCGGTCGAGCCCGTACGCGAAGTCGTCGTCGCGGATCTGCCGCGGGTGCACGTCCTGCCGGGCGGAGCCGCCCTCGCGCAGCCGCGGGTGTTGCCGCGAGGCCTCGTCGAAGGCCGGGCGCAGGCCCGCCACCCACTCCTGCTCGGTCCTGCCGCTGCGGGCGATCAGCGAGAGGTACGCGGCCTCGGAGGTCGCGATCCCGATGACGTACGCCATGAGCGTCCCCACGGCCCGGTCCGTCTCGTCCGGGGGGAAGCCCGCGGCCTCGAACTGCGCGAGCAGCCCCGATGACATCCGCATGGCGTTCGGGCCGATGTGGACGAGGCCGACCTGGCCCAGCTCGGGGGCGATCCAGGGGTGGCGCAGGGTCATCGCCCGCAGATCGGCGGCGGTGCGGGCGACCGCCGCGCGCCACTGGGTGGGGTCGGGGACGTCCGGTGCCCGAAGCTCTCCGTAGACGTCGTCCACGACCAGCTCGATCAGCTCGTCCTTGTTGGCCACGTGCCGGTAGAGGGAAGTGGCCGCGGCGTTCAGGCGGGTGCCGAGCCTGCGCATGCTGAGCGCCTCGACGCCCTCCGCGTCCAGCAGTTCGATCGCCGCGGCCACGATCTGCTCGCGGGTCAGCTGCTCCCGCTGCGGGCGACGTGGACGGGTCCACACCGATGCGGTCGGCTTCTCGTCGGCTGGCATACGGCCCTCGTCCCTGCTCGTCACGCTGTGACCCCCCACGATAGCGCACGCTGTACGCACCTTGCGTACAGCGTTCTTTCCTGCGTACAGTGTTCGCAACGGAGGAACGCTGTACGCATCGGGAGAGGGTCGGCATGTCGAAGAATGTGAACTGGGACGAGCGGGGCGACTGGGACGCCAAGGGTGCGTGGGGGAGCCGGGACTCGGCGGGCCGCAAGGTGGACCTCGCCCACTGGCAGGCCCGCCTCGACGCGTTGCGCGCCGAGCACCACGTCCCGGCCGCGTCGCTGGCGGTCCTCGTGAACGGGACCGTTCACGAACTGGCCGGCGGCGTACTGCACCGCGGGACGGGCGTGGAGGCGACGACCGACTCGGTCTTCCAGACGGGCTCGATAGCCAAGGTCTACACCGCCACCCTGATCATGCGGCTCGTCGAATCGGGCCGACTGGACCTGGACGCGCCGGTCGTGGACGTCCTGCCGGAGTTCTCGGTCGCCGACCCCGAGGCGACCAGGGCGATCACCGTACGCCGACTGCTCAGCCACACCAGCGGCCTCACCTGCGACTTCACCTACGACAGCGGACGCGGCGACGACTGCCTCGCCAAGTACGTCGAGGCCGCGAAGGACGTGGCACTCGACTGCCCGCCCGGCACCGCGCTCTCGTACAGCAGCGTCGGCTACAACGTGCTGGGCCGGGTCGTCGAGGTGGTGACCGGCACGACCTGGGACGAGGCGCTGAAGGACCTGCTCCTGACCCCGCTCGGCCTCACGCACACCATGACGCTGCCCGAGGAGGCGCTGAGGTTCCGCGCGGCGATGGGCCACCTGGGCGAGGCGGGCCAGGACCCGGACCCGGCACCGTCCTGGGACCTGATGCCGCGCTCGGCGGGCCCGTACGGCAGGGTCATCGCCACCGCCGGCGACATCGCGCGGCTGGCGCGGATGCACCTCGACGGCGGTGTGGCGCAGGACGGCACACGCGTGCTCTCCGAGGAGACGGTCGCGCTGATGCAGCGCCGGGTGGTGGACTCACCCGACAAGTGGACGGTCAGCGCGGACGGTTGGGGCCTGGGCTGGACCCTGTACGACTGGGACGGCGTCCAGGGCTACGGCCACGACGGCGCCTCCATCGGACAGTACGGCTACCTGCGCGTCGTGCCGTCGGCGGGCGTCGCGGTCGTGCTGCTCACCAACGGCGGCGGTGCGCGTGAAATGTACGCGACGCTCTACCGGGAACTCCTCGCCGAACTGGCCGGGGTGACGATGCCGCAGCCCTTCGCCCCGCCGGCCCGGCCGCCGGTGGTCGACTTCGCGCCGCTCGCCGGCACGTACCGGCGTGAGGGCGTGGTCATCACCGTGACCGAGCAGGACGGTGCGGGACACTTGACGTACGAGTTCGTCGACGGCATGAAGGACTTCTCCGACCCCCTGGAGATCGACCTGGTGCCGGTGACGGACACGGTCTTCGCCGGTACGGGGGTGGGCGCGGCGTTCAGCGAGGACTACATGCCCGTGGTCTTCTCCACGCTGCGGGACGGCACGGGCTGCGTCTGCATCGGCATGCGCTGCGGTCCCAAAACCGCGTGACACGGCCGCGTCACGCGGAACCCGGGTTTCCGCCTCCAGGCAGGGATTCCTCGGCTGACGCATCCGGGCCCTCGTGAGCCCGGATGCGTCAGCTGTGCCCCGGCGTCAGACGCACCGTTCCGACGAGGCCAGCCCGACGAACCCCGTCCAGGCCTGGCGCGAGACCGTGAGCGTGGGGCCGGCTTCAGCCTTCGAGTCCCGGACGTGCACAACTGCCGTAGCGGGCGCGACCTCTACACAATCACCGCCCTCGGTTCCGCTGTAGCTGCTCTTGAACCAGGCGAGGTCCGAGGCGACGGTCGAGGACTCAGTGTTGTTCATAGTGATCCCAGCAACCCTTCGATGAGCTCCAGCGACTCTCGCGGACTGAGAGCCTGAGATCGGATAATCCCATAGCGGGCGGCGGCCAGAACCCCTTGCTCCGGGTCGGTCTGTAGAGAGCCGATTCCTTGTGCCTCGGCGTACACGAACTTCTTGCCGTCCTTCCGAGTCACAACGGTGAACGGTCCGTTCACGCCGGCATTGTCCTCGCGGTTGACCGGCATGACCTGGATCTCGACGTTGCGCCTCTGCCCGATCAGCAGCAGGTGCTCCAACTGCCCGCGCAACACAGACGTGCCTCCGTAAGGCCGCCGCAGGATTGCCTCGTCGAGTACGAAACTCAGTAGCGGGGCGGGCCGACGATCGAAGATGTCCCGCCGGGCCAACCGTGCCGTCACTCGCTGCTCGATGGTTTCCTCGTCCAGGGGAGGCCGTCTCATGGCGAGCAGCGCCCTCATGTACTCCTCCGTCTGAAGCAGCCCTTTGACCACCATGGTGTCGTAGGCGACCAGCTCAACGGCAACCTTCTCCAAGGCCGCCATCCCCTGAAAGAACGCCGGGTACTGAGCCCGCTCCACCTGCTCCTTCCACAGGCACAGCAACCCACCCGCCCCCAGCACCTCATCCGCCCGCTCGATCGTCCTCGGCGTCGGAATCCTCCGCCCCTGCTCGAACGACGCGATGGTGGACGCCGAGTACCCGAGCCGCCGCCCGAACTCCTCGCGCTCCAGCCCCTCCCGCACCCGCAGCGTCTTCATGGTCTGCCCGAACGCGACCACGACACCCCGCCCGGCCTCGTCCTCCGGCCGCCGCCCGGCCCCGCCGTCGTTCTCCCACCCGTCCCCGAGACTCACGACTGCCGCACCCGCGCCGCCGTCGCCGTTCTCACGATCCCCGGGAACCGCCTCGGCCCCGGCCTCCGCACCCGCGCGCTCCGCCATGTCCACCACCGCCTTCTCTCGCTCAACGCCCCCGCAAGGGGCGCCGTCACGGCGCGCGGCTCCGACACGCGCGTACAACACGGGTACAGCCGCCCCCTGTCGCTGCGTCACCACTGGTCACGCTACGCGACCGACGGGACCGTGGGGGCGTGACGACGAAACCCATCAATCCCACCGGCACCACCCAACCCGCCACCCCCTGTGCCTCCTTGAAGGCGCCCCCGCCACCGGACCGCACTTTCGGGATGCGCTTCACCTCCACACCCCGCGGAGCCCGTCTCGCCCGCCGCCTCGCGGCCGTCCGCCTGGACGCGTGGGGCGTCCCGTACGGCACCGACCCGCACGACGCGATCGTGCTGATCGTCGCCGAGCTCACCGCGAACGCCGTGAGCCACGGCCACGTCCCCGGCCGGGACTTCCACCTCCGCCTCCACGCGACCCCCGACGGCCGCACCGTGCGCGTGGAGGTCGCCGACACCCGCACCGAACGCCACCCCCGCCGCCCGGCCCTCCCGGAGAGCGCCGCCGGCGTCGAGGAGGCCGGCCGCGGACTGCTCCTCGTGTCGCAGCTCGCGACCCGCTGGGACTGGCACCCGCGCCCGGACGGCCCGGGCAAGACCGTCTGGGCGGAGTACGAGCAGGTACGCGCCGCTCTGCGGGAGTGGAACGGCTATGACCCCGGTGTGCGCGAGCAGGCCGCACCGGACGCCGAGTTGGACAGACGGATCGGCGAGGCCAGGGGGCGAACCAACTGATCATCGAGGCGGGTGAACCGGCACCCTCCCCGCGGTGGGAGGGCGGCGGGATCCACGCTCACGCCTCGCTCCGGACGAGCGCGCTCCAGCCCTCCTCCAGGAGGTCGAAGGCCCGGTCGACGACCTCGCGGGGGGTGTCGTGGGGGTAGGCCGCGCGGGGGGCTTCGAGGGCGAAGTGGGCCAGGGCGGTGCAGGCGGGGTCGTCCACGGGGCGGCCGCTCTCCTCGGCGATGACCCGGGCGAGCGCGGTGGTGTGGCGCAGCCACATCTTCTGGCCGTAGTCGCGCAGCGCGGGGGTGCGGGTCACCAGGTCGGTGAAGGCGGCGAAGCGGGCGTCGCCGTCGGCGGAGACCAGCCGGGTGGTCAGGGCGTGTTCGCGCAGTGCGGCGGGGATGGACCGGCCCTCGGGGCGCTCGCGGACGGCCGCGAGCAGGTGGGTCTCCTGGTCGGCGTCCTCGTCGAAGACGAGGGCCTCCTTGACCGGGAAGTGCTTGAACAGGGTGGTGGTGGACACGTCGGCGGCGTCCGCGATCTCGCGGATGCCGACCTCGTCGTAGCCGCGTTCCAGGAACAGGCGCAGCGCGGCGTCGGCGATGGCCCGGCGGGTGGCGGCCTTCTTGCGTTCGCGGCGCCCCACGGGTGCGGGGGAGGGGCCTGTCGCGGTGTCGGTCGTCGTTCTGGGCATGCCGACACCCTACCTCTCTGGTTGACTCGCTTCAAAAGTTGAGTTGTTGCACTTATTGAGTCGGTGTGTTTTTCTGGGGCGGCGGCCGCGAGGCACCGCCTGGCCGCTCTCTCCCCTCTCGGGACCGCACCAACGAACGGAGCACACCGTGCACACCACTCCCGCGCCCCGCATCGCCGTCATCGGCGCCGGCCCCGGCGGCCTGACCTGCGCCCGCATCCTCCAGCGGCACGGCATCACCGTCACCGTCCACGACCGCGACGCCGGCCCCGACGCCCGTGACCAGGGCGGCACCCTCGACCTGCACGCCGACAACGGCCAGATCGCCCTGCGCGAAGCCGGCCTCCTGGAGGAGTTCTTCAAGCTGGCCCGCCCCGAGGGGCAGGAGATGCGCCAACTGGACCCGGCCGGCACGGTCCTCTTCCACCACGTCCCCGAGCCGGACGAGCGGTTCAAGCCGGAGATCGACCGCGGCCAGTTGCGCGACCTGCTGCTCGGCTCGCTCCGGCCCGGCACCGTGCACTGGAACCGCACCCTGCGGGACGTCAGCGGCCCCGCCGAAGGCCCCCGCCGACTGCACTTCACCGACGGCACCACCGTCGAGGCCGACCTGGTCGTCGGCGCCGACGGCGCCTGGTCCACGGTCCGCCGGGCCGTCTCCCCGGCCACCCCTCGGTACACCGGCGTGAGCTTCCTGGAGGCCTGGTTCCACGACGTCACGACCCGGCACCCCGACATCGCCGAACTCGTCGGCCAGGGCGGCGCCGCCGCGGCCGACGGCGACCGCGGCCTGTTCGCCCAGCGCAACAGCGGCGACCACATCCGCGTCTACGTCATCCAGCGCGTCCCGGCCGACTGGATCACCGCAGGCGGCCTCACCCTCCAGGACACCGACGGCATCCGTGCCCGCCTCCTGGAGCGCTACCGCGACTGGTCACCCCGGCTGCGCCGGCTGATCACCGACAACGACGGCCCCTACGTCGACCGTCCGATCTACGCCCTGCCCGTCCCGCACACCTGGGAGCCCACCCCCACGGTGACCCTCCTCGGCGACGCCGCCCACCTCATGCCCCCGCTCGGCGTCGGCGTCAACCTCGCCCTGCTGGACGCCTGCGAACTCGCCCTCGCCCTCGCCCGCCACGACACCGTCGGCGAGGCCGTCCGCGCCTACGAGAAGACCATGCTTCCCCGCTCCACGGAGACGGCCCGGCTCCTCGACGGCGCCGCCACCGGGCTGCTCTCCACCGAACTGCCCGACTTCGCCACCGCCGACCACCACTGACACCCCGGGGAGGGCCGAGGGCGACGGAGCCCTCGTCGCTCCCGCCCGATCAGGAACACCTGGTCCTCACGGTCCCCGCCGCGGCGGGGACCCGACGGTTCCGGTGGCCCGTCGGGGAGTTCCGGCTCCTGCGGGCCGCGCGGGAGCCGTCCACCGGTGGCGGGCGGGAGTCCGCGTGTCAGCGCGGGCCCTCCACCACCGCGAACCGTGCCCCCTCCGGATCCGCCACCGCGGCGACGCGGCCGTGGGGGCCCTCGTGGGGCGGGACGAGGAGCCGGCCGCCCAGGCGGAGGACCCGCTCCACCGCGGCCTCGGTGCCGGCGACGGTGAAGTACGTCGTCCAGTACGGGCCTTGGTCCCGGGGAAGGGCCCTGCCCACGCCGTGGACGCCGGCCACCGGGCGGCCGTTCAGGCGCAGGGTGACATGATCGGGGCCGGCGCCGGCGGAGACCGCCGGCTCCTCGTCGTGACCGAACACGGTCTCGTAGAACTTGGCGGTACGGGCCGCCTCGAAGGTCGTCAGCTCGTACCAGGCGGGGCTGCCGGGCACGCCGGAGACGGCGGTGCCCGGACTCGCGGCCGCCTGCCAGACGCCGAAGACGGCACCGCTGGGGTCGGAGCCGATCGCCAGCCGGCCGGCGTAGGCGGCGTCCAGCGGACCCACCCCGATGGTGCCGCCGCACGACCGCACCACGTCCGCCGTCAGGTCCACGTCGTCCGAGGCGAAGTACGGCGTCCAGGCGACCGGCAGATCACGGTCCGGCGGCAGCACCCCCATGCCCGCCACCTCACGGCCGTCGAGCAGGGCACGCACATACGGGCCGAGCCGCTGGGGGCCGGGGTGGAACTCCCAGCCGAACAGCGCCCCGTAGAACTCCTCGGTCGCCTCCAGGCCGTGCACCGTCAGACTCACCCAGCAGGGTGTGCCGGGTGTGTGCCGAGCGGGCGCCCCGCCGTTCGGGCGGGCGTTCCCCCGTGCGTCGGTCATCGTCACTCTCTCCTCGGCCGCGTATACCGGCCGTTGTCCTCTCGCGTCCCGGCGGATCGTTCCCGCGCCGCGGTCGACACAGTACGTGCCCGATCCGGTACGCCTCGTGACCGGTCCTGTCCGGCCGAGCAGAGTAGCCGGACGCGAGCGGCTCGGCCACCCCGTGCGCGAGGATGGTGGCCATGAACGCCATCATCTCCGCATCCGACCTCGCGGGCGCGCTCGCGGGCGCCAGCCCGCCGGTGCTGCTCGACGTCCGCTGGCAGCTCAGCCTGGCCACGGCGGCCGGTGAGCCGCCGTTCGACGGACGGGCCGCGTACGGGGCCGGACATCTTCCCGGCGCCGTCTTCGTCGACCTGGACCGGGAGCTGGCTTCCGCTCCGGGCGGGCACGGCCGTCATCCGCTGCCGGACCTCGCGGTGTTCGGCGCCGCGATGCGGCGGGCGGGCGTGTCGTCCGGGAGGCCGGTGGTCGTGTACGACGGGGGACCGGGCTGGGGCGCCGCCCGCGCGTGGTGGCTGCTGCGCTGGACGGGTCACCCGGACGTGCGAGTCCTCGACGGCGGGTTGCCGTCCTGGGAGGGGCCGTTGGAGACGTCGGTGCCGCGGCCGGCCGAGGGGGACTTCGTGCCGGTGCCGGGCGCGGACGGGCTGCTCGACGCCGACGGCGCGGCGGCGCTGGCGCGTTCGGGGGTGCTGCTGGACGCCCGCGCGGGGGAGCGGTACCGCGGTGAGGTGGAGCCGATCGACCGGGTGGGCGGGCACATTCCCGGCGCGGTCTCGGCTCCCACGACGGAGAACGTCGGCGCCGACGGCCGTTTCCTGCCCGCCGGGGAACTGGGCGCCCGCTTCGGGGAACTGGGCGTATCCCCGGGGGTGCCGGTCGGCGTGTACTGCGGCTCGGGTGTCTCCGGCGCGCACGAGGTGCTGGCGCTGGCGGTCGCGGGCATTCCGGCGGCGCTGTACGTCGGTTCCTGGTCGGAGTGGTCGTCCGACCCGGAGCGGCCGGTCGCGGTGGGCCCGGACCCGCAGTAGAGCAGGGACCGGAGGCCGGAGTCCCGGACGCAGGCCCTCGGGCTATGAGGGGAGCGAATCTCCCGGCACGCCGTCGGCGGGCCGTTCTGCCGGGAGATGCGCTCCTCTCGGAGTCCTGCCGCCGGATCAGCCGGCGGTATCCAGGGGGCGAGCGCCCTCATGCCGTCAATCGACCGCGGACACGGACCGCCCGAACGAGCTACTCCTGCTTCTTCCGCCGCGTCCCGAACACGATCTCGTCCCAGCTCGGCACCGCGGCGCGGCGGCCCGGACGGACGCCGTCCGCCTCGGCCTGACGGTCGGTCGAGCCGATGAGCCGGTCCCGGTGGCTGCTGACGGAACGCGGCATGAGGACGTCCGCGTACGCGGCCCCGGCCGAGGCCGCGGGGGCCGGCGGCTCCTCCGCCTCGGGCTCGAGGTCCGGCTCCTCGGAAACGGTCTCGGGCGCGCGCTCCGGGACGACCAGGTCGCCCCGGAAGCTCGGTACCGCCTCCAGCAGGCTGGTCAGCGAGTCCCGTTCACCCGACGCCGTGGCCGTCAGGGACTCCTCGTCGGGCTCGGACGCCTGCGCGGGCAGGCTCGGGCGGTCGCCGGGACGGTCGAGCGGGCGGTCCCGCGGCAGCCGGGCGATGCGCGGCACGAAGGGGAAGCTGGGCTCGGGCGCGGCGAGGTCGTCGGACTCGCCGATCAGCGAGCGCGCCTCGTCGTCGACGGCCTGGACGAGCCGCCGGGGCGGGTCGTAGGTCCAGCTCGCCGAGTGCGGCTCGCCCGCGACCCGGTAGACCAGCAGCACCTCCCAGGTGCCGTCGTCACGGCGCCAGGAGTCCCACTGGACGGTGTCCTTCTCGGCGCCGCGCAGCAGCAGCCGCTCCTGCACCGCCTCGCCCAGCGGGGGACCGGAGTTCTCACCGGGGCGGCGGACGGGGGTCTTGCGGGCACGCTCGGCCATGAACGCGCGCTCGGCGAGGACGGGGCCCTCGAAGCGGCGTACGCGGTCCACGGGGATGCCGGCCATCTGCGCGACCTCTTCCGCGGTCGCGCCCGCTCTTATACGCGCCTGGATGTCGCGGGGGCGGAGATGGCTCTCCACCTCGATCTCGATCTGGCCGAGGCGGGGACGGTCGCCGCGCACGGCGGCCCGGAGCCGTTCATCGATCGGAAGGGTGTACTCCGTGCTGTCCGCAGCCTTCAGCACCAGCCGTGTGCCGTCATTCGAGACGGCCACGACACGCAGTTCCGGCATGGGGACCTCCCGGGTGGTGCCTGCCGACGTCACGTGCGTCGCTGCTTCCGCTAGTCGAGTGTGGCCTGCCCGGGTGCAGCCTGCCACAACCTTGCCTCTTTGCCCGGCGTGTCGGGCGTGGGCCCTGGATCGCCGTTATGGCACGGTTACCTATTCGCAACGATCAGTGACCAACTGCGTCACCCTGCGCAACTAGCCCCCTCCCGGCGGTCCTTCGCGGTTCCGGGCACCCTGACGGGAGACCGGGCCCAAGGCTGGCAAGAGTACTCCATTTGGGCCACGTGCGTGGATTGGCACGCCGTGCAGCGAATCCTCTACGACCCCAGGACCCTCCGCAAGTAGTCGTTCCGGAACCGGCGTTCCGGGTCGAGCCGGTCCCGCAGCGCCGTGAACTCCCCGAAGCGCGGATACACCCGTGAGAGGTAACCGGCGTCGCGCGTGTGGATCTTCCCCCAGTGGGGACGCCCCTCGTGAGCGGTGAAGATGCGCTCGGCCGCGGTGAAGTACCCCTGATAGGGGGTGCCCTTGAACATGTGGACGGCGATGTAGGCGCTGTCCCGGCCGGACGCGGTGGACAGCGTGATGTCGTCGGCCGGCGCGGTGCGCACCTCGACGGGGAAGCTGACCCGCAGCGGGGAGCGGTCGACCATCGCCTTCAGCTCCCGCAGCGTCTTCACCAGGGCCGCGCGCGGGACGGCGTACTCCATCTCCACGAAGCGCACCCGGCGCGGCGAGGTGAAGACTTTGTACGGGATGTCGGTGTACGTCCGCGCGGAGAGCGCCCTGCTGGAGATACGCGCGATGGCCGGAATGCTCGCGGGCGCCGCGCGGCCGGCCCAGTTGGCCGCCTGGAAGACCCCGTTGGAGAGGAACTCGTCCTCGAACCACCCCTTGAACCGTGGCACCGGCCGCTCCGGGCCCGCGCTGCGGTTGTTGCGCTTGGTGTTGGTGTTGCCGGTGTGCGGGAACCAGTAGAACTCGAAGTGCTCGTTCTCGGCGTGCAACTGGTCGAACTCGGCGCAGACCCGGTCGAAGGGCATCGGCTCCTCGCGGGCCGTGAGCAGGAAGACCGGCTCCACGGCGAAGGTGATCGCGGTGACGACGCCGAGGGCACCGAGCCCGATCCGGGCGGCGGCGAAGACGTCCGGGTTCTCCTCCGCGGAGCAGGTGAGCACCGATCCGTCGGCGGTGACCAGTTCCAGGCCCCGGATCTGGGCGGCGATGGAGGCGGAGTCGCGGCCCGTGCCGTGGGTGCCCGTACTGATGGCCCCGGCGACCGTCTGCTCCATGATGTCGCCCATGTTGGTCAGCGACAGACCCTCCCGCGCGAGGGCCGTGTTCAGCCTCCTGAGCGGGGTGCCGGCCTCCACCGTGACCGTGCCGGCCGCGCGGTCGACGTGACGTATGCCCGTCAGCAGATGAGGGCGGATCAGCAGGCCGTCGGTGGCGGCTATGGAGGTGAACGAGTGGCCGGTGCCGACCGCCTTCACCGGCATGCCGTCCTCGGCGGCCCGGCGCACGGCGGCGGCCAGTTCGTCGACGGAGGCGGGCGCGACCTCCCGCGCGGGACGCACGGAGACGTTGCCGCCCCAGTTACGCCAGGTGCCGTTCTTCGTGCTCGTCGTGCCGACCAACGAAGCCTCCCCGTCCCGGAGCCGGCCGCTCGAGCCGGCGGTACCCGAGGAAACCGACCACGACCGCGACGGCCCCGGCCACCGCCGGAACCCCGTACCCAGCACGCGCCCCGGCCGCGTCGATCACCCAGCCGGCCACGGAGGAGCCGAGTGCGACCCCGACCGCGAGCCCGGTGCTCACCCAGGTCATGCCCTCGGTGAGCTGCGCGCGTGGTACGTGCTCTTCGATGAGGGACATCGTCGTGATCATCGTCGGAGCGATGGACAGACCCGCAACGAACAGCGCCACGGCCAGAAACGGCAGGTTCCCGACCAGTAGGAGTGGGATCATACTCACGGCCATGGCGCACACGCCCAGGAGCCAACGACGCTCCGGCGCCCCCGCGAAACGCAGCAGCCCGAACACGACGCCCGCCACGCAGGAGCCCAGCGCGTACACGGCGAGCACCACGCTCGCGGCGGCCTTGTGCCCCTCCTCCTCGGCGAAGGCCACGGTGACCACGTCCACGGCACCGAAGATCGCCCCCGTCGCCACGAACGTCGCGACCAGGACCTGGAGGCCCGGGGCACGCAGCGCCGTGCCGCCGCCGTCCTCGTGCTCGCGCGGGTGCGGCTCGGGCTCGGTGGCGCGCTGCGCGGTCAGCCAGAAGACACCGGCCGCCAGGAAGCAGGCCGCGAGCAGCGGGCCGGCCTCCGGGAACCAGGCCGTGGACAGCCCGATGGAGACGATCGGCCCGAAGATGAAGCAGATCTCGTCCACCACGGACTCGAAGGAGTACGCGGTGTGCAGCCGAGGAGTGCCCCGGTACAGGGCGGCCCACCGGGCCCGGATCATCGCGCCGACGCTCGGCACGCAGCCGATGCCCGCACACGCGACGAAGAGCACCCACTCCGGCCACTCGTAGTGCGCGGCGAACAGCAGTACCGCCGCCGCGGTGAGCGAGACCAGCGTCGCGGGGCGCAGCACCCGCCGCTGCCCGTACCGGTCCACCAGGCGCGAGACCTGCGGGCCCGCCACGGCGGCGGCCAGCGCGATGGTCGCCGACAGCGCGCCGGCCAGCCCGTACCGGCCGGTGAGCTGGGAGACCATCGTCACCACGCCGATGCCCATCATGGACAGCGGCATCCGGCCGAGGAAGCCCGCGGCGGAGAAGGCCTTGCTGCCGGGGGCGGCGAACAGGGCGCGGTAGGGGCTGGGCACGGGATCTCCGGAAGGGCTCAGTAAGGCGCGACCATAGTCGATACAGCTTACAGGTTAGGTCACCCTAATACACCCAGGAATCCCGCGTCGTGGCCGGTGACACCCCCCGCCCCCCGTCCCGGCCGTCAGCGCCGGGTGGCAGGATCGAGACATGCCTGACGTGCTCGATGCCAGCCCCTATGACGCCCTGCTCCTGCTCTCTTTCGGTGGTCCCGAAGGCCCGGACGACGTGGTCCCGTTCCTGGAGAACGTGACGCGCGGGCGCGGCATCCCCAAGGAACGCCTCAAGGAGGTCGGGCAGCACTACTTCCTCTTCGGCGGGGTCAGTCCCATCAACGAGCAGAACCGCGCCCTGCTGGACGCGCTGCGCGAGGACTTCGCCGCGCACGGCCT
The DNA here is from genome assembly GCF_043084105.1 of Streptomyces sp. NPDC014676. Classification (NCBI taxonomy): domain Bacteria; kingdom Bacillati; phylum Actinomycetota; class Actinomycetes; order Kitasatosporales; family Streptomycetaceae; genus Streptomyces; species Streptomyces sp. NPDC014676. The sequence goes on along the minus strand of NZ_JBIBZI010000003.1, from coordinate 751,937 downwards.
GGACCTGCCGGTCTACTGGGGCAACCGCAACTGGGCGCCCTACCTCACCGACACCCTGCGCGAGATGGTCCACGACGGCCGCCGCCGCGTCCTCGTCCTGGCCACCAGCGCCTACGCCTCGTACTCGGGTTGCCGCCAGTACCGCGAGAACCTCGCCGACGCCCTCGCGACCCTGGAGGAGGAAGGGCTGGAGCTGCCGAAGATCGACAAGCTGCGGCACTACTTCAACCACCCCGGCTTCGTCGAGCCCATGGTCGACGGGGTCGTGCGGTCCCTCGCCGACCTCCCCGAGGACGTCCGGGACGGCGCGCACCTCGCCTTCTGCACCCACTCCATCCCCACCTCCGCCGCCGACACCTCCGGCCCGGCCGAGGAGCACGGCGACGGCGGCGCGTACGTCCGGCAGCACCTGGACGTGGCCCGGGTGATCGCCGACGCCGTCCGCGAGCGCACCGGCGTCGACCGCCCCTGGCAGCTCGTCTACCAGTCCCGCTCCGGCGCCCCGCACATCCCCTGGCTGGAGCCCGACATCTGCGACCACCTCGAGGAGCGGCACGCGGCCGGGGTCCCGGCCGTGGTCATGGCCCCCATCGGCTTCGTCTCCGACCACATGGAGGTCATCTACGACCTCGACACCGAGGCCACCGCCAAGGCGGGGGAACTGGGCCTGCCGGTGCGCCGCTCGGCGACCGTCGGCGCCGACCCGCGGTTCGCCGCCGCGGTCCGCGAGCTGATCCTGGAACGCGCCACCGCCGAGCGGGGGCAGGACGTCACGCCGTGCGCCCTGGGCGCGCTCGGCGCGAGCCACAACCTCTGCCCGGTGGGCTGCTGCCCGGCCCGTGCCCCGCGTCCCGCCGCCGCGGGCGCCGACAGCCCCTACGCATGAGGAGCGCCGTGACCGACCCCCTGCACACGGAACTGCTGGAGCTCGCCCGGGAGGCCGCCCGCCGCGCGGGCGAGCTGCTGCGGGACGGCCGCCCGGCCGACCTCGCGGTCGCCGCGACCAAGTCCAGCCCGATCGACGTCGTCACCGAGATGGACATCGCGGCCGAGAAGCTGATCACCACGCTGATCGCCGAGCGCCGCCCGGAGGACGGCTTCCTCGGCGAGGAGGGCGCCTCCACCGAGGGCAGCAGCGGCATCCGCTGGGTGATCGACCCGCTCGACGGCACCGTCAACTACCTGTACGGCCTGCCCACCTGGGCCGTCTCCATCGCCGCCGAGCAGGACGGCGAGACCGTGGCCGGGGCGGTGGCGGCCCCCATGCGCGGTGAGGCGTACCACGCGGTACGCGGCGGCGGCGCCTGGGCCACCGGCGCCTGGGACGGCGAGCGGCGGCTGACCTGCCGTCCCTCGCCGCCCCTGGACCAGGCCCTGGTGTCGACCGGCTTCAACTACGTCACCGAGGTCCGCACCCACCAGGCCGACGTGGCGCAGCGCATGATCCCGCTGCTGCGGGACATCCGGCGGGGCGGCTCGGCCGCGATCGAGCTGTGCGACCTCGCGGCGGGACGCCTGGACGGCTACTACGAGCGGGGGCTGCACCCCTGGGACCTGGCGGCCGGTGACCTGATCGCCCGCGAGGCGGGCGCCCTGACCGGGGGCCGCCCCGGGGACCGCCCGTCCTGGGACCTCGCGGTCGCGGCCACCCCGGGGGTCTTCGAGCCGCTCCAGCGGCTGCTGGAGGACTTGGGAGCGTGGCACGACTGACCGGACGGTCCGTTCGCCCACGGGGCGCCTCAGCCGGTGCGGGCGGGAGAACAGACACGAACGGGCCCCGGCGCTGGATTCGCCGGGGCCCGTTCTCATGCGCGCCGATCAGACGCTGTACGCGCCGGTCAAACGCTGTACGCGCCGACCTCCACGCCGTGTTCGGCGGCGAGGCGGCGCAGGTCGTCGAGTTCGCCCTGTTCCACGTCGACGAGGAAGTCGTCGCCGTCGTCGCGAGCCCGCGACAGGTCGGACTCGGTCGCCTTTATGCGCTGCAGAAGTCCTGCGGTGAATGCGTCCATGCTGCGCCCCCTCGTCCTGGGTCGGTGGGTCGGTGGCACGGGGGTGTGCCGTTCGGAAGGGACGATCACGTCCGGAGCGAATGCCCAGCGCCGCTCGGCCGGGCGGCGACGGTGCCGGACATCCACGCCCGCTCTGCGGAAGCGGACTGTTACGTACCGCATGGTGGCGCGGTACGTGCAGAGCGTGATCGCGGGATGTAAAACCCGTCCTCCCCAAGCTCTCTTCCGGGGAAACCTAACCGCGCGAGAAATTCTCGTATTCCCGTCCCGTTCGTCCGGACGTTCCCCGGTCCCGCACCCGCCCGTTCCCCCGCCTTACAGCCGACTTACGGCCGAAAAGGGCAGGATGGAGGCAACACACCCACCCGTACCCCTGCCCGAGTGCGCCCTGCGGCGCTGTCCGATCAAGGGCGGGACCCGAGGAAGGACAAGCGACGTGCGCGTACTCGTCGTCGAGGACGAGCAACTGCTCGCCGATGCGGTGGCCACCGGACTGCGCCGGGAGGCCATGGCCGTCGACGTCGTGTACGACGGTGCGGCCGCCCTGGAGCGCATCGGCGTCAACGACTACGACGTGGTCGTCCTCGACCGCGACCTCCCGCTGGTGCACGGCGACGACGTCTGCCGCAGGATCGTCGAGCTCGGCATGCCCACGCGCGTGCTGATGCTCACGGCCTCCGGCGACGTCAGCGACCGGGTCGAGGGCCTGGAGATCGGCGCCGACGACTATCTGCCCAAGCCCTTCGCGTTCAGCGAGCTCATCGCCCGCGTGCGCGCCCTGGGGCGGCGTACGAGCGTTCCGCTGCCGCCCGTTCTGGAGCGTGCCGGGATCAAGCTCGACCCCAACCGCCGCGAGGTCTTCCGCGACGGCAAGGAGGTGCAGCTCGCGCCGAAGGAGTTCGCCGTCCTGGAGGTGCTCATGCGCAGCGAGGGCGCGGTCGTCTCCGCGGAGCAGCTCCTGGAGAAGGCCTGGGACGAGAACACGGACCCGTTCACCAACGTGGTGCGGGTGACCGTGATGACCCTGCGCCGCAAGCTGGGGGAGCCGCCGGTCATCGTGACCGTGCCCGGCTCCGGATACCGGATCTGATGACCGATGGCCGCCACCCCCGCGCCCCCCACGGCGCCCCCCAAGCCCACCTGGGACCCCCGCTCGGCCACTCCGCTGCCGTGGCTGCGTCCCACCATCCGGATACGGCTCACGCTGCTGTACGGCGGCATGTTCCTGATCGCCGGCATCCTGCTGCTGTCGATCATCTACCTGCTCGCCGCCCAGGCCCTGCGCACCGGCAGCCAGCCGCTGTTCAAGATCGTCGACTTCGACGGCCTGAGGGTCTCCAGCAACGACTGTCCGGGCATCGCCAACGGCAACCTGGAGCTGTCCGAGTTCAACGCCCGGATCAGTGACTGCATCGACCACCAGCGCCAGGTCGCCCTGGACAACCTGCTCAGCCGCTCCCTGCTGGCCCTGCTGGGCCTCGCCGTCATCGCCTTCGCCTTCGGCTACGCCATGGCCGGCCGGGTCCTGTCGCCGCTGGGCCGGATCACCCGCACCGCCCGCGCGGTGGCCGGTTCGGACCTGTCCCGCCGGATCGAGCTGGACGGCCCGGACGACGAGCTGAAGGAGCTGGCCGACACCTTCGACGACATGCTGGAGCGGCTCCAGCGGGCGTTCACCGCCCAGCAGCGCTTCGTGGGCAACGCCTCGCACGAGCTGCGCACCCCGCTGGCGATCAACCGCACGCTCCTGGAGGTGCACCTCTCCGACCCCGGAGCGCCGGTGGAGCTCCAGCAGCTCGGCAGGACGCTGCTGTCCACCAACGAGCGCAGCGAGCAGCTCGTGGAGGGTCTGCTGCTGCTCGCCCGCAGCGACAACCAGATCGTCGAGCGCAAGCCCGTGGACCTCGCCGAGGTCGCCACCCAGGCGATCGACCAGGTGCACGGCGAGGCGGAGGCCAAGGGCGTGGAGATCCGCGGCGCACGCCGGCCGGCGGTCGTCCAGGGCAACGGCGTCCTGCTGGAGCGGATCGCGCTGAACCTGGTGCAGAACGCCGTGCGGTACAACGTGCCCGAGGAGGGCTGGGTCGAGGTCACCACCGACGTGGAGCACGGACAGGCGGTCCTGGTGGTGTCGAACACGGGCCCGGTGGTACCGGCGTACGAGATCGACAACCTCTTCGAGCCGTTCCGGCGGCTGCGCACCGAGCGCACGGGCAGCGACAAGGGCGTCGGGCTCGGTCTGTCCATCGTCCGGTCGGTCGCACGGGCGCACGGCGGCCACATTTACGCACAACCGCGCGAAGGGGGCGGGCTCGTGATGCGTGTCACCCTGCCGATCTGAGATGATGCCGCCGACACAACGGGGTGTTCGCTTTGAGCGGAATTTTCGGGGCGCCTCTCCGGTATCCCCGTGTGTGATCGATCACAGCAGCGATTCCCCGGTCGTCCACTCTCCGTGATCATGTATCCCCGGGAAAGTCGGGAAAGTCCCGGTTTTCAGGGGGTCTGATCACGGGAAGTACACGGTGAGGCGCCTTTGGAGTGCGACATCCGGACCGTGTACGGTCCCCATCGCCATCCAAGCCGATCGCTCATGAGGAGTCCGGTTGGGTGTCGATTGAGTAACAGACCTTGATGTGAGGCAAAATCTCCGCCTCAGGTCGGGCACAAGTCCGGCCTCTCACGCGTTACGTGCGCTGGAGACACCGCATACACCCAGAGGGGGAGAGCGACAATGGCAACCGACTACGACACTCCACGCAAGACCGACGACGACGTCGACTCGGACAGCCTGGAAGAGCTGAAGGCCCGGCGGAACGACAAGTCGGCCTCGGCCGTGGACGTCGACGAGTTCGAGGCCGCCGAGGGCCTGGAACTTCCCGGAGCGGACCTCTCGAACGAGGAGCTGGCCGTCCGGGTCCTGCCCAAGCAGCAGGACGAGTTCACCTGCATGAGCTGCTTCCTGGTCCACCACCGCAGCCAGCTGGCCCGCGAGAAGAACGGCCAGCCGATCTGCCGCGACTGCGACTGAGGCGGGGTCGGCCGTGACTGGCTCGACCCCTCCGCGGAAGCGCCGCTTCTTCACGAGGGGAGCGGACCAAGGGGCCCAGGAGGGCCCGCAGCACGACACGCGTGACCAAGAGCGGGGCCCAACCGGTACCGGGGCGGCCTCGCTCGAAGCGGCAGTCGGCCGGGGTGACCTCCCGGAACCTCTGGAGGTCACCGCGCCCGTGGCGCACCGGCGGGTCGCCGTGATCCGCGAGAAGGCCCTGGAAGGCGCCCGCAAGGGCGGTGCCCGCGCCCGCGCGGGACTGGCGCATCTCGCGGACCGGATCATCGAGATCGCCCCGCGGGTGCCCGTACGCGACCTCGGGACGCTGCGCCGGCAGTTCCCCGGCCTGGGCCCCGAGGAGCTCGCGGACAAGCTCGTGGCGGGCGCCGCGAAGGCCACGGCGACGGTCGGGGCCGGGGTCGGCGCGGCGGCCATGATGCCCGTACCGCCCGCGATGCCGGCGGAGCTGGCCGCCGAGGTCACCGGCGTCGCCGCGATCGAGCTGAAGCTGATCGCCGAACTCCACGAGGTCTACGGCGTACGGCCGTCCGGCACCCTCGCCCAGCGCAGCACCGTGTACCTCAACTCCTGGTCGGAGGAGCGCGGCATCGAGGCCACCAGACCCTCGACCGTGAGCGCGGCGCTGAACAGCCGCATGAAGCGCGAACTGCGCCAGCGGATCATGAAGCGCATGGTCCGCAACCTGCCGAACCTGATGCCGTTCCTGGTGGGAGCCGCCGTGGGCGCCGCCATGAACCGCAGGGACACCAGAAAGCTCGCCGCACGCATCCGGGGCGACCTGCGCAGGATCCAGGTGCCCTGGGACGCGCTGCCGGCCCTCCCCGCCCTGGAGCGGCCCGAGGACGCCCTGCCCGAGGACGCCCTCAAGGAACTCGGCGGTCACGCGGGTGAGGACGACGGCCACCGGGCGCCGTGATCCGGCCGTTTCCCGGCCGCGCTCCCGTGCGGCGGCACACATCCCGGCCCTTGCGGCCCGAGCGTCCGCCGGGCACCCGTGCGACCGGGGCCGCTCGGCTTGACCGTGGTGCCGCGGGAGCGTCCCCGTGGTTCCGCGTCCCGCGTCGCCCGGGCGGCTGAACGTTCTCTCGCCCCCGCCGCCCCTTCCCTTCCCTGGGGGCTCCGCCCCCGGACCCCCTTCGCGCCCACGCGGCGGAGCCGCATGTCGACACAGCCCCACGCCCCTTTGCGGCCGGCCTTCTTGTCGGTCGTGGCGCGCCCGGGGCGGGGCGCCGCGCCCTCGCCTACGCGGCGTCGGTGGTGTTTCGGGCCGCTCGGAGTGCCTGTGCCAGTCGCTGGGGCTCGCGGGTCGACAGGAAGACGTAGGGGGTCGGGTCCGCCGGGTCCGTGACGTCCACGCGCAGCGCGCCGGGGATGTACGCCCGCAGCAGCATGAAGCAGCGCGGGTCGGCCTTGTAGGAGCGCCAGGCACGGGCCTCCTCGGCGTCCAGGATCTCCGCCTCGCCCAGCGCCGACACCGGGATCTTCGCCTCGCCCGCGATCAGGTGGCCGCCCACGACCCGGATGCGCACCGAGCCGTACGAACTCGCCACGACCGCCGCGGCGGCGGTGCCGCCGGCCAGGCCGCCGAGCATCGGCAGCGTGCCGAACGGCAGCAGGATCAGCGCCAGGGAGACCCCCACCAGGAAGGAGATCAGCCACCAGGAGCGGGGGGCGGTGAGGCGTTCTTCGTACGGGGAGGCGGAGAGCTGCATGAATCCAAGCTTGGCACGGTGTCGGGCCGGGGCTCACGCGCGGGTAAGGTCTGCGCCTGTGAGTGGTACTTCCGCAGCTCTTCAGCCCCCGGCCGACGCCGTGACACCGGTGCGTCACCCCGACGCTCCCGCGCCCGGCGAGCTCCTCGGCGCCCACTACGGCCAGTGTTTCGGCTGTGGCGGCGAGCAGCCCCACGGACTGCACCTCGAGGCCCGCGCGGGCGAAGGCGTGTCGATCACCGCCGAGTTCACCGTGCGGCCCGCCCACCAGGGTGCCCCGGGACTCGCGCACGGCGGGGTCCTCGCCACGGCCCTGGACGAGGCGCTCGGCTCGCTGAACTGGCTGCTGCGCACGATCGCGGTGACCGGCAGGCTGGAGACCGACTTCGTCCGGCCCGTGCCGGTCGGCACCGTGCTGCACCTTCAGGCCGAGGTGACGGCGGTGGCCGGCCGGAAGATCTACTGCACCGCCACCGGACGCGTCGGCGGTCCCGACGGGCCGGTCGCGGTCCGCGCCGACGCCCTGTTCGTCGAGGTCAAGGTCGACCACTTCGTCGACCACGGCCGCCAGGAGGAGATCCGGGCCGCGATGAGCGACCCCGACCAGGTCCGCCGCGTCCGCGCCTTCGAGGTGAACCCGTGAGCGGATCCCGCCCCGGCGCGCTCGAGGTGCTGATCCGGCGCGTCGACCCGGACGTACCGCTTCCGGCGTATGAGCACCCGGGGGACGCGGGAGCCGATCTGCGGACCACCGAGGCCCGCGAACTGGCCCCCGGCGAGCGGGCCGTCCTGCCCACGGGGGTGTCTGTGGCGCTGCCCGAGGGGTACGCGGCCTTCGTGCACCCGCGATCCGGACTCGCCGCCCGCTGCGGCGTCGCCCTGGTGAATGCCCCGGGGACGGTTGATGCCGGGTACCGTGGGGAGATCAAGGTGATCGTGGTGAATCTCGACCCGCGCGAGACCGTGCGGTTCGAGCGCTTCGACCGGATTGCCCAACTGGTCGTCCAGCAGGTCGAGAGGGTCCGCTTCGTGTCGGTCGCGGAGCTTCCCCCCTCGGCCCGGGCCGAGGGGGGCTTCGGGTCCACCGGCGGCCACGCCGCGGTGGAAGAAGGTAAGAGCGGCACAAGCGTTCAGGCCGCCACGGGCGGTACAGCGGGTGGGAATCGATACGCTTCGGTCGTATCCGACCGGGAAGGACAGTGACGTGTTCGGACGTCGCAAGAAGAAGGGTGCCGCCGACGGTGCGGCCGGCGAGGCCGAGCAGGTCGTCGACGGTGTCGACGCTGAGGCGGGCGAGGAGGCCGGGCGGCTGAGGCTCGAGCCGGCGCCGAGGCCCGACGGGCCCTGGGACAGCAGCGAGGTCAGCGCGCCCGGCGAGGGCCGGGTCGACCTGGGCGGCCTCTTCGTGCCCGGGGTCGACGGCATGGAGCTGCGGGTGGAGGTCGCGGGCGACGCGATCGTCGCGGCCACCGTCGTGCTGCGGGACAGCGCCATCCAGCTCCAGGCCTTCGCCGCGCCCAAGCGCGAGGGCATCTGGGGCGAGGTGCGCGAGGAGATCGCGGCCGGCATCACCCAGCAGGGCGGCATCATCGACGAGGTCGAGGGCCCGCTGGGCTGGGAGCTGCGGGCCCAGGTGCCGGTGCAGCTGCCGGACGGCACCGGCGGCTTCCAGGTCGTGCGGTTCGTCGGCGTGGACGGCCCCCGCTGGTTCCTGCGCGGGGTGATCTCGGGCCAGGGCGCGGTGCAGCCGGGGGCCGCCGGGCTGCTGGAGCAGATCTTCCGGGACACGGTCGTGGTGCGTGGTGAGGGCCCGATGGCCCCGCGCGACCCGATCGTCCTGAAGCTGCCGAACGACGCGCAGATGGTCCCGGAGAACGTGCAGCAGGAGGAGGGCGGCTCCCGCTTCGCCGGCGGCATGGGCCAGCTCCAGCGCGGACCGGAGATCACCGAGGTCCGCTAGCAGACCGGTCGAAGGGCCGCACCCCGCCAAGGGGTGCGGCCCTTTTCCGTGCGCATCCTTCGACGTCGGGGGTGCGGTTCTCTCCTGTGTGGGGCCCTCGGCGCTTTCCGTGCGCACCCTTCGACGTCGAGGGGAGCGGCCCTTTCCCGCACGGGCCCCTGACGCTTTCCGCGCGCCTCTCGGCGCTTTCCGTGTGCGGACCCTCGACGCTCTCCGCATGCGGACCCTTGACGCGGTATTGGTCTGGACCTATCGTCTCAGGCCATCCGAATGTTCAGAAAGGCGCTCATCGTTCACGTACGAGAACGGATGGATCCCCCACATGTCCTCTGCACCCCCACGCCGCCACCGCCGCAGAACCCGCACCGCGCTGTTCGCACTCCTGACCACGGTGCTGGTCGGCACCCTCGTACTCCGCCCCGACGCGGAACCCGCAGAAGCGGCCGCGGCCGCCCCCGCCGCCTTCGCCCACCCCGGAGTCACCGTCTCCCGGGGCCAGCTCGACTTCGCGCGGAGCAAGGTCGACGCCGGCGCCCAGCCCTGGAAGGGCGCCTTCGACCGGATGCTCGCGAGCAAGTACGCCGACCTGAACCGCACCCCCAAGCCCCGCGCGGTGGTCGAGTGCGGTTCGTACTCCAACCCGAACCTCGGCTGCACCGACGAGCGCGAGGACGCGATCGCCGCCTACACCGACGCGCTCGTCTGGTACGTCACCCGCGACGAGCGCTACGCGCGGAAGTCCATCGAGCTGATGGACGCCTGGTCCGCCGTGATCCGGGACCACACCAACAGCAACGCGCCCCTGCAGACCGGCTGGGCCGGCTCCTCCTGGCCCAAGGCCGCCGAGATCATCAAGCACACCTACACCGGCACCTGGGCGAACTCCGGCCGCTTCGCCACCATGCTCCGCGACGTCTACCTCCCCGAGATCATCAACGGCTCGAACTCCAACGGCAACTGGGAGCTGACGATGATGGAGGCCGCCGTCGGCATCTCCGTCTTCCTGGAGGACCGCGCCTCCTACGACAAGGCCATGGCGAAGTTCCGCACCCGCACCGCCGCCTACGTCTACCTGGAGTCCGACGGCGCCCTGCCGAAGACCGTGCCGAGCCAGAACCTGGACACCCGGGACAAGATCGTCAAGTACTGGCAGAACCAGTCCACCTTCGTCACCGGCCTCACCCAGGAGACCTGCCGCGACTTCACCCACACCGGCTACGGCATCTCCTCCATCTCGCACATCGCCGAGACCAGCCGCATCCAGGGCCAGGACCTCTACGGCACCGACGTCGGCGAACGGCTGCGGCACGCCCTCGGCTTCCAGGCGAAGTACGAGCAGGGCGCGGCCGTCCCGAGCTGGCTGTGCGGGGGCTCCCTGCACCTCGGCCTGGGCCCGGTCACCGAGGTCGGCTACAACGCCCTGCACAACCGCCTCGGCCACGCCATGACCAACACCCAGGCGCTCACCGAGCGCACCCGCCCCTCCGGCAGCAACAACCTCTTCGTCGCCTGGGAGACCCTCACCCACGGGGACAACCCGGCCTGAGGCGTTGATCGACCGGGCGCCGGCCGGGGATACTGGCGTCCGGTCCACGGGGGAGGGCGGTCAGGATGAGTCAGGTGGTCACCGAGACCATGGTGCGCGTCGAGGACGTGCACAAGTCGTACGGCACCGGAGCCGCCGCCGTCCACGCGCTGCGCGGTGTCTCCTTCGAGGTCCCGCGCGGCGAACTGGTCGCCCTCAAGGGCCGCTCCGGATCCGGCAAGACCACCCTCCTGAACATCGTCGGCGGCCTCGACACCCCCGACCGGGGACGAGTCCACGTCGACGGACGCGACCTCGCCGGCCTCGACGAGAACGGGCTGCTCGCCCTGCGCCGGGACCACGTCGGCTTCGTCTTCCAGTCCTTCGGCCTCATCCCCATCCTCACCGCGGCCGAGAACGTCGGCGTCCCGTTGCGGCTGCGCCGCGCCGGCCCGCGCGAGCGCGAGGAACGCGTCGACCTGCTGCTGTCCCTGGTCGGCCTCGCCGACCACGCCGCCCAGCGGCCCGGCGAACTCTCCGGCGGCCAGCAGCAGCGGGTCGCCATCGCCCGCGCCCTCGCCAACAGCCCCTCCCTCCTCATCGCCGACGAGCCGACCGGCCAGCTCGACGCGGAGACCGGACACGCCGTGATGGAGCTGCTGCGCGCGGTCGTCCGCAGCGAGCACGTCACCGCGCTCGTCGCCACCCACGACCCCACCCTCCTCGACCTCGCCGACCGCGTCCTGGAGCTGAGCGACGGCGAGATCACCGAGCACTGACCCCCACGGGGGCCCCGCGCCCGGCCGGGCGTGACGGGGGAAGACAATGGGGTCATGGGACGTGGCAGCCTTCGGATCCACCTCGGTGCGGCACCGGGCGTCGGCAAGACGTACGCGATGCTCTCCGAGGCGCACCGCCGTGCCGGACGCGGCACGGACTGCGTGGTCGCCTTCGCCGAACCGCACGGCAGGCCCCGCACCGAGGCGCTGCTGCACGGACTGGAGCGGATCCCGCACCGGGACGTCGAGCACCGCGGGGCCGTCCTGAGGGAGATGGACCTCGACGCCGTCCTCGTCCGCCGCCCCCGGGTGGCCCTCGTCGACGAACTCGCCCACACCAACGCCCCCGGCTCGCGCAACGCCAAGCGCTGGCAGGACGTGGAGGAGCTGCTCACGGCCGGGATCGACGTCCTGGCCACGGTCAACATCCAGCACCTGGAGTCGCTGGGCGACGTCGTGGAGTCGATCACCGGCGTACGGGAGCGGGAGACCGTACCCGACGAGGTGGTGCGGCGGGCGGACCAGATCGAGCTGGTCGACATGACGCCCGAGGCGCTGCGCCGCCGCATGGCGCACGGCAACATCTACCAGCCGGACAAGGTCGACGCCGCCCTGTCCAACTACTTCCGCCCCGGCAACCTCACCGCGCTGAGGGAGCTGGCGCTGCTGTGGGTGGCCGACCGGGTCGACGCCCACCTCCAGCGCTACCGCAGCGAGCACGAGGTCTCGGCGATATGGGGCTCCCGCGAGCGGATCGTCGTCGGCCTGACCGGCGGTCCGGAGGGCCGCACCCTGCTCCGGCGGGCCGCGCGGCTGGCGGAGAAGGGCGCCGGCGGCGAACTGCTCGCCGTCTACATCTCCCGCAGCGACGGGCTCACCGCGGCATCGCCCGGGGAGCTGGTCGAGCAGCGCACCCTGGTGGAGGACCTCGGCGGCACCTTCCACCACGTCGTCGGCGACGACATCCCGGCCGACCTGCTCGCCTTCGCCCGCGGGGCCAACGCCACCCAGATCGTGCTCGGCTCCTCGCGCCGCCCGGCCTGGCAGTACGTCTTCGGACCCGGCGTCGGCGCGACCGTCGCCCGGGACTCCGGACCCGACCTGGACGTGCACATCGTCACCCACGAGGAGGTCGCCAAGGGCCGCGGGCTGCCCGGCGCCCGTGGCGCGCGGCTCGGGCGTTCCCGGCTGGCCTGGGGCTGGGCGGTCGGCGTGGCGGGACCGGCGGTGGTGGCGGTGCTGCTCAGCGCCGTGGACCTGGGACTCGCCAACGACATGCTGCTGTTCCTGGCCCTGACGGTGGCGGCGGCCCTGCTCGGCGGGCTCTGGCCGGCCCTGGCCTCCGCGGCGGTCGGCTCACTGCTGCTGAACTACTTCTACACCCCGCCCCTGCACCGCTGGACCGTCTCCGACCCCAAGAACATCGTCGCCATCGTGATCTTCGTCGCGGTCGGCGCGGCGGTGGCGTCCGTGGTGGACCTCGCGGCCCGGCGCACCCACCAGGCGGCCCGGCTGCGCGCCGAGTCGGAGATCCTGTCCTTCCTCGCCGGCAACGTGCTGCGCGGTGAGACGGGCCTGGAGGACCTGCTGGAGCGGGTCCGGGAGACCTTCGGCATGGAGTCCGCCGCCCTCCTCGAACGCGAGGGCGACGTCGAACCGTGGACCTGCGCCGGCCGGGCGGGGCGCGGACGCCCGGTCGAACGGCCCGAGGACGCGGACGTGGAGGTGCCGGTCGGCGACCACATGGCGCTGGCGCTGACCGGCCGGGTGCCGCCCGCCGAGGACCGCAGGGTGCTGGCCGCCTTCGCCGCGCAGGCCGCCGTCGTCCTGGACCGCCGCCGGCTGCGCGAGCAGGCCGGCCGGGCCCACGCCCTCGCCGAGGGCAACCGCATCCGCACCGCCCTGCTGGCCGCCGTCAGCCACGACCTGCGCACCCCGCTGGCCGGGATCAAGGCCGCCGTCTCCTCGCTGCGCTCCGAGGACGTCGAATGGTCCCCCGAGGACCGGGCCGAGCTGCTGGAGGGCATCGAGGACGGCGCCGACCGCCTGGACCACCTGGTGGGCAACCTGCTGGACATGTCCCGGCTGCACACCGGCACGGTCACCCCCCTGATCCGTGAGATCGACCTGGACGAGGTGGTGCCGATGGCGCTCGGCGGGGTGCCCGAGGGCAGCGTCGCCCTGGACGTCCCCGAGGCCCTGCCCATGGTCGCCGTCGACCCGGGGCTGCTGGAGCGGGCGATGGCCAACGTGATCGAGAACGCCGTCAAGTACAGTCCTCCCGGCCAGTCCGTCCTGGTCGCCGCCAGCGCCCTCGCCGACCGGGTCGAGGTGCGGGTGGTGGACCGCGGCCCCGGCGTCCCCGACGAGGCCAAGGACCGCATCTTCGAACCCTTCCAGCGGCACGGTGACGCCCCGCGCGGGGCCGGGGTCGGTCTCGGCCTGGCGGTCGCCCGGGGCTTCGCCGAGGCCATGGGCGGCACGCTGAACGCCGAGGACACCCCCGGCGGCGGCCTCACCATGGCGCTCACCCTGCGCGCCGCGGGAGCACCGGCAGTCGCGGAAGAGACCGCGGAACCCGAAAGGCAGCCCTCATGACCCGTGTCCTGGTGGTCGACGACGACCCGGCCATCGTGCGCGCCCTGGTGATCAACCTCAGGGCACGTGCGTACGAGGTCGACTCCGCCCATGACGGCGCCGGCGCCCTCCGCGCGGCCGCCGCCCGCCATCCCGACGTCGTCGTCCTCGACCTCGGCCTGCCCGACATGGACGGGGTCGACGTGCTCAGGGAGCTGCGGAGCTGGAGCCGGGTGCCGGTCCTGGTGCTGTCCGCGCGGCACGCCTCCGGCGAGAAGGTCCAGGCGCTGGACGCGGGCGCCGACGACTACGTCACCAAGCCCTTCGGCATGGACGAACTGCTCGCCCGGCTGCGGGCCGCCGTGCGCCGCGCGGAGCCCGCCGGCGACGGGGGGGACGCGGTGGTGGAGACCGCCGGGTTCACCGTCGACCTGGCCGCGAAGAAGGTCAACCGCGACGGCAGGGACGTACGGCTGACCCCCACCGAATGGCATCTGCTGGAGGTGCTGGTGCGGGCCGGCGGCCGGCTGGTGGCGCAGAAGCAGCTGCTGAAGGAGGTGTGGGGGCCGTCGTACGGCACGGAGACGAACTACCTGCGCGTGTACATGGCGCAGCTGCGGCGGAAGCTGGAGGCGGATCCGTCACATCCGAAGCACCTGATCACGGAGCCGGGCATGGGCTACCGCTTCGAGAAGTGAAGGTCAGGGGCGTCCTCGCGCGAGATGGCCGGGAAAGGGCCGTTCGGAGCGGGGCGGCAGGGGGTACGTGACCGTCAGTGCACCCCGGTACGCTTCAGATATGAGTGCTGTTCCTCGATCCGAGAAGCCGGCAGGCCGGTTCCGGCGCATGCTCGACCGGCTCTCCTCGTCTCAGGAGGACCTGGAGTCCGAGGAGCTGCGCGAGGACGCCGAGACGGCCGGCTGTACGCGGATAGGCGACTGCCGCGACCGGCAGATCGTCACGGTTACTGGTACCTTGCGCACGGTCACGCTGCGGCCGCGCGCGGGGGTTCCGGCCCTGGAGGCCGAGCTGTTCGACGGCTCCGCCGCGCTCGACGTGGTGTGGCTCGGCAGACGCTCCATCGTGGGGATAGAGCCGGGGCGCAAGCTGATCGCATCAGGCCGGATCTCGATGAGCCAGGGCCGCCGGGTGCTGTTCAATCCGAAATACGAACTGAGACCCCTCGGACGGGAGTAGCCGGTGACGTCACTCGACAAGCCGACAACCGAAGACACATCCGCGGACGACGCCCGGGCGGTGACCGAAGCCGCCCTCTTCGAGGCGTTCGGCGGGGTGCGGGGCATGGTCGAGACGGTGCTCCCCGGGCTGCTCTTCGTCAGCATCTACACGGTCAACAAGGACCTGCACATGTCGGCGATCGCGGCGCTCGCCGTGGCGCTGGTGATGGTCGTGGTCCGGCTGGTGCGCAAGGACACCGTCAAGCACGCCTTCAGCGGCGTCTTCGGCGTGGCCTTCGGTGTGGTCTTCGCGATGATGACCGGCAACGCCAAGGACTTCTACCTGCCGGGCATGCTGTACACGCTGGGCCTGGCCCTGGCGTACATCGTCACGGCGATGGCGGGCGTCCCCCTGATCGGTCTGATGCTGGGCCCCGTCTTCAAGGAGAACCTCTCCTGGCGCACCCGCAACCCCGGCCGCAAGAAGGCGTACACCAAGGCCAGTTGGGCGTGGGGGCTGATCCTGCTCGGCAAGAGCGCGATCCTGTTCCCGCTGTACTGGTGGGCGGACACGACCCAGTTGGGCTGGGTGCTGATCGCACTGAAGATCCCGCCGTTCCTGCTGGCGGTGTACCTGACGTGGGTCTTCCTGGCGAAGGCGCCGCCGCCCATCGACGTGTTCGCCGAGATGGAGGCGGAGGAGCGCGCGGAGGAGGAGCGCGAGGCCGCCGCCGCACGGGAGAACGGCGGGACGACGACGGCCGGCCGTCACCGCCGCGAGTCCTAGTCCGTACTTCCGCACTTCCGCACGAAACTTCCGTACGGAAGAAGGGGGCGCCCGGAGAACTCCGGGCGCCCCCTTCTTCCACCTTCTACGACTCCCTGCGTACCGAGAGCAGGTCCTCCAACTGCTCCTCACGCGCCTGGGCGGCCACGAAGAGGAGTTCGTCGCCGGCCTCCAGGGAGTCCTCCCGGGTCGGCGTCAGGACGCGCGTGCCGCGGATGATGGTGACCAGCGAGGTGTCCTGCGGCCACTGGACGTCCCCGACCTGCGTGCCGGCCAGCGCCGACTCCTCCGGCAGGGTCAGCTCGACCAGGTTGGCGTCGCCGTGGCTGAAGCGCAGCAGCCGGACCAGGTCGCCGACGCTCACCGCCTCCTCCACCAGGGCCGACATCAGACGCGGGGTGGAGACGGCGACGTCCACGCCCCAGGACTCGTTGAACAGCCACTCGTTCTTCGGGTTGTTCACCCGGGCGACGACGCGCGGGACGCCGTACTCGGTCTTGGCGAGCAGCGAGACGACCAGGTTGACCTTGTCGTCGCCGGTCGCGGCGATGACGACGTTGCAGCGCTGGAGCGCCGCCTCGTCCAGGGAGGTGATCTCGCAGGCGTCGGCGAGCAGCCACTCCGCCTGCGGCACGCGCTCCACCGAGATGGCGGTCGGCGCCTTGTCGATCAGCAGGACCTCGTGGCCGTTCTCCAGCAGCTCGCCCGCGATCGAGCGGCCGACGGCGCCGGCTCCGGCAATGGCGACCCTCATCAGTGACCGCCCTCCTCTTCGGGACCCTTGGCGAACGCCGCCTCGACGCGGTCGATCTCATCGGTGCGCATCATCACATGCACCAGGTCCCCCTCCTGCAGCACCGTCTGCGAGCTGGGCAGGATCGCCTCGCCGAGCCGGGTCAGGAAGGCCACGCGCACGCCGGTCTCGTCCTGCAGCCTGCTGATCCTGTGTCCCACCCAGGCCGTGGAGGTGTGCACCTCGGCGAGCTGCACCCCGCCGGTGGGGTCGCGCCACAGCGGCTCGGCGCCCGAGGGGAGCAGCCGGCGCAGCATCTGGTCGGCCGTCCAGCGCACGGTCGCCACCGTGGGGATGCCCAGGCGCTGGTAGACCTCCGCACGGCGGGGGTCGTAGATGCGGGCGGCGACGTTCTCGATGCCGAACATCTCGCGGGCCACCCGCGCGGCGATGATGTTGGAGTTGTCGCCGCTGGAGACGGCGGCGAAGGCACCCGCCTCCTCGATGCCCGCCTCGCGCAGGGTGTCCTGGTCGAAGCCGACCCCGGTGACCCTCCGGCCCCCGAACCCGGAGCCCAGACGGCGGAAGGCGGTGGGGTCCTGGTCGATCACGGCGACCGTGTGCCCCTGTTCCTCCAGGGTCTGGGCCAGGGCGGACCCCACCCTTCCGCAGCCCATGATGACAATATGCATTCCGTCACACCGTGCTTCCTGCAGGCCGTTCGACCTTCATGACCTTCGTGCTCATGTCTCTCTTTCGGCTCGCCAGGCAAACATCGCGGCCTGAGTACGGGCCGCCAGGCAACATCATGCCGGGGGATCGCGGTCCCGACGCCCTCCGGGGCCCGGTCGCCACGTGCGCGCGCCGGGTCCGACGCATCCGCACCACCCGGGCGCGACCGATGCCCCGAGCAAGGAGAGCCGGCCATGACCACCGAGATCGACGTCCTCGTCCTGGGCGGCGCGGGCGTGGACACGATCGTGCACGTGCCCGAGCTGCCCGTGCCGCTCGCCGACAGTCACATGATCCGGCCGGGCATCGTCACCCGCGCGGGACAGAGCGGCGACTTCGTCGCCCTCGGCACCAGCGCCCTCGGCCTGCGCACCCACCACCTCGACCTGATCGGCGACGACCACGAGGGCGACCTCGTCCGCGCCCTGCACCGGGACCACGGCATCGCGCTCACCGCCGTACCGCAGCCGTGCGGCACCAAGCGCGCGGTCAACCTGGTCGGCCCCGACGGCCGGAGGCTCTCCCTGTACGACGCGACCCGCTGGTCCGAGACGGACCGGCTGCCCGAGGAGACGGTGCGCGAACTGGCCGCCGTCAGCCGGCACGCCCACGTCGTCATCACCCAGCCGTGCGCCGACGCCCTGCCCCTGCTGCGCGAGGCGGGCGTGACGATCTCGACCGACCTGCACGACTGGGACGGCGTCAACCCCTACCACGAGCCCTTCGCCCTCGCCGCGGACCTCGTCTTCCTCTCCGCCGCCGCCCTGACCGACCCGGAGGCCGCCATGCGCCGGATCGCCGCGCGGGGCCGGGCCCGGACCGTCGTCGCCACCGCGGGCGCCGAGGGCGCGTACCTGCTGGCCGACGACGAACTGACCCACGTCCCCGCGGCCGAGCCCCCGGCACCGGTCGTCGACTCCAACGGGGCCGGCGACGCCTTCGCGGCCGCCTTCCTGCACGGCCGGCTCGGCGGCGCAGGCGCCCTCCACTGCGCCCGGCTCGGGGCGGTGGCGGGGGCGTACGCCTGCACGGTGCCGTCGACGCGGGTGGCCGCCATCGGACCGGAGGAGCTGCTCGCAGGAGTCGCCGGGCGGGTCCCCGGGGCGGTCAGCGGCGCGTGATGCTGCGCACGCTCGCCAGCGCGAGGATCCCGAGGCCGACGAGGGCGGCCGCGGCGCCGATCAGTTCTGCGGTCGGACACATGGGAACCTCCACGGGACGTGGCGACTACGGCCGGACTGGTCATATAGGCATGGAACTGCCCCGACCTGCCGAATCCCCGGTCCGGTCACCGGTGATTTCACCCGGAGAGCAGAGGCCGTATGGAAGCCGTATGGATGTGGGGTGGTGGTTGGGCCGCCCCCGGTCCTAAGGCTTACGATTCACTGCTGTGTCCAAATTGACCGACGTGCCCAAACGGATTCTTATCGGGCGCGCACTGCGCAGTGACCGACTGGGTGAAACGCTCCTGCCGAAGCGTGTCGCCCTCCCCGTCTTCGCCTCCGACCCGCTCTCCTCCGTGGCGTACGCCCCCGGCGAGGTGCTGCTGGTCCTGTCGATCGCGGGCCTGTCGGCGTACCACTTCAGCCCCTGGATCGCCGTCGCGGTCGTCGTGCTGATGTTCACCGTGGTCGCCTCCTACCGTCAGAACGTCCACGCCTACCCCAGCGGCGGCGGCGACTACGAGGTGGCCACCACCAACCTCGGCCCCAAGGCCGGACTGACCGTCGCCAGCGCCCTGCTCGTCGACTACGTCCTCACCGTCGCCGTGTCGATCTCCTCCGGCATCGAGAACCTGGGTTCGGCGGTCCCGTTCGTCGTCGAGCACAAGGTGGCCTGCGCGATCGGCGTGATCGTGCTGCTGACGCTGATGAACCTGCGCGGGGTCAAGGAGTCGGGCACGCTCTTCGCGATCCCCACCTACGTCTTCGTCGCGGGCGTCTTCACGATGATCGCGTGGGGTGCGTTCCGCGGGGTCGTGCTCGGCGACGACATGCGGGCGCCGACCGCGGACTACGAGATCAAACCCGAACACCCGGGCCTCGCCGGCTTCGCCCTGCTCTTCCTGCTCCTGCGCGCCTTCTCCTCCGGCTGCGCCGCGCTCACCGGTGTCGAGGCGATCTCCAACGGCGTACCGGCCTTCCGCAAGCCCAAGTCGCGCAACGCCGCGACCACGCTCGCCATGATGGGCCTGCTCGCCGTCACCATGTTCTGCGGCATCATCGGACTGGCCATGGCCACCGACGTCCGCATGGCCGAGAACCCCGCCAAGGACCTGATCCACGACGGCGCCCCGCTCGGCGCGGACTACGTCCAGGACCCGGTGATCTCCCAGGTCGCCGAGGCCGTCTTCGGCCACGGCAGCCTCCTGTTCATCATCCTCGCCGCCGCCACCGCGCTGGTGCTGTTCCTCGCCGCGAACACCGCCTACAACGGCTTCCCGCTGCTCGGCTCGATCCTCGCCCAGGACCGCTACCTCCCCCGCCAGCTCCACACCCGCGGCGACCGCCTCGCCTTCTCCAACGGCATCGTGCTGCTCGCCGGCGCGGCCGCCCTGCTGGTGTGGGTCTACGGAGCGGACTCCACGCGGCTGATCCAGCTCTACATCGTCGGCGTGTTCGTGTCCTTCACGCTCAGCCAGATCGGCATGGTCCGCCACTGGAACCGGCTGCTGGCCACCGAGGGGGACCAGGCCAAGCGCCGCCACATGGTCCGCTCCCGGGCCATCAACACCTTCGGCGCCTTCTTCACCGGCCTGGTCCTGGTCGTCGTCCTCGTCACCAAGTTCACCCACGGCGCCTGGGTCGCGCTGCTCGGCATGTGCATCTTCTACGCGACGATGACGGCGATCCGTAAGCACTACGACCGCGTCGCCGAGGAGATCGCCGCCCCCGAGGCCCCGAACGACGACATGGTGCGGCCCTCCCGCGTCCACTCGGTCGTCCTGATCTCCAAGATCCACCGGCCCGCGCTGCGCGCCCTCGGCTACGCCAAGCTGATGCGCTCCGACAGCCTGGAGGCGCTCAGCGTCAACGTGGACCCGGCCGACACCAAGGCGCTCCGCGCGGAGTGGGAACGGCGCGGCATCGACGTACCCCTGAAGGTGCTCGACTCGCCGTACCGCGAGGTCACGCGCCCGGTCATCGACTACGTCAAGAGCCTGCGCAAGGAGTCCCCGCGCGACGTGGTCTCCGTGATCATCCCCGAGTACGTGGTCGGCCACTGGTACGAACACCTGCTGCACAACCAGAGCGCGCTGCGGCTCAAGGGCCGGCTGCTGTTCACGCCCGGCGTGATGGTGACCTCGGTGCCGTACCAGCTCCAGTCCTCCGAGGCGGCCAAGCAGCGCGCCCGCAGGCGGCAGGACTGGGTCGCCCCCGGCTCGGTGCGCCGCGGTCCGGCGGAGCGGGCGAAGGACCCCTCCTCGCACACGTAGACTGGTGGGCTGTTGTCCCGGGCCTTGAGGGGCCCGTCCGCTCTCGATGTTGTGGAGTCACCCCGCCATGCAGGCAGAACCGAGGAAATCACTGGTGGGGGAGGAGTACGAGGTCGAGGTCGGCCCCGTCGCCCACGGCGGCCACTGCATCGCCCGCACCTCCGAGGGCCAGGTCCTCTTCGTCCGGCACGCGCTGCCCGGCGAACGGGTCGTCGCGCAGGTCACCGAGGGCGAGGAGGGGGCCCGCTTCCTCCGCGCGGACGCGGTGCGGGTGCTGGACGCCTCCAAGGACCGCATCGACGCCCCCTGCCCCTTCGCCGGCCCCGGCCGCTGCGGCGGCTGCGACTGGCAGCACGCCAAGCCGGGCGCCCAGCGCCGCCTGAAGGGCGAGGTCGTCGCCGAACAGCTCCAGCGCCTCGCCGGGCTCACCCCCGAGGAGGCCGGCTGGGACGGCACGGTGATGCCGGCCGAGGGCGACAAGGTCCCCGCCGGCCAGGTCCCGGCGTGGCGCACACGCGTGCAGTACGCCGTCACCGCTGACGGCCGCGCGGGACTGCGCCGGCACCGCTCGCACGAGGTCGAGCCGATCGACCACTGCATGATCGCCGCCGAGGGGGTCAGCGAGCTGGGCATCGAGAAGCGGGACTGGACGGGCATGGACTCCGTCGAGGCGATCGCCGCGACGGGCTCCCAGGACCGCCAGGTCGTCCTCACCCCCAAGCCGGGCGCCCGCCTCCCCCTGGTCGAACTCGACCGCCCGGTCTCGGTCATGCGCGTCGACGAGCGCTCCGGACAGCTCCACCGCGTCCACGGCCGCCCCTTCGTCCGCGAACGCGCCGACGGCCGCACCCACCGGGTCGCCGGCGGCGGCTTCTGGCAGGTCCACCCGAAGGCCGCCGACACCCTCGTCACCGCCGTCATGCAGGGCCTGCTGCCCCGCAAGGGCGACATGGCCCTCGACCTCTACTGCGGCGTCGGCCTGTTCGCGGGCGCCCTGGCCGACCGGGTCGGCGATGCGGGCGCGGTCCTCGGCATCGAGTCCGGCAAGCGCGCGGTGGAGGACGCCCGCCACAACCTCGCGGACTTCCCCCGCGTCCGCGTCGAACAGGGCAAGGTCGAGTCCGTCCTGCCCCGCACGGGGATCGACGAGGTCGACCTCATCGTCCTCGACCCGCCGCGCGCGGGCGCCGGCCGCAAGACGGTGCAGCACCTGTCCTCCCTGGGCGCCCGCCGCATCGCGTACGTGGCCTGCGACCCGGCGGCGCTGGCACGGGACCTGGCGTACTTCCGGGACGGGGGGTACCGGGTGCGGACGCTGCGGGTGTTCGACCTGTTCCCGATGACGCACCACGTGGAGTGCGTGGCGATCTTGGAGCCTGCGGGTAAGAGGTCCTGACCTGCGCTTTTGTTGTCCGGGCGGATTGCTCGACCTGTTTCCGTCCGCGCAACGGTTCGTGCGGACGGATCGATCGTTGCACCTCGCTGACCTGCGGATTCGCGAGCGAGATGCATGTATCGGTGGCGCCTTCAGAGGGTTGTCCGGAGATTCTTGACGCTCGGATGACGCTCGAAGCGGAAGTCTCTGCTGTACCACCGCAAGCGGTGCGAGCGACCATCCCGGCCCCACGTTCCTTGGGGCCGGGAACGCGGCTCGACCGTGCACCGTGACACCGGTCAGGTATCACCCCGTACGGAGATGACACTCCGACTTCCCGACGACCTCGACGCGAAGCTCACCGAGTGGGCTCGTCGGGAGGGCCGCAGCAAGCAGGAACTTGCCATCGAGGCCGCACCACAGAGCTGACCGGCGGGTCCGTGTGGACGTCCACACGCCGGAGCGGACTTTCCGCGCCGGGCAGGTCGTCCTGGCCTTACCACCCGCGACGGCGCTGGAGCGCATCGACTTCGCCGGCGCCCTGCCCGACGACCTCGTTCGCCTGGCCCGCTCCACTCCCGTGTGGATGGGGCCGCCGTCAAGGTCGTCGCCCGCTACTCCACCGCCTTCTGGCGCGAGGACGGGCTCGCCGGCGCGGCCTTCAGCAGGATCGGACCGCTCCAGGAGATCCACGACATGTCCGGCGCCGACGGACGTCCCGCGGCGCTGTTCGGCTTCGCGCACGCCCGGACCGTCCGGCCGGGCTTCGAGGACGCGGTGACCGCGCAACTCGGTGCGTGTTTCGGGCCCGCCGCGGCCTCACCCGAGGCCGTGTACGTACAGGACTGGAGTCGCGAGACCTGGACGGCCCCGCCTTCCGTGCAATCCCTCAGCGACTACTCCGTCTTCGGCCACGACTTCTACCAGCGGCCGTTCCTCGACGGCCGGCTGCACTGGGCCTCGACCGAGACGGCCACCGACCACGCCGGGCACATCGAGGGCGCTCTGCACTCCGGCGAGCGCGCGGCCCGCGCCGTCCTGTCCTCGGCCGCCCACGGCCGCGGCCTCCCCCTGGGCTGACAGTGAGGATGCCGACCCCCTGAGCGGCCAGGGCTTGGCGGACGGCGGCGGTGGCGGCGCCGAAGTCGGTGAGGGCCAGGCGGACGGTGCGGTCGTAGGACACGGTGCGCTGCTCCTTCGGTGCGGCGAAAACCCGGCTCCTTGGTACCCCGCTGAGTACCCGGCGCAGTGTACGTAATGCCACACACAGTGACATATGGGACGGCCGGAGCCGCAGGAATACCCCCTGGGGTATTGCTGTTAGGGTGGGTATCGAATACCCCCCGGGGTACACCGTTCTTGTGGAGGAGCCGCAGTCGTGTTCTTTGTCGACACCCTGGAGTTCGAGGGGCTGGGCAACCGCAGCTACCTGGTCGGCGGGCCCGACGCCGCGGTGGTCGTCGATCCGCCGCGCGACATCGACCGGGTCATCGCCGCGGCGGCCCGCCGCGGGGTGCGCATCGCTTTCGTGGCCGAGACCCATGTGCACAACGACTACGTCACCGGCGGTCTGGAGCTGGCCCGCGTCACCGGCGCCCGGTACCTGGTGCCGGCCGGGGCACACGTGTCCTTCCCCCGCACCCCGGTCGCCGACGGCGACACCGTGACGGTGGACGAGGGTCTGGTGCTCCGCGCGATCGCCACCCCCGGGCACACCCCGCACCACACCTCCTATGCCCTGACCGAGGACGGGCGCGGCGTGGCGGCGTTCACCGGCGGATCGCTGCTGATCGGCACGGTGGGTCGCCCCGACCTGGTGGAGCCGCGGCTGACCGAGCGGCTGGCCCGTGCCCAGCACGCCTCCGCCCACCGGCTGGCCGACGAGCTGGACGACGAGGTGCCGGTGCTGCCCACCCATGGGTTCGGCAGCTTCTGCTCCTCCGCGCAGGCCGAGGGGGACGCGACCACGATCGGCCGGGAGCGCGAGACGAACGACGCGCTGACCCTGGACGTGGACACCTTCGTCACACAGATGCTGGCCGGACTGGACGACGTACCCGCCTACTACGCGCACATGGGCCCGGCCAACGCCGCGGGCCCCGCACCGGTCGACCTCACCCCGCCGAGGCGTGCGGACGCCGAGGAGATCGCCTCCCGGCTGGCCGCGGGTGAGTGGGTGGTGGACCTGCGCAGCCGCACGGCCTTCGCCGAGGGGCACGTGGCCGGGTCGTTCAACTTCGAGGGCGAGGGCAAGCTCGCCACCTACCTGGCCTGGCTGATCCCGTGGGGCAAGCCCGTCACCCTGCTCGCCGACACCCCGGATCAGGTCGCCGACGCGCAGCGGGAACTGGCGCGGGTGGGCATCGACCGCCCGGCCGCCGCCGCCACCGGCGACCCGGCCGCCTGGGTCCGCGAAGGCGAGCGCCTCGCCTCCTTCCCCCGCGCCCGCTTCGCCGACCTCGCCGACGTCCGTGAGCGCGGCGACGACGTGGTCGTGCTGGACGTGCGCCGGGACTCGGAGCGCGTGGGCGGCCACATCGACGGCTCGGTCCACATCCCCGTCCACGAGCTGCACGGCCGGATCGGTGAGGTACCGCCCGGGACGGTATGGGTGCACTGCGCCGGCGGGATGCGCGCGGCGATCGCCGCCTCCCTGCTGGATGCCGCCGGCCGCGACGTGGTCGCCGTGGACGACAGCTTCGACGCCGCGACGGATGCCGGGCTGCCGCTGGCCTCCGGCTGATGTCCGACCGTTCTCCCCGCAAGGAAGGAAGCGTGTGATGTTCCTCTTTCGCCGAAACGGGCCCCGCGTCACGGTCGACGAGGCACGCAGCCGTACCAGCGGCGATCAGCCCGGCGCCGTCCTGCTGGACGTCCGCGAGAAGCCCGAATGGGCCGCGGGCCACGCTCCGGGCGCCGTCCACGTACCGCTGACGAGACTGGTCGCCGGCGCCACTCTGCCGACCGAGGCGGAGGGCCGGCCGCTGGTGGTGATCTGCCGCAGCGGTCACCGCTCCCAGCAGGCGGCGAAGCTCCTCGCCGAGCGCGGAGCGCAGGCGGTGGACGTTGAAGGCGGCATGAACGCGTGGGCCGCCGCCGGGCACCCGGTCGTCGACGAGCGCGGGAACAGCGGCCGGACAGCGTGACCGTACTTGTTCTCGCCCTCATCGCCGGGGCCGTCATCGGTATCGCCCTCGGAGCCCTCGGCGGCGGTGGCAGCGTCCTTGCCGTACCGGCACTGATCTACCTGCTCGGCTTCGCTCCGGCCGCCGCCACCACCGCCAGCCTGATCATCGTCACCGCCACCTCCGCCACCGCCCTGTACGCCCACACCCGCGACGGGAACGTGGCATGGAAGACAGGGGCGCTGTTCGCCGCGGCGGGCATCGTCCCCGCCTTCCTCGCCGGGGCCGTCGCCGGAAGCCTGCCCGAAGCCGTCCTGACGTCGGCGTTCGCGGTCATCGCCGCGCTGGCGGCCCTGCGCATGCTGCGTCCGTCCGCGTCGGAACCGCCGGACCGGATCCGTCCCGGCAAGGCGGCCGGTGCCGGTGCCGGACTCGGCGCCGTGACGGGCTTCCTGGGGGTCGGCGGGGGATTCCTCGCCGTGCCCGCCCTGGTGAGCGTCCTGGGACTGGCCATGCGGCGGGCGGTGGGCACCAGCCTGCTCGTCATCACGGTCAACTCACTCGCCGCGCTTGCCGCTCGCACCGGCACCAGTGGCGGGCTCCACTGGGAGATCATCGGGCCCTTCACCGGAGCCGCGATCCTCGGCGCCTGGGACGGCAAACGCCTCGCGACGAAGATCTCCGGCACCACCCTTCAGAAGATTTTCGCCGGCGTACTGCTGGCGGTGGCGGCCTTCATGCTCGCCGACGTGATCATCTGAACACGAGGGCCGTCAACAGCTCAGGAGCAGGGAACCGGGAGAGCTTCTCCAGCCGGCCGCGCATCTCAGGACCGCCTGGAGCCCGGCTCCCGTCAGATCAAGCCCCACCACAACTTCCGCATCCGTAAGGACATCTGCCATGACCACACCCACGGCCCTCGCCACCGACGAGGCGCGCACCCGCCTGCACGAACTGACCGTCATCGACGTGCGTACCCCCGGCGAATACGCCGGCGGTCACCTCCCCGGCGCGCTCAACATCCCCCTCGACCAGATCCGGCGCGCACTGCCCGACATCCGGCACGCCGCCGAACGCGGTGACGTCCTGGTCGTGTGCGCCTCGGGTGCCCGCTCCGAGAACGCCGGCAGGATCCTCGCGGAGAACGGCGTCAGGGCCGCCACCCTGTCGGGAGGCACCGGCGCCTGGGCGGCCGACGGCCACGAGCTGCACCACCCGCAGGGCGCCTCGCGTGCCACCTGGGGAATGGAACGGCAGGTGAGGCTCACCGCAGGAGTGATCGTGCTGCTCGGCCTGCTGCTCGGGCTCGTCGTCCACCCCGCCTTCCAGCTGCTCTCCGCCGGCATCGCGGGCGGTCTGGTCTTCTCCGCCCTGACCAACACCTGCGGCATGGCCGCCCTGCTCGCCAAGCTGCCCCACAACCGTCCCCGCGCCGCCGACCTCGACAACACGCTGGCCGCACTGCGCAACCGCTGAACCACACCACAAAGGGAGGGACCCGGCTCCGGGTCCCTCCCTTTCGCAGCCAGGCCATGTGGCCAACCGCGCCGAACCGGGCGGGTGATCCGGCGTCGCGGCACCACAGCTCAGGCCAGAGAAAGGAACAGCTTCTCCAGTCGAGTACGCATCTGCTCCCGGTCGCCGGAGGCAGCCATGTCCGTATCGTTCAGGCAGTGCTGCAGGCCGGTCGCGATGATCGCAAAACCCGCCCTGTCCAAAGCCCGGGACGCCGCCGCGAGCTGCGTGACCACGTCCTCGCAGTCCCGCCCCTCCTCGATCATCTTGATCACACCGGCGATCTGGCCCTGCGCCCGGCGCAGCCGGTTGACCACCGTCTTCAGTTCCTCAGCCGCCATCGCCAGTTCCACGACCCACACTCCTTCGAGATACCCCCTCGGGTATCCTACCGAAGGGGTAACCTCAACCGGGCAGAGGAAAATCCCTGTCTTCCCACTCGACGCGCTCAGCAAGCACGGCATCCCGAGGGACAAGATCTTCGGCGAGAAGATCAGCACCCGCGTCCGCGTACGGCCCGCTCGGCCGCGACGCCACCGAACCCACCGCCCTGGCTGACCACCTCACCGCCCACGGCCCGGTCCTGGAGATGGTGGCGCAGACCGAGCGGGAGAACATCCGCGAGTCCACTCCGGAAGGGCTCGACACCGCGTTCCGCAAGGGCAAGCACGGCGGCCGGCCGCCGGTCGTCACCAACGACATGCTCCGCACCGTGCTCCGGCGCCGCGCGAGCGGCGAGTCCGTCGAACAGATCCAGCCCGACCTGATCATCCCCACCGGCGAACGCAAGGGACCCAATCCTTCCGTCGCGAGCATCCACCGGGCACTCGCCGGGCATGCCGAGCGCGAGGCGTGCCCCGGAGCCGTCGAGGCCGCGCACGCCGACGTCGCCGCCCTGAACGACGGAGCGGTCCCCGAGCCTCGTCATCAAGCAGAGGTCCTGAAATCACGCTGAGCTACTTGTGCCCTCGTCGTAGCTCTACGAGAACGAGGCCGTACAGAAGTTGCGGGGCAGTAGTCAGCGGTACACGGCTCAGGTGAAGTCCGAGCGCACCGCCTCGGAGAGAGAAGCACGTGAGCAGCGGTGCTACCTGCCGTAAGCGTCCTTGCGGGGCAGAGGGCCGATGCGGGCGTGGCGGCCGGAGCGGAGGGCGGCGTGGCGTCGGCCGGGACCGGGACCGCTGCTCCGCTGAGCGAGAGCGTCGGCGACGGCGCCGGTGGTGAAGGCGTAGACGGCCTTGTGAAGGACGTCGATGACGAGTTCCCCGCGGGGCCAGGTGGGCGGCGGGGCGCCCACGCCGGTGGCGTTCTCGAGGATCTGGTCGTTGGTGAGGCGCACCACGGTGAACTTCGCCGAGGCCACCGGTCCGCGAAGGCCGGCCTGGGCCATGACCGAGCGCAGGACGCCGAGGAGCGCGGCCTGGCCGAAGTGCATGGCCCGGTTCACCGGCACGGGCTGCTTGCCGGCATGTTCGGGCAGGCCGGTCAGGCGCTGGAGAACCCGTGCGGGGACGTGGGAGTCGGGCCGTCGGGTGACGGCCTGTTCGAGTTTCTCGCCGAGGGTCATCACCAAGCCTCCGGCGGTGCCGGCGAGGAGCCCCTGCCACAGCGCGCGCTTCATCATACCGCCGCGGGTACCCGTCGGCCGGCCTCGCGATCCTTGTCGGCCGGCGGCTCTCACTCTGACGCGGTGAGCGGCGGGCTCGTGTCCGGTGCGACGGGTAGGCGTACGAAGCAGCAGACGTGTCCGTGTCAGGAGGCAGACTCATGAGCGCACCGGTTCACCCGCCCGAGGTCTCTGAAGCACGCCCCGAGCCGCGCAGGTCGATGGTGGTGTGCGGGGTGATCGGGACAGCGGTGATGGCCGCGGTCGACGAGATCGTCTTCCACCAGATCCTGGGCTGGCACCACTTCTACGACCGTTCCACTCCCAGCATCGGACTGCTCTCGGACGGGCTGCTGCACACCGCCGAGCTGATCGCCCTGGTCGCGGGATTCTTCCTCTTCGCCGATCTGCGCCGCCGCCGAGCCCTGGCCGCGGCCCACGCCTGGGCCGGATTCTTCCTGGGTCTGAGCGCCTTCCAGCTGTACGACGGGATCGTGGACCACAAATTGCTGCGCCTGCACCAGATCCGTTACGGCGTGGACGTCACCCCCTACGACTGGGCGTGGAATCTTGCCGGACTGTTGCTGCTGCTGATCGGCGTGGGGCTGGCCGTCCGTGCGGCCCGCCACGGCCGGGCCTCGACGGCATCGTGATGCTCGCGCACGTCCACGCCGACCCGGGGACCGGGCCTGGCCCGGTGCTCCTGCTCACCGCGGCGGCCTCGCTGTCGGCGGCCGTCGTCTACGTGGCGGCCGCATCCCGCTTGCGGCGCCGTGGGGATGCCTGGCCCCGGTGGCGCGATGTGTCGTTCTCGGCCGGGAGTACGGGCCTGGCCTGGGCGGTGGTGGGCTCGCCGCCGGGTGGTGCGTTCACCGCCCACATGGTCCAGCACCTGATCGTCGGCATGACGGCCCCCCTGCTGTTCGTCCTGGCCCGTCCCCTCACTCTGGCCTTGCGCTCCCTGGCCCCCGGAAGCGCGCGCCGAGGGCTACTGGCGCTGGCCCACTCCCGTGCCGCGGGCTGGCTCGTCTGCCCCCCGCTGGCGGCTCTGCTCGACGTCGGAGGGCTGTGGCTGTTGTACCGGACCGGCCTCTTCGCCGGCATGCAGCACCATGCGTGGCTGCACGCGGCGGTGCATGTGCATGTCCTGGCGGCCGGACTGCTGTTCACCTTCGCGGTCTGCCGGCTCGACCCGGTACGCCGCCGCTGGAGCCCGACCGCGCGCGGGACGACCCTGCTGGTCGCCGGCGCCGCGCACGCCGTCCTCGCCAAATCCCTGTACGCGGCCGGGCCGCCCGGCACCACCTTCGCGGCCGCCGACCTGCACACCGGCGCCCAGATCATGTACTACGGCGGTGACCTGGTCGAAGCGGCTCTCGCCGTCGTGCTGGCCGCCTCCTGGTACCAGGTGACCGGCCGCGTCCGGGCCGCACGCGGCCGGGCGAAGGCGGGGCGGCGGCCGCCCGCGGACGCGGTACCGTCCGGACGCTGACGCTCGTGGTCGATTCAGCGTGCGCGCACGAGGACGGCTCGGAAGGCGAGCACGGGCAGGACCAGGACGGCGGCGACGGCGTTCAGAACGCCGAAGCCGGTCCAGCCCATCAAGGGCCCGGCGAGGCCGGCGCCCACGGCCGCGACGACGTTCATCGCGGTCTCCGTGGTGCCCTGCACGCCGGGCCGCAAGGCGGCCGGCGTGGTCTCGCTGAGCATGGCCGAGCCTGCCACCAGGCTGAGGGACCACCCCAGCCCTAGGAAGAACAGTCCCGTCATCATCATGCCGACCGAGTCGTGGCCAATGCCCGACAGCACGGCGGACACGAGGAAGACCGCCTGCCCGGCCACGATGGTCGGCATGTGACCGATCCGGTCGGAGAGCCGGCCGACGACCGGGGAGAACGCGTACATGCCCAGCAGGTGACCGCTTATGGTGACGCCGACGACGGTGAGCCCATGGCCGTGCTCGGACATGCTGACCGGGGTCATCGTCATGATTGCTGCCATGACCGTCGCCGCGGCCGGTACGCCGATCTTGGCGAAGACGGCGACGAAGGGGCTGCCCGAGCCGTTCAGCGAGGTCCAGAGGAAGACGGTGACCAGGACGGTGATGGCGCCGACGTAGAAGATCATGAGTCGCCAGAAGGTCGCGTTGACGGCCTTCGGCATGGGCGTGGCGACGTCCTTGGTCTCGCCTGCCGCGATGCCCAGGTTCTCCACGCCGCCGAAGGAGAAGGCGACCATGACGATGGCGAGGAACGCGCCGCTGACGCCGTTGGGGAAGAAGCCTCCGTGCTCGTGGAGATGACCGAGGCCGATGGCGTGTCCCCTGTTGCCGACACCGAAGACGACCATGGCGAAGCCGAAGAGGATCAGCGCGATGATCGCCGCCACCTTGATGATCGCGAACCAGAACTCCGCCTCGCCGTAGAACTTCACCCCGACGACGTTGACGACGAACATCACGGTGACCGCCACCGCCGCCGTCGCCCAGATCGGCGCCGAGGGGAACCAGTACTGCACGTAGCGTCCGAGGGCGTTGAGTTCGGCCGCGGTGGTGGCGAGGAGGAAGATGAACGCGTTCCACCCGTTGAGGAAGCCGGCGAACCGGTGGATGGAGCGGTTGGCGTAGGAGATGTAGGCGCCGGACACCGGTTCCGCCACCGACATCTCGCCCAGGGCCCGCATCACGAAGTAGATCGCCCCGTTGAGCCGGATGTCGTCGTGGAAGTGGGCGTAGACCGGCGGCTGGATGAGAACCGAGTCGCCCGGCGCGGAGAACGCCTGGACCGCGGTCTTGAGCGTGGTGATGATGCCGGCGGTCTGCATCACCCACTCCCGCGGCACCTCCCAGCCGAACCGCCTGGCCTGCCAGCCGGTGACGGCGTCGAGGTAGCTGTCGGTCGCGCCGTCGGCGTCAGCGATGACGACGGGTTCATCGCCACGCACGTCCGCCACACCGTGGACCTCGTTTTGGACCGCTCCCAGGAACTGGCCGACCAGGTGGCCTCCGGACGCACGGCAGTCGTCGGCCTGACCTACCGCCTGGCCGAGGGCAGCGTACGGACGGTCGCCTCCCGGGGGCTGGACCTGCCGTCGGACCCGGCGGCACCGTCCGCGACCGCAGCGGTGCCGGACAGCCGATGACGACGTCGCCCCCGCCCGCCGGACCCACCGAACCCGCCCTGACCGTCGACGGCACCGGCCTGATCTGCGTCACCTTCCTGCTCCGGCTGCGCGAGCGGATCGACGGCGCACCGCCGGGCACCCTCGTGCACGTCATCGCCACCGATCCCGCGGCCCCGCTCGACCTGCCCGCCTGGTGCCACATGACCGGCCACGCCTACCTCGGCCCCGTGCCCGGCGAACGGCCGGTGTACGCCCTGAGACTCACCGCCGGTGCGCACGCCACCCGCCCGGACGCGCCCTGGCACCCGGTCCGGCCGGAGGCGGCCGGTACGGGCGGAAAGCAGAGGTGGGCCGTCAGGGCGTACGGAAGCCCTGGAAAGTCACCTGCTTGCGGGTTTTGAAGCCGAGCCGCTCGTACAACGAGATCGCGCCGGTGTTCGTCTCGGCCACATGCAGGAAGGGGCGCTCACCGCGTGCCTCGATGCGTGCGGCGAGCGCACCGACCAGGAGGGCGGCGTGACCTCGCCCACGCGCTTCGGGGGCGGTGCAGACGGCGCTGATCTCGGCCCATCCGGGGGGCCGCAGCCGTTCTCCGGCCATCGCCACCAGGCTGCCCCGGACACGGACGCCGAGGTAGGTGCCGAGTTCGTGGGTGCGCGGCCAGAAGGGGCCCGGCTCGGTCCGTGCGACGAGGTCGAGCATCTCGGGCACGTTGTCCGCGCCCAGTTCGACCACACCGGTGTCGGACGCGGCACGAGGACGATCGGTCCGGTCGCCGCCGGACCAGATCATCTGCCGGCCCTCGAGACGGAAGACGGGCTCCCAGGTCGGCGGCGGGACGGCAGGACTGCTGAACATGTCGGCGAAGGCGCCCGGACCGAGCAGCCCGGCGAGGTCGGCCCAGCCCTCCGCGCCCGGATCGGCGGGCACGGAGGAGAACGTCGCCACTCCGGTGAGATAGGTGGCGGCCCGGCCGAGCCGCCGGGCGAGATGCGCGTGCCGGCTGCCGAGCGACTGACCCACCGGGTCGTCGAGCACCGGGTCGTCGTCGTTCCACATCGTGCTGTTCCTTTGAGGAGAGGGGTTCCGGGACGGGGCCGCCACCCGTTCCGCGGGCCTTCACGGCTGGGTCGTGGCGACCTTCAGTCCGAACCCGATCAGTACGACCCCGGTGACACGGTCCATGGCCCGGCGTACGGCCGGCTTCCCGAAGAAGGTACGCGCCTTGGCCAGCAACAGGACGTACCCGCCGAGCCAGAGTGCGGTGAGAAGGGCGTGCACCAGGACCAGCAGGGCCATGCCGGTGTGAGGAGACAGCCCGGTCGGGGCCAGCGTCGGCAGCAGACCCGTGTAGAAGACAGCGATCTTGGGATTGAAGATGTTGCTCACCAGACCCGTTCGCCAGGGGTTTCCGCGCGGCGTGGCGGAGGCTGCCGCCGGTGTCCGGGATCCGCTGCGACGACTCTGGAGCAGTGACTGCACGCCGAGGAAGAGCAGGTAGACGGCCCCGGCCAGTTTGACCACCGTGTACGCGGTGGCGGACGTGGCAAGAACGGCGGCGAGACCGG
Source organism: Streptomyces sp. NPDC014676 (assembly GCF_043084105.1). NCBI lineage: Bacteria > Bacillati > Actinomycetota > Actinomycetes > Kitasatosporales > Streptomycetaceae > Streptomyces > Streptomyces sp. NPDC014676. Next base: position 719,121 of record NZ_JBIBZI010000003.1, on the reverse strand, counting down.
CCACCGCGAGCACGCCCCACACCAGCAGTCCCGTGGTGATGCCACCCACCGTACGGAGCCCGTCCCGCCAGCCGGTGGCCACCGCCCGCTTGGTCACGACGGCCATGTCCGGCCCGGGCACCATGGTCAGCACCGCCAGGACACCGATGGCGGTCACGAACTGTATGAGCATCCCCGTAGTCTCACATCCGCGGCCCTGTGCCGGGCCGTGGCCCTGCGCGCGGGCCACGGACGAAGCGGACGACCCCTTTTGACGGCGACCGAAGTGCACGTAACCATGCCGTCCTCGAACAGCGGGGACGGTAGTCGAGCGGCAAACCGTTGTGTCGCCGTGACGCTCGTTTGACGCTCCGGGCGCCCGCACGGGGCACGGAGACCGGAAAAGTAGGCCCTGACCTGGGCTTTCTTCCGGCAGGCGCAGGCCGACATCTTTTCGATGACGCACCACGTGGAGTGCTTGGCGATTCTGGAGCCTGCAGCAAAGGGCTCCTGACCTGCGGTTGCGCGGCCCAGGTGGGTCGCTCGACCTGTTTTCCTCCGTACAGCGGGTCGGGCAGACCCACTGCTTGTTCGAGCTTTCCTGACCCGCGGTTACAGGGTGTGGCGGGGTTCGTACGAATGATGTCGGCGACGTGCGTTCATCATTGCTGACGCTCGATTCGTGAGACCGGAGCAGGGCCGCGTTGCTCGGCCGGCGATGGGCGAGTGGGGCCGGCAGGTCGCCCTCGTCCGCGACGCGTCGGCGTGACTGTCGCCCACGAGGGACAGCCGACAGCCGGCTTGCGCAAAGGGCGCAAGCCGGTGATCGGTCATGACGCCGTCCGGCCCCGCCGGTGACGACGGAGCGCATGCCGGAGGAGTCTCATGGCCGCTCCCGGGCCGTCCGGTCGCGGACGCCCGGGACGTCACCCGCACGGACCCGGTGCGACTCGGTGCGCGGCACGTCCCGGGTGCTCCGATCCGCTTCAGCCGCCGATGGGCGTGACCCCTGAGGGAGCCGGGACCAGTCGGTACCCGCCGTCCTCGCGTAGCACGTGTCCGGCGGTCGGCGGCGGGAAGTGGCTCCCCAGCAGGAGAGTCGACGTACCGGCCAGTGAGCCGAGCACCTGGTTCCGGGTCCTTGCCGCGAGTTCGGGAGCGATGTCCACACAGCTGCAGAGCTCCGGATGCGCCATCTGGACCGGGTGGTGGATGCTGTCGCCGGTGACCAGTGCGGTCTCGCCACGGCTGCTCAGTTCCACCGCCACCTGCCCCGGTGTGTGGCCGGGGGTGGGCAGCAGACGGATGCCCGGCGCGACGTCCGTGCCCTCGTCCGCGACATCGATGAGGTCGAACAGACCTGCTTCCCGGACGGGATGGACCGAGTCCCGGAACATCTGCCGACGCGCCTCCTCCATGTCGACACCCGCCCAGTAGTCCCACTCGGTGCGTGAGGTGAGATAGCGCGCGTTCGGGAAGGTGGGCACCCAGGCGTCGCCCTCGGCACGCGTGTTCCACCCCACGTGGTCGGCGTGGAGGTGGGTCAGGACCACGACGTCAACGCTCTCCGGCGCGAAGCCCGCCGCCCGTAGCCGTGCTTCGTAGTCGCTGTTCAGGTTGTGCCAGGCGGGGTTGGCGCGCCGCTTCCCGTTTCCGATGCCGGTGTCCACCAGCACCCGCATGCCGTCCACCTCGACGGCGAAGCTGTGACTCGCCAGGCGCAGGACGCCTTGTTCGTCGGCGAATTCGGGACTCAGCCAGGGAGTCCGGCTCACGAGGTCGGTGGTTGCCCCGGGCAGCAGCCACGGACCGGTCCGGGCGGGCAGGACCACTTCGTCGATGCGTCGTACGGTGTGGTCGCCCACCGTCCAGGAAGAGGCGGGGGGAGTGGTGGACTCGGTCGTTTGCGATGAGGTGGACACGGCGACTTTCCTTACCTGTTGTGGGTCGCGAGGACGGAGATGTCCGGAGCGGGTGTGTCGGGTGAGGCGGATGTGTGGTTGCTCGTCGCCGGGCGGGAGCGGGCGTCCGGGGACGGTGTCCGGCGCCGACTGCGCAGCGACGCGGTCAGCGTCGTGACCGCGACGGTCGCCAGTACGGCCACGCAGCCGGCACAGGCCAGTGCTGCCGCACGCAGCCCGAAGCCGGCGGCGAGGGCGCCGGCGCCGATGGCGGGCAGACTCATCGCCAGGTAGCTGAGTACGTAATAGGAGGCGAGCGTGCCGCCCTTCTCCCGGGCCGGGACCGAGTCGACGACCGCGCGCAGCGCACCCTGGGAGACGGCTCCGAAGCCGAACCCGGCCAGCGCCGCCCCGGCGAAGAGAAGTACGGGGCCGGCGAGATGGAGGGCACCCAGGGTCAGGACGGCCGCCGGAATCACCGCGCAGCTCCCGAGAAGAGCGGAGACGTCGGCACGCATCCTGCGCGTGAAGTACACCGTCGGGGCGGCGACGGCCGTCAGCGTGAAGAAGACCATGCCGCCGGCGTATTCGGGTCCGCCGGGGGAGACGAGCCGTGTGAAGCCCGGTCCCAGGGACGAGTAGAAGCCGCCGAGTGCCCAGACGGCGACGACGCCGGCGCCGTTGAGCAGGAGAGCGTGGGCGGCCGCCGACGGCAGCGCCAGGTGGGGCCGCGTCGAGCGCAGCGCTCCGGGACGGCGGCGGACGGTCTCGGGCGTCGAGACGAGGGCAATGGCCTGCGCGGCGAACACGGCGATCAGGGCCGCGTACACCGTGATCGTCGGAACGGGGGCGAAGCGCACCATGAGGGTGGCCGCCAGGACGCCGGCCGCCATGCCCGTCACCGGCGCGATGCTGTTGGCCAGAGCGGGGCGACCCGGCCGGGCGGGGTCTTCCAGGTCGAGGAGAGCCGCACCTGCCGCGCTGGTCGCCGCGCCGGTCGCGATGCCCTGCAGCACGCGGGCGCCGATCAGGGTGGTCAGGCCGCCGGCCGTCGCGAACAGCGCCATGGAGGTGACCTGGACCGCGAGCGCGCCCAGGAGCACGGGGCGGCGTCCGACATGGTCGGAAAGGGTTCCGGTCGTCAGCAGTGCGATCAGGAGCGCCAGAGCGTAGGCGCTGAAGACCACGGTGATGTCGAGGGACGACAACCGCCACTGAGCCTGGTAGCGGGGGTACAGCGGGGTCGGCGCGCTGGATGCGGCGAGCAGCGCGATCAGGATCGAGGTGTGCAAGGCGAACGGCAGGCGTCCGGATGGGGAGGTGCGGGGAGGCGCGAGGCCCGCGGGGACACTCTGCATGAGGGTCCTTCCCGTGCTAAAAGCGACTGGTTTGCTTTAAGTCACCGTAGATCCTACGATCGGCTAAAGCAAACGATTCGCTTTTGCGGTGGTCGGAGGTCCTGTGCCGGCCCCGGCCCGTCGCGCCGCACGGATCCGGAAGGAAGCCATGACCAGCGAACTCACCCCCCAAGAGGCAGCCCGAGGGGCGCTGCGGGCGGGGCTCCCCCTCGAGGACGGCCGACACGAAGGAGTGGCCATGACGGCCAACCACATCCACTCCGTGATCAGCACGTTGCGCGAGCTCGACTTCGGCGAGACCCCTCCCGCGTCCTCCTACCGAGCCGGACAGGGGAACGCCGATGCAACCGTTTGAGCTGTCGCTGACCGAGGCCTCCCGTGCGGTGCGCGCACGGGAGCTGTCCCCCGTCGAACTCACCGAATCGGTGCTCGCCCGTATTGCCGCCGTCGAAGGACGGCTGGGCGCCTACGTCACCGTCGCCGCCGACGCGGCCCTGGCCGCAGCGGTCCGCGCCGAACGGGAGATCTCCGGAAGCGGACCGCGCGGGCCGCTGCACGGGATCCCCATGGCGCTCAAGGATCTGATCGACGCGGAGGGGATGCCCACCACGGCGAGCTCGCACGTCCGGGCAGGGCACGTGGCGGAACGCGACAGCCGGGTGGCCGAACGGCTCGGCGCCGCCGGGGCCGTCCTCCTGGGCAAGACGCACACGCACGAGTTCGCCTACGGCCTGACCACTCCGCAGACGAACAACGCCTGGGACCACAGCCGGATCGCGGGCGGGTCGAGCGGCGGCTCGGCGGTGGCTGTCGCCGCCGGCGGGGCGACGTTCGCCATGGGCACGGACACGGGCGGTTCCATCCGGGTCCCCGCGGCCCTGAACGGCGTGGTGGGCCTCAAGCCGACCTACGGCCTGGTCCCACGCACGGGCGTGACCTCGCTGTCCTGGTCCCTGGACCACGTGGGCCCTCTCACCCGCACCGTCCAGGACGCCGCGCTGGTGCTGTCGGCGACCGCCGGCCACGACCCGCGCGACCCGGCGAGCGTGTCCGGCCCGGTGCCGGACCGCTTCCCGGGAGGCGACCTGCGAGGACTGAAGGTCGGCGTACCGCGGAACCACTACTTCGACCAGGTCATGCCCGAGGTCGAGGAGTCCGTACGCGGCGCGATCGAGCGGCTGGCGGAGCTGGGGGCGGAGCTCGTCGACGTCGAGATCCCGATGGCGCGTTACATCCGGGCCGTCCAGTGGGGGCTGATGGTTCCCGAGGCCACCGCCTACCACGAGCGGTCGCTGCGGGCCACCCCCGACCTGTACGCGGCGGACGTCCGCATCCTGCTGGAGGCCGGCGAACTCACCTCTGCGGGCGACTACCTCCGCGCCCAGCGGGCCCGCACCATGATGCGAGACGCCTGGGCTCGCATGTTCGACGGAATCGACGTCCTCGCCGCGCCGACGGTGCCGATGACCGCCGCCGAGGCGGGGCGGGAAACCGTCGAGTGGGCCGATGGCACGACCGAGGCCGTGTCGGACAGCTACGTCCGCCTCTGTGCCCCGGCCAACATCACCGGCGTCCCGGCCCTCACCCTGCCGGTCGGTCACGACCGCGCCGGACTGCCGATCGGTATGCAGCTGATGGCGCGCCCCTTCCACGACGCGACGGTGCTCCGTGTGGGCCGGGTCTACGAGGAGTCGGTGGCCGGCGCGGGGCGGCTTGCTCCCCTCGCTGCCTGAGGGAAGGCGGACGTTCCAGCCGGCTGCGGTCGCGTCGCCGCAGGGGCGTCCGCCGGGCTCGGGCGCCCGGATGCGCAGCCCCGCGGGTCGCCGGCGCCGGCCACCGCCTAGAAGCAACAAAATCGCATTAAGGTGGATCGCATGAGTCCCAGGCCCATGGTCCGCCCCGGCGGGCGCAGCGCACGCGTACAGGAGTCCGTCCATGCGGCGGTACGTGAACTCGTAGGGGAGGTGGGCCGCGACGCGCTCACGGTCCCGATGGTGGCCACTCGGGCGGGCGTGACCCCCTCCACGATCTACCGTCGTTGGGGCGACCTGCAGGAACTCCTGTCCGACGTGGCCGTCGAACGACTGCGCCCGGAAACGGCTCCGGCCGATCTCGGAAGCCTGCGGGCCGATCTCGACGCGTGGGCGGAACAGTTCCTCGACGAGATGGCCTCGCCGCCCGGGCGCGCCTACATCCGGGACGCCCTGCTCGGCGACCCCGACGGAACCAATGCCGGTCAGTGTTCGGCGTATGCCGCAGAGCAGATCGACGCCGTGTTGGCCCGTGCGGTGCAGCGGGGGGAGCCGGTGCCCGAGACGGAGCTGCTGATCGACCGTGTCGTGGCGCCGATCATGTACCGCATCCTCTTCCGCCCTGGCCGACTGGACGCCGCATACGCGCGCGAGCTCGTGACGAACGCCGTGTACGCCCAGCAGACCGAGGCCGGCGCTCGCCCCGCCCAGGCCGCCGCCCCTCGGCGCTCGAAGAAGAAACCCGACAACTGACCACTTCGCTCATCGGGCGGTCCGGCCACTGGGCCGTGGAGGCCAAGCGGCGGGCTGTACCGGCAGGGGTCCTGAAATCACCGGCAATGACCGACCAGGACGTAGCCCTTGGGCGTGACGCCCGTTTGACGCTCCGTGCGCACAAAGGGCTCTTCGGCGGAGCAGAAAACGGCCCCTGACCTGGTGTTGTGTGGGATCCATCCTGCCGGGACATCTTTTCGATGACGCATCATGTGGAGTGCGTGGCGATTCTGGAGCCCGTAAGGAAGAGCCGCTGACCCGCGGTTCAGCAGCAGCGCCGGTGGGTCTCGACCTGTTTCGCGCTATCCGGCCGGTCGAGCCCCTCGGCACCTCACCTGCGGGTTTGTGCTGGAGCGATTGCCGGGAACGGCTGTGCGATGCGTGGCGGCCGGTCACTCCTGACGCTCGGCTCCCGTCGGCGAGGCCAAGGCCACCGCCACCCGTCGTGGCACCGGTGACCTGCAACGCCTGGAACACATCCGTACCCTGCTCGCCGACCAGGGTGACGACACCGCGGGCACCACACCGGCACTGTTCTCCCTGCACGGCTTCCACCCGGACCTGATCGAGTCCGCGGCCGGCCGCGACGACCTGCCGATCCGTGAGGTGCCGTCCGTCGAAGAGGCAGCCGGCCGTGGCGTACGGCCACTGGGTCCGGGCAGGACCCGAGCCGGCGCCGGGATGTCCTGCCCCGGTGTGGAGCTGATGTCATCCATGCCCGTCCCGGCCGTCCCTGTGCCTGGAGTAGGAGAGGACGCCGGTCAGGGCGATCCTCAGCAGGGCGCGCAATTCCACATGCAACGGCACCTTCCCGTCCGCTTGGGTCCAGCGGTAGAGAAGCCCCAAGTAGGCGTCTCGCAGCATGTTGCCCGCCACCGCCGGGTCGATGTCGCGGGCCACGTCTCCCCTGGCCTGGCCCATCGTGACGACTCTGGTGAAGATATGTCCCGCGTAGTCGGGCTCCTCGAGCAGCGGCTGGCCGGACTTGACCCAGGCGGTCAGCATCACCCGGGTGAGGTCCGGCTCCGCCTCGTTGAAGTCGGCCAGCGCGGCCATGCACCGTTCCAGCTGGACGGTGGTGTCGTCGTCCGTCAGTGACTTCTCCATGACGGCCCGCAGCTTGTCCTGGCGCTGCTCCGCCCATGTGGTGACGACATCCTCCTTACGCTGGAAGTGGTTGAAGAACGTTCCGCGGGCCACATCGGCATGTTCCGCGATCTGGTCGATCGTCGTACGCTCGTACCCCTGCTCGGCGAAGAGCTGCAGAGCCGACATGTACAAGCGGTCGTGCATGCGCCGCTTGCTCCGCTCCCTCCGGGTGGGTGGGCGTACCGGCTGGGAATCCTCGACCATCATCGGCTCTCTTTCTCTCGGCCCCGACAAGGCGACTCCGTGAACCCTTCGGAGTCGACGACGGGCACCTGCGGCGCGCCCGGGCGGATCGGGCCGCACCGTCATGCCAAGAGACCGGATCCACGGTGATCGCGTATCTATACCGTAGTCTATTAATGTATTGCAGTTCTAGCCAGGGGCGGTCTGCGCGGCGAGCACCGGAGCGCGGGCTGATGAGGCGCGTGCCACACGGAGTGGAGTCGCACCACGAGAACCGCGGTGCGACTCCATCGGTCGTCGTCCGGGACCGGCGGACGACCGGGTCGCTCAGGCGCTGCCCCCGAGCGCTGCCGCGATGGCGGCGGCGCTCTCGCCGCCCAGCAGACGGCTGGCCGGGACCTCGATCCCGAACTCCTGGTGAAGGATGCGCCTGAGCTGGATCGCCATCAGCGAGTCGAGGCCCAGGTCTCGCAGTGACCGCCGTGGATCGACCCGGTCGACCGTGGTGCCGAGCACCGTCGCGGCGTGGATGAAGAGCCGGTCCGCCGTGGGGAGGGAGTCGTGCGATCGCTCGGGTGCGGCTTCCTGCCGGGGCGCCTGCTCGGCGAGGGGGAAGGCGATGGAAGCCCGCACGGGCTCGGGCCGTCGGTCTTCCGCGCCGGGTGTACCGGGCAGGCCGGACCGGCCGGGTGACCGGACCAGCGTGACACCTTGGAAGTCGGCGAACACGTGCCCGTCCGGTGTGGTGAGCACGATGTCGCAGCGGGCGTGGTCACGATCGGTGGACCGGGTGAAGCAAGCCGTGCTCCAATACTCGCCCTTGGGTGCTTCCGTCAGGCGGACACGCTCGAAGGAGACCGGCAGATACGCGCAGGTCGGGTCGTCCGCGTGCGGCCAGGCCCCGAGCATGGCCAGCAGCCCGGCCTCCAGGGCGCCGCTCTCGCGTCCGACAGCTGCCTCCAGGCGCGCCACCGTCTCGCCCTCCCGTCGCCACACCTGCCGTACCGAACGCAGCGCCGGGGCAACGCAGTACCCGCGGGCCTCGGCCCGCCGGTAGAACTCGGCGGCCGGTACGTACTCGCCGCACCGGGTCAGCGCGCCGTCCAGTGAGGCGGCGGCCGGTGCCGTCGTTGCCCGGGCGTGCCCCGACACGCACAGGGCGGCTTCGCCGGACCGCTCGGAGAGCGCATCGACGGCGAAGGTGAACTCCCTTTCCCCGGCCGCGCGTTCCACCCGGATGCGCACCGTGGTCTCCTGCGCGTCGGCCAGGAGCGGCAGGGCATCACCGATGCGCACGGCGCGCAGTTCGACCGGCACCTCGCCGACAAGGTCGCGCACCGTCTCGGCGACCGCCTGGAGGTACACCACCGGCGGGACGGGGGACACGCCGCGCACGGTCACACCAGAGCCCAGTGCCTCGATACCCAGCCGGGACAGCCGTATCCGGCGTTCGCTGAGACTCGTCGGCACTGTCGGCGCGGACTCGGCGCGGTACTCCTCCGCGTCCCACGGGTACAGCGGCAACGGCACCCGGGTGGTGCTGTCGCCGTACCAGCGCCGCCAGTCGACCTCGGCACCGAGGGCGAATACTCGGCCGAGGGCCCGGGCGGCCGCCGCGGGCTCGCTCTGCTGCCGCACCAGCGTGGTCGCCACGGCCACCGGGAGGCCCGCGTCCGTCTGTACGTCCTCGATCGCCTGGGCGAGCACGGGATGGGGGCTGACCTCCACGAAGACCACGTTCCGGTTCTCGGCCACCTGCCGTACGGACGAGGCGAAGCGGACCGGCTTTCGCAGGTTGTCGACCCAGTACTCGGCGTCGAGGGCGGAAGCCCCCGCCACGGGAGCGGCGCCAACCGTGGAGAACATGGGGGTGAGCGGCGCAGCCGGCTCCAGGTGGGAGAGCCGGGCCAGCAGGTCGTCCCGTATCTCGTCCGTCAACGGGGAGTGGGAGGCGACGTTGACCTTGACGGTACGGCACAGGATCTGACGCCGTTCCAGCTCACCGGCGATCTTGTCGAGTGTCGTGGGGTCTCCCGCCAGCACAGTGGCGTGCGGTGAGTTCTCCACCGCCACGCACACGTCGTCGCCGTATCCGGCGACGAGGTCGCGTGCCTGCCGTGGGGAGAGTTCCGTGGCGAGCATCGCGCCGCGTCCCGCGAGGCGCTGCATCAGGGTGCTGCGCCGGCAGATGACGGAGGCGGCGTCCCGGACGGACAGGGCGCCCGCCACGCAGGCCGCCGCGACCTCGCCCATGCTGTGGCCGATGACCAGGCCGGGGTCCACGCCCATGGCCCGCCAGTGTGCGGCGAGCGCGACCTCCATGGCCCACAGCGCGGGCTGCACCACCTCGACGGCGTCGGTGAGTTCGGCGGTCTCGTCCAGCAGCAGGTCCACGATCGACCAGCCGAGTTCCTCGCGCACCGCCGCGTCGCACTCGGCCATGGCCGCGCGGAAGGCGTCGGAGGTCCGCAGCAGTTCCCGGCCCATGCCGCGCCACTGCGAGCCCTGCCCGGGGAAGACGAAGGCCACCTCGCGCGGCCCGTCGAAGCCCGCCTCGTGCATCCCGCCGTCGGGCGTCGGCCGGCCGGCCGCCAGATCGCGCAGCACGTCGGCCAGGGCGTCGTGCGAGGCACCGAGGGCCCACAGACGGAAGGGATGGTGGTCCCGGCCCGTCGCCGCGGTCCGGCAGAGGTCGCGCAGGGCATGCCGGCGGCCGCGCCCCTCGGGGCCCAGGTGCGCGGCGTGGCGCAGGGCCAGCCGGCGCAGGGCCTCGAGGGTGCGGGCGCTGAGGACGAGCAGGTGCGGGCCGGGATCCTCGGCCGGGGCGCCGGAGTCCGTGGGTGTCACCGGATCCGGGACGAACTCGCCGATGACCGCGTGGGCGTTGGTGCCCGACAGGCCGAACGAGCTGACGCCGAGCACCGCCCGTTCGCCCCGCCGCCGCAGCGGTGCGTTCCGGTCCGCCACGGCGACGGGGGAGCCAGGCTCGGTGAGCTGGGGGTGGGGCGTGGTCAGGTGCAGCGAGGCCGGAACCGCACGGTGTTCGGCCATGAGAACCGCCTTGATGAGACCGGCGATGCCGGCGGCGGCCTCCGCGTGTCCGATGTTCGTCTTCACAGAGCCCACCAGCAGGGGCGTCGGAGAGCCGTCGTCCTCTCGCACCACTTCGGCGAGCGCGCGCAATTCGACCCCGTCGCCCACGGTCGTGCCGGTACCGTGCGCCTCGACGTAGTCCACCTCGGACGGGGTCACTCCGGCGCTGCGCCAGGCCGCGCGCAGCATCGCGGCCTGTCCGGACACCGCGGGCTGCAGCAGGAGGCCACTGCCGTCACCGTCGTTGGTGACCGCGCTGCCCAGCAGGAGCGCGCGGACGGGATCGCCGTCGGCGAGGGCGTCGGACAGCCGCTTGAGCAGGACCACGCCGACGCCCTCGCTGCGGACGAAGCCGTCGGCGGAGCTGTCACCGAACTTGCAACGGCCGTCGGGCGACAGCATCCGCCCCTGCGAGTAGGCGACCGCGTCGGTCGGCGAGAGGATCACGTTGACGCCCGCCGCGACGGCCAGATCGCACTCACCGGTGAGCAGGCTCTGGCGGGCGCTGTGCACGGCGACGAGCGAGGACGAGCAGGCGGTGTCCAGCACGAGACTGGGGCCGCGCAGGTCGAAGGCGTGCGAGACGCGGCCGGAGGTGACGGACCGCAGCCTGCTGCCCGCCATGGCGCGCACGTCCGCGGTGGAGGACCGGCCGGTCGCGTCGGCGTACTCCGCGGTCGCCTGCCCGACGAACACCCCGCCGTTGCCGCCCCGGACCGAGGAGGGTGGGATGCCGGCGTCCTCGAAGGCCTCCCACACGGACTGCAGGAGGAGACGCTGCTGAGGGTCCATGATGCGCGCCTCGCGCGGTGATATCCCGAAGAAGGCGGCGTCGAAGTCGTACACACCGTCCAGGAAACCGCCGTGGCGGGAGATCAGCCTGTCCCGTGTCCCGGGTTCGGGGTCGTACCAGGCGGTGACGTCGAACCGGTCCCGCGGTACCGGTACGACGGCGTCGGTGTTGCTCTCCAGCAGTGTCCAGAACTCCTCCACCCCTGCGGCTCCGGGGAACCTGCAAGCCATGCCGATGATCGCGATCGGTTCATGCGTGGTCATTCCGCGCTTCCTCCCCCAGTCGGTAGTCCAAACCTATACCGAAGAACAAAATTGTTCTCGAATCAAGAGTGTGAGGCTGTCGTTAACTCGCCATCACGCGACAGGGAAAAACTGCCGGAATGTATTGTTTTGGGGCGCTTTTGCCTCCCGTTGGCTTCCTGTGTGCCTGACGTTCATGCCACCTTGTTCGTGGCCACTCGGTTGACCGAAGTCGAGCATTGAACTTGAGTACATGAATGTGCTTCAGTTGCCGACGTCAGCCGCCGAGAGCGAGGAGCGAGCATGCTGAGGACGCGCGAGCTGGGCCGTCGGGGACTGGAGGTCTCCGAACTGGGTCTCGGATGCATGGGGATGAGCCAGTGGTACGGCGCCACCGACGACCGCGAGTCGGTGGCCACCATCCACCGCGCCCTGGAACTGGGTTACACGCTGTTCGACACCGCCGAGGCCTACGGCCCCTACGACAACGAGGTACTGCTCGGTCGTGCCCTCGCGGGACGCCGCGAACAGGCGGTCATCGCCACGAAGTTCGGCTTCCCCATGAAGCTCGAGGACGGCACCACGGCCGAGGCCGACAGCCGTCCGGAGCACATCGTCGAGGTCGTCGAGGCGTCTTTGAAGCGCCTCGGAACGGACTACATCGACATCCTCTACCAGCACCGTCTCGACCCGAGGGTGCCGATCGAGGACGTGGTGGGCACCATGGCCGACCTGGTCCGGCAGGGCAAGGTCCGCCACCTGGGCCTGTGCGAGGTCGGCGAGCGGACCATCCGGCGCGCCCACGCCGTGCACCCGCTGACCGTCGTGCAGAGCGAGTTCTCGGTCTGGGAGCGGAACCTGGAGGACGCCGTCCTGCCGGTGCTGCGCGAACTCGGCATCGGACTCGTCGGGTTCTGCCCGCTCGGCCGGGGCTTCCTGACCGGCGGCGTCAAGCGCGCCGAGGACTACCCGGAGGACGACTTCCGCCACCACGACCCGCGCCTTCAGGGCGCCAACTACGACCAGAACATGGCGATCGCCGCGAAGGTGAGCGAGGTCGCCGCACGCCACGGTCTCACGCCGGCCCAGCTCGCCATCGCCTGGGTCCTGCACCAGGGCGACGACATCGTCCCGATCCCCGGCACGAAGCGGCGCTCCTACCTGGAGGAGAACACCCGCTCGGCCGAGGTGGTCCTGGACGCGGAAACGCTGGCGGAGATCGAGGACGCCGTGCGGGCCGACGCGGTCGCGGGACCCCGTTACAACGAGCGAATGATGGCCTACATCGACCGCTGATCCCGTCCGGCCCTGTGACCACTTCAGACTTCTCAGGAGCAGTCGTGGACATACCTCATTGGCAGAAACACTGGCACGACCGCAGTGCCCCGTTCGCGGACGAATGCCGGCAGGCCCGGGACTCCCTGCTGTCCGACCTCAAGCAACCCGGCCTGGCTCAGCAGCGTGTCCTCGCCGACATCATCGACATGAGCGCGGGCTCGGTCCACTGGAGGGAGCACGGCTACGACGTCGTCGCCGCCGATCCCGGCCGTTTCCGCGCGGTGCTGCCCGTCATGCGCTACGACGACTTCCTCCCGGAGATCGAGAGGGAGACCCGTACCAAGGGCGGGACCCTGACCTGCAGTCCGGTGCTGCGCTGGCTCAAGACCAGCGGTACCACCGGGGCCCCCAAGCTGGTCCCGTACACCCTGCACTGGCTCCTCACCTACCGCATCCCCGCGATGAAGGCGATGTGGGGGACGTACCTGGAGTACCACCCGGAGCTGCTGGCGCATCCGTACGCGACGCTCGACACCCAGACCGTGCGCGAGGACGTCTTCGACTTCGTGCACGGCATCGGCCACCAGGCGATCAGCAACCGGCACCCGCAGATCAACAGCCGGGACTGGAACCCGCCGTGGTACGAGTCGCCCTGGTTCGGCCCGGACGTGCCGAGCAGCCACGAGGGCCGCATGTACCACCGCATCCGGCACCTGCTCGGCCAGGACCTGCACTACATCTCGTCGATCAACCCGAGCACCCTGATCTCTCTGCGCGACACGCTGGCCCAGCACGCCGAGCGGCTGGTCGCGGAAGTGCGGGCGGGCACCCTGGAGGGCCGACCGTACACCCGGCCCGACGAGGAGACCGCCCGGCACCTCGAGGAGGTGCTGAGCCGGCCGGACTTCAGCCTCAGGGACGTGTGGCCGTCGCTCACGCTCTACACCTGCTGGCTCTCGGCCTCGGCCGAGTTGTACAGCGCCAAGCTGGACGCGGTCTTCCCTGGCGTCGCCAAGCTGCCGTTCATGAGCTGCGGCACCGAGGGTGTCACCACCATCCCGGTGGACGACTCGCCGCACAGCCAGCCGCTCGCCGTGGGGCAGGCGTACTTCGAGTTCGTGCCCGCCGAGGTGCCGCTGGGGGAACTCGTGGAGAACGGCGAGCCGGTGGAGACCCTGCTGTTCGACGAGGTCGAGCCGGGCCGCGACTACCACTTGATCATGACGCAGGGCAACGGCCTCTACCGCCTGTGGACCGGGGACATCTACCACGTCGACCGCATCGTCGACGGCACCCCCTGGATCCACTTCGTGCACCGCGACGGCGTCTTCCACTCCTTCACCGGCGAGAAGATCACCGAGTCCCAGGTGACCCAGGCCATCCAGCGGGGCCTCGCGGCCCACGGCCTCGGAAGCGGGCTGTACATGTGCGGCCCGCGCTGGGCGGAGCCGCCGTACTACGTAGTCGTCGCCGAGGTCACCGAGCCGTCCGCCCAGTTGGACCGGGCCCTGTCGGACACCGTCGACGCGGCACTGCACCAGATCAACATCGAGTACGCCTCCAAGAGGGACAGCGGCCGGCTCGGCGCGCTGGAGGTCGTCACCGTGCCCCGGGACGCCATCGCCGCGTACGTCGAGAGCCGCCGCCAGGCGGGCAACGCCACGCAGTACAAGTACAAGCCGTTCCAGCGGGACGTCGACTTCGTCGCCGCCCTCACCGGTCGCTGAAAGGAGTCCGACGTGATCGAGACCAAGAGGCCGCCGCAGAACATCCGCCGCGAGATAGTGGGGCTCCCGGTCGACGGTGCCGAGCTGGCGCTGCACCTGTGGCGCCCGCGCGGACCGGTCAAGGGAGCGGTCTTCTACTTCCACGGGCTGCAGTCCCACGCCGGCTGGCTGTGGGAGGTCGGCCCGCAGTTCGCCGACAACGACATCGCCTTCTACGTCCTCGACCGCCGCGGCAGCGGAATCAGCGGGGGCGACCGGCAGGACCTGCCCGACGTGGACACCGTGCTGCGGGACTACATCACGGCCGTGGAGCACGTGCGGCGGGCGATCGGCGAAGAGGTGCCGCTGTCGTTGTTCGGGCACTGCCTCGGCGGCTCCTTCATGGCGGCGCTGATGCACCACCCGGACTTCACCACCCGCTACGACGCCGCGGTCTTCTGCTCGGCCTGGCTGGGCAAGCTGCACGCCACGCTCGACGACGAGCAGCGCGGCGCCCTCGCGGCCGAGACGGGCCGAGAGCTGTGGGACGCCGGACTCAGAGCGGAGGACTTCACCGACGAGGTACGGCACCGGCACTTCATCGACCACGACGACCTGGCGGTGCGCTCCCTGACGCGGCGCTCCCGGGGCGTGCTGCTCGGCCTGGAGACGCTGTACATGCGGCCCGGACGGGAGCTGCCCCCGGTCCCGGCGGCGTACGTGTCCGGGGTCGCCGACCCGATCGTGGACCTCGACGACGCGCGCGCCACCTTCCTGCGCATGACCGGGGCGCACGGTGCCCTGGTCCAGTTCGCGACGGACAAGCACTACCTCTTCTACACCGACGTCCGCGCCCGGCTGGTCGACTGGGCGTCCACCTTCACCCTGCTCCAGGGGCTGGACCGCGATGCCTGAACCGGCCGGGGCCACCCTCTACCGGGTCGAGCTGCCCATGGCGGTCGGCTTCGACCATCCCGCCAAGCGCCGTTCGGCCTCCGACAGCCTCGTGCTGCGCCTGGAGGCCGACGGGGCGACCGGTCTCGGGGAATGCGCCCCCCGGGCGTACGTCACCGGGGAGACCACCGAGTCCGTGACGGCGGCGCTGCACGGGCTGCCGTTGGACACGGTGTTCGCGCGGCTCCGCTCCACCGAGCCGGCCACGCTCCTCACCCGGCTGCGTGAGGCCGGGGTCGCCGAGACCTTCGGCCTGCGGGGCGGCAACAACCTGCTCTGCCTCCTCGAGACCGCGCTCCTCGACCTGCTGGGACGCCGACTCGGCCTGAACGGGCGGCAGCTGGTGCCCAGCGAGGGGGCGCCCGCAGTGCCTCCCGCGGTCCTGCCCGTGTCCCAGGTGCTCGATCTCAGCCTCGACGTCGAGGAGTTCCTCGACACCCGCGGCCCGTTCCACTTCGTCAAGGTCAAGGCGGCCGATGACATCCGCCGCGACGTCCGTACGGTCGGCGCGATCCGTGCCCGCCTCGGGGACCGCGTCCCGGTCATGGTCGACGCCAACATGAGCTGGTCCCCCGAGGAGGCCGCCGGGCATCTGGCAGCCCTGCGCGATGCCGGTGCCGACCTGGTGGAGGAGCCGCTGGCCAAGGGCTCCTGGGCGGACCTCGCCCGGCTGCGGGCCCGTACCGGACTCGGCGTCATGCTCGACGAGTCGGTGTGCACCCTCGAGGACGCTCGGCGGGCCGTGGAATCCGGGGCCTGCGACGCCTTCAACATCCGCGTGGCCAAGAACGGCGGCCCGGTGACCGCGGCCCGGCTGATCGGACTGGCACGCCGGGCCGGGCTCGCGTTCCAGATCGGGGTGCAGGTCGCCGAGGTGGGCCCCCTGATCAACGTGGGCCGCGCCCTGGCGTTCGCACACGGCGACGCCCTCACCGTCGAGGCCGGCCAAGCCGACCGCTTCTTTCCCGAGATGGTCGTCTCACCGCGCCCGGCCGTATGCCGGTCCACCAACACCATCGCCCCGGCCGCAGGACCCGGCTTCGGGCTCGATCTCAACGAACACGCAGCTCACTGGGCTGTGTCGAGCCGCACCGAGACCGACCCGTCCTGGCATCCGGTGTCCACTGCCGTGCCCTCTGCGAAGGAACACGTATGACGACGTCCTATTTCTCCGACCTGGTGGTGGAGTTCCTGCACCAGCAGGGCATCGACAAGGTCGCCTTCAATCCCGGCGCGTCCTTCCGCGGCGTGCACGACTCCCTCGTCCATGAGGACAATGCCGACATCGCGCCCGACATCGTGATGACCTGCCACGAGGAGATCGCCGTGGCCGTGGCGCACGGCTATCACAAGGCGAGCGGCCGGCACATGGGCGTTTTCGTGCACGCCAACGTCGGGCTGCTGCACGCCTCGATGGCGATCTTCAACGCCTGGTGCGACCGCGTACCACTGTTCGTGATCGGCGGCAACGGCCCCGTGGACGCCGGAAAGCGGCGTCCCTGGATCGACTGGATCCACACCTCGCAGAACATCGAGTCCGTCGTCAAGGACTACGTGAAGTGGTGCGACCAGCCCATCGGCCAGCGGGCCACGGTCGAGTCCCTCTACCGCGCTTTCAAGCTGATGAACACCCCGATGCATGCGCCGGTGTTCGTCGCGCTCGACTTCGACGTACAGGAGCAGCCTCTGGAGGACGGCGTACGACTGCTGCCGGCGAGCGCGACCGAGGCCACCCGGCTGCCGGCGCTGAGCCGTGCCGACCTCGACGACCTCGCGCAACGGCTGCTCAACGCCCGACTGCCGGTCCTGGTCGTCGACTTCTCCGGCCGTGACCCCGACACGGTCGAGCCCCTGGTCGCGCTCGCCGACCTGCTCGGTCTGGCCGTCGTCGACCGGGGCAATCGGCTCAACTTCTCGAACACGCACCAGCTCAACGTCAGCCACACCGGCGGCGAGCTGCTGGCCGAGGCCGATCTGGTCGTCGCCCTTGAGGTGCAGGACCTGGTGGGCGCCCTCGGCTCCTTCCTCCCGCTCACCGACCAGGGCGCTCCCGCGAACGGCGCCGATGTCGTCACCCTCGGTTTCAGCGAGCTGCTCACCAGCAAGTGGGCCGCCGACTACCAGCAGTTCGTACCCGTCACCCGGTCCGTCGCCGCTGACACCGCGGACTCCGTGGCCGCGCTGCGCTCCGTCGTCGAGGACCCGTCCGGACCCTTCGCGGCACCGGCGTTCACGGAGCGCCGCGAACAGCGCGTCAAGGCCCTCTCCGCGCTGCACACCGAGGCGCGCGCCGACTGGGCCCGCCAGGCGGACGAGGCCAAGGGCCGGACACGCATCCACGTTTCCGCGGCCGTCGACGAGATCCACCGGGCCGTCCGGGACGAGGAGTGGATTCTCACCAACACCGGCAGCCTCACCATCGACGGCTGGGTGAAGAAGCTCTGGCCGTTGGAACGGCCCGGCAGCTACCTGGGCCTCAACGGCGGTGGCGGTCTCGGGTACGGCCTCGGCGCATCGGTCGGCGCGGCCCTCGCCCATCAGGGCGACGGAACCCTCTGCGTCGACCTCCAGGCCGACGGCGACTTCCTCTACACGCCCAGCGCGCTGTGGACCCTCGCCGCCTACGACGTGCCGTTGCTGGTGATCGTCATGAACAACCGCCTCTATCTGAACTCCACCCAGCACGCCGAGCGCATCGCCGGCAACCGCGACCGGGACACCGACCGCGCGCACATCGCGACCAGCTTCTACGACCGGCCCGTCGACTTCGTGACTCTGGCCGAGTCGTTCGGCGTGCACACCCTGCCGCGCGTGGAGGACATCGACGCCGTCGCGCCGACCGTGCGCGAGGCGGTCTCCCACATCAAGGAGCGCGGCAAGCCCGTCCTCGTCGAAATCCTCATGGAGTGACCGGCCCGGCCCCCGGTGACCTGCCAAGACCCGCGACTTCCCAGGAGGCACCCACCATGACGGTGGTCTTCGAATGCGTCCATGACGACAAGCGTTGTTTCGGGCTCGGCCTGCCCGAGTCCGGCGCCCCCCTGCGCCTGTACCCCCTGGCCGGCGACAGCCTGGCCGCACTGCTGAGCGCGGCGAACGGTGACCAGGAAGCCCTCGTACGGGGCCGGTCCCCCGTCGACGTACCGGCCGCCGACAGCGACCGCGTACGGATGCTGCCGCCGCTGCTGCCCGCACACGTCGGGGACGCCCTGGTCAGCGGCTTCATGATGACGCACAACGTGAAGGTCGACGCCGATGTCCCGGACCAGCCCAACTGGTTCGTCAAGGGACTCGGGGGCGCTCTGAAGGTGCCGGGTGAGCCGTTGTCCGTGCCCGCCGACGCCGTGGCCGTGTGTGAGGAGGCCGAGGTGGTTCTCGTCCACGTCGGTGACGCACAGGGCATGCCGCGCTACGTCGGCTACACCTTCGGCAACGACCTCACCGACATCGGCCGCTTCAAGCAGCATGCCGGGCATCTGTCGTACGCGAAACTGTGCGACGCCGGCGTGGCCCCCTGGCTGCACCTCGGCGAGCCGCCCCGCTCGGTCACCGGCGAGGTCACCATCGAGCGGAGCGGGGCGCCCGCGTGGAAGGGCTCGTTCACCACCGGTACCGACGCGCTCCACTACGACCTGCCCTCGATGATGTCCCGCCTCTTCTCCTACGGGGCCCTCCATCACCCCGGCCGGGTGCACTACGTCTACCTGGGCGCCGACCGCAGCAGCTTCCACGCGGGTTTCCGGGCCATGCACGGCGACCGTGTCACGATCGACGTCGCGAGCCACGGGGTGCGGCTGTCCCACCCGCTGGCGTGGACGCGCGGCCCCGGGCAGGAGTGATCGCCGTGGCCCCGCCGCGCAGACTCAGCGACGTCGAGGCGGCGTTCGCGTACACCCACGCCCTGATGCACGGCACCACCCAGGTCACCACCCACATCACGGTGCGCGGCGACCTCGGTCCGGAGCACTTCCGCCAGGGTGCCGAGCGCTGGGCCGGCGAACTGCCGCTGCTGGCG
This sequence comes from Streptomyces sp. NPDC014676, assembly GCF_043084105.1. Lineage (NCBI taxonomy): Bacteria > Bacillati > Actinomycetota > Actinomycetes > Kitasatosporales > Streptomycetaceae > Streptomyces > Streptomyces sp. NPDC014676. The sequence goes on along the minus strand of NZ_JBIBZI010000003.1, from coordinate 699,945 downwards.
CTGCGCATCGAGGAGCGGCCCGACGGCCTGTGGTTCACCACGGGCCCCGGGCCCCGCGCCGGGCAGATACGGCAGAGCCTGCTCACCGCACCCGACTCGCCCGACGACGTACTGCGACAGGAGCTCAACGACGTACTTCCGACCGGTGGTCCGCTGTGGCGACTGCGTCTCGTGCGCGACCCCGGCGCCGGGACGGCGCACCTCTACTTCACCCGCAACCACGCCATCTCGGACGGCCATTCCACCGGAGCCGTCGTCCGCGCCCTGCTGGACGCGCTGTTCGGCCCCGCGGACGCGCCGAGTCCTCACGACGTGCGGAGCGTGGCCCCCAACGGCGACGAGCTGACCTACCGTCCGCCCGAGCGGCCGGCCGCGCCGCTCGCTGCGCGGCCCGAGCCCGTGCCGTTCGCGGATCACCGGCCGTGGTGCGAGCGGGGCGCGGACTTCGTCCCGCTGACGCTCACCCGCCGGGAGAGCCTGGCGCTCAAGGCCTGGTGCCGGAGCAGGGGTGTGACGGTCAATCAGTTCTTCGCGGTCGCGCTCGCCGAGTCGTTCGCGGCGGCCGCCGGCCGTTCGGAGGTCGCCCTGTTCACGGCAGTGTCCCTACGGAAGCGGTACACGGAGAGTGCCGCGCTGCCGGACGTGGGCTGCTTCATCAACGTACTGGGTGTGCCCCTGCGGCTCGACCGGGGCGATCTGCTCGATCACGCGCGGGACTACGCGACGCTGCTCGAGCGGGCGGACGCGGCCTGGCGCCCGCCGATGCGGGAGCACGCGGCGATCCGCAGGGCGGTCGAAGAGGCGGCGGCCGCCGGGTCGGCCCCCGGAATCTGCATCACCAACGTCGGGGTCGTCGACCCTGCCCTCGGCCCGCACACGGATCGGGTCACCGGCTATCGGACCGTGGTCAACCGGACCGGTGCCAACTACGGCGTCGTCCTGCATCTCGGGACCCTCGGCGGGGTGTTCACGACGGCGCTCGCCTTCGGCACCCCGAGCACCGACCCGGACGTGGTGCGGGGCGTGGCGAAGGCACTGCGCGACCGGGCGGTGCGCCCGGACGCGGTGCGCCGGAGCGAGGCCCGGGAGGTGTAGCCATGGGCCCGTCGACAGCCGTGGGCCCGTCAGCCGCCCTGCCGCAGAACCAGGTCGAGCAGGCCGGGGAAGCGCTCGTCGAACTCGGCGCGCCGCAGCCTGTTGAGCCGCTTGGGCCCGGCGTCGCGCTGCTCCAGGAGCCCGGCCTCACGCAGCACCGCGAAATGGCGGCTGAGGGTCGCCTTGGTGACCGGCACGTCGAAGCTTCCGCACGAGCGCTCCCAGTCCCCGGCCCCGGCGAGCTCGCGTACGAGGGTCTGCCGGACCGGGTCGGCGAGGGCGAGCAGCGCCGTCTCCAGCGGGACCTCACCAGGATGCGTGTGGACCGGAGGCGTGCGGTGGCTTCCCGTGACCGCCGTCGGCTGCCGGCTCGGTGCCGTCATGGCTGGTTGCTCCGTCCTGACTCGCTTGGTCCGTGACGAGTGCCGTGCACGGATTGCAGAGTGTTCGATGATCTGCGTACACTCCGACTGTTCGCTTGTGGGCGAACAGTCTACCGGAGTCGGCGGCCCATGGCCCGACTCCCGTAACCCCCCACCACCCTCCGGCGCGAAGGAAGGAACCCCCGTGCCACACACCCGACCTCACAAGGCCCGGCCCGGACTGACGCTCTTCGCGGCCTGCCTCGGCTTCGTGGTCGTCATCCTGGACGTCAGCGTCGTGAACGTCGCCACCAAGGCCCTCGCCGTGGACTTCGGCGGCAGTCTGTCCGGTCTGGAGTGGGTGATCAACGGCTACACGCTCACCTTCGCCGCCTTCCTCCTGACCGCCGGCGCCATGGGTGACCGGTACGACCCCAAGCAGATCTTCATCATGGGCTTCGCGCTCTTCGCCGTGACGTCGCTGGCCTGCGGAGCCGCCCCCTCCCTGGTCACCTTGACCGCGGCCCGCGTCGTCCAGGGCGTCGGCGCCGCGATGATCGTGCCGTCGTCCCTGTCGATCGTGAACACCAACTTCCCCGACCCCGCCGAGCGCACCCGTGCCGTGAGCCTGTGGGCCGCGGCCGGCGGACTCGCCCTCGCGCTCGGTCCGGTCGTGGGCGGCCTCCTGGTGGACTCGCTCGGCTGGCGCTCGATCTTCTACGTCAACGTCCCCATCGCCGCCCTCGGCATCGTGCTCATCCGTGCCTACGCCAGGCCCGCCCCTGCCCGCGACACCTCGCTCCGACGCTCGCTGGACCTGCCCGGCCAAGCGCTCGCCGTGGTCGGCCTGGGTGCTTTCACCGGAGCGATCGTGGAGGCCAACGCGCAGGGCTGGACCTCAGCCGTCGTCCTCACCGGCTTGGCCGTCTTCCTGGTCGCGCTCGTCGGCTTCGTCACGGTGGAGCGCCGTAGCGGTGACCCGATGCTGCCGCTGCACCTGTTCGGCCGGAAGGCGTTCAGTTCCACGTCCCTCATCGGCGTGCTGTTGAACTTCGCCTTCTACGGCCTGATCTTTGTCTTCAGCCTCTTCTTCCAGCAGGTCTGGGACTACTCGCCCATCGTCGCCGGACTCGCGTTCCTGCCGATGACGGCCGCCATCATGGTCGCGAACCTGGCGTGCGGCCCGCTCGTCAGGCGCTACGGCGCTCGGACCGTGCTGATCGCCGGCAACACGCTGGCCGCCGTCGGCTACCTGGCCACCGTGCCGGTCGTCGGCTCCGGGGCGTACGCGCAGATGACCGTCCAGTTCGTCGTCGCCGGCTTCGGTATCGGCCTGGTCGTCCCGTCCATGACGAACGCCATGCTCAGCTCGGTGGACCCGGCCAACGCCGGCATCGCCTCCGGAGTCCTCAACGCCTCGCGCCAGCTGGGCGGACTTGTCGGGGTCGCGGTGATGGGCCTGCTCGTCGGCGAGGCGGCCTCGGACCACTTCGTGTCAGGACTGCGTGCCGCCCTGCTCTCGGCCGTGGCGACCCTCGCGGTCAGCGCGGTGCTGAGCGTGACCGGCCTCCGCAAGCCCCGCACATCCGTCGAGGCGTCACCGCCGGCGGCCACGCCCGCCCCGAGTGCCGTCGACGCCCACTGACGGCCGGCGTCAGGCCGTACGGTACGGCCTTTCCCCGCCCCCCCGATCGGAAAGGAGTCCCATGCCTCACCTCGTACTCGAGTACTCCGGCAACATCCGGGAGCCCATGGACCCGGCCGTCCTCTTCGGGAAACTGCACACCGAGCTGGCCGCAGTCGGCGGCTTCCGTATGCAGGACTTCAAGAGCCGTGCCGTCCGCATGGACCAGTACCTCATCGGAGACGGCACCCGCGAGCAGTCCTTCGTCAACCTCGACGTGCGGACGTTCGGCGGTAAGTCCCCCGATGTCCGAGCGGCGGTGAGCGAGGCCGCCCTGGCCGTGCTCGCCGACGCCTTCGAAGCGGCCCTGCGAGAGACGGCCTGCGACATCTCCGTCCAGATCACCGAACTCGACCGCCCGAGCTATGCCCGGACGCGGTCCGAGGACCACGGCAGCCGTCCGGCGGCCTGACCGGCCGAGCCCCATCCAGGTACAGGAGCAGAATCCGTCATGAGCGCATACGCAGACCAGCGTGTCCTGGTCGTCGGCGGCACATCCGGCGTCGGACTGGCCACCGCCCGCGAGTTCGTCACGCAGGGCGCCGACACTGTCATCGCCTCGCGCAGCCCGCGGCGGCTCGAAGCGGCCCTCACCGAACTCGCCGAACTCGCCGGACTCGACGGAGCGGCGACCGGCCAGGCCCTGGACATCCGCTCCGACGAAGAGGTGGACAGGTTCGCCGCCGCCGCAGGGGAGTTCGACCACGTCGTCGTCACAGCCGGGGAGACCCCCATGGGGCGCATCGACGACCTGCCGCTTTCCGACGCGTACGCCGCCATGGACAGCAAGTTCTGGGGCGCGTACCGCATCGCCCGGGCCGTTCGCGTCAAGCCCTCCGGCTCGCTGACGCTGCTCGCCGGCTACCTCTCCCAGCGCCCCGGCAAGGCATCGGCTCTGCAGAGCGCCATCAACGCGGCCCTGGAGGCCCTTGTCCGCGGCCTGGCCCTGGAGTACGCCCCGCTGCGCGTCAACGCGGTCTCACCGGGCTTGCTGCGGACCCCGCTGTGGGAGGGAATGGAGGCAACCGCCCGAGAGCACATGTACGAGGCCGTGGCCCGGCGCCTGCCCGTCGGACGTGTGGGTGAGGCGGCCGACGTCGCTCAAGCGGTGCTCTTCCTCGCGACCAACGCCTATGCGACGGGCACCACCGTGTACGTCGACGGAGGAGGGACCATCGCCTGACATCCGGCGCCGACGTGAGGCACGTTCACCGCGGGTACCGGTGACGACGTCCGGACGCCGATCCAGCCCAAGGCCGGTGCCCGAATCATGTGCACGAGGGAGTTCCCTCCCCTGCGGTCAGCCGTCCTCGACGGCTGACCGCAAGGCGCACGCCTCGGTCGCGCCCGGGTGGTCAGTGGCCGGCCGGCGTGCTCGGCCCTCTCCTGCTCACCTGGCTCCCGAACGCCGGTGAAGCCGGTGTGCCCGGCGCAGTGCGTGAGGCCGTCGACGACGCTCGCATGGCAGGAGTGCGGAGGGGGTATCCCAGCCGACGGGTCTGTGCGGGTGCCGATGGCCGGCCGACCGCAAGGGGGAGGGAGCCATGGGACACGGCGCGTTCCTGGTCCTGTTCGACAAGTACAGCCGGCGTGCGCGGCTCAGACCCGTCCTCATCGCGCTGCTTCCGCTCGCGTTGCCCCTTGCCGCGGGCGTCCAGAACCTTCCCAGGACGCAGTGGCTGTGGTCGCTGGTCCTGCTGAGCGGACTGCCCCTCTTCGCCGACCAGTTGGGCCGCAGCAGGGGGAAGCGTATCGAGCAGCGGCTCTTCCAGGCCTGGGGAGGAAAGCCCAGCGTGCAACTGCTGCGCTGGCGAGGCCCCACCAACCGGCACCAACTCGGCTTTCTGCACGCCCGGCTTCAGGAGATCACCGGTCCCTCGCTACGGCTGCCCACCGAACAGGAGGAGGCCGCGGACCCGCAGAAGGCGGACCACATCTACGATGCCGCAGGACTGGCCCTGCGGGTCCGGGCCCGCGGACTGCCAGGAGGCGAACTGGTCCTCGAGCAGAACTGCGAATACGGGTTCCGGCGCAATGCGCTCGGGTTGCGCCCGTATGCCCTCGCAGTCGCCGTGACGGGGCTGCTGGCGGTGCTGGCCTGGATGTTCACCGCGCCCGGTTTTCTGGGCCGGCCCGGCATCCCGCTGCTGGCCTTGCTCCTGGCGATGGAGTCACTCCTGGTGGCCTTCCAGGCGTTGCTGGTGCGGGCGTCCTGGGTCAAGTCGGCTGCCTGGGCGTACGCCGAGCGGCTGCTGGAGACCGTGGCCCTGCCCGGCCCCGCGGCGCTGCCCACGGACCCCGCGTCCGGCCCCACGGCACCGTGACGACGCGGCAGACCGGGCAGACCCGGCAGAAGCGTCGGGCCGGTCGAGGCCGGGTGCCGGCCGGAACCGGGCCGTCGGTGAGCGGCGGACAACCGTGCGGACCCTGTTCGGCGGGGCGGCCGGGGTGTCCCGCGGCCGGGCGGTCACGAGGCCCTCGCCCTCCGGCCGTCGGGAATGCCGCCCCGCCGCGGATCCGGCTCAGTACCCTGGAACAGCCGACGCGGTGGGGCGGGCTGTCGGGGAGAGGGTGCGGTGGCGCCGGTGGACGACAGGGAAGACGCTGACGCCGTGGAGCCGGAGCGCGCCGAGAGGGAACTGAGATCGGCCGAGAGCGCGGGGGCCGGCAGCGAGACGCTGACACGGCTGATCGTGCGGTTGAGCGACGCGTACCGCAGGCGGTTCTGGAATCTCGGGAACGTCGCGGATCTCGACCGTGCCGTGGCCGGATACCGCCGCGCGGCCGAGACCGACCGGCACGACCCGACGGAACGCGCCAACGACCTGGCCGTCGTGCTCACCGACCGCTACGACCTGACGGGCGACCCCGATGACCTGGCCGCCGCGACGACGGCGGCCGAGACGGCGCTGGTCGGTGCGCCGGGAGGATCGGTGGCCTGGGCGCGGTACGCGGCCACCATGGTGCTGTGCCTGTGGGACCGTTACGACGCCACCGGTTCCCTCGACGACCTCGACGCGGCGATCGATCTCGGCACCCGCGCCCTGGCCGCCCTTCCGCGTGAGGAGCGCGCCTGGGCGCGGCTCTGCAGCAACGTCGGCATGCTGCGGATGGACCGCTACGAACGCCACGGCGGTGACGACGACCTCCAGGAAGCCGTCGCACTCGCGCGGCGCGCGACCACGTACGCCTACGAGGACGACCCCGAACTGGGCGGCTGGTACAGCAACCTCGGCAGTGCGCTGCTCACCCGGTTCGGCGCGCGGTTCCCCGGGCGCGTGATGCCACGGCCGGGCGACTCCGTCGACCTGGGGGACCTGGAGGCAGCCGTCGCGGCGTACCGCAGGGCCATCGAAGTGTCCCCGTGGGGCTTCGCGGGACGGGCCACGTTCCTGGCCAACCTGGGCAACGCGCTGTCGGACCTGGGCGAGATGTACCGCTTGGGCGGCCGGCCGGAGCACAGCCGGTCCGCTCTCCGGGAGGCCGCAGAGGTACTCGCCGAAGCCGTTTCCCTCACCCCGCCCACCGCGCCGTACCTGGCGAGCCGGCTGAACGTCCTCGGTGAGGCGTGGCGCATCATCTCCGAAGAGACCGGAGCGCCCGGCGACATCGCCACGGCGCGCGACTCGCTGCGGCGGTCGTGCGACGCGGGTCTGGTGACAGCCCCCGAGATGACGCTGGCCGCGGCCGGCAACTGGATGCGCTGGGCGGTACGGCGCTCGGCGTGGGACGAGGCGGGCGAAGCCGACGGCTACCTGCTGCGCGCCGCGGAGACACTGCACCTGGCCCAGGCGGTACGCCGTCACCGGGAGGCCTGGCTCGTCGCGTGGCGCGGGCTCACCCAGGAGTCCGTTTACGCGCTGGCCATGAAGGGGCGTGTGCCGGACGCGGCGGTTCGTCTCGAACGCGGCAGGGCCATTCTGCTCAGCGAGGAACTCGGCCTCGCACGGATGTCGTCACAGCGGCTGCCGGAGCCGCTGCGCGACCGCTACACCCGTGCCCTGGAGCGGCTCGAGTCCGCCCTGCGGGGCGTCGAATGACCCCCGCGGGGACGGAGGACGCCCTCGCCGGCGTCGTCCGCGCCTACCTCGCGGAGGACGACTACCACCGCGCGGGCGCGCTCGTACGGGCACACCCCGAGGTGCTGTGCGGCACAGCGGAAAGCGTCCTCAGACGAACGGCGCGCCGGGGCCCGCGGGCCGTCCGGAGGCTGGCCGAGCAGCACCTGCGCTTCCTGGACCGCTGCCGCACCGACCCCGACGCGGTCTTTCCCGAGGGACATCCGGTCATCGACCCCCTGTGTTACGCGGATGTCGCCCACCGTCACCGGATGGCGGAGCGTGCCGAGACCTGCTTCGAACAGGCGGCCTCCCCGTCCGATCGTGCCACCGCCGCCGAGCGGTGGACCGCGCAATGGGCCGCGGTACTGGACGAGGTGGCCCTCACCGCCGCGCACCCCGCGTTGCGCGCCGCCCTGCTGAACGACGCCGCGCGGGCGCACCTGCTGTGCCACTACGCGGTGGGAGACGGCGGGTACCTGCGCCGAGCCGCCGCATGGGCGTCGGAAGCGGTCGCGCTGACGCCCCTGACCTCGCCCCGTCTGGCCACCCGGCAGAGCAACCTCGGGCTGGTTCTGCTGGAACTGTCCGAAACCCCGGACTGCCCGCATCCGACGCGGGACCGCACCACGGCGATGAAGCTGCTGCGCCGTGCCGCACGCGGCGCGGCCGCCGGCACCGCGGCATGGGCGGACTGTCATACCCGGCTCGCCCTCGGACGGCTGCACGCGTTCTGGCGCGACGGCCGCACAGCTCACCTCGACGCCGCGGTCCGGGAGCTGACGGCCGTCTGGGAGGCGGGGGTCCGGCAGGCGGACATCGCCCACACCCTCGGCGCCGTGCTGCGGCAGCGGTACGAGGCCCGTGGCCGGACCGCGGATCTGGACGCGGCGGTGGACCTGCTGTCGGCGGCCGCCGAGGCCACCCCCGCCACATGCCCGCACCGCGTCCGCCGGACGCTGGACCTGGGTGTGGCCCTGCTGGACCTGCACCAGCGCCACCCGGCCGACGCGGCCCTCACGGCGGCAGGGGCCGCACTGCGCGAGGCCCTGGACGCCGTGCCGGTGACGTCCCCCGACCGGGCCTCCGTGCTCGGTCACTACTCGGGGTACTGGTATCGCGTGTTCGAAACCGGCGGAGAGCTGGCGGCGTTGCAGGTGGCGCTCGATCTGGCCCAGAAGGCCGCCGGGGCGTCCGTGGCGCGGACCGGGGAACGCCCGGCGTGGCTGGTCAACCTCGCGGTGGTCAGGGAGGAGATCGCACGGCAGTCGGCCGACCTCGGCCTGCTCGACACAGCGCTCGACACCTTCACCGCGGCACTGCGGGCCGGTCCGCCTCCGCCCGTCCGGCGTGCCGCGCTGGCCGGCGGCGGCGGCGCCCGGCGCGACCGTTTCGCCCTCAGCCATGACCCCGACGACCTGCGACAGGCCGTTGTCCAGCTGGAGCAGGCCGCCCCGGACGGTCCGCCGCGCTCACCGGAGGACGTCCGGATCGCCCTGGTCCTCGCCCTGTCGCGCTTCGAGCGCTACGTGTTCACCCAGGCCCCGTCCCGTGACGTACCCCACGGCGCACCCCCGGCCGCGGACCACCGGGCCGGCCTGCTCGAGGCGCTCGCCTCGGTCCGCTCCCTGGCCCGCAGGCGTGCCGTCCCGCTGGACCGGCATCGTATCCGGGCCACGCTGCTCGTCGTCACGCTCGCGGCGGCCGAGGCAGGTCTGGTCGAGGCGTCCCTGCCGGCCCTGCGGCGGACCGTTCGGCGCGTCCGGGCCGACGCCCCGCGGACCGACCCTGAGACCCTGCTGTGGATCGGCTCGCTCTGGGGCCGTTGGGCGAGCGGGGAAGGCCGCCCCCGGGACGCCGCCCTGGGCTACCGGATCGCGGTCGAGACCCTCAACGAACTGGCCCGGCGTCAGGCGGACCGGCATTTCGGTACCTGGTGGTTGCGCTCGGGCGGCCGCCTCGCCGGGGAGGCCGCCTACGCCGCCGTGGCGGCCGGTGACCCACGGGAGGCAGCCCGGCTGATGGAGACCGGACGGTGCGTTCTCCTCAGTGAGGCGCTCCTGCTCAGAGCCGCGCAGACGGGCCCGGCGCCCGCGGGACTGCCGCCTGCCCTGCTGCGCCGGCTGGCGGCCGCCGCCCGCCGGCTCAGGCATCTGGAAGGCTCGGCGGTCCGGCCCGCCGACGCACCCTGAGCCACCTTCGCCTCACCCCGGCCGTCCGTCACTCCGGTCGCGCCGCCGCGACATGGGCGCGCAGCCCCTTCGCGAAGGTGAGCATGTCACCGACACGCAGTCGGCGGGCCTCTTCCCGCGGCAGCGCCCGGCCGTTGACGAGGGTGTCGTCCTCGCCGTCCCGCGATGCGCTTCCCGTTCCGGACGCCGCGTCCGATGCGTCCGCCAAGGCCTCCTGCCCGGCGTGTCAACTGAATGGTCCGGAACCGCCCGGTGACACCCACGTGCGCTTCCCCCGCGGGCACCGTTGTCCGTCCCGGATGCCCGGATGCCCGGATGCCCGGATGCCCGGATGCCCGGATGCCCGGATGCCCGGCTGACCGGACGGTCCGTCAACCGCGACCACGCGGCCGCCACTTGCCCCGTTCTCCCCGCACGACGGAACGGGGCCGGTCCATAATGAGGGGATCGCTCCGCCCGCGGCAGAGGGAGCCCGACTTGGACCTTCACCGGCTCCCGGCCGAGGAGATGCCCGGCGCACGCGTTCCGGAACCGCCGCGCCGAGCCCGTGCCGCCCTGCCCGGCCCCGGCGCCTCGAAACCGCGCCGCGCGGTGGCCGTGTCGGACCTGTCGAGGGCCCACCTGGCCGCCTGCCGCTGCACCGGGCACCACCGGGACCGGGAGGAGCCGGTGTCGGCGGCGATGACCGGCCGGCTGCACGAGGCGGACCGCGGACCGTACACCCCGGCCCGGCCGGCCGGCCGGTACGCACACGCCGCGTCACGGCCGGGGCGGACCGTGGAGGCGTACGGCGGCGCATGAGGGTCATCGAGCGGCGGGCAGGTCACCGGGAACGGGAGGAGCGAGGGTGACGTACGACGACCACGTGGAGGAGATCCGGGCGGCGCGCCGTGAACTGGACGACGTCGTCCGGGAGATCCGGAATGTCGAGATCGACGGGGTGCGGCAGTTCGCCTCGTTCCTCGCACCGCCGACCATGGACGACATCGCGGCCGCCGCCTCCGGTGCCCCGCTCGTCTACCTCACCGCGGCCGAGCCGGGCGGGCTGGCGCTGATCGTGCGCGGTCCGCGGGTCGAACACGTACCGCTGCCGTCGCTCACCGCGCAGGCGCTGCGCGACCGGGTGCTGCCGTACCTCGCGGCGCACGCCCGCGACAAGGACGCGTCGTCGCGGGACGGGGAGGCCTGGCACTCGGCTCTCGACGAGATCACGGCCTGGCTGTGGCCGACCGTCATGGAACCCGTGCTGCGGCGGCTTTCCGTGCCGGGCGCGGCGACGCTCGTGGCGGGCGGGCTCCTCGGGCTGCTGCCGCTGCACGCCGCCTGGACCGAGGACACGGGCCGACCGGCCGGACGCCGCTACGCCCTCGATCACCACACGCTGAACTACGTGCCCAACGCCCGTGCCCTCAGCGCGGCCCGTGCGATGTCGCGGATTCCCGCGCGGCGGCTGCTCACCGTGGCCGCTCCGCTGCGTACGCCGCCCGGCAGGCCCCTGGAGTACGCCGGCACCGAGGCGACGGTGGCGCACGCCGCGTTTCCCGGGAAGCACACGCCGCTGGCCGGGGCGGCCGCCGACGCGCGGGCCGTCTCCGAAGCGCTGCGCGAGGCCGACGTCGCCCATCTGGCCTGTCACGGGGAGGCGGATCTGACCGCACCTCTGGAGAGCCACCTGCTCCTCGCGGGCACCGAACGGCTGCGGCTCCGGGACTTGCTGACGCTGCGGCTTCGCCTGCGGCTGGCCGTGCTGTCGGCCTGCGAGACCCTGGTGCCCGGCACGGACCTGCCCGACGAGGTCGTCGCCCTGCCCACCGGGCTGCTCCAGGCCGGCGCGGCCGGGGTGCTCGCCTCCCTGTGGGAGGTCGGAGACGTGGCGACCACGATGCTGATGACGGAGTTCTACCGGCTCTGGCGCCATCAGAAGGAGCCTGTGGCCCCTCCCGAGGCACTCACGCGGGCACAGCGCTGGATGCGCGACACCACCAACGGGGAGAAGCTCGCCCAGTTCACCGAGGCCACCACCGAAGGCGCCGCCTGGCTCCCCCCGGAGGCCGCCCGCCGCTTCCGGCTGGCCCTGATGACCCTGCCCGGCGGCCTGGGGGCGTGTTCCTACGCCCACCCCGACCACTGGGCCGGCTTCGCCTACGTGGGGGTGTGACCGCGAGGGGACCCGGTCTCCTCACCCCCGCGAGACCCGGCCGGCCGAGACGGCCACCGTGATTCCGTCGGTGTCCCGCCGCGGATATTCGGTCCGCAGGCCCAGCGCCGCCAGCGAAGGGTGGGCGTAGCGCAGTGTGCTGGGCGTGCGGTGGTTGAACCAGAAGGTGGAGTGCGGCTCGGTCGGGCCGGTCTCGCCCGCGGCGTTCCGCAGCAGGATGCGGGCGACCGTCTCGGGCGAGGGGTGCGTCGAGTGACCGGCCTGTGCGCGCTTCTCGTGGCCCCGGCCGCCGTTGGTGGAGAACAGCCAGTCCTGGCACTCGACCGCGGCGACCAGACCGGCGCTCACATTGTGCGCGCTGCCGTGGTGGGGCGCCTTGACCAGGGAGACGGGGTAGCCGTTGCCGTGCCACAGCCGGTGCAGCGAGTGGACCAGGACGTCCGCGTGGGCGTCGGCGGCGAACAGGACGCTGCTGCCGTCGGGATGCCGGGCCAGGAAGGCGATGCTGGAGCCGTTCGCCGGGGAGGGGTCGGCCCGATGGGGCCGGGCGGCCAGCTCGGCGAGGACACGCGCGTCGAACCCGGTCGGTGCGGCGGCGGACCCCAGGGTGTCCCGCTCCGCCCGGGCGGCCGCCTTGGCGCGCCACTCGGTGCGCAACCGGGTCAGCTGCTCCTGTCGGGGCGAGAGCAGGGTGAGGGTCAGGCCGCGCAACGGGAACGTGGGCGGACCCTCCGGTTCGGGTACGACGACGGGGCCGCCCTGTGTGGCGGTGTTCCAGGGAATCCGGCCCTCGCGCAGGAACGCCGCCAGACGCTCGGCGCTGCGCACCCCGAGCGTATCCGTGGGGCCGGTGTGTTCGAGGGCGTTGAACCAGACCTCGCGTACGCGGAAGTTCTTCGGCGGCGCGGTCAGCAGCGGCAGCAGCCCGACGATGTGGTCGTCGTCGATGTGGCTGCACACGACGAGTTCGAACTCCCGCTGGTTCTCGGGCTGACGCGCGAAACGCGCCGCCAGCCCGGCGGGCAGGGTCCCGTGTCGTCCGGGGCCGCCGTCGATGAGCATGCGGCGCCGGTGGGGCCCGTCGTCCCACTCGACCCACAGGCAGTCGCCGTGTGCCGCGGGTAACGCCTCGACACTGATCATGAGGGGGTCACCATCCGTGCGTCTGCGGTACCGAACGCCGTGTAGAGCAGGCACAGCAGATTGTGGTGTTTCCTGACAAGCTCGCGGGCCGTCAGGTGCAGCGCGGTGGCGACGGTGTCACCCGCGAGCAGGCGGTCGAAGAAGCGGCGGGCCCATGCGGCGCCGAGTTCCGCGGGCACCTCGCTGTCGGTGCAGACCACGGCACGGGCACCCTTGCTCAGGAAGTAGGAGGAGAACGCCGCGCGCAGCGCGGAGCCTCGGGCGGAGGACGCGCACGCGTTGAGAACGACGAGCGGGGCGCCCGGCAGGGGCACGTCCGGCGGGGCGTCGCGTCTCGCGTCCCGCAGACCCACCTGCCGTCCTCCGGTGAACTCCAGGGCCATGTCACCCATCGGTGATGGCTGCCGGCCGCCCGTGAGGTGGCAGTAGAAGTACCACAGGGAGTCGGGCCGCATCGGCTTGCGCAGTGCCTCGGTGACCTTCTCCGCGTCGTCGACGACCTCCGCGCGGTCGGCGATGCGTCGTTTCCAGTAGTCGGCCTGTCCCGCCACCAGCGTGCGGGGCCGCGCGGTCCCGGCCCGGTCGATGTCCGTGTTGACGGCGATGAACGCCGTCGCCTCGGAGGCGGGCCGCGGCACGTACGACGTGCGGTGACGCTGGTGGTGGCCGGAGCGGAGCGGGACGAGGGTGAGTCTGGCCCCCAGGCCCAGCAGACGGTACGGCGACAGCCGCCTGTCGTCGAAGGTGTCGACGGGGTACATGAGGTGCCAGGGCAGGTTCGGTCCGTCGCTGACGACCTCGACGGACGGGGCGTGGTCCGGTCCGGCGGACGCGAGAGCGTCGATGACGATGTCGCCGACCCTGCGCAGGCCCGGGCTGCCGCCGTCGGGGCGGAACAGGGCGTCGAAGAGGTCGAAGCCGGATCGTGCCAGCCGGCGGAGATCGGATCGGTACGTCTCCTCCGGGATGTCCAGCGACGACTCGTACATCAGGCCCTGCGGCCCCAGCAGCAGATCCTCGATTCCGCGCCTCGCCTCCTGCACCAGAAGGTCCAGGTCGGCGCTGCTGTAGGGGAGTTCCGCCGTGGCACTGCCCGTACCGTCCCGCACGGTGAGGACGTGGGTGCCGCCGGTCGAGGTCAGGGTCAGCGACAGGGCGATCCGTGTCGCGGGGGAGACCGGGGCGACCCGCCAGGGTGCCAGCTGGATCTCCTGTGCGAGCAGGCCCGACGGGTCGGCGGTGAGGCGGAGTTGATGGGGAGCGTGCCCGTCCGGAGTGCGGAACACCACGATGAGGGAGACCGGCCTGTCGTCGTCGAGGAACGTGACGTCGAAGAGCGCCTCGGACGGGTCGGTCGCCGGATCGGGCATGTGCCGCCGCACGACGAGTGACCGGTGCACCGGCACCACCGCGACGGCTTCCGGCGCTCCGTACACGTCGACGTCCAGGACGCCGGCGTCCGCCTCCGGAGGGAGCGACAGGTCGAGCTGGGCGGAGTCGAAGGCGTACGGATGGGCGGCACGGTCGATACCGATGAGCAGCCGGCGGGTACGCTCGGACGCCGGCCCGGCACCCCGGGCGTCCGGGGCGAACCGGGCGGTGATCCATTGCTCGCGCGGCATGGCGTCGTACAGCCGGCACAGCTCGGTCCAGTCGGGCGTCTCCGTCACCGATCCGGAGGACCGGCGCCCACGGTGGTAGGCCGTGCCGAGGACGCCGGCCGCCGCGGGGTAGGGAAGCAGCAGTTCGAGCAGGGCCTCGGTGTGGCCGACGCGTTCCTCGTCGGTGCCCGCCTCGGCGAGCCGGCCGACGAGACTCAGGGCTTCCGCGCGCACATGCGGCCAGTCCGGGCCCACCAGTCGTGGCAGGTCCGGCCACAGACCGACCAGTGCGGTGGCGGCGTCCTGAGCGGTCATGGAACTCCGTCCTCTTCCGGTGGCGCGAACCGTCCGGGCGGCGGCGGTGCCCACCCGCCGGCGCCCGGGCCGGGCCGGGAACGATGGGTACATGCGGCACATTCCGTGCACCGCCCGACTCATCGTATTCCCCGCGTGGCCGGACGAGTTGAGTCTTGCGGGAAAGGGCCGGGGGCGCGCGGACACCGATGACCGGGGTATGACCTCCCTGGAGAGGCCGGGTCGTCGCGCGACTGCGCGTCCACCGTGCGGAGGGGACGAAACGAGGTTCTGGCAGCGATGCCGGCTCCATGCCCTCCGCAGGGCGGACTGATCCCGTCTTCTGGGGCTCTGCTCGTTCAGCGGATCGGTGCGTGTGTCCTTCGCGAGACGGAGCGGTGAGCCCGCTCGGTGCGGAAACGACGTCGGCCAGGGCGCGAGCGTGCGCGCCCGCCGGTTCCCGTGCCGGTCGGCGTTGTCGCTCACCCGGCTGCCCCGGACAAGGACGCCCGGGTCATCATGGACGGACCCGGCCGCCGCCCCGACAAGCGCCCCCGGACTTCTGCTGCCGATCCGTCGACCGGCTGGGCCGGGCCGCTCGCGGCATAGGAGAAGGTCATCCGCATGGTCGAGTCCTGGATCTTCAGCGATGGCACCGTTCCGGTGTCGCCCTCGACGGCGCTGGCGGTGCTTCGGGAGCGAACCGACGGCGGGCGGCTGGAGACATGGCCGACCAGTTCGCACGGTCGTTCTCTGGCCGTCATCACGAACGCCGAGCGCGCGATGGTGATGCTGCTCGATGACGAGGCCGATCCCGGCGAGCACGCCGTCACACCCGGAGCAGCCGGCCGGAGCAAGGGCTTCGTCCTGGCCAACGGCCAGCATGACGAGTACCTCGACGAGGACACAGTGCCGCTGCCCGAGGCGCTGCGGATCGTCGGCCACATCCTCACAGCAGGCACCCCACCGGGTGACACGACGTGGTCGGTCGACAGAGAGAAGGCGGCGGCAGCACCCGGGGAATCACGTGACCGCAGCCCTGGGGAATGACGCGACCGCCCACAACGTGTCGGGGACTGCGCCGTCCCGCGTCGTACGCGGTGACCCGGGCCGCTCGCGCGCGGTCGTTCCCAGGGGGGCGTCGCAGTCGCGTCCCCACCTGATCGAAACTTTCGGAGAGGTGCGGATGTGCTTGCGTTACCTCCCTCTCTCATCTCATTCCATCCCCCACGGCGGTTCGCGTGAGAGGCTGCTTGAGCAGGGAAGATTTGCCCGCCAGGGCCTCCTCTGGTGAAAAAAGTGTTTCCGAAAGGTCGTCGAAAGCATTGACAGGGTCATGGCGTTCTACGAAAACTGTGGCCACCGGACGACAGGAGACCGCCGTTCCCCTCGCGTCATGTGACCGGGAACGGCGGCCGGTCGTCGCGGCACGGCGACGGGTGACCCCCCGCCGTGTTCCATGCAAGGCCGCGGACGGCAGAAGCCGCCCGCCCCCCACCAGCCTTCATCGGGAGGACACATGCGACAGAACGGTACGCAGCAGGACCGGATCCAGCAGAACCCCGCTCCCTTCAGCGGCTTGAGCCGGCGAGGCTTCCTCGGCGGCGCCGGCACCGTCGCGCTCGCCACCGCGTCCGGACTGCTGCTGCCCGGCACCGCCCACGCCGCCACCACCATCACCACCAACCAGACCGGCTACGACGGCATGTACTACTCGTTCTGGACCGACGGCGGCGGCTCCGTCTCCATGACGCTCAACGGCGGCGGCAGTTACAGCACCCGGTGGACCAACTGCGGCAACTTCGTCGCCGGCAAGGGCTGGAACACCGGCGGGCGCAGGACGGTCCGCTACACCGGCTGGTTCAACCCGTCGGGCAACGGCTACGGCTGCCTCTACGGCTGGACCTCGAACCCGCTGGTCGAGTACTACATCGTCGACAACTGGGGCAGCTACCGGCCCACCGGCGAGCACCGCGGCACCGTCCACAGCGACGGCGGCACGTACGACATCTACAGGACGACGCGGTACAACGCCCCCTCCGTCGAGGGCACCCGCACCTTCGACCAGTACTGGAGCGTCCGGCAGTCGAAGGTGACCAGCGGCTCCGGCACCATCACCACCGGCAACCACTTCGACACCTGGGCCCGCGCGGGCATGAACCTCGGCCAGTTCAGGTACTACATGATCATGGCCACCGAGGGTTACCAGAGCAGCGGAAGCTCGACCATCACGGTCAGCGGCTGACCTCTGCCCGGCGAACGACCGGCCGCGGGCCCCGTCCTCAGGGCGGGGCCCTACGCCATGAAGTGGGTCGCGGAACGGGCCCGCTCCCAGATGCCGGGAATCTGCTCGGTGGGACGCTGCTGCTCGCCGTGGAGGGCGTTGAGCACCACCAGGCAGCCGGTCAGCGCCGGCACCGCCCACTGCGCGGTGGCCAGTTGCCGCCGCGCCTTGTCGAGGTCGATGGGGTGCTTCTGAGCCTTCTCGACGTCCTCGGGATCGGTCGACGAGGCCAGCTCGACCTTCTTGCCCAGGGCACGGGCGTAGGCGGTGGCGGCCAGAGCGGCGGCGGTGACGAGGGTCTTGGCCGTGGTGGAGGCGGCCACTCCCTGCTGGGTGGCGACGCGGTGGGCGTTCGCGACGAGCAGTCCGCCGCCACCGAACAGATGCGCGCCGATGGCGGCGGCGTTGACCGGCACCCACTTCGCCCATCCCGACGACGAGATCCGGTCGGCGGCCGCCCCCTGTCCGCCCACGTCCTGAGCCGCACCGTTGAGGCCGACCGCGCCCATCAGCGAGCCGCCGAACCATGCGGCCAGACCCACATCGTGCAGGCTGCGGATGAGAGTGTTGCGTTCGGACATGATGGTGCTCCTTCACACAGCGAACCGGGGGCGCACCGACGGAAACGTCGAGCACTCTCCCACTCTCGCCCGGCCCCGGCCCCACCGCCATCGCGGCTGAGCCGGACGGGTGCGGCACGCGGGCAGGACGGCGGGGAGGGCGGCTGCCGGTGATCCGGCGGTTCAGCGATGCCGTCGCGTCCCACCCCGGTCCGCGGACCGGGGTGGGACGCGGCCGACCGGCCGGCGTGATGTACCGTCCGGCGCCCCCGGCGTCATCGCGCGCTCACGGACTCCGCCGGACCGCGAGGGCCGCCGCCATGCCGGCGGCGGCCCGGGACCGTCAACGATGTCTTCCTGGAGGGGCGGGAGGAGCCGCACCGCAGGCCGTCATCGATGCGCCTTTCGGCTGTGGCGGGTCCCCTCAGGCGCGGGTCCAGCGCTGGTTGCTGCCGTTGGAGCAGGAGTAGAGCTGGATCAGGGTGCCGTTGGCGGTGCCGGCGCCCACGGCGTCGAGGCAGAGGCCGGACTGGACGCCGACGATGGAGCCGTCGGAGTTCACGCGCCACTTCTGGTTGTCGCCGCCCCAGCAGCTGTAGATCTGGACCTTGGCGCCGTTCCCGGTGCCGGCGGCGTCCAGGCACTTGTCGCCGTAGACCCTCAGCTCACCGGCGTCGGTCTGCGTCCACTGCTGGTTGGAGCGGCCGTTGCAGTCGTACAGCTGGACCTGCGTGCCGTCGGTCGTGCTCGCGTTGGGCACGTCCAGGCAGCGGCCCGAGCCGACGCCCTTGATGGCGGTGCCGTCACCGGGCTCCTCCGGGTCCGGGTCGCCGCCGCCGTCACCGCTGTTGAGGGCGTTCAGCACGGCGGAGTACGCCTGCTTCTTGCTGCCGTCGTTGTTGAACAGCAGAGGGGTGTCGCTCGAACGCCAGGAGTCCATGTCACGCACGCCCCAGACGGTCACGCCGAGGCAGCGGGAGACGGCGAGGCAGTCGTTGACCACGGCGGAGTAGGTGTTCGGCGACGCGCCCTGGATGTCCAGCTCGGTGATCGCCACGTCGACACCGAGCGCGGCGAACTGCTGAAGCGTCGTACGGAAGTTGCTGTTGTACGGGCTGCCGCTGTTGAAGTGCGACTGGAAGCCGACGCAGTCGATCGGCACGCCGCGCGACTTGAAGTCCTTCACCATGTTGTACATGGCCTGGGTCTTGGCCCAGGTCCAGTTCTCGACGTTGTAGTCGTTGTAGCAGAGCTTGGCGGACGGGTCGGCGGCGCGCGCGGTGCGGAAGGCGACCTCGATCCAGTCGTTGCCGGTGCGCTGCAGGTTGGAGTCCCGCCGGGCACCCGAATTGCCGTCGGCGAACGCCTCGTTCACGACGTCCCACTGTGCGATCTTGCCCTTGTAGTGGGCCATCACGCCGTTGATGTGGTTGATCATCGCCTGGCGCAGGGTGCTGCCGCTGAGGTTCTGCATCCAGCTGGGCTGCTGGGAGTGCCAGGCCAGGGTGTGGCCGCGCACCTGCTTGCCGTTCTGCACCGCCCAGTTGTAGACGCGGTCGGCGGCACTGAAGTTGAACTGGCCCCGCTGCGGTTCGGTGGCGTCGATCTTCATCTCGTTCTCGGCCGTCACCGAGTTGAACTCACGGTTCGCGATCGACGTGTAAGCCGAGTCGCCCAGCTTGCCCGAGGCGATGGCGACGCCGAAGTAGCGGCCGCTCTGCGCCGCCGCCGCGCCGAGCGTGCTCTCGGCCGCGTGCGCGGACGGCGGTGCGGCCAGTGCGGTGACCGTACCGAGGACGCCGACGACCAGCGCCAGCAGCGGGCCGCGGATTTTCCGCCGGACGGCGGGTCCGGGAAGGGCGTACGAGCCCATTACTGTGCCTCCAAGGTAGACATCGGGGAAGGACTGGAGTGCGGGGGAGTGCGTCGTCCGCTCTCTTGCGGCGGACGGACGGAGCGGTCCGGAGTCCGGGCGGCACGGAGCCGCCGGACACCGCGGTCATGGAGCGGGCCGGTCTTCGGTACGGGCACGGGAGTGATCCGTCGCGGATCGGCCGGGGAAGCGTCACGCGGCGTCGCGTACCTCTTCGACCGCGTGGAGAGCCAGGACGCGCCGGCGCGAACCTCACCGGAACGAAACGGGGTGGTGCGGGTGCTTCGGTGTGCGGATCTGTGGTGCGGTGGTGCGTGGATCTGCCGTGCGACATGGCGTGCCCAAGGCGGTGTGGTTCGACATATCGATCTGTAGCCGCTTTCCCAGACAGGAATGATTGGGGTGTTGACGATGCATCGTCAATACTTCCTGCAGGAAAAGTTTCTGTTCTTCGTTCGAAACTTTCGAGACTTCGATGAGTGGGCGCTGAACCCCCGGCGCCGCCGTCGACGGGCCGGGTCGAGAGCTCGCGAAGGTGTCGGCGCCCCGGCCTCTGGGGGTGGTGGATCCTGCTGGATCCGTCGATCCGGCGTGACGTGCGACGTTTCGTGGACGGGCTTCCCCTAATGTTTCGATATCGATAGCGATACGTGCGAGAGGTATTGACGCCGCTCGACGGCTCCCTATCATTCAGGTTGCTCGATCCTTCGACCTTTGTTCGATATGACGAACATATCGCCGCTTCACTGCACGGCGGGCACCTTCGGGTCGTGCCGTCCGAACGCGGAACCGCAAGGAGATGTGTCGCGCATGTATGTCATGGTCTCGACAATTCCTTGGCGTTCATGGACCGGCGCACACCGCACCGCACCGACAGTCCGGCCGGCCTCTGGCGGGGCCGGCCGGAACCGCCCACTCAAGGTTGAGGAAGTCCCCATGCACAGAGGAAGTTTCAGCCGCAGGCATCCGTCCGCGGTGCTCGCCGCCGTGGTCGCGGCCCTGGCCGCGCTGGCGGCGATGCTCGTCGCCACCCCGGCCCAGGCGGCCAGTAGCGGCACCTTGCGCGGTGTCGGTTCGGGCCGGTGTCTCGATGTGCCGGGCGCCGACCGGACCGACGGCACGTACCTGCAGATCTACGACTGCTGGAACGGAACCAACCAGCAGTGGACGTTGACGGACGCCGGCCAACTGACCGTGTACGGCGACAAGTGCCTGGACGTTCCGGGCCACGCCACCACGGCCGGTACCCGGGTGCAGATCTGGAGCTGCAGCGGTGCCGCGAACCAGCAGTGGCGGGTGAACTCCGACGGCACGGTCGTCGGCGTGGAGTCCGGGCTGTGCCTGGACGTGAAGGACCACGGTACGGCCAACGGCACGGCGGTGCAGCTGTGGACGTGCAACGGCGGCAGCAACCAACAGTGGACCGGCCTGACCGGGACGCCGCCGACGGACGGCACGTGTGCTCTTCCGTCCACGTACCGCTGGACGTCGACGGGTGTGCTGGCGCAGCCGGCGAACGGGTGGGCCGCGGTGAAGGACTTCACCACCGTGACACACAACGGCAGGCACCTGGTCTACGCGTCCAACTTCTCGGGATCGTCGTACGGATCGATGATGTTCAGTCCCTTCACGAACTGGTCGGACATGGCGTCGGCCCGCCAGACCGGGATGAACCAGGCCGCGGTGGCGCCCACGCTGTTCTACTTCGCGCCCAAGAACATCTGGGTGCTGGCCTACCAGTGGGGTTCGGCGGCCTTCATGTACCGCACGTCGAGCGACCCCACCAACCCCAACGGCTGGTCCTCCCCGCAGCCGCTGTTCACCGGGAGCATCTCCGGCTCCGACACCGGCCCGATCGACCAGACGCTGATCGCCGACGGCCAGAACATGTACCTGTTCTTCGCCGGTGACAACGGCAAGATCTACCGGGCGAGCATGCCGATCGGGAACTTCCCGGGCAACTTCGGATCGTCGTACACGACGATCATGAGCGACACGAAGGCCAACCTGTTCGAGGGCGTGCAGGTCTACAAGGTCAAGGGCCAGAACCAGTACCTCATGATCGTCGAGGCGATGGGCGCGAACGGGCGCTACTTCCGCTCCTTCACGGCCTCCGGTCTCAGCGGCTCGTGGACCCCGCAGGCCGCGAGCGAGAGCAACCCCTTCGCGGGCAAGGCCAACAGCGGCGCCACCTGGACCAACGACATCAGCCACGGTGACCTGGTCCGCGACAACCCCGACCAGACCATGACCATCGACCCCTGCAACCTGCAGTTCCTCTACCAGGGCAAGGACCCCAACGCGGGCGGCGAGTACAACCGGCTGCCGTGGCGGCCGGGCGTTCTCACCCTGCGGCGCTGATCCCCCTGATGCACGGACCGTGATGTGGTGCGGTCCGTGGACGCGGGCGAGCGGTTCGCGGCGTGGGCGCTTCCACCCGCTGACCGATACTCACCGCCCCGAGGAACCCCGGCCACGCGACGGCCGGGGTTCCTCGGGTTCGGCCTGTCTCCGGTGAATGCGCCAGAGGGATGTGGAGGGCCCTGCCCGAACAGCATGTCCTTCCACGGAGTCGGGTGGTCACCACTCCCGACTCCGTGGAAGGACCGACGTCGTGCCCGTCCTCACCGACTGGCGCGATCGGCGCACTGCGACATGCTCCATGCCGTCACCACGTCGACTGCGGCGAGAAGTGGACCTACCGTACTGCCACGGCCGCTGATCGATCGCCGGGTACCGCCGCGGAGTGGGAAGCCGGGGCCTTCCCGGAACGGGCGGCCGGGGCACTTCGGACCATCGCGTCCTCGCAGACCGTCATGGCTGACCACGAGACGAAAGAGCCGAGCATGCTGATCGGAGTGACCCGGGAGACCAGACCCGGGGAGACCAGGGTCGCGGCCACACCCGCGACCGTCAGGCAACTGACCGGACTGGGCTACGACGTGGTGATCGAGACCGGGGCGGGGGCGGGCTCGAGCATCACCGACGAGGCGTACATCCGGGCCGGTGCCGCGATCGGCACCGGCGAGGAGGCGTGGCGCGCCGACCTGGTCTTCCGGGTGAACGCCCCCGAACCCGGGGAGGTGAAGAGGCTCATGGAGGGCGCGACGCTGGTCGCCCCGCTCGCGCCGGCGGCCAACGGCGGCCTGCTCACGGCGTTGGCCGCGCACAAGGTCGACGCCTTCGCGATGGACGCCGTTCCGCGTATCTCCCGGGCCCAGTCGCTGGACATCCTCTCCAGCCAGGCCAATATCGCGGGGTACCGTGCGGTGATCGAGGCGGCGCACCACTTCGGCCGGTTCTTCACCGGTCAGGTGACCGCGGCGGGCAAGGTGCCCCCGGCCAAGGTGCTCGTCGCCGGCGCCGGCGTGGCGGGTCTGGCGGCGATCGGCGCGGCCGCCTCCCTGGGCGCCGTCGTCCGTGCCACCGATCCACGGTCCGAGGTCGCCGACCAGGTGAAGTCGCTCGGTGGTGTGTATCTGCCGGTGGACGTCGAGACCGAGCAGTCGACCGACGGGTACGCGAAGGCGACCTCCGAGGCGTACGACCGGCGGGCCGCCGAGATCTACTCCGAACAGGCCGCGGACGTGGACATCATCATCACCACGGCCCTGATCCCGGGGCGGCCGGCGCCGAGACTGATCACGGCCGCCGACGTCGCGTCCATGAAGCCCGGCAGCGTCGTCGTCGACATGGCGGCCGCCCAGGGCGGGAACGTGGAGGGAACGGTCAAGGACGAGGTCGTCACCACCGACAACGGCGTGACGATCATCGGCTACACCGACCTGCCCGCACGTCTTCCCGCGCAGTCGTCACAGTTGTACGGCACCAATCTGGTCAACTTGATGAAGCTCCTCACTCCCGCCAAGGACGGCCGGGTCTCCGTCGACCTCGAGGACCCCGTGCAACGCGGGCTGACCGTGGTCCACCAGGGCGACGTGCTCTGGCCACCGCCCCCGGTACAGGTGTCCGCGGTCCCCGCCGGGGCCACCGCGGCGAAGGAGCCGGGGAAGGCGGAGGAGAAGGCGGTCAGGGCGGAGAAGAAGCTCTCCGCGAACGCGAAGGCGGCCCTCGTCGGCACCGGTTCGCTGGCGCTGTTCCTCCTCAACGCCTTCGCCCCCTCGGAGATCACCCAGCACTTCACCGTGCTGGCACTGGCGGTCGTGGTCGGCTTCTACGTGATCGGGCACGTGCACCACGCGCTGCACACACCGCTGATGTCGGTCACCAACGCCATCTCGGGGATCGTCGTGGTGGGTGCACTGCTTCAGCTGACGGGCTCCGACCACGTGGTGCTGGTGCTGGCAGGCGTCGCCACGCTGCTCGCCTCGATCAACATCTTCGGAGGCTTCGCCGTCACCCGCCGCATGCTCTCGATGTTCCGGAAGGCGTGAGGTGACCATGGACGTCCTCTCGATCTCCGGCGCGGCGTACCTGGTCGCCGCCCTCCTGTTCATCCTGTCGCTCGCCGGGCTCTCCCGGCACGAAACCGCGTCCCAGGGCTGGGCCTACGGCGTCGCGGGCATGACCCTCGCACTCGCGGCCACGATCCTGCGGGTCACCGACACCGGTTCACTCGTCTCCCTCGCCGTCCTCGGGCCCGCGGTCGCGGCCGGCGCGGTCGTCGGACTCTGGTGCGCGAGGCGCGTGCGGATGACCGGCATGCCCGAACTGATCGCGCTGCTGCACTCCTTCGTCGGTCTCGCCGCGGTGCTGATCGGCTGGAACGGTCACCTGGAGGGGGGTTCGCACGCCGACGGCATCCACCACGCCGAGGTCTTCATCGGTGTCTTCATCGGCGCGGTCACCTTCACCGGCTCCGTCGTCGCCTTCCTGAAGCTCTCGGCGCGGATGAAGTCCGCGCCGCTGATGCTGCCGGGCAGGAACGCCGTCAACATCGGGGCCCTGGCCGGCTTCGTGATCCTCACGGTGCTCTACGTCATCACGCCGTCACTCGGGCTGCTGACGGCGGTCACCGCGCTGGCGCTGGCCCTCGGCTGGCACCTGGTCGCCTCCATCGGCGGCGGCGACATGCCCGTGGTCGTCTCCATGCTCAACAGTTACTCCGGCTGGGCGGCCGCCGCTTCGGGATTCCTGCTGGGCAACGACCTCCTGATCGTCACGGGCGCGCTGGTCGGCTCCTCCGGCGCGTATCTCTCGTACATCATGTGCAAGGCGATGAACCGCTCCTTCGTCTCCGTCATCGCGGGCGGCTTCGGGCTGGAGACGGGCCCGTCGGGTGACCGGGAGTACGGCGAGCACCGTGAGATCTCCGCGGAGGACACCGCGGAACTCCTCCTGTCCGCCTCGTCCGTCGTCATCACCCCCGGTTACGGCATGGCGGTGGCGCAGGCGCAGTACCCGGTCGCGGAGATGACCCGGCTGCTGCGCGAGAAGGGCGTCGACGTGCGCTTCGCCATCCACCCGGTCGCCGGGCGGCTGCCCGGACACATGAACGTCCTGCTGGCCGAGGCGAAGGTGCCGTACGACATCGTCCTGGAGATGGACGAGATCAACGACGAACTCGCCGATACGGACGTCGTGCTGGTCATCGGCGCCAACGACACCGTCAACCCGTCGGCGGCCGAGGACCCGGACTCGCCGATCGCGGGGATGCCGGTGCTGCGGGTGTGGGAGGCGGGGAACGTGGTGGTCTTCAAGCGGTCGATGGCCGCCGGGTACGCCGGCGTGCAGAACCCGCTGTTCTTCCGGGAGAACTCCCGGATGCTCTTCGGCGACGCCAAGACCCGCGTCGACGAGATCGTGGGCGCGCTGTCGCGGATGCCGGTCTGAGAGGGACGGCGGTGTGCTGGTGCGGTGATGTACCGCACCGGCACACCTGGTGACCCGTACGCGGGGTGACGGTCACCGCGCCCGGCGTGGAGATCAGGCCGAGAACGACCCAGGCGGCAGGCGTCAGCGCCGGGTTCACGCTCCCGCCCCCGTCGCCAGGGCGCCGGTCGCCGTGGTCGGGATCGGCTGCCGCTTCCCGGGCGGAGCCGATTCCCCGGTGACATACTGGGAGTTGCTCACCGAGGGGCGCGACGCCTTCGGGACGGTGCCCGAGGGCCAGTGGGAGCGGTTCCTGCCGGCCGGTGCCGCCATCGGTCGGAGCAGCGCCACATCGGCCGACCGAGCTAGTGTTCCGGAGAGCTGTTTCACCGTGGCCGAGGTGGGAGGAATGGAGCCGAGCGTAGACGTAGTGATCCTGACTGCTCTGTCGGTCGAGTTCCAGGCGGTGTCGGCGTTGCTTCGTGAACGATCGACGCTTGTCCACTCGGAAGGCACTCGTTTCGTGGCGGGAACGTTGCCAGGGGTGACCGGAACCATTGCCGCCGCCCGAATCGGCCCCGGTAACCTGGGCGCCGCCACAATCACCGAGCGGGTCCGTCAATGGCTGAGTCCGCAGGCGTTGCTTTTCGTCGGTGTCGCGGGTGGCCTGAAAAGGTCAGTCGCGCTCGGAGATGTGATCGTGCCGACGAAAATCCACCATCTGCACCCGGGCAAGGAGGCTCCCGAAGGTTTCCGCGCTCGTCCGGCGACGAGCGCCGTGTCGCACAGACTGGAGCAGGCGGCCGGAATGGCGCTGTGCGCGGATACCTGGCACACGTGGGTTCCCGACAATGTGCGTGAGGTGTGGAAGGGAGCCGGCCCGCGTGTTCACTTCGAACCCATTGTCGCCGGTGAGGTGGTTCTGAACTCCTCGGTCGCCCCCCTGCGCACCCAGATCACGTCCGACTACGACGACGCCTTGGCCATCGAGATGGAATCGGCCGGTGTCGCCCGTGCCGCCGCTCTGTCCGAAGGTCTCCAGATCCTCACACTCCGCGGTATCAGCGACCACGCCGACCCGGACAAGGGAAGTGACGACGCGTCGGGTTCGCAGCACCGTGCGTCCGTACATGCCGCAGCGGCGGCGGCGGCCGTGCTACGCGAACTGCTGCCCGACACGAATGGACATGCCGGGTCACGCTCGAGCCGGACCGTCATGTTCACGACCGATGTTGACAATTCGCCGTTCACCGACGCCGACTGGGTGGACGCTCTGATGGCCTTCGGTGATATGTCCAAGGCGAATTTCCGGCAGAACATCCTCTCCGATATGGGGAGAATACTCGGCCTGCCGCATGCGTTCATGGCCGCGGAACTGCCCGTAGCCCGTGATCATGTGCGGGAGATCGTCCGACGAATGAATGATTACCGGGATCCTCCCGCCGCACGCGCGGCTGTTTACACCGCTCTCAAGTTCGCCCGTCCTGACGATGCGGCCTTGGGACGGTTGGGCCGATTGGTGCCATGACGAACGAGATCTTCACCGCACAAGTCCCGCGCCTGTGCCGCGTACGCGCCGACAGCTCTCTAGACGGAGACCTGTTCCCGCTCGACGGTGACGGATTCCTGAGCGATGAGCATATGGTGGCCCCTCCTGGGACCGAGGCCACCCCAGGTGTACTCACCACTCCGAACGATGTGGCGCGTGAAGGCGCGGTGGTACTCCTGGGTGAGCCCGGTGCGGGGAAGAGCACGGTGCTCAGGTCCTTGGTACAGGGACTGCCGATGTGGGACGACCCGGCTCTTGTCGTAGGGGCAGACCATTGTGTGTGGGTCGACGGCCCGGATCTGACCGCAGCCACCTGGGACACGGTTCTGGGCCGGCACCTCGCCCGATTGCCGAGCGTGACCAGGGACCAGCACCCCTCGTCGAGCACTGGACAGGTGACGGTGGTGATCGACCAGGCCGACGAGAGCGAGATCTGCAGCAATCTGCCTTCGTACTTCAAACGGTGTCTGAGGAACAAGGACGTAGGGAAACTCAGACTGCTGTTCGCCTGTCGTACGGGCGACTACCCACCGGATCTGACACGTGTCCTGCGCGACACCTTCCGTAGGTGCTCCCTGGTGGACCTCGCTCCGCTGTCACGGTCTGACGCGGTGACGCTGGTCGACAGTGCCGACGTCCACGGGGAGCGACTGATCTCCGAGGTCGTCGCCCTGCACGCCGGCGCCCTTGCCAGTGTGCCTCTCACCCTGGAACTCATTGTCCGCGAGTACCGGGACACCGGCAGTCTCAGGGGCGGTGCCAAGGAATTGTTCGAGGACGGTGTCCGGCTGTTGTCCCAGGAGTACGACCCCTACCGTCTCCCCACACCCGTGCACACCACATGGCAGCAGCGTCTCGAAGTCGCGGGCCGTATCGCCGCACGGCTGGTGCTGTCAGGCCGGCGCACTTTGTGGCGGGGGAGCCCAAGAGAGGGGCGGCCGAGTGCGACCGACCTGGACGTCGGGACCCTCGCGGGAGGCACCGAGCAGACCTCGGGCTGTCAGCCGTTCGAAGTGAACCCGACCGTCATCGACGAAGTGCTGTCCACGGGCCTGTTCACAGCGAGTGGACATCGCAGATTCGCTTTCCGGCATTCGTCGCTCGCCGCCTTTCTCGCCGCTCGGCACCTCATCTCCCGGTCTGTCCCCGACGCCGCTCTCCGCCGTCTGCTCCTGGTAGGAGCACCGGATCAGGAAACGGCAGGTATCCCCGTGTCACTCAGGGAAACCGCCGCCTGGCTGGTGGCTCTGGTCCCCGACCGCACTCGATGGCTCGCCTCGGCGGACCCGGAAAGCCTGACCGTGCACAGCGCGCTCGTCGATGCCGACGGAGTCAGGGAACTGATCGTCCGTCGCCTGCTGGAGCGGGCTGCAGACGTCGAACTCGGCGAGGCCCGGTGGCAGCGGACCCGCTGGGTACTCGGACATCCCGGTCTGGCCCGTCAGCTCACCCCGGTACTCACTCTGGGTCCTGGGGACTTCGAGGACTGGGAGACCCGGGCGAGGGTCGAGGTGGCACTGAGACTGGCGGAGCAGTGTCCCTCACCGGAGCTGGCACCACTGTTGCTGAAGGTGGCAGCGGACGCTCGGTGGCCGGCCGGCAATCGCGCGCACGCCGCCAAGGCGGCCTTCGCGTGCGACGAGACGTTGGCCGCACCCGCCCTCAACGAAGTGTTGACGACACTCGGACCGGGAACGGGGACAGACTCGGGCTCTCGCCTCAAAGGCGTTCTGCTGACCCTGCTCTGGCCTCGACACCTCGACACCTCGACGATGCTCGACGCACTGATCGAGCCGCCGAGCAGCGACCGGTACGGGATGTACGAGCACTTCCTCGCAGCTCTGCCCAACGGATGTCCCGAGGCGGAAGTGCACCGCCTCGTGACCTGGTTGGCACAGGTCGTGAAGGATCACCCAGCGGGATCCCGCAGCCGGAGAAAGGGGTTCGCGGAGGACAAGTTCGTATCGGACACAATTGACCGTGCGCTGAGCGTTCCCGACGCCGGGTCGCTGCTTCCTTGTCTGGCCCAGATCATCACGGCACGCATGCTGAGCCATGAGAAGGTGGAGTTCCCCCATGCTCTGAACCCGGTGATACCGGATGGTCCGGAGCCGGCCGGAGTTCGGAAACTGCGACGCGAGCTTGCCCACGCACTGCTCGTTCATGGCCTGAACGAGGGACAGGACATGAACCATTTCGTGTGGTCCGTCGTGCGTGAATGGGAGCCCCGACGTAGAGGGTTCGGAGAGGAACACGATCCTCACGGTGATCGGCACATGCTGCTCGATGCCGGTGACTTTCCCTGGGCACTGCGGAGCGCGGCCGGCTCCGCCGGTAATCCTGAGCTGGCGGACGCGTACGCACGGCTCGCGGAGGTCCTTTTCTACCCGCCGAGCCGAGAACACTTCGAACTCGCTTATCGGAATCAGGACAACCCCGCCTGGCCGTACCTGCGCTGGTTCTACGAGCCGATCGAAATCGACAGCGAACTGGCCAAGGCGTGGCGCAGGAACCACCGGGCCGCTTCCCCGAAGCCCTGGCCCGGCAAGGCGACATTCATCGCGGAGCAGCGGGAGCGCCTGGACCGGGCTCGTCAGCACGACACCGACGGTTTCTGGCTCCTGCTCTGGCACATGCAGTGTGATCCGAACACCGGCCAAGGGCAGCGCCGATTCGACGACGAGATCAGTGACTGGCCGGGGTACTCCGTATTCACGGCGGAAGAACTGGCCCACCTCCCCGACTGCGCCCTGGAGTTCCTGCGGTGTGAGAACGACCATGCCGATGAATGGCTCGGACTGGGCAAGCAGGACAAGCGTGCCTGGGCCGGCGTGCTTGCGTTGGCCCTGCTCGACCGCGAAAGCCGGTTGGACGAGCTCGACGCCGACCGTTGGAGTGTTTGGGCAGGCGCGATCGTAGACGCCTGGTGCTTGACCCCGCCCACATGGGAACTGCTGCTTGAGCGGGCGATTGTCAACGATCCACAGGAACTTGCTCGTGCGGCAGAAACAGTTGCCAGAGCGCAACTGAACCGAGGCGAACAGCCGTTGGTGTTGGAGCGTCTCGAGGCGAAATGGTCCTCGGTTGTCACCGAGGTGTGGGAGAACTTCCTGGTCGCGCTCTCCACGGCACTGATCCCCGGCTTCCGTTCCACCCCGGTCAGGGGCGCGTGGTCGGTTCCGGCGGAGGTGTCTGAGAAGGAGAGCGGTCGAGCGGTGCTTGTCCATGCATGGGCCAGCATCCTCACCCGTCTGCTTGCCGTGGACAACGCCCTGGCGCGGTCGGTCTCCGAGTCCGCCCTGTTGACTGTGGAGTCGGGCGATGATGACACGGACCTCGAACTGCCCGCGCTTGCCGCTTTGCTGCTCCTGGAGGCCGATGGCTTTGAAGCATGGTCACGACTGAAGAGGCTGATCGATGTATCCGATCGTTTCAGCCGGGCTCTCGCACTGAAGTGCGCCGGGCGCTCCGAGCGCGGACATGTCGAGATCTGCGCGGACGAAGGGGAGCTGAGCACGCTGTACCGGTGGCTCAGCACAGTGTTCCCCCAAGACACGAGCAGCCGTCCGCTCGGTGTGTACACGATGACGCCAGAGAGGGAGGCTCTGGACTGGCGTGAGTCACTGCCCGCGACGCTGAGTCGTCGTGGTACTCCGGAGGCGGTCGGTCAGCTCAAAGCCCTCGCAGCCGACTTCCCCGTCCGGTTGAATCTGAGGGCCGCGCTGGTCGGGGCCCGCGCCCAGTGCCTTGCCTCGACGTGGACGCCGGCCAGCCTCGATGAGGTCGTCGGCATCCTTGCCGGGGTCGCTGTGACTTTGGATCCCGCCCTCGTCAAGGCGGAGCTGGAACTGACCGAGGCGTTGGAAGCCCTGCAGGACATGGACAGCCATGCTTTCCGGGAGGGAATCCTTCGGGACATGCGTCTGCGTATGAATTCGGTCGGCCTACTGCCCATCGCAGACCTCAACGTGGCGCGCGACCATCTGCGGGAGATCGCTCGGTACGTCTACGGCGAGGGCGGCCCGGCAGCCCAGCGGGCTCTGCTTGCGGCTTTGGAAGACGCTCGCCCTGATGAGAGGGCCCTGGAACGTGTTCGAGGGCTTCTCGCGCCACCCATCGGCACGTCCGCCAGTTGGCGAGTGCCCGCTTCCTGCCGCACCGCGTCGGGCTACCGAGCAGCAGGTCCCCTTCTGCTTCTGCGAGGCGGACCGCCGGAAGGAGATGCGCGAGAGTGTGCGCGTCCTGCTCCGCGCGATTGAGGAAAGCGGACGGCAGCGCCCCGTACCGGACGGGTCCGGTACGGGGCGGGGTGTGGAGGTCAGTGCCGGGTGGCGTAGCCGACGAAGTCGGTCCACGCGGTGGGGGAGAGGGTGAGTTCGGGGCCGTGCCGGTCCTTGGAGTCCCGGACGTGGACCGCCCGCGTGGCCCGCGCCACCTCGACGCAGGCGTCGCCGTCGGAACCGCTGTAGCTGCTCTTGAACCATGCCCGTTCGTCGGTGCTGCTCATAGCGCTCCTCGCAGTCGCTTCAGCAGGCTCCTGGAGTCGTCGGAGGTGAGAGCCTGTGAGCGCAGTCTCGCATACCGCTGGAGCATGATGCTGACCTCCTTCGGGGCCGTGATCAGCATCCCGCCACGCTGTCCCTCCGCGTAGCCGAACCACTTGTTGTCCGGGGACTCAAGGAGCATCAACGGGCCGTCGAACCCGGCGTGGTCCGGCTGGTGGCGGGGCATGATCTGCAACTCGACGTTGAACTGCGACGACCTCTCCAGGAGGTTGTCGAGCAACTCCCGTGTCACGTCCGGGCCTCCGGTGCCGCGCTCCAGCAGTGCCTGCTCGACGACGAAGCTGAACGTGATCGCCGGCCTGCGGTCGAACAGTTGATGGCGCTCCAGTCGGGCCGTGACCTGCTGGGCCACCTGTTCCTCGTCCTTGACCGGCGGGACGCTCTCCGTCACCGCCCGCGCGTAGCGTTCCGTCTGAAGAAGGCCGGGAACCACCCGGCACTCGTACGTCCACAGCGTCACCGCCTGCGTCTCAAGGCGCGCCCACTGCCGGAACCAACTCGCCAGCCCCACCTGCCGCGACAGATGCGGCGCGGCCCTGCGCAGCGCGCCGGTGTTGCCGGTCGCCTCCTCCGCGCGCTCCACGAAGCCCCGGTCCGGCATCCGGCGGCCCAGCTCTACCGAGGCCACCGTGTGCTTCGAGAAGCAGACCAGAGCGGCGAACTCCTCCCGGCTCAGGCCCGCGTGCTCCCGTAATGCCTGGACGACCGCACCGAAGGTGCGCATGCTGTCCGAGGTCCCGGGCTCGACACAACTCCCCGCGCCCGCCCCGCCGTCCGTGTTCTCGTAGGCCACCGTCGGCCACCTCCCGCGCACGTGCCACGTCCCCACACTTCTGACAGAGCGTCATCTTCACGCAGGGTGACACGTACTGTCCACCGAAAGTGCTCGTACGCTGACTCCGCGTACACGGGCCGTCGTCGATGAGCGGACCGGAACAGCCGCCGACTTGGGCGTACGGCACCACCGTCCGTCCTTCATGGATCGCCCAAAGCCGTTCACCGTACGTGCGTTCACTCCGTACGCGTGAAAGGTGTGCTGTTGAGGCAGGGCAGCCCGAAGCCGTCGTCTCAGCCGCTCTCCCACAGGCCGGTGAGCCACCGGGCCACCCCAGGCGCGCCCGCCAGGAGAGCCGGCGAGCCGAAGGCGAACGCCGTGCCGTCGGCGCCGAGGACCGCCCGTCCTCGCTCGCGGCACAGCGCCCCCCCGGCCGCGACGTCCCACGGCTTGGGGGCGATGCACACGCAGGCGTCCAGCCAGCCCTCCGCCACGCCCACCAGATCCAGCGCCATCGAGCCCTGCATGCGGACCCGGTAGGCCGCGTCCTGGACGCGGTCGATGAAGCGCCGCGCGCCGCTGCGCCCCGAGCCGGTGCCGGAGACGCCCACGACCGCGCGGCCCACGTCCTCGGCCACCGGACGTGCTCCCTCCAAATGGCCCGGCGTCGTCCACCGCCGGCCGAGGGCGGGCGCCTCCACCACGCCCACCAACGGGACGCCGTCCTGTACGTAGGCGAGCGACACGGCGTACATCGGCGCGCCCCGGGCGAAGTTCATCGTCCCGTCGATCGGGTCGAGCACCCAGCAGCGCGCGGGCATCGGGGTACTGGGGGCCCACGACTCCTCGCCGACGACCGGGACGCGCGGTGTCCGGGCGGTCAGCACCCGCGTCACCCGGGACTCCACCTCGATGTCGGCGGCGGTGACCTCCTCACCGGAAGCCTTGAACCCGGCAGCCTTCCATTCCCCTCCGGCCGTCGCAGCCCAGGCGGCGGCCTCGTCCACGGCCGCCTCGGCAACAGCCAACAGCTCCTGCCGGTCCGTCACGTCCGGGCCAGCGGTCGCTCCAGCAAGGTCTCCGCGTGGGCGCCGTGCTCCCCCATGACGTAGAAGCTGAGCCGGTCGAA
This sequence comes from Streptomyces sp. NPDC014676, assembly GCF_043084105.1. Classification (NCBI taxonomy): domain Bacteria; kingdom Bacillati; phylum Actinomycetota; class Actinomycetes; order Kitasatosporales; family Streptomycetaceae; genus Streptomyces; species Streptomyces sp. NPDC014676. The sequence continues at coordinate 666,851 of NZ_JBIBZI010000003.1, read as the reverse complement.
CACCCACTCCTTGGGGAGGTTGACCCGGTCCTGCGCGGTGCGGGCCAGCTCCAGGGCGGTCTCCTCCTCGGCGCGGCCCAGTGTCATGTGCGGTGCGTAGGCCCTGCCGGTGTACCGGTAGCCGTAGCGCTCGTAGCCGGCCCGCTCGTCGGCGGTGAACCGGGAGACGTCCTTGCTGCCGTCGAAGGACGCCCGGTCGAGATGCCGGTCCAGCGCGGCGAGCGCTGCCTCCTGCAGCGATTCGAGCAGCGGCGGGCGCTCCAGGGCGAGGAACAGCCAGCCGGTGGGCTGGTAGACCACACCCGTGCTGGACAGGCGCACCTCGCCGCGCAGACCGTTCTCGGCCGCCGCGGTGCCGATCAGCTCCAGCGCCTCGGCCGGAACGAGGGAGTCCTTGAACGGGCCCTGGAAGACCGTGACATGCGGGAGGTTGCCGTCCGGATGCAACGGAGGACGCAGACGCACGTCACCGCCGACCTCTCCCTGGAGTCGGACGGCGGTACGCAGGTGGTCCGCTCGCGGAAGCAGTGCGACACCGAGCCATCTCGTCACGGGTGAGCTCCAATCCGTGTGATCACATGACGTGCCGCGTCGAGGCCTCGACGCATGGAAGCCACCGGGGGCTCGCCGTTGAGCCAGCCGGCGATGACGCCCGCGTCGAACGCGTCGCCGCCGCCCGTCCTGTCCAATGGTTCCACCGGCACGGTGGGCTCGTGGAACAGCTGCCCGGCGGAAGTGGCCCACACGGCGCCCTCGGCGCCCATGGTCACTATCACATCACCGGACACCAGTTCTGCCGTACGGCGCGCGGTCCCGATGACGTCGGAGGCTCCGTAAGCCCGCGGGAGACGTGCCGCCTCGTCGGCGTTCATGAAGTTGAGCGACGCCCCGTGCGCGAGCGGGCCCATGTCCCTGCCGTTCCACTCGACGGAGACGCTCCGCCCGGTTCGGTGTGCGAGTTCGACGACGCGTCCGAGTGCGGGCGTGGGTTCCCCGACGACATGGACGTGGTCCACGGTGCGCACGTCCTCCTCCGTGACGGCGTCGAACGCGAGCCGGCGGTCGGCACCCGCGAAGGTCAGCATCCGCTTGCCGGCGCCCGACGACAGGACGATGGCCATGCTCGTACGAGCCCCGGTCTGCACCTGGACCAACGAAGTGTCGACGCCCCTCGAACGCAGGACGTCCAGGCACATCGCGCCCGCCGTGTCGTCGCCCACGGCGGACACCAGCCGGACGGAGCAGCCCTGCCGCACCAGCCCCACGGCGGTGTTCGACGCGGCACCGCCCGGCAGCACGGAACAGTTCCTGCCCCGCAGCTTCTCGTGTTCCACCGGGAGCCGGTCGGCCTGTGCGATGACGTCGAAGTTCACGCCTCCCATGACCAGTACGCGCTTCGGTGTGCTCACGGCCGGCCCCAGCGGTAGCTCTCGAACAACACGTGCCGTACCAGCCGTTCACGGCTGTCGGGCAGTGTCTCCGGCGGGAACGAGGCGTGGGCCACCAGGTCACGGACCAGACGCTCGAACACCTCGTCGTCGGATCCGCACTCGTGGAACGACCGCATCAGCTCGCGGTGCAGCTCCCCGGGGCGCAGGTCCAGCTCCTCCAGCCACGTCCGGTTCGCGATGAGCACGTTGGCCGCGGCCGAGCGCAGCCGTGCCTGGGTCCGTGCCGGCAGCATGTCGGAGTTGAGGAGTTCGAAGTAGCCGTCGTCCTCCCGGGCGTGCATGCGCAGGTTCTGGCCGCCCACCGCCAGCACGTCCCGGTTCAGGTGGAACAGCTCCAGTCCGAGGTGGTGCGGTACGTCGAGGACACTGACTCCCCTGCCCGCGAGGCCCGCCTCGTCGGTCGAAAGCGCCGAGAGCAGGTTGTCGAACATGTCGCTGTGCTTGGGCACCGCGATCTGCGCACCGGCCGGATCCGCGAGGAACTCCTCGGCCGTCACTCCGCCCCACCGTCCCCCGCGGGCGGCGAGCAGGTAGAAGTTGCGACCGCCCATCGAGTAGCCGACCCGTCCGATGGGCACCACCTGGTCCTGCAAGGCCTCGTCCGTCTCGAGCAGGCGATGTATGCGCTGTTCGTTGTAGACGGCGGCGTCGAGGAGCCGGGTCGACACGTCCCGTACGAGAGCGTCGGACCAGGGAAGCTGCAACGACACCACATGGTGGTTCCGTCGTGCCAGGGCCCTCTCCAGGCCGCAGCCCAGCAGGACGGCCTTCACCACGATCAGGGTGGAGTCCGCGAGCCGGGTCGTGCCCGTACTGCGCCGGTGGCCGGAAAGCTCCTGCCGGACGGCCTCCTCGGCGAGTGACCTGCTCGTCCGCCCGTACCAGGCGGCCAGCTGGGTCAACGCGTCGAGGCACGGCCTGACGTCCTCGGCGGAGATGTCCTCGGCCGACCCGTCCTGGGCGTGACTGCCGTAGTTGCCGTAGTTCTGGATCGTGCGCACGGCGAGCACGACCTTGGGCGGCATCAGGTTCTTGGTGGTGAGCACGGTCAGCAGGGACTCGAGTGTCGGCTTCGAGCCGACCGCCTCCCGCATCGCGATGTCCAACAGGATCGACTCCGCTGCTTTCCTCGCTGTGCCGAGGAAGACCTCGGGGTCCGATTCCGCATAGCTCAGGGCTTTCCTGTACAGCCGGAGCGGCTCCCCCTCATTGGTTCTCACTCCGTGTCCCGTATCCTTTTCCCCCAGTTCGCGGCCAGCAGGCTAGCGCGTGATCAGGGGCGGGAACAGGCGGTATCCCGCCGTTGTGCTCGTCCCGGTGACGGGGCGGCCGGGCGTCATCGGCCGCCGTCGGGACCCCTGCCGCGCAATGAGGACAGCACGAGGCGACCGTAGCGCGTGGTGAGGGCCAGGGCCGTGGTGGCCAGCGCGGCGGCGAGCGCGACGAGGACGGCGACGACTCCCTTGGCGTCGAGCACCTGGAGGATGCTCAGGGCCGTACCGACCGGCAGGCCCAGAACGGTCAGGACACCGAGTGCACCCGCGATCTGCTGACTCTCCTGGGTCTGCACCAGCCTTGCGTAGTCCGCCGCTTCGGCGAGGATCTCGTCGAAGCGCTCCGCGAGGCGGTACTGGGCCTGGAAACCCAACAGCAGTTCGTTGGCCGGGCCGTGGGCGGTGAGGTGCTGACGCCAGTAGGTGCTGCGGAACGTGGCGATGTGCCGTTCGAGGGTGGACATACGGCGGGCGAGCTTCGGGCCGTCGAAGACGCCGGAGAGGTCGTCGGTCAGTTCGTCGATGTGGTCGCGCTGGATGCTGCCGAGCAGCAGGGCGTCGAGGTAGACGGTGCGGCCGTGCAACTGCGCGAAGCCGTAGAAGTCGCCCTCTCCCGGGTCGGCGCGGTGTCCGAGGAAGGCCGCACCGTGGCGCAGCACCAGAGCGCTCCAGTCGGCGGATATGCGCAGCGCGTGTTCCGTCCGGTCGGGCCACTGCTCGAGCGGAGTGGGGAAGTCGGCCTCCGTGGACCTCGAGGCGAGGTACCAGAGCCACTGGTCGGCCGTCTCCGGGAGCCGTCCGTCCTGCCGCAGTGCGGGAGTGTGCTGTGCGCCGGGCGTGAGGAACGCGACCGTGTACGGGCGGGCGATCGCGAACGGGGCGGCGACACCGCGTGGTTCGGCGATACCGGCCAGCAGCACTCCGGGGGAGAACGGACCGTCGAGCGGATCGGGGGCGGCGGGGCTGCGGTGGCCGATGGCGCGCAGCGTCTCCAGCAGGTTGGGGCCCTCGACGTCGAAGTGCAGCACCGCCAGCCCGTGGTCCGGATGGCGGGCGGTGGCCGTGCGCAGCAACTCGATCCCCCTGAGGTGCAGGGACCCGTGCTGCACGTCCATGAACCGGTGCCAGCGGCACGGTCTTTCAGGTGTGCCGTAGAGGACGCGGGCGGCGGCCGGGGTGAAGTACGTCTGCCGGGTGGTGGCATCGGTGCGACGGCTGCCGAGCTCGAAGGGCAGGGGACCGGCCGGCCAGCCGGCGGGCCAGCCGGCGGGCGCGGTGAACCTGACCGGCAGGACGACGGCCAGTGTCTGCCGGACGCCGGTGACGGAACTGAGGTCCGCGTTCAACGGGGATGCCTCCGGTACGCAACGGATGGTCATGGGCCGGGCGGGCCCCAGGATAGGGATCACACCGCACCCCGGGCAGGGCGCCCGATGCTCCGTGCACGCGGTGCGCGACTTCCGGCGTCCGCGCCGTTCACCGCATGTGCGCGTACGCAGGCCCGGCGTACGCGGGTCATTGCCGGTGAACGGCCCGGATTCCCCACCCTATTGGGTACATGACACCACCGCCCATCCTTACGACCCTCCAAGAACCCGTCCCTGTATGCGTGTTCACCCGGCGGTTCAGCTCCACCCCTGCGCGGCGCACGCCTCGTCCGCCACCTCGTGCCGCACCGACTCGACACCTGGGGCGTCCCGTACGGCGGCGAGGCGCCCGACACCCCGCCCTGCCCGTCGCTGAACCGGACCTGCCCGGCTGACGCAACCGTCGCGGGTGAGTTGTCCACAGAGCGGGGCATCCGCCGGGCGCGGCGGCGATGATGGAGCGATGGGGGAAGATCTGATCCGGCCCACCCGCGGTGGGCGTACGACAGGCAGGCCGGCACTCGCGGTGCTGCCGCCGGTGCTGCGCGCGTCGCTCGGGGCGGTCGCGGTTCTCGCCGCGCTGATGGTCGTCGTACTCGGGGTCCTGTACGCCGGTGACAGCGGGCCCGGCAAGGTGGACGCGCGGATCCTGTCGGTGGTGGACGGTGTGGGGCCGCCGTGGCGGCATGTCGCTCTGGCCGTCGACTTCCTGGGAGAGCCCGTGGGAGCGGCGGTGCTGGTCGGGGCCGCCGTGACGGGCTGTCTGCTGCTCCGGAGTCCTCGCGCGGCGGTGCTCGTCGTGGCCGGCCCCGGCCTGACCGTGGGGACGACGACGCTGCTCAAGTCCCTGGTGGGGCGCACCATCCACGGCGACGACAACCTGTCCTACCCGAGCGGGCACACCGCCTTCCTCACCGCGTTCATCCTCGTGACGGCACTGCTCGTGACCGGCCGGCGCGGCCTCGGCGGGGCGGCCGGCACGTCACTCGTGCTCGGCGCGGCGCTGGTCGCCGGTGCCGCGATGGGGTGGGCACAGGCCGCCCTGGGCGCGCACTACCCGACCGACGCCCTCGGCGGCTGGTGCACCGCGCTGGCGGTGACACCGGCGACCGCGTGGCTGGCCGGCACCGGCCGGTGGAGGCACCGCTGACGTCACGCCAGGCGGCGGAAGACCGGCTTCACCGGGCGTCCGCCCAGCCAGGGGGTCGGGTCGCCCGCGTCCAGTGCCTTGCGGTACACCGCGCACGCCTGGGCCACCACGTCCACGGTGTGCTCGATGTCGGCGTCGTCGAGCGCGCCGCTCACCACGAACGACGGGGCCAGCACCCCGCCCGCGAGGAGCCGGCGCAGGAACAGGGTGCGGTACGCCTGTGAGGGCCGGCCCATCTCGTCCAGGGTGGCGAAGACCAGGTTGCTGGCCCGGCCCCGGACGACGACGTGGTCGCCGACGCCCATGCCGGCCGCGGCCTCGCGCACACCGGCGGCCAGCTTCTCGCCGAGCGCGTGCAGCCGCGCGGTGACGCCCTCCTCGGCGTAGACGGTCTGCACGGCCATCGCGGCGGCCAGCGCGTGCGTCTCCGCGCCGTGCGTGGTGGACAGCAGGAACACCCGCTCGCCGGAGTGGCGCAGCCCGCCCCGCTCCATCAGCTCGCGCCGCCCGGCCAGCGCGGAGACGGCGAACCCGTTGCCCAGCGCCTTGCCGAACGTGGAGAGGTCGGGGACGACGCCGTACAGGCCCTGGGCGCCCGCCTCGGACCAGCGGAAGCCGGTGATCATCTCGTCGAAGACCAGTACGCAGCCGTACCGGTCGGCCAGTGCGCGCAGGCCGGCGAGGTATCCGGGCGGCGGCTCGGTGTGGCCGGCGGGTTCGAGGATCAGGCAGGCGACCTCGCCCTGGTACCGGGTGAGCATTTCCTCCGTGGCGGCCAGGTCGCCGTAGGGGAACGCCACGGTGAGTTCGGTGGTCGCCGCCGGGATGCCGGCCGACATCGGTGTGGTGCCGATGAACCAGTCGTCGACGGAGAAGAACGGGTGGTCGGCGCAGACGGCCACCCGCGGGCGGCCGGTGGCGGCGCGGGCGAGGCGCACCGCGGCGGTGGTGGCGTCGGAGCCGTTCTTCGCGAACTTCACCATCTCGGCGGTCGGCACCGTGGCCAGGAAGCGTTCCGCGGCGTCGGCCTCCAGGACGGACGGCCGGACGAAGTTACCGCCGCGGTCGAGTTCCCGCCGCACCGCCTCGGTCACGCGCGGGTGGGCGTGACCGAGGCTGACCGACCGCAGGCCGGAACCGTACTCGACGTAGCGGTTGCCGTCGACGTCCCACACGTGGGCGCCGCGGCCGTGGCTGATGACCGGGGCCAGGTTCTCGGGGTACTGGTCGTCGCCCTTGGCGTAGGTGTGCGCGCCGCCGGGGATCATGGCGTGCAGCCGCTCGTTGGCCGCCCGCGACCGGGGCAGTTCGAACTCTTCGGTGTCCACGGCGACCTCAGCTCTCTCTGCGCTTCAGGACCTCGGCCAGGCTCGGCGCCTCCCGGTCCCGTTGGGATATCGACGTGACCGGCAGCGGCCAGTCGATGGCGAGTTCCGGGTCGTCGAAGGCGATCGTCACGTCCTCGGCCGGGTCGTGCGGGCGGTCGATCCGGTACGAGGTGTCGGCGGTGTCGGTCAGCGCCTGGAAGCCGTGCGCGCACCCCGCCGGGACGTACAGGGTCGTCTGCGTCTCGCCGGACAGCTCGAAGGAGGCCCGGCCCAGGTAGGTCGGCGAGTCGGGCCGCAGGTCCACGACGACGTCGTAGATCCTCCCGTACGAGCACCGCACGAGTTTCGCCTCGCCGGCGCCGGAGCGCAGGTGCAGGCCGCGCAGCACGCCCCGGACCGAGCGGGACAGGCTGTCCTGGACGAAGGCGTCCGGGTCGAGGCCCACCGAGCGGACCACGTCGGCGTCGAAGGTGCGGCAGAAGAAGCCGCGCTCGTCGGCGTACGGCGTCGGCTCGAACAGGTACGCCCCGGTGATCTCCGGGACTTCGGTCGCCTTCATGGGGCCTCTCTCGGAAGGTGGGTGTGGTCGGCCGCCGGGAACAGGGCCGTCGTCAACGCGGCGAACTGCCGCTCGACGCGCCGGGCGGCGTCCAGGTTCCGCTCGGCGAGGGTGCGCCGCAGCTCCGCCGACCGCCGCTCCAGCTCGCGGAACTGTGCGAGCAGCCGGTCGGCGTCGGTCTCGCGGGCCGGGTGGCAGTACGCGCCCAGACCCATCCGGGCCATGAGCGCGTCGCTCTTCGCCGAGTAGCTGAGCGCGAGGGTCGGCGTGCCGGTCTTCAGCGCGCAGATGAGGTTGTGGTACCGGGTCGCCACCACGGTGTCGGCGGCCGACATCTCCTTCATCAGGTCGGCCAGCGAGGCCGTCTCGGCGGCGGTGACCAGCGGCGAGTCCACCGCGTCGAGGATCGCGTCGACGACCGGCCGGTCGAGCTCGTCGCCGATGAGCAGCCGGACGGGCCTGCCGTCCTCGGCCAGCGTGCGGACGAAACGGGTCGTCCCGTCGAGGTGGCGCCGGTGGATCTCCTCGGCCCGGTCGCGCTCGTCGTTGCTCCCGTGGAAGTCCATGACGCCGACGCAGACCAGGCCCGGCGGACCCGCGGGCGTGCTCGCCGGCGGGGCCGGCAGGGCGAACGCGAGGTCCTCGTAGACCTCGTCGCGCCTGGTGTCCACGCCCATCGCCCGCATCGCGTCGCGGGACACGGTGTCCCGGTACGACCGGTACGCGGCCAGCCGCGTGGACCAGCGGGTCAGGGCCCGGGTCGGCCGGTTGCCGATCGTGCCGGCGCCGACGCTGACCAGCGCGACCCGGGTGCCCAGCAGCCGGCCGGTCGCGCAGAGCAGGAACAGCGCGTACGGGAAGCCCCACGGCCGCAGCGGCAGCGTGGTCTCCAGGACGCCCGTGCCCGGCACGATCACCACGTCGTGCCGGCGCACCCAGACGGCGGTGCGGACGACGTCGACGAGTTTGCCCAGCCCCTTGGCCGCGACCGCGCCCGCACGGGACGCGGTCCGGTACTCCCCGCGGTACCAGTGCAGCCGCGTCGCGGGGATCCCGTACCGGGCCGTGACGACCTCGGGGCCGCCGCACATCGCGTCCACGACCGCCTCCGGATGCTCGGCACGGAGGTATCCCAGCACGGCCTCGAGCGACCCGTCGTTGCCGATGTTGCCGGAGCCGAGCAGGCCGAACACCCCTACGCGCGGGGACGTCACGCGCTCCTCCCTTCACGGCCGGCGACGAGGGCGTCGACGGAGACGGTGAGCCGGCCCGGGGCGACCGGGGCGCGGTCCTCGACCCGCTCGCCGGCGCCCGGCCGGACCCGGCTGGTCATCCACGCGGCCAGGTGGCGGTAGCAGGCGCGCCGGTCGGCGGGGGACAGCGGCGCCCGCCGGACCGCCGAGACGAAGCCCCAGACGTACTCGGCGAGCAGCCGGGGCGTCGGGTGCAGCGGGCCCGCCCGGCGCGGGTCCAGGTTGACGCACCGGGAGCGCTTGGAGGGGTTCGCCCGCTCGGCGCGGGTGGGGTGGTCGCGGCGGAAGTACAACAGCTCCGGCACCTGGTGGAAGGGCCCGTGCAGGGTGATCTCGGCGACGAACGTGCGGTCCGCGTGGTGGTAGCTGTCGTGCGGCTTCACCCGGCGCAGCACGTCCGCCCGCATCACCCCGTAGAAGTCGTCGCCACCGGGTTCGAACAGCAGGCTGCGGAAGCGCTCCGGCGCGTGCGGCGAGTCGGTGGCGAGCGAGTACTCGTAGGGGACCTTCACCCGGCCGTCGCCGTCGATGACCGCCTGGCCGCTGTGCGCGAGGACGATCTCCGGCCGCTCGTCCAGCGCCTCGACGCAGGCCCGCAGCAGGTCACGGGCGTACAGGTCGTCGTGCGAGGCCCACTTGAACAGCTCGCCGCGGCACTCGGTGAACACGTAGTTGTGGTTCGGCGCGGCGCCGATGTTCCGGGGCAGCCGGATGTACCGGATGCGGGAGTCCCGCGCGGCGTACTTCCGGCAGATGTCCTCGGTCCCGTCGGTCGAGGCGTTGTCGGAGACGACCAGCTCGAAGTCCTCGTAGGTCTGGCCGAGCAGGGCGTCGAACGCCTCGGCGAGGTACTCCTCGCCGTTGTACACGGGCAGGCCGATGCTCAGCCGGGGATGGGGGGTCACGGTGTCCTCACTTCGCGGATGCTTCGGGGATGGGGAGGGGGTGGTGCTCGCGCAGGGCGGACCGGAGCTGGAGCCACCACACGGCCGAGCCGCAGGCGGCCGCGGCGGCGACGCCCCAGGCCGAGCCGGTCGTGCCGGCCACGACCGCACCGCCGATCCCGCCGACGACGTAGCAGGCGGAGGCGAAGAGCTGACAGCGCAGGCTGCGCCGGGCCGCGGCGAGCGCGCGGAGCCCGGCCGCCGCGCCGGTGCCGAGGCCGGCGCCCGCGACGCCGAGCGTGACCGGCACGATGAGCTCCGAGGCGGCGGGCCAGACGTCACCGAGGACGAACTCGCCGAGCCGGTCCGGCACCAGCAGCAGCGCCGCGCCCCACAGCAGCGCGCCGACGGCCTGCCCACCGCCGAGGAGGAGGCAGAACGCCCCGAGCCGCCGCGGGGCCTGCCGCAGCACCCGCGCCGCCTCGGCGACGGTGACCAGCGACAGTCCCATCAGCACGGCGAGGAACGGGCCGAGCAGCAGCTCGGCGCCCCGGATCACCCCCACCGCGCCGACCCCGACGATCGCGCCGAGCCCGTACGCCCGCAACTGGCTCGCGCCGCTGACACCGACGTTCTCGACCAGGTACCGGTGACCGAGGTCGTGGTGGTCGCGGTGCCACGCGCGCGCCCCGGCCGGCCGGGGCCGGATGCCGGACTGGAAGCAGCCGTACGCCGCGGCCACCGCGGCGGAACCGCCCCAGGCGAGCAGGAAGGCGGTCACGCTGCCCACGTGGGCCGCCACCACCATGGCCGGGACGAGCGCGACGCCCCACACGACGTCGTTGACGAACGCCTTCCGGCCGGCGCCGGCGGCGAAGAACGCGTACCGCCAGGCGTCCTGCAGCAGCAGCCCCGGCAGTACGAGGCCGAGACCGGCGAACGCGGCCCCCACCTGGCCGCCGATGCCCAGTCCGGCGGCCAGACACGCCGTGCCGATACCGGCACCGACCCAGAGCGCGGTACCCGACGACCGGGCCACCGCCCCGCGCCAGGACGCCTCCGGCACGCCGCTGAAGCGCACCACGAGCGGGTCGGTGGCCAGCCCGCGGGAGACGTTGAGCACCACGCCGTAGGTCACCCAGGCCAGGCTGAACACACCGAACGCGGTCAGCCCCAGCGAGCGTGCCACGTAGATGCCCACCGCGAAGTTGGACAGGCTGGAGGCCGCCTGGTCGGCCAGTCCCCAGGACAGCCGCCCGGCTACGGCCCGCCGGGCGGACCGGGCCGGGGTCGTCGTCTCTTTCCCGGTGGGCATCGGCGTCACGCCTTGAGCAGCCCGGCGCCGTGCAGGGCGTCGGCCGCGGCGGCGACGGTGTCGAACGGCAGCCCGGACCGCTCGGCGACGTCCAGCAGACTGTGCTCGCCGTCGGAGAGGTTGAGCACCCAGAGCATGGCCATCTGCGCCTGCTTCGCGTCGCTGCGGCCGCCGAACGAGTCGTACAGCCCCCGCCGCCCGAGCTGTGGTTCGCCGTAGGGGCTGAGGTTGAGGTACCGCCGGTTGCGGTCCAGGACGCCGAACGCCTCGCGGCAGACGGCGAGCGTGTCCGCCATCGCCCGGGGGGAGACGAAGTCCAGGTTGTCCGCCGAGGTGTGGTACTCCGGGTAGCCGGCGTACGGGGTCCGGGTGAGCGAGCCCACGCCGAGGTCGAACCCGGGCGAGCAGAACTGCCGCTCGTCGTATCCGTACGGCGTGAACTCGGCGATGCGGTGCGGCCGTTCGGAGGCGGCCAGGACGTGCCGCAGCACCCGGTCGATCTCCGCGTCGCCGCGCCTGCTCCGCTTGTACGTCAAGGGCCCCGGGTCGCCGGCGCAGGCCAGCACCAGCCCGTGCTTGACCCGTTCCACCCGTTCCGCGTTGAGGGCCAGCCAGGTGATCGCCCCGATGGTGCCGGGCGCGAACAGGAACCGGTAGGTGTAGTACGGCCTTTGCTCCGCCAGCGTCCGGGCCAGGAACGTCGCCACCGCGATGCCGGCCAGGTTGTCGTTGGCCAGCGACGGATGGCAGACGTGACAGGAGACGATCACCTCGTCGGCGACCTGGCCGGGGACCACGTGCTCGGCGTAGGTGAGGTGGCCGTCGGCGAGCGTGGAGTCGATCCGCACCTCGTACTCGCCGTCCGGCAGCGCGTCCAGGGTCTCCTGGGCCAGGCAGAACCCCCACTCCGGCCGGTAGTAGCTGGTGCGGTACGGCACCCAGGACGGGTGGTCCGGCAGGGTGTGCAGGTGCGGGCGCAGCTCGGCCAGCGGCATGGTCGCCGACACCGGCACGCTGTAACCGAGCACGTGCAGGCTGGACGCACGGAAGTCGACGACCCGCCGGCCGGAGGTGTCGGCGACGTACGCGTCCCGGATGTTCCACTCCTGCGGCACCGTCCAGTCGAGCACCTGCGTCCCGGTCGGCACCTCGTGCACGTGCAGCGGGAGGTACTCGCCGACGATCTCCAGGGTGGCGCGCACACCGTCGCCGGTGATGCTCCGGCAGAGCGGGTACAGCCGCTCCACCAGTTCGTACATCTCCTCGCCGGACGCGGTCACCGGCGCCACCGCAGGGTGTCGTCGACGGCGCCGGCGTCGGACGCCGCGCGCAGCACGGCGAGGCGGGTGAAGCGCCGCTCGAAGTCCTCCCGGGTCAGCCCGTGCTTCCGGTAGGCGTCGGCGAGTTCGAGCGCGCCCCGCTTCACCGTCCACTCGCAGTCGAAGCCGGGGATCGCGGCGCGGAACCGGGAGAAGTCCACCCGGTACGACCGCGGATCGGCACCGGTCTCCCCGGTGATCACCACCTTCGAGCCGGGTACCGCCTCGGCGACCTGCTCGGCGATCTCGGCGACCGTGACGTTGTTGACCTCGCTGCCGATGTTGAACGCCCGGTCGTGCACCGCCTCCCGCGGCGCGGTCAGCGCCGCCGTGAAGGCCCGCGCGATGTCGGCGGCGTGCACCAGCGGGCGCCAGGGGGTGCCGTCGGAGAGGACAAGGACCTCGCCGGACAGAAGGGCATGACCCACCAGGTTGTTCAGCACGATGTCGGCGCGCAGCCGGGGCGAGTACCCGAAGGCGGTGGCGTTGCGCATGTACACCGGGCTGAAGTCGCCGTCGCAGAGCGCGTGCAGGTCGTCCTCCACCCGCACCTTGGACTCCGCGTACGGCGTCACCGGGCGCAGCGGGGCGTCCTCGGTCACCAGCTCGCCGCCGCCGGCGGCGCCGTAGACCGAGCAGGTCGACGCGTACAGGAACCGCTGCACCCCGGCGTCGCGGGCCAGTCGGGCCAGGCGTACGGAGGCGTGGTGGTTGATGTCGTAGGTGAGCTCCGGCGCCAGCGATCCCAGCGGGTCGTTGGACAGGGCGGCCAGGTGGATCACGGCGTCCACCCCGGCCAGGTGGTCGGCCGTGACGTCGCGCAGGTCCACCCGCTGCCCCGGCGGGTCGGCGGGCGCCGGGCCCAGCAGGCAGTCGGCGAACAGGCCGGCGTCGAGGCCGGTGACCTCGTGTCCGGCGGCCGTGAGGACCGGGGCCATCACGGTGCCCAGGTAGCCCTGGTGTCCGGTGAGCAGTACGCGCAAGGTTCAATCCCCCAGGTCGAGAGTGAGTTTGGTGACGGCGAACGCCTCGGCGTAGCGCGCGTGGCATTCGATGCCGCGGATCCGGGCGAGACCGAGGAAGGCCTCCCGGTCGTACCAGGGCCGGTGCCGCTGCGAGGGGTAGTGCTCCTGCAGCAGCCGCACCTTCCGCTCGGCGACTTCCGGTGACAGCGGCTGGTACGCCGCCATACGGCCGAGATCGCCGTCCCACTTGACGATCTCGTAGCCGAGCACGAGGTGGTCGCGGAACGCGGTGGTCATCAGTCGTGCCAGGCCGCGGTGGTCCTGGTGCGCGTCCTCGGTGCGCGGGGCCAGCACGAGGTCCGGCTCGGTCCGCCCGCGCAGCTCCTCGACCGCGGCCTTGGCCTCCTCCCAGTGCGCCGGTATCCGGCCGTCCGGCAGCTTCAGCACGGTCAGCCGCAGGTCGGCGCCCGGACAGAAGGCGGCGAGCGCGGCCCGTTCCTCCTGTTCCCGCTCGCCGCCACCGCCGGAGAGCACCAGCGCGTCGACACGGAGACCCGGCCGCGCGAGGCACATCGCGAGCAGGGTGCCGCCGGCGCCGATGGCGATGTCGTCGCAGTGCGCGCCCACCGCGACGACCCGGTCCAGGCGCCCGGCGCCGAGCCGGATCACGCGCCCACCCCCGCGCCGGCCCGCTCCCACACGGCCCACGGGCGGTCGCCCCGGGCGTAGGCGGCGTCGAGCGCGGCCCGCTCCTTCACGGTGTCGGTCGGCTTCCAGAAGCCGCGGTGCTGATGTGCCACCAGACGCCCCTGCTTGGCCAGCCCCGCGCATCCGTCGGCGACCAGGTCCCCGTCCTCGGGGATGTGGTCGAAGACCTCCTGGCGGAGCACGAAGTAGCCGCCGTTCTCCCACAGCGGCATGTCGCTCACCGCGGTGATGCCCCCCACCAGGCCGTCCTCACCCAACTCCACGCAGTGGAACGAGGACTGCGGCGGCACCACCATCATCGACGCACCGGCGTCGCGCCGGGCGAAGCGGTCGATCATCTCCGGCAGCGGGGCGTCGGTGAGCACGTCGGCGTAGTTGGCGAGGAACATCTCGTCGCCGTCCAGGTGGTGCCGCACCCGGCGCAGCCGCTCCCCGATCGGTGACTCGATGCCGGTCTGCGCGAACGTGATCGTCCAGTCGGAGATGTCGGTGGACAGCAGCTCGGTCCGCCCGCCGCGCAGCACGAAGTCGTTGGACGTCGTCTCCTCGTAGTTGAGGAAGAAGTCCTTGATGTGGTGGGCCCCGTAGCCGAGGCACAGGATGAACTCGGTGTGCCCAAAGTGCGCGTAGTAGCGCATGACGTGCCAGATCAACGGCCGGGGGCCGACCATCGCCATCGGCTTGGGCACGTCGTCCGCGGTGCCGTTGCGCATCCGCATCCCGTAACCGCCGCAGAACAGTACGACCTTCATGCTGTGACCTCTCGGGACGCGGCCTCGACGATGCTCAGTTCCGGTATGGGGAAGACCAGCCGGCCGCCCCACTCGTGCACGAAGGACAGCTGCTCGACCAGCTCCTCGCGCAGGTTCCACGGCAGGACGAGGACGTAGTCCGGCTTGTCGGCGGCGATCCGCTCGGGTGCCAGGACCGGGATGCGGGTGCCCGGGGTGAACCTGCCGTGCTTGTAGGGGTTGCGGTCGACCGTGTACGGGAGCAGGTCGGGCCGGATGCCGCAGTGGTTGAGCAGGGTGTTGCCCTTGCCCGGGGCGCCGTAGCCGACGACGGTCTCGCCGCGCTCGGCCGCCTCGATGAGGAACTTGAGCAGGTCCCGGCGCACCTTGGCCACCCGGGCGGAGAACTCGGCGTACCCGGTCAGCTCCTGCAGCCCGGCGGCCTTCTCCCGGTCCAGCACCTCGGCCACCCGCCCGCTCGGCTCGCCGGCCACTTCGGCCGGCCGGGCCCACAGCCGGATGGAGCCGCCGTGCGTGGGCAGCAGCTCGACGTCCACGAGGGTGAGTCCGCCGCTCGCCAGCGCCCGGGCCGCGGACGCGACCGTGTAGTACTGGAAGTGCTCGTGGTAGATCGTGTCGTACTGGTTCTCCTCGATCAGGGTCAGCAGGTGCTGCACCTCGACGGAGACCCAGCCGTCGTCGGCGACCAGGGCGCGCAGGCCCCGGGTGAACCCGACCACGTCGGGGATGTGCGCGTACACGTTGTTGGCGACGACCAGGTCCGCCGGGCCGTGCTCGGCGCGGACGGCCGCACCGGTGTCCGGGCTCAGGAACTCCGTGAGCGTGGGCACGCCCGCCTCGCGCGCCGCGGCGCCGACGTTCACCGACGGCTCGATGCCCAGGCAACGGATGCCCCGGTCCACGACATGTCTCAGCAGGTAGCCGTCGTTGCTCGCGACCTCGACCACGAAGGCGTCGGGGCCGAGCCCCACCCGCGCCGCGGCGTCCGCGACGAACGTGCGCGCGTGCTCCACCCAGGAGGTGGAGTAGGAGGAGAAGTACGCGTACTCCTCGAACGTCTCCTCCGGTGTGATCAGCGGCGGGATCTGCGCCAGCCAGCAGTCGGTGCAGACCCGCAGGTGCAGCGGGTACGCCGGTTCCGGCCGGTCCAGTTGGTCCGCGGCGAGAAAGCTCTCACACGGTGGCGTCGCCCCGAGGTCGACGACGCTCGCCATCGCTTGCGAGCCGCAGAGTCGGCATCGTGTCATCTGCTGTCCCCATCCCCCCTGCCCGCGCGGGTGTCCCCGTCGCGAGCCGGTGCCGACCGCCCCGCGATCGCGGTGCGGTATCCCTCCACCAGGCGCTCCAGGCCGACGGCCGGGCTGAAACCCTGCTCGTATCGGCGTCGGGCCGCCCGGCCCATCTCCCGGCCCAGGCCCGGGTCGGCGGTGATCCGGCGTATGCCGGACGCGAGCGAGGCGGCCTCGCCCGGCCGGTGCAGCAGCCCGGTCGCCCCGTCCTCGACGAGTTCGGTGAAGGCGCCGTGACCGGCGGCGACGACCGGCACTCCGGCCGCCATCGCCTCCACGACCACCAGGCCGAACGCCTCCAGCCACGTCGAGGGGGCCACCACGGCCACCGAGCGTGCGATCGCCCGCCGGCACCGCTCCGTGTCGTACAGGCCGGCGTACCGCACGTCGTCCCGGCCCGCCGCCCAGGCGGTCACCTCCGGCTCCAGCGGCCCCGTACCGGCGATCACCAGCGGCACGCCCACACCACCGGCGGCGGCGATCTCGTCCCACGCGGTCATGAGCAGCCGTACGCCCTTGGCCTCGGCGAGCCGGCCGAGGTAGAGCAGATGCTCCCCGGCGCCCGTACGGCGGACGTCCGTATCGGGCACGAAGTTGTGCTTCACCGCCAGCCGCTCGGCCGGCATGCCGGCCCGCACCAGGACGTCGCGCTGCGCCGCGGAGATGCAGAAGAACCGCTCCACGCCGGACCACCACCGCCGCCGGTTGACCGACAGACCGACCGCGAGCGGCACCGTCGCCGCCCGGGAGCCGCGGTAGCAGCCGTGCCGGACGGCGGGCAGCGGCGCCGCCCCGACGCACTCGGCGCACGGCCGGCCGTCCCGCTGGAGCGTGCCGGGCGGGCAGACCTGGGTGTAGTTGTGCAGCGTGGCGACGGCCGGCACACCCGCGTCGGCGCAGGCGGCCAGTACCGCCGGCGACAGCAGCGGGAAGACGTTGTGGACGTGCACCACGTCCGGCCGTCCGGCGCGCAGCCGGGCGGCGAGCTCCCTGCGGACCGCCGGGTTCCACGGCACGAGCAGCGGTACCGCGGCCTTGCGCGGCAGGGACATGGCGGCGATGTCGTCGCTGCGCCGCTCGAACACCTCGACCCGGTGGCCGGCTTCGCGCAGCAGCGCCACCTCCTGGTCGACGACCTTGTTCTCCCCGCTCGGCTGCGCCGAGGCGTAACGGTTGTGCACCACGAGGACGTGCATGCTCAGATCACCTCCGGTCTCTGGGCCCAGCGCGGAACGCGTCGCCGGGGGGCGTCGGGCACCGGGAGGGGAGCGGCCGGGGCGGGTGCCGCCAGGAGCGAGGCGGCCACGGCCAGGTGCAGCAGGTACGGCGAGGCGTCGCCCAGTCCGGCCTCGGTGTACGACGCGATCGCGCAGTAGCCGATCAGGAAGATCGCGCAGGCCCTCGACAGCGACGGCGGCCGCAGCAGCGCGACGCCGCCCAGCACGACGAGGAACGCCGCCACCAGGACGACACCGGTCATGCCCTGCTCGTGGTAGACGGCCAGCCAGCTGTTGTCGATCGGCAGCCCGCCGAACGACTTGTCGCCCAGGCCCGTGCCGAGCAGGTGTTCCGAGGTCGTCCGGGGTGCCGCCAGCAGGGCGTCCCAGACCTTGGCCCGGCCGGTGAGGCTGGTGAAGTTCTCCTGGCTCTGCCCGCGCAGGAACCACGCCTGCAGCGCGGAGCCGAACACCACCGCGGCGACGGCGGCGCACAGCACCGTCCAGGTGAAGAACCGGCGGGCGGCGGCGCTGGTCAGGACGAGCGAGCCGATCGCCAGCGCCAGCCCGACGAGCAGGCCGACCGTGGCCGTCCGGGTGTGGGTCAGCGCGAGCAGGACGAGCGACGGCACGACGACGACCGCCGCGCCGCGCCGGTCGGTTCCGCGGCCCAGCAGAAGCAGCACGGTGAGCCCGATGATCACCGCGGCGTACTGTCCGATCTGCGGCGGGGTGAGCGGCCACAGCGCGCCGACCAGCCGCCCGCCGTACAGGTCGGGCAGGGCGGCACCCGGTGAGATCGCCAGGCCGGTGGCGACCGACCCGAGGACCAGGAAGTACATCCGGATGTGGTGCCGTACGAACGTCGTGCCGCCGTCCCACCAGCGGCTGAGCAGCCACAGCGTGGCGACGAAGAGCGCCAGCCGGGCGCAGCGGAACAGCGCGCCGAACCCGGACTCCGGGTCCGCGCTGGAGATCACGCTCGGCACCAGCAGCAGGGTGAGCAGGAACAGGTAGGCGCTCGGCCGGACGCGCAGCCGGGGATCGACCGCGAGCGCCAGCGTGAACGCGACGGCCAGCGCGCCCATGGTGACCATCTGGATGAGGGAACGGGGCAGCGGGACGATGGTCTTCGCCCCGGCGGAGCCGAGCGTGTTGAGGACCAGCAGCCCCCAGGCCGTCCCGACGAGCTTCGGCGTGCGGTCCGTGGTCATCTCAAGCCACCGCCCTGTGCGCGGAAGGTGCTGCCCGCGTCCTGCCGGTACGGAGGCCCCTGCCACTGCACGGCGTCGAGCACCCGGCTCGGGTCGTGGGCGGTGAACCTCCACGGTCCGACGTAGGTGTTGTCGTGCCAGCGGTTGTGCTGCTCGCGGGTGATCGCCTCGGACACCCGCTCGCCCTGGTACGGCGACCAGTCCGGGTAGGTGCCGTAGTTGGCCAGCACCGCCATCCGGTCGCACATCGCCGTGCAGTCCACGACGGACTTGTCCAGCACGAAGCGGTTGTCGTGGATGTCCACCCGCTGGGTCCTCCACCGGCAGTCGGCGTAGAGCGGCGCGGTGGCGATCGCCGGCTGCGCGCAGCGGTCCTTGTCCTCCACCAGCAGCGTGCAGTCACCGGAGGAGGTGTTGGCGGGGCTGTTGCAGAACCGGTCGGCGTTCTCCCACAGGGTGATCCCGGACCAGTTGTCCTCCAGCACGTTCCGGTGGATCTCGATCCTGTCGGTGCGGGCCCGCACCCGGGGTTCGCCGCCGGACTCGGAGATGTAGACGGTCGCGAACGGGAAGGTGTCGCCGCGGTCGGCGTACCTGCGGCCCTCGACCCAGTTGTTCCGCCGGATCGTGTTGTCCCGGACGACCGCGTTGTAGCTGGTCTCGTAGATCAGCGCGGCACCGTCGTTCTCCTCCAGCACGTTGCCCTCGATGCGGAAGTCGTTGTTGTTGGTGTCCGCCCACAACCCGGTCCCGCGGTTGTCGTGCACCCAGTTGCCGCGTACGTCGGCGCCGTCGACGGCCCAGAACTTGACGCCTCCGGTGCAGCCGCAGCCCGGCCGCCGCCGCTCCCAGTCACCGGTGTTGTTGCCCGTGATCTCGTTGCCCTCGACCACCAGGTCGTCGAGGGCGCCGTCGGATTTGTACGCGTTCATGCCGTACTGGCCGTTGTCGCGCAGGCAGTTGGCGCGGACCTGCTGGCGGGCGCCGGCCATCAGCCCGGCGCCGGAGTTGTCCCGGATCGTCGAGTGCTCGATCACCCATCCGTCGGCCGAGTCGTGGTTGACCACGCCCTCGTCGTGCGGCGCGACGAACCCCCGCACGGTCAGGTGGCGGATGGTGACGTCGCGGGCGGTGCCGCCGAACGCGTACTGGTTGGTCCTGCGGCCGTCGAGCACCGCGCCCGGCGCGCCGAGGTAGGTGTTCCCCTCCTTGGGGACGACCTGGGCGTAGCGGTCGGAGTCGAGCCGGTGCCTGCCCGGCCGGAGCCAGAACGTGGTGCGCGGGGGACTGTTCCTGGTCTTCGCGGCCAGGTCGCCGGCGACCGCGGGGTCGACCGTCACCGCGCCCGCCGGCGCCTTCGCCGGCCCGGCGGCGGGCCGGTCGCACACCCGGGCCACGGACGCGGACGGTGCGGCGGTCGGCTCCGGCCGCGCGTCCGGCGTGCCGCCGTCACAGCCGGTCGCCGCCGCCAGCAGGACCAGCGTCAGCGGTGCAGCCGGTAACGCCCGGTGCCGCCACTTCATCCCCACGGATCAGGCCCCCTGACCGCGGAAGCCGAGGACGGTGGTGTACTTCTCCGTGCCGTCGGCGAAGCCGGTGCCGACCAGCGTGGTGGCGGGTTCCTTGCGTCCGAAGCCGGCGGAGTACCAGCCCAGCGGCGGCTCGGTCTCGCCGCGGTGCGCCCGCCAGGAGAGCCGCCCGGGCAGGTCGAGCACCGCGGAGCGGTCCTCGCCGTCCCGGGTCCAGGTGAGCACGGCCCGGTTCCCCGTCAGGTCCGCGGTGATCTCCGGGCCGAGGTGGAACGCCAGGCGCGCGGCCCGGCGCGGGCCGCGCACCTCGTCGACCACCCTCAACTCCTGGGTGACGGAGTCCAGTTCCACCTGGCGGCGGTGTACGGAAGGCCGGTAGCCGTCGTGCTCGGCGCACCAGCGGGCCACGCCTCCACCGGACGTGTCCACGGCCAGGACGCGGCTGCGGGCGTGCCGGGTCCACAGGAACGGGCCGCCGGAGACGGACTGGTCACCGCCGTCCAGTCGCAGGGTGTTGTGGCCGAGGGTCGACCGGAAGTACCGCCGCCACTCGGGCTGCCCGTGGTAGCAGTACGTCCCGGGGTCGGCGAGCACGTCGACCCCGTCGTGCCGGACCTCCACGGACAGCGCGTCCGCGTGGGCGTGCGCGGCGATGGACAGGAAGCCGTGCGGACCGCCGTCGCAGCGGCACCAGATCTTCTCCGGACCACGCAGGATCGTCATCCCCGCGTCGGCGAAGTGGGCCGGCCGGCTCGCGGGGCGCGCGGTTCCCTTTTCCGCGTACGGGCGGATGAGCGCGGCCAGCAGCGGGGTGCGCACATCGGTGCCGGTCACCGTCGGCCACCAGTCGAGCCGGCCGAACACGGCGTCCCCGGTGGCCAGCAGCGAGCCCCAGCGGTCGGTGCCCGCGCCGTCCACGACCAGACCGTGCCCGTCGTCCGCGTCCCCCTGGCGCGGCGGCCGCAGCCGGTTGTCCACGACGGCCGCGAGCGCGTCGGTCATCCGCAGCAGCACCAGCCGGACCGTCGCGGGCACCGGCACACCGGCGGCGTCCGCCTCCGCCACCGCGGCCAGGCCGAGCTCCAGCACCAGCCCGTGGTACTCGGTGGCCAGCTCGCGGTTGAGGCCGGAGAGGAACGTGTTGCCGCGCAGGTGCCGCTCCAGCGACCGCAGTGCGTCGGCCCGCCGGCGCGCCGAGTCGGGGAACCACCCGAACGCGCAGGCCGCGGCGAACTGCCCGGCGGCCTCGGCGATGACGTGGTTGTTCGCCGAGGAGCCCCGGCTGG
Source organism: Streptomyces sp. NPDC014676 (assembly GCF_043084105.1). NCBI lineage: Bacteria > Bacillati > Actinomycetota > Actinomycetes > Kitasatosporales > Streptomycetaceae > Streptomyces > Streptomyces sp. NPDC014676. The sequence continues at coordinate 645,991 of NZ_JBIBZI010000003.1, read as the reverse complement.
GGAAGGCGGCCAGCCAGCGCTGGTGGTGCCAGATCTGGTGCAGCGCCACCGGGTTGCCCTCGAACAGGGCGGCCGCGCCCGGCCAGCCGTCGAGCAGCCGGCGGACCCACACCCAGGACAGCAGCCGGATCCCCAGCTCGATGCCGCTGACCCAGTGCACCCCGCGCAGCGGCGGGTTGGCCGCCCACCACGACCGCAGGTGCTCGGCCACCCGCTCGGCGTACCGCTCGTCCCCGGTGACCGCGTAGGCGGCGGCGAGCCGGGTGAGGTACTGGTGCCGGGACGGCTCCCAGATCTGCTTGATGTCCCCGACCGCGTCCTCGTCCCGGTACGGCACGTCGAAGGCGTAACCCTCCGGAGCCCGGCGTCCGGTTCTCGGGTCGTACCACCAGTCCGGGTCGGTCAGGTCGTCGCGGTCCGCCCCGAAGTACTCGGCGTGCCCGGCCATCAGCCGGTCCGCGTCGGCGACGAGCCGTTTCGCGGCGTCCGGCGGCACCGCGGCGACCGCCCCCGCGGGCAGGACCGCGGTGAACCGGGCGCCGGTCACGACCGGGCAGTCCGGCGGCGGCACCGACCGCCACCGCCGTCTGCGCACCGTGTCGCCCACCCGGCCGCCGATCTCCCGCGGCCCCATCCGGGACAGCCGCCGCAGGTACCATCCCGCGCTCATGCTCATCGCGACCCCGTGAGCGTCACCGGCACGCCCCCGGCCAGGCCGGCCTGTACGGCGAGGGTGGCCGCCGTGGTGGTGACCAGCGACCGGAGCGGCACCGGCATCGGTCCGCCGGTCCGCACGGCCTTGACGAACGCGGCCAGTTCGGCGTTCTGGCCCTTGTCCCGCGCCTTCGGCAGCCGCGAGCTGACCCACCGCTTACGGCCGTACACCGAGGCGCGGACGAAGTCGTCGAACCGCAGCACCTTGCCGTCCGCGATGAGGTCCAGCGTCTCCTTGGGGAACCCGGAGGATCCGGTGGTGACGTAGCTGATCGTGGCGGTGGACCCGTCCGGGTAGCACAGGACGACCTGGAGGTCCTCGTTGCCGGACGGGGCGACCGCGTACACCGAGACCGGGTCGGCCTCCAGCAGCCAGCTCGCCGTGTCGATGAAGTGCCCGCCCTCGCCGGCGAACCGCGAGCCCTCGGTGCCCTGCTGGAGGTACCAGCTGCCGTGGTCGAGGCGGCCCGCGTTGACCAGGTAGCGCAGGCTCGCCGGACCGCTGCGGGTACCGAACCGCTTCCTGGCCTCCTGGAGCAGCGGCGCGAACCGGCGGTTGAAGCCCACCTGCAGCCGGTCGTTGCCGGACTCCTCCACCGCGGCGAGCACCCCGGCCAGTTCGTCCTCGGTGAGCGCCAGCGGCTTCTCCACGAACACCGCCTTGCCGGCCAGCAACGCCTTCCGGGTCAGCTCGGCGTGCGAGCTGTGCCGGGTGACCACGAACACCGCGTCGACGGACTCGTCGCCGAGCACGGCGTCGAGATCGGTGGTGGCCGCCGTGAAGCCGAACTTGCGCTGCGCGTTGGCCCCGGACAGCGCCGTCGTGGTGACGACCGTCGACAACTCGACGCCGTCGCGCCGCGCCAGGTGCGGCAGCAGCATCGACGACGCGTAGTTGCCCGCGCCGACGAACGCGAGACGCACCGGCGTCCGCGCGGCCCGCACCGGGCTCCGCTTCACGTCCACGGAGGGCACGGCCACCACCGGGGCCTGCGCCTCGGCCTCCTGTCCGGGGTACCGGAACAGCACCGCCACGGCCTTCAGTTCGCCGTCCTTCAGGCTCCGGTACGTCTCGACGGCGTCGTCGAAGTCGGCGACGTGGGAGACCAGGGGCTCCACGTCGACGCTGCCGCGGGCCATGAGGTCGAGGAAGCACGCCAGGTTGCGGCGCTCGGTCCAGCGCACGTAGCCGATCGGATAGTCCCGCCCCTGAAGCTCGTACTCCGGGTCGTAGCGGCCGGGCCCGTACGAACGGGAGAACCGGACGTCGAGCTCCTTCTCGTAGTACGCGTTCCACGGCAGGTCCAGACGGCACTTGCCGATGTCGACGACCCGGCCGCGGTCCCGGCTCAGCCGGGCGGCCAGCTCGACGGGCTGGTTGCTGCCGCCGCCGGCGGCCAGGTACACCTGGTCCACGCCGTGACCGTCGGTGAGTTCGGCGACGGCGTTCTCCACGGTCGCGGACGCGGGATCACCGCAGGCCGCCGCGCCCAGACGCTCGGCGAGCTCGCAGCGCGCCGGGTCGGGGTCGGCCCCGACGACCCGTACCCCCGAGGCGGCGAGGAGCTGCACCACCAACTGCCCGATCAGCCCGAGGCCGACGACCAGCGCCACCTCGCCGAGCCGCGACTCGCCCTGCCGGACGCCCTGCAACGCGATCGACCCGACCGTGCCGAAGGCCGCGTGCCGGGGCGCGAGGCCGTCCGGCACCGGGACGTAGAGGTTCTTCGGCACCCAGTTCAGCTCGGCGTGCAGCGCGTGCTCGTTGCCGGCGCAGGCCACCAGGTCGCCGGCCTTCACGTCGTCGATCCCCGCGCCGACCTGCTCGACCACCCCGCACAGCGAATAGCCCAGCGGCGTGTAGGAGTCCAGCTTGCCCATCACCTTGCGGTAGGTGGCGGGCACCCCGTTGACGGCCACGCTCTGCACGACCTTCGCCACCTGGTCCGGCCGGGAACGCGCCTTGCCCACCATCGACATGCCGGCCTCGGAGACCTTCATCAGCTCGGTCCCGGTGGAGATCAGCGAGTACGCGCTCCGCACCAGCACACCGCCCGGCTTGCAGCCCGGCACCGGCACGTCGAGCAGCGCCAGCTCGCCGCTCCTGTAGTTCTGCACAACCTGTTTCACCGGAAGTCCTCTTGTTCTCTACGCCGTCAAGGAAGGGGTCTGGCCGGCCTGGGAGGTCGCGCCGCGGTACCAGTACTCGAGGGTCAGCACATGCCACAGATGCTTGGAGAAGTCCCGCTGCCCGGCGGCGTCCTCGGCGACGAGCCGTTGAAGCGCGTCACGGCGCAGGATCCCGGAACGGACGAGCTCGCCGTCGTCGACCACCTCGCGCACCAGCGGTGCCAGGTCCCGGCTCATCCAGGCCCGCAGCGGGGCGCTGAACAGGCCCTTGGGCCGGTACACGATCTCCCGGGGCAGCACCGACGTGGCCGCCTCCTTGAGGACGGCCTTGCCCTGCCGCCCGACGATCTTGCGGTCGCCGGGGAAGGCGAACGCCGCCTTCACCACCTCGACGTCCACGTACGGCACCCGCACCTCCGTCGACGCGGCCATGCTGGAACGGTCCGTGTACGCGAGGTTCAGGCCCGGCAGGAACATCCGCGCGTCGCCCAGGCACATGCGGTTGACGAAGTCGTCGAGGTCGTTGTCCTGATAGGTGTCCGCGTGCTCGGTCAGCACGTCGTCGACCACCGGGGCCAGGTCCGGATCGATCAGGGCGAGCAGTTCGTCCCGGTCGTACATGGTGTAGCTGCGCCGGAACGCGGTCTCCTCCGGCAGATCGGCGAAGGAGAGGAACCGCTTCGCGAAGCGCACCGACCGGTATCCCCGGCGGGACGTGGCGACCGGCAGCCGGTCCACGACCCCGGACACCCCGCGCCGCAGGGGCCGCGGGACACGCTGGTAGCGCAGTGCGAGCAGGTTGGCCAGGTGCTTGCGGTACCCGGCGAACAGCTCGTCGGCGCCCATCCCCGACAGCATCACCTTGACCCCGGCCTCCCGGGCGGCCGAGCAGATCAGGAACGTGTTGATGGCGGCGGGGTCGCCGATCGGCTCGTCCAGGTGGTACGTCATCCGCGGCAGCAGGTCGAGCACGTCCGGGGCGATCTCGATCTCGTGCAGGTCGACGCCGAACCGCCCGGCCACCTGCCGGGCGTAGCGCAGGTCGTCCGGCATCGCCTCGAACCGGGCGTCCTCGGCGCGGAACCCGATCGTGTAGGCGGAGATGCCGGGCTGGTGGCGGGCGGCCAGCGCGGTCAGGTAGCTGGAGTCGAGACCGCCGGAGAGGAAGGTCGCCACGGGCACGTCGGAGAGCAGGTGCCGCCGGGTCGACTCCTCGACGATCGCGGCCAGGTCCGGCCGCTCGCCGGCCAGGGCCCGCTCCCGGCCCTCGGCGGCGACGTCCCTCAGGTTCCAGAACCGGCCGCGCTCCACCCGGCCGTCGGGCCGGCACCGCAGCCAGCTCCCCGGCGGCAGCTTCTCCGCCTCGCGGAACGCGCACCGCGAGTCCGGCACCCAGTAGTACAGCAGCGAGGCCACAAGGGCCGCGTGGTCCACTTCCAGCGTCTGGCCGGTCACCGCGGCGAGCGCCTTGAGCTCGGAGGCGAACACCAGGCCCTCACCGCGCCGCAGCAGGAACAGCGGCTTGATGCCCAACTGGTCCCGGGCCAGCACCAGTTCACCGGTCCGCTCGTCGAAGATCCCGAACGCGAACATGCCGCGCAGCCGGGGCAGACAGTCCGTGCCCCAGCGCCGCCAGGCCTCGAGCACCACCTCGGTGTCGGAGGTGCCGCGGAAGCGCACCCCGGCGGCCGTCAGCTCCGTCCGCAGCTCGGGCGCGTTGTACAGCTCGCCGTTGTACGTCAGGACGAGGCCGTCCGAGACCATCGGCTGGGCGCCGGTCTCCGACAGGTCGACGATGGCCAGCCTGCGGTGCCCGAGGTGCACCTCGCCGTCGCCGACGGGACGGCTGTACCGTCCCGCCCCGTCCGGGCCGCGATGGGCGAGGACATCGGTGAGCCGGTCGGCCACGGCCTTCCCGTCCGGCCACCGGTACGTGCCTGCGATGCCACACATGTCCTACCGCGCCTCCTGGTCGCTGTCCGGGACCCGGGCCGCCGGCATCGGCAGCCGCTCCGTCCCCCGCCGGCCTTCCCCCACCGCCCGCACGGCGGGGGAGGCACCCCCGCCGTCCGGCCCGGCCGGCCGCTCGCCGCGGTCGCGCGGCACGGTGTGCGGCCCGTCCCACAGCGTGCCGTCGGTCCGGTCCCGCGGATCGGGGTCGATCAGCACCACGCCGATCACCGTGATGCGCTGCTCCGCGAGCTGCCGCGCCACGGTGTGCAGCCACGCGGCGCTGCCGTGCCCGGCCCGTACGACGAGCACGGTCCGGGTGCCGAGGTACCGGAGGTCGGTCCACGCGGTGCCGGGTGCCACCGAGCCGACACCGACCCGGCGCTCCCCGGACGCCACGGCCGCGGTGTCCGTGCCGCCGACCACGGTGGGGTCTCCCGGCCTCGGGCGGTGCTTGGCGAGCTGCGGGCCGGGCAGACCGTCGACGACGGCCACCGGTCCGTCCGCCCCCAGGGCCCCGGCGAGGTCCAGGGCGATCGCGCTCGCACCGCGCGCACAGCCCAGTTCCAGCAGCGACACCGGTTCCGCGGAGCCCCGTACGGTACGGGCCAGGGACACCGTGAGCCGTTCCCGTGCCGCCCGGACCCGCCGGCGCCGCCACGGTCCGGCCGGCCGGCCGGGCAGCTCCGCGATGACGGAGGCGCCCAGGTTCGCCGCGATCTCCCGGCGCAGCACGGGGCGGTCCGCCACCACCGCGCCGACGGCGGCCAGCGCGAGGCCGAGCGCGAGCCCGAGGACGAGCCCGATCCCGGCGTCGGTGGCGGCGGTCCTGGGCAGGGAGTGCTCCACCGCCCGCGCGGCGTCCACGATCTGCGTGCCCGCGACGAGCCGGGGCGTGCCCAGCCGCGCCTCCTCGGCACGCTGGTCGAAGTCGGTGATCCGCGAGGTGAGTTCGGCCCGGCGGGCGAAGAGCGACTCGAGGTTCGCCGACGCCTCCGGGTCGCTCCGTGGCGGTCCCTCCCCGATCTCCTCGTTGACCCGCGCGAGTTCGTCCCGCATGTCGTCGCGCCGGCCGAGCAGGGCCTTGGACTCGGCGTCCGCGGCTTCCTTGATCCGCTTCACGTGGTCCGCGACGAACGCCTCGGCCAGCGCCTCGGCACGGGCCACCGCCTCCGCGTCGCTGTCGCCCGTCACGGTGATCCGCAGCAGGTTGTTGGTCAGACCGGTGCCCTGGTAGTCCCGCATGAAGTCCTCCGGGCGTTCCGGGGAACCGAGGGACCGCAGGGCCTGTCCGGCGATCCGCGTGGTCCCCAGCAGCGCGGCGTCGGTGCGGATCAGTGTTCCGGGGTCGTTCGGCTGGTCCGCCTCGTGCGCGACCAGCACCGTGGTCACCGCGGTCGGCGGCGCCGGCAGCAGGACCGCCACCGCCGCGCCGGCCAGCAGCCCCAGCAGCGCCATGGAACACCACAGGCGGCGCCGCCTGCGCACCGCGACCACCAGCGCCTGCAGGTCCAGCAGCGGAGCGGCCGACGGCTCCGCGTTCGTACGTGTCGTCACCGTGGGCCTCCCGTCGCGTCGTCGCCGGCCGTGAGCGCCGGCGCGGCGGTGTGGCGGGGACGGCGGGCGGACCGTGTCGTACGGGTCCGGACCCGGCCGGCGACGACGACGCCGACGATCTCGTGCCCCGCGTCCGCACACGCCTCGGCGATGCCGGTGAGCTCCCCCGCGGTCCAGTCGCCCGCGCTGAGCACGACCAGGGCACCGGACTCGTCGCCGCGGTCCGGCACCACCGGCCGGGACACCGCGACCTCCGTCACCCGCAGCAGGGGATCCCCCTCGGCCTCGGTGACGAGCCGCTCGGCGGCCCGGTGGGCGACCTCGTCGCCGTCCGGGACGACGACCAGCAACCGCCGCCCGGAGCGCGGCAGCCGGTCCCGGAGGCGGGCGCACACCCGCCGGTAGCGGATCCGCCGGCCGGCCTCGTCGCCGGACGTCCACGGGGCCGGTACGTCCCACCGGACGTCGACGCCGAGGAACCGGCGGATCCGGGCCCGCACGTCACGGTCCTCCGGCGGGTGCGCGGGCCGCCCGGCGGGCACGTCGACGGTACCGAGCGGCACCGTGCCCAGCGCCGCGACGATCTCCGGTTCGGTGTGCAGCCGACGGCTCGCCCGCGCGGCGGCGAGATGACCGACGACCGCGAGCAGGAGGAACAGCAGCGCCCCGCCGACGACGAGCTGGATCCGCGTCGGCGGTGCCTCACCGTCCGGCCGGGCCGCCGGCCCCATGACGACCATGCCGGCCTCGTCGGCGGCCGGGCCGGCCTGCTCCAGCGCGGTGACGGCCTCCTGCAGCGCGGTGCGCAGCTTCGCGAGCTCGGTGCGGGTCTGCACGCTCTCCACGGTCCGGCCGGGATCGGCCGCGTCGGCCAGCTCGGTGATGCGGCGGCTGGTCCGCGTCACCAGCTTCCGCAGCTCCTCGGGCCGTGCCGCCGCCTCGGAGCCGGTGTCGTCGCCCGCGATCCCCGCGGTGAAGGCGACGAACTCCTGAGCCACCTGGTCGGAGAGCCGCTGCGCGCGCTCCGGGGTGTCGGCCGTGCCCGAGATCTTGATGATGTTCCCGTCGGCGGCCTCGGCGCTCACCCGCTCCCGCAGCTCGCCGCCGTCGACCCCGGCCCAGTCGAGCGTGGCGGCCACCCGGTCGGCCACCACCGAACTGGTCGCGATCTCCGTCCGGGTCAGCAGCTCGCGCTCCTCCCACGCCCCCGGCAGCAGGACCGATGCCGACGTCGTGTAACGCGGCGGGAACAGCACAGAGGTGCCGTAGCCGACGAGCGCGCCCAGCACGGCGAGGACGGCGAGCAGCCGCCACCGCCGGTGGATCATCCGCCCGACCGTGGCCAGGCGTATCGTGTCATCGCTCAACGAGGTGGCCTCTTCCCCGCCCGCCCCCGGGTGCCCGCCGACGCCGGGACCCGGTCACGGCAGGCGGCGGTGTAGGCGGCGAGCAGCGACGCCTGCGAGTTCCGCCAGGAGAGCTCCCCGCCGATCCGCTCCTGGCCGGTCCTGCCCATCCGGGCCCGCAGTTCAGGATCGTCCAGCAGCAGCGCGATGGACTTCGCGAACTCGGACTCGTCGTTCGCGGGCGCGTAGACGGCGGCGTCACCGGCGGAGACCCGCGCCTCCTTCAGGTCGAACGAGACGATCGGCCGGCCCATCGCCATGTACTCCAGGACCTTGTTCATGGTCGACACGTCGTTGAGCGGATTGCGCGGGTCGGGGGAGAGGCACACGTCCGCGGTGGACAGGTAGCGCACCAGGTCGGCGTCCGGGATGCGCCCGGTGAACCGCACCTGTTCGTCGAGCCCGAGCCGCCGGGACAGCTCCACCATCGCGTCGAAGGCGTCGCCGGAGCCGACGAACACCGCGTGCCAGTCGGTCCGTCCGACCTCGTCGCGCAGCTTCGCCAGGGCCCGCAAGGCGTAGTCGACGCCGTCCTGCGGGCCCATGACGCCCAGGTAGCACAGCAGATGGGGCTTGCCGTGCTTCAACTCCGGTTCGGGCGGCACCGGTCGGAACCGGTCGGTCTGGGGTGCGCTGCGCACCACGAAGACGTCCGACGGCCGCCGGCCGCCCCGGCGCACCGCGACGTCCCGGTAGCTCTCGTTCGTGGCGAGCACGATGTCCGCGGCCCGGTAGGTCATCCGTTCCAGCGCGCACACGCCGCGGTAGAGCAGGTCCTTGCCGCGGCCGAACCGGGAGAGGTACAGCTCGGGCACCAGGTCGTGCTGGTCGAAGACGAACCGCGCGCCGCGCCGCTTCAGCCACAGGGCCGGCAGGAACAGCAGGTCGGGCGGGTTGCAGGCGTGGACCACGTGGACCGGGCCGACCTTCCGGGCCAGCCGGACCGTGTGCCACAGCGCCGATCCGTACTCCCGCAGATAGCCGGCCGGCCCTCCGGTGGCCGCGCGCAACGGGTAGCGGTGGATCCGCACCCCGTCGATCACCGCTTCGGGTTCCGTGTCCCGTCTGCTCCCCTGGGGGCAGATGACGTGCACCGTCCAGCCCGCGTCGCGCAGGGTCGTGCACTCCTGCCACACCCGCCGGTCGAACGGCACCGACAGGTTCTCCACCAGGATCAGCGCACGCCGGCCGTGCCGGTCGTCGCGGGCTGTGTCGTCGAACGACGTGTCACCAAGCAAGGCCCATGTACCCCGGTTCGGTCCGGCGCGTCTCGGCGTCGGGAAGGCGGACGAGATCGACGATCACCGGACCGTCGCCGTGGGGCAGCGCCGACAGCACGGCCGGGTCCTTGGTCCCGACCAGGCACACCTCGGCGTGTTCGAGCACCTCGTCGACGGAGTCCGCGAGCAGTTGCGCGAGGTGCGGCAGCCGGGTCTCGACGTACTCGCGGTTCGCGCCGAGCAGCCGGGAGAGGCTCACGTTGGCGTCGTGGATCCTCAGGTCGTACCCCTTGCCGAAGAGCCGCTCCGCCAGCTCGACGAGCGGGCTCTCGCGCAGGTCGTCGGTGCCGGGTTTGAAGGACAGCCCGAACAGTCCCACCCGGCGCTTGCCGGTGCGCTCCACCAGCTCCACCGCGCGCTGCAGATGGTCGGCGTTGGAGGGCAGCACGTGGGAGAGGATGGGCACCGAGACGTCGGCCCGCTGCGCCGCGTGGACCAGGCTGCGCAGGTCCTTGGGCAGGCAGGAGCCGCCGAAGGCGAAGCCGGGCCGCAGATAGGCGGGGCTGATGTTCAGCTTGCGGTCGGCGAGGAACACGTCCATCACCTGGTGCGAGTCCACCCCGAGCGCCTGGCACACCGCGCCCAGCTCGTTCGCGAAGCCGATCTTGAGGCCGTGGAACGCGTTGTCCGCGTACTTGATCGCCTCGGCCGTCGGGACCGGCACCCGGAACACCTCGCCGGGCAGACCGTCGTACAGCGCCAGGACCGCGTCGCCGCTCGCCGGATCGAGCTCGCCGACGACGGTCTTCGGCGGGTCGAAGAAGTCCCGCACGCTGGTGCCCTCGCGCAGGAACTCCGGGTTGACCGCGACCCCGACGTCCACCCCGGCCGTGCCGCCGACGTACTTCTCCAGGATCGGCACCAGCAGGTTCAGGCAGGTGCCCGGGAGCATGGTGCTGCGGAACACGACGGTGTGCCGCCCGCCCCGCTCGGCCAGCGCGGCGCCGATCTGCTCGGTGACCCGCTCCAGGTACGTGGTGCACAGGCTGCCGTTGGGCTCCGACGGCGTGCCCACGCAGATCAGCGATATCTCGCTGTCCATGATCGCCTCGCGGACGTCGCCGGTGGCGCGTAACGCCCCGCTCTCCACCACCTCGGCGACGAGCTCGCCGATCCGTTCCTCGACCACCGGGGCCTTGCCGTCGTTGACCAGGTCGACCTTCACCTGGTTGACGTCCACCCCGATGACCTCGTGGCCCATGCTGGCCAGGCACGCGGCCGACACACAGCCCACGTAGCCGAGCCCGAAAACGCTGACTCTCACGTTCCGTTCCTCCCCCCCGGGCAGGCCCTCACGGCCTGCGGTCCGTGCGCCGTCCGTACGACGACGCCGCCCCCCGCGCATCAGTAGGCCCCCTGCCCGTAGAGCACCGCACGCAGCGTCTTCCACAAGATCACTGTGTCCAGGGCGAGCGACCAGTCCTCCACGTACCGCAGGTCCAGCCGGACCGCCTCCTCCCACGACAGGTCGCTGCGTCCGCTGATCTGCCACAGGCCGGTGAGGCCGGGCTTGACCAGCAGCCGCCGCCGGATGTCCGGGCCGTAGGCGGCGGACTCCTCCGGTAACGGAGGCCGCGGCCCGACGAGCGACATCGATCCGGTGAGTACGTTGAACAGCTGCGGGAGTTCGTCGATCGAGTACCGGCGCAGCACCGCTCCCACCCGGGTCACCCGCGGATCCCGGTGGAGCTTGAACAGCGGTCCTGCGCCCTCGTTCAGGCCGGCCAGCTCGGCACGGGCCCGGTCGGCCCCGACGACCATGGTGCGGAACTTGAGAATGGTGAACTCGCGGCCGTCCTTGCCGACCCTGCGCTGACGGTAGAACGCCCCGCCCCTGCTGGTCGTCAGCACGAGCAGCGCGACGCCCGCCATCAGCGGCGCGAACAGCAGCAGCAGGATCGTTGCGCCCAGCCGGTCGACGACCCCTTTGACCGCCCGGCGGCCCCCGGTGAAGGCCGGCATGCTGACCCGCAGCAGCGGGATCCCGAGCACCGCGTCGATGTGCAGCCGCGGGCCGGCCACCTCCATCAGCACGGGGGCGACGACCATCTCGGCGTCGCTGCCCTCGAGGTTCCAGGCCAGCCGCTGCAGCCGGTGCGGTGACCAGTGCGGGTCCGGGGTGACCGCGACGACCCGGTAGCCGTCGCGGCGGACGTGGTCGGCGACGTCCGCCAGCCGGCCGACGACCGGCACTCCGTCCACCCGGTCACCGTCGGGTCCGAGACCGTCCGTCGTGCACACCGCGTCCACCCGCCAGCCGAGGTGCGGGAACCTCCGGGTCCGGGTGATCAGGTCGTGCACGGTGGCCGGGCTCCCGGCGGCGAGCACCGGTCTCAGGCACCGGCCCTCCTTCCGCTCCCTGTGCAGCCACAGGCGCAGCAGATACCGCACGATCATGGTGACGACCGCGATCGCGGGGATCGCGACGAAGATCCAGAGTTTGATGTTGCGCGAGGTGAGGGCGATTCCGCCGAGCGCCAGGACGACGGTCGCCATGAACAGGGAGCGTCCGAGCCGGCGGAACTCCTCGGCGCCCTGGCCGAGCACGGACGAAGACCACGCCCGGCCCACCGCGAGCGCCCCCAGCACCAGCAGCCAGGTGCCGAAGGCGAGGATCCCCCATTTCTCATGCCAGTTGGCCGCGTCCCGGACCCCGAAGAAGTTGCCGATCGCCGCCACCACGCAGGCGGTGGTCACGGTGTCGCCGGTCATCACGGTACGGCGGTACCGCTGCTCCCAGTCGGTCGCGGGTCTGCTGATTCTCCCGTTCGCCAAACGCTCGTGCGCCGACGGAAACGGGCCGACTAATTCCCCCTGCCGCACAGAACCCCCCAGGTCCCCAGTGGTTCGACGTGTTCCCCTGACACCGTTTCTCCACCCGGGAGGCCCCCGCCCCCCGCGCCGCGCCGTTCCTCCCCCACAGGAGGCCCCCGCCTCCCGCGCATGCCGTCCGGGCTCTCCCGGAACCGGCTGAACAACCCACCCCGGCCCCTCGGGCGCTCCCCGCACCCAGGGTTCATCGATCGTCACCGTGTGTTCGAACGGCTGAAGCAAGGTCAATCTAGACCATCGGGGCCGATATGTAGAGGGGATGTGTGTGATTCGTGCGCAAGCTTTGAGACGGAACCGGTCCGCCGGTGACCGCCCGCGGACGCCGGACGTACCTGACCTGCTGATCACCGCGATCCGCCCGGAAAACCGGACGCGGCACCCGGACGGACTCGCCCGGGTGCGCGGGGGCACACCGGCCTCCCGGGTGGCGGACCGTGCCTGACCCGCCTTCCGGCGGGCCAGGGGAATCACGGCCGCCCGCGCCCGTGGTGCCCCGGCTGGCGGGAGGAGTGACGGTCGGTCAGCGGGTCCCCGGCCGTGCGGACGGCCGCGGCGATCCAGGCCATGGCCTCGGGCACGTCGTAGTTGCCGGCGTGCGGCTGGTTCCAGGCGAGCCGGTAGTCCAGGTTCTCGACCTGCTCGTCCGCGGCGAGTGCCCGGTCGAGGTTGACCGAGACGGTGAACGCGGTGTCCCGGTCACGGGTGCCGTGGCGGACGTACCAGTTCGGCGCGGTGTCGGCGCGGGTGCCGACGAAGTCCATCGGGTTGATCAGGTGGACCTGGTCGTCGACGGTGGTGCTCTTCCTGCTCGTGTACTGCCTCCAGGTCAGCCCGGTGTCGTCGGGGCCGCTGCCGTCACCGGCGACGTCGTTGTGGTTCCAGCCGTACTCGGTGTAGTTCATGTACTTCTGGGACGGCGGACCGAAGAGGTCGGTCTCGGTGCCGCTGGTGGTGTTCCCGTAGACGCCCACCGCGTCGAAGGCCGGGGTCGTCTTCAGCGTGGCCTGGGTGGCGACGAAGGCGAGGTACTTCGCCATGTCGACGGAGCGCACCGTGCGGGTGGCGGCGTCGACGTCGATCCAGTCGTTGACGTACGACGTGGTGGTGCCCCTCGACGTGATCTCGAAGGTGCCGCCCAGCGGCGGGATCGTGTGGGCGGGGTCCGCCTCCAGGTAGGTCTCCGCGGAGCGGACGACCTCCTCCTCGATGGTGTCGAGCAGGGTCGCGGCGGTGAGCCGGGAGCCGTCGGGGTTGCGCAGCCCGAGGCTCTTCTCGTACGCCGGGAACCGGGCCGCCATCTCGGCGGCTCCCTCGGGCGAGGGGTTCGAGCCGGTGGCGTCGCGGGTGGCGAGGACGCCGTACAGCCACTCGTAGGCGATGTCGGCGTTGCCGAGGTCGGTGATCGGGCAGTACGCGTTGACGGCGAAGACGTCGTCGCGCAGGGTGCTGCGGCCCTTCGCGTCGATGCCGGCGGCGCCGATCGCGGCGAGGTACGGGTCGTACTCGCCGCTGTTGCCGGAAGCCCCCAGGATCGACGCCAGCGCGCCACCGCCGCTGGTGCCGTTGACGACGATCCGCTCCGCGCTGCCGGGCATCGCGGTGTCGTTGAGGCGCAGGTAGCGCACGGCGGCCTTGGCGTCGACCACCGCCGCGGGGGCCTTGCCGGGGGACGATCCGTCGGCGCCGACCAGTCCGCGGCTGCGGTTGGCGACGTCGACGAAGACGTAGCCCGCCTTCAGCGCGGCACCGACGTTGCTCGTCGAACTGTCGTAGGAGGCGGCGTCGGTCACGCTCGCCCTGAGGTGACTGGCTTTCCAGCCGCTGTTGTTCACCGCGAAGTAGACCGGCGCCCGCTGGTCGCCGAAGGCGCTCTCGGGGACGAACACGTTCATGCTCTGGTAGCCGCAGGCGGTGTGGGTGATCGTGGTGGTGCCCCCGCCGGGGCCGGCGGGCTGCCGCGCCGCCGCGGCGACCGGGTTCGCCACGTAGCAGAGCTCCTTGTACCAGCGCACGTCCACCGGCCGGCCGTCGACGGTGACGGTGATCGTCGTGTAGGCGGTGGAGTCGAAGGCGAGCGCGGCGTCCTGGGGGTCCGCGACATGGCCGCGGACCCCCGAAGGGGCGGCCGTCGCGACGGAGGTGGGCACCGCGAGGGCCGTGAGCACGAGGCAGCCCGTGACCGCCATGCCTCTCAGGAGGCGTTCGCGGGTCGCGGGGCGTTCCGCCCGCACGCTCGTCGGGTGGGTGAGTGCGTCGTGTCCGTAGGGCGTGGTCAACCGCTGCATGGGTCTCCCCTCATCGAGCACCGAGTGCTTCGCCGATGCCTCGGGGTCAAGGCGTGACGCACGCTACAAGATTGTCAACAATATGCCCAGCAATCTCGCGGACATTTCCCGGGGTCCTCGGTTCACGGACGGCGGTGCGGACGAGGAAGGGCAGCGGGCTCCTCGCCGTCCGCCGGGGCCGGTGCTTCCGGTGTGAGGGCCGGGCGGGGCGGTGCGGGCGCGGGGAACGGCCCGGCGGAGCTCCGGCGCACGCCGCTCGGGACCGCCCGGGCGTCACGACGGGACGGGTTCCAGCTTGCAGCGGAAATGGCGGAGGAGCGGGGGCTGTTCGACCACGCGGTAGCCGGGGATCCGCTCCTTGGCCTTCACGGTCGCCGCCAGGACCTCGCCCACGTGGTTCAGATGGCCGAGGCCGTAGGTCCTGCGGGGAAGCGCCAGCCGGACCAGTTCGTAGGGTGCCGTGACGACCGGTTCGCCGTTCTCGTCCTCGCGGCCGAGGTAGAGCGAACCCAGTTCCACCGAGCGGATGCCGCCCTCGAGGTAGAGCTGACAGGCGAGCGCATGGCCGGGGAAGCGGTGCGCGGCGATGTGCGGGAGCAGACGGCCGGCGTTGAGGTAGAGGGCGTGCAGGCCGGGGGGTTCGACGATGCCGATGCCGGCGTCGCGGGTCAGGCGGGCGAGGTGGTGGGCGGCGTCGGCGCGGGACCGGAGGTAGGGGGGATCGGTGACCTCGGTCAGTCCTTGGGCGACCATGTCCAGGTCCCGGCCGGCCAGGCCGCCGTAGGTGGGAAAGCCCTCCGTGGCGATGAGCAGCAGCTCGCACCGCTCGGCGAGGGCGCGGTCGCGCAGGCCGAGGAAGCCGCCGATGTGGGCGATGCCGTCCTTCTTGGCGCTCATCAGACAGCCGTCCGCCAGCCGGAACGCCTGCTCGGCGACCTGGCGCGGACTCAGGTCGCGGAACGCCGGCTCGCGCTGGGTGACCAGCCACGCGTTCTCCGCGAAACGGGCGGCGTCGAGGAAGAGCGGAACCGAGTGTTTCCGGCAGAGGGCGGCGGCTCGGGCGAGGTTGTCCATCGACACCGGCTGGCCGGCCACGCCGTTGTTGGTCAGCGTCATGAGGACCAGGGCGATCCGGGAGGCGTCGGGGCCGTGCAGCGCTTCTTCCAGCCGGTGCAGGTCGATGTCGCCCTTGAACGGCTCGTCGCCGTCGAGATCCCCGGCCTGCGGGCAGGGGAGGTCCACCGCCTGGCAGCCGGCCAGTTCCACGTTGGCGCGCGTGGTGTCGAAGTGGGTGTTGCTGAGCGTGATCTGCCCCGGAGCGAGCAGGGCGGAGAAGAGGATGCGCTCCGCCGCCCGGCCCTGGTGGACCGGCAGGACACAGGGGTAAGAGGTCAGTTCCCTGACCACGTCCTGGAAGCGGTGGAAGGACCGCGACCCGGCGTAGGACTCGTCGCCGGCCGTGCCCGCGGCCCACTGCGCCGCTGACAGGGCACCCGTTCCCGAGTCGGTGAGCAGGTCGATCGTGACCTCGTCGGCGCGCAGCCCGAACAAGTTGTAGTGCACGCGCCGCAGGGCTCGCTCACGCTGTGCTCGCGTGGTCACCGGAATCGGTTCGACGACTTTGATCCTGTACGGTTCCACAACCCTCACCCTTCCTGGTGCGCGGTCCGCGCGGTACGAACTGTCATCCGGTGGTACGGAGCCGGCGTGTGACGCGCGGAGGGCGGACCCCGTAGGCCTCCGGTGAGAAGTAGACGTTCACGCGGGGCGGCTGCCAGGTGCTCCGCACGAGGGACACATAGGCGATCAGACCCACCCCGTCGGACGGGTGACGGGACGTCATCGCGGACCACGCGCGGTCGAGGACGGCGGCGTCCATGCCGTGGAGCCGGAGGACGGCCGCCGCACGGTTCCGGGCGACCCCGTCGTCCCGTGCGTAGTCGCGGACGGGCACGTGGACGGTGTAGCCACTGGGGTGCTCCCTGTCCCGCTCGGTGTAGGAGAGGCAGGACACCAGGGGCCGGCGGGTGAAGCGCCCGGGGTCGCCTCCCGCCACGCGGCAGAACTCGTCCACCCGCCCGGCACGGTCCCCCGGCAGCAGGCGGGACACAGCGCGCACGTCCGTGGCGGTGGCGTCGTGGTGGGCGACGTAGACCTTCACCCGTGGCGTGTGCCACCGGCCCAGATCCAGTGCGAAGAACAGGATCTCGTCCCTGTCGGGGCCGCGTGGCACGGCTCGTTCCCGCAGCGCACGCCATGCCCGGCCGAATCCGAACCGGCTCAGCGCCTCCTTTGCGACCTCGGTGGCCCGCTCCCGCCCGTGGGCCTGCGGATTGACGTACACCTTGATGCCGGGGGGCCGGCCCCGCCGCAGGTCCATCGCGCACCACAGTGCGAAGGGGCCGTGGGCCGCCGGCGGGAAGAAGAGATCCTCCACCCGGCGCACCGGTTCGGTCGAGAAGGCCCGGCGCGAGGCCAGTGCCTCCAGGGCACGCAGGCCCAGACGGCCGTTCTCCGCGAGCGTGGCCGCCGTGCAGCCGGGTTCGGCCAGAACCCGTACGACCGTCTCGCCTCCCGCGGTGAACGCGAGGGAGAACTCCACCGGGGAGTGGTCGTCGCAGACGAACGAGGGGGAGGGCGGGCCGGCGGCCAAAGGACGCCGGGCGGCGGGGCCGAGCAGGTCCAGCAGGTCGAGGAGCGGGGCCTCGACGGCACCGTCCGGAGCCGCGAATCCGGCCGCACGGCACACCCCGCGCAGTTGTCCCCCGACGAGCTCGCCCAGGGTCACGCCGGTGACGGCCGCCGCAGACGTCGTTCCCGCGGCAGGGGAGTTCGGTTGTCGGTGATCGCTCGGAACCATGTGCGGACTCCAGGACGGTGTGCCGTGAACGCCGGGCCCACCGTCCTCACCGAGGGCTTCGCGCCGGTCACCTCCCGGTCACGCGCTGGCTACAATGCGTACCGGGGTGGTCGCTCTTCGCGCTCTGGCCGTGACCGCCCGGGGCGAGTGACCGGGGGAGCGGTGGGTACGCGGTACGAGTTCAAGGTCCTGGGGCCCCTCGAAGTGCTGCGCGACGGGCGGCCGGTGCGCATCGACGCGGCCAAGATCCGGCTGCTGCTGGCGGCTCTGCTCGCCCAGGCCAACCACGTGGTCACCGTGGAAACGCTGGTGAACCGGCTGTGGGGCGAGCATCCGCCCGGCCGTGCGCGCAACACGCTGCAGAACTACGTCCTGCGCCTGCGTCGCGCGCTCGACTGTCCGCCGGGCGGTGCGCCCGTCCTCACCCGCCCTCACGGTTATCTGATCGAAGCCGCGCCGGACGATCTGGACCTGCACCGTTTCACCGCCCTGGTCCGCCAGGGCCGCACGGCCCTCGAAGAGGGCGCGGCGGTGCGCGCGGCCCCCCTGCTGCGCGAGGCCCTGGGGCTGTGGCGGGGGGATCCGCTGTCCGACCTGCCCGCGCACCTCCTCCAGGGCGTCGTACCGGCATTGTCCGAACAACGCCTGGACGCCTTGGAGTCGAGAATCGACGCGGACCTGGCCCTCGGCCGGGCCGCCGACGTACTCCCGGAACTCCGCGGTCTCGTCGAGGAGTACCCGCTGCGTGAGCGTTTCTGGGCCCAGCGGATGCTCGCGCTGTTCCAGTGCGGGCGGCAGGGCGAGGCACTGGAGAGCTACCGCACGGTCACCGCGCTGCTCGCCGACGAGCTGGGCGTCACGCCCGGGACCGGACTGAGGCAGGTCCACCGGCGGCTGCTGGCCGCCGCCCCGGATCTGGACGAGGCGCGGGGAACGAAGCCGGCTCCGCCGTCCCGGGACGGTGAACTACCCGCCGAGATGACGACGTTCATCGGCCGCGAGACCCAGGTGGCGGAGGTACGGCGCCTGTTGGGGACCGCCCGGGTCGTCACCCTCACCGGAGCGGGCGGTGTCGGCAAGACGAGGCTCGCGCTGCGGGTCGCCGCGGAGGTCGGGCCGTCCTTCGCCGACGGTGTCCGGCTCGCGGACCTCGCCCCGCTGAGCGACGCGGACCTCCTCGACCGGGCCGTCTCCGAGGCGCTCGGGCTGCGGGACCAGTCGGCGCGGCCCGCGGTGGACGCCGTCGTCGGCCATGTGCGCGACCGGTGCCTGTTGCTCGTCCTGGACAACTGCGAGCACCTGGTGGAGCACGTCGCCGCGCTCGTCCTGAGGCTGGCGCGTGCGGCACCCGGACTGCGCGTACTGGCCACCAGCCGGCAGCGTCTGGGAGTGCCCGGAGAGCATGTGCTGACGGTGCCGTCGCTCACCCTGCCCGGCGCGGACGGCCAAGCGGACGGCACGGCCCGCCCGGAGAACGTGACCGGAGCCGACGACCCGCTGCTCCGCTCCGAGGCCGTGAGACTGCTCGTGGACCGTGCCGCCGGCTCCGCCCCGGCTTTCCGGCTCACCGCCCGCAACCGTGAGGCGGTCGCCCAGCTGTGCCGGCGGCTCGACGGCATGCCGCTCGCCATCGAACTGGCGGCGGTACGGCTGAGCTCGATGACGGCCGAGGAGATGCTGGAGCGCCTCGACGACAGGTTCCGCCTGTTGTCCGTGCCGCATCCGCGTACGCCGGTCCGCTACGGCCACACCTTGCGTGGTGTCGTCGACTGGAGCTACGACCTGTGCACCGAAGGGGAGCGGCGGCTCTGGAACCGGCTGTCCGTGTTCTCGGGCGGCTTCGACCTGGAGGCGGCGGAGACGGTCTGCGCGGGCGAGGGCGTGGCGCGCGAGGACGTGCTCGACCTGCTGGCCGGGCTGGTGGACAAGTCGATCGTGGTGGTCAACAGCTCGGGTGACCGTGCCCGGTACACCTTGCTGGAGACCATCCGCCAGTACGGCCGGCAGCGGCTCCGGGAAGAAGGCCGTACGGCATGGCTGCGGGTCCGGCACAGTGACTTCTACCGGATGACGGCGGTACGGGCCGGCCGGGAATGGTGCGGGCCGCGGGAGGTCGACTGGCTGATCCGGTTGCGCACCGAACTACCCAACCTGCGGACCGCCCTGGCCTACTGCGCGACCCGACAGGAGCTGACCGGGGCCGGCGTCGAGATCGCCGTGAACCTGGCCCGTACCCGGTGCTGGTTCTTCAGCAGCACGCTGGGGGAGGGGCGGCACTGGCTGGAACGCCTGCCGGCCCCCGGCCCGGACGGGGCCCGGGCACCGGGGGTGCCGGACGCGCCGGGTACCGCGACCGCGGGGACACCGGAGCTTGTCGTCGGGGCGCTGGCGATGAAGGCGTGGATCGCGCTCTGCCAGGGCGACAACCCGGCGGCCGGGGCCTTCCTGGCCGAATGCCGTGCCGTGGCCCGAGAGCTGCCGGACGGCCCGTCGGCGGCGCCGGTGACGTACATCGAGGGAGCGCACGCCATGCTCGTACGGGGCGACCCGGCCGGCATCGCGCTGCTGGCCGAGGCGCGAAACGGGTTCCGTGCCGCCGGACAGGCGGGTGACGCCCA
Organism: Streptomyces sp. NPDC014676; assembly: GCF_043084105.1. Taxonomy (NCBI): domain Bacteria; kingdom Bacillati; phylum Actinomycetota; class Actinomycetes; order Kitasatosporales; family Streptomycetaceae; genus Streptomyces; species Streptomyces sp. NPDC014676. Next base: position 626,359 of record NZ_JBIBZI010000003.1, on the reverse strand, counting down.
CATGGCGACGATGCTGTGGGCCATGGCGGAGGCGTTCTTCGGTGACCGTTCCTCGGCCTGCGCGGCTCGTGACGTGTACGTCGCCGAGGCGGAGGCGAGCGCGGCCGAATGGGCCCGCACCTGGGCCCGGTGGTGCACGGGGCTCGTGGAGCTGCGGCACGGCGAAGCGGAGGCCGCCCTGGCCCCCTTGTGTGAGGCGCTGGCGCGGCAGAGGGCCATCGGGGACAGCTGGGGACCGGTGTGGGGCCTGGAGACACTCGCCTGGGCGGTGGCGGCCACCGGCGACTGCGCCAGGGCGGCACGGCTCCTGGGCGCCGCCCACCGCCTGCGGCAGGACACGGGCGTGGCGCTGATCGGTCTGCGCCCCTTCCACGAGGCGCACCTCACCGCCGTAGGCCGGGTGCGCGCGTCCCTGGACGCCGACGCTTACCGGACGGCATGGTCCCGGGGCGCGTCCGCCGAGGACGGTCTGCGACTCGCACTGGACGAGAGGGCGTTCCGCGGGTGACGCGGGCGGTCGTCCCGCGGGGGCCTGCCTTCCCGTCCCGCTTGCGGCTGGCACCCGACGCCGGCTCCCGGTGGACGGGACGCCGTCCCGGGCGCCGGGAATCCGCTGTCGCCGACGACCGGAGCCGTCAGGGTGCGACGCGGCGGACCGGCCACAGCCGGCGGCGGTGGAGAACCCGGTCTCCGGGACGGTCTGGCGTGACGGCTCTCCCGGTCCGGGCGGACGGCCGGCCCGTCCGGTGCTGCCCCGAGGACTTCCGGACGCGGGGGCGTCCGGCTCCCGCTCGGCGTCGTGGAGCACGTCCGTTCGCTCGGCCCCGGCGAAACCGCGCCCCTCGTGGAAGCGCTGCGTCGATCCGTCGGCCTGGAACGCCCGCAGCGTCCGCCGTCCGCCGTCCGCCGTCCGCGGTCACGGGGCGGAGCCCCGCACCCGCCGCGGATCAGCCGGACAGCACGCCGAGGAGCGCGGCGCCCACGGCGGCGAACAGCACGGTGACCACCGGGGCCGACCCGCGCAGGCGCCCCCGTGCCACCTGCGCGAGGGCCGTCGCGGCGAGCGTGGGCCACAGAACGCCCAGCGCGGCCTGGCCCACGGTGAAACGCTGCGCGATCAGGGCCCCGACGGCGTACCCGGCGGCCGCCGCCACCACGGCCACGGTGAAGTCGGGGCCGTAGGGGTTCCAGGGGGCGGGGGAGCCGGCCGGGTCCGCGGACCGGCGCCTGATCCGGACGGACCGGACGATCGCGGTGATCACCGCCACGGCGGCGACCGCGGTCCACAGGACGGTGGGAACGACGAGGAGGGGACTGGGGGAGCTCATGGGAAAACCTTCCCGTACGCCCGCTCCGGCCGGGAGCCTCCCGGCCGGAGCGGGCCGTCGTACGGATGGGGCGGGGGACCGCCGGCCGCTCAGGACCGGCGGTCCCGGGCGGTCACAGCTTCGTCTTGATGCACTTGTCGTAGACGGAGTCCAGGCCGAGGATCGCGGAACCCGTCATGATCATCCTGGTGGCCAGGCGCTGCGTGCGCAGGTAGCGGGTACGGGCGCTCATCACCCGCGAGATCGCGGCACGGACGCCACCCCACCGGCGGATGACCTGCCGGATCCGGCGTACCTTCGCCGCGGCGAAGCAGGCGGTGCTCAGGACCCACAGGACCGCGCCGACACAGATGGTGATGCGGTGTGCGCGTCCCCGGGAGAACCAGCCCTTGCCGTCGAGGTCGTACATCGTGACCGGGTCCGGCGGGTAATCGTACGCGTTGGCGCCGCGGCAACACCCGCGCCTTCATGGGCTCGCCCCAGCGCGTCGTCGATCCGCGTGACATCGCGGTCGGGACGCGATGATTCCGCCGTGACGCAGGGATGACGTCATTCCTGAGCGACCGTCAGTCAGGGCCGTGCGGTGCCCTGTCGTCGGCGTTCGCCGGGGACCGGCACGATGAACGGCCCCGTCTTGCCGGAGCCCGAGCCCGCACTGGTCGTCTGCGCGGCAACCGGGAGACTTCACGACGCCTCCCGGCAGACGTGCGTTCCTGTGCGCCGCACTCCTGAGGAGCGGATGGTCCCTTGTGGTGCACAGCGAACCGTGGATCCCGTTCGGGCCGTGGGGACGGGGCGGCGCGCCAGGGGCCCGCGGATGCTGCCGACCGTGACCGGTGGGACTTGCGCACCCCGCGCGACGGGCCATGGCCGATTGGCGCCCTTTCCGGTCCTTGCCGGGGGTTTCACCCTGGAGGAAAGCACCGCGCACGGGCAGCGCCGAGGGGGAACGCCATGTCCGTACCGCCGTACGTCCCCGTCCTTCCGGCCAAACCGCACGCGGCCGCCGCCTATCGGGGCCTGCCCGGAGCCCTGCAACGCGGTGTCGTCCCGCTCTGGACGCTGTCCCCCCACCCCGGCATGCCGTCCGGACCGCTGGCGGGGCGGATCGCGAAGGAGGCCGGGGAGGCCGCTCGTGCGCAGCTCCGCACACCGGCCTGGCTGGACGCCCCCTTCGTGGACGACACCGAGGCCGCCGTACTGGCCGACACCTTGAGCCCGCGGTGGTGGGAGGACCGCTTCCTTCGGCCGGTCACCGGACCCGGGCGTCCTGACGCGCAGCAGTCGCTCGCCCTCACCGTGGCCCGACGGCAGGACCTCCCCCTGGCCCTCCGGGTCCGGCTGCTCGGCGGCTGGAACGAGAGCACGGTGTCGTGGGCCGACGAGGTCACCGCGCTGCTCGGCCACCTGCCCGCCGGTCACCCCGCCGACCTCCTCCTCGACCTCGGCACGGTCCTGCCGGACCGCCCCGACGCCGGGAAGGAGGCCGTGCGCACCCTGGACGTGTTGCTCCCTCTCGCTTCCTGGGGCACGGTGACCGTGGTGGCCGGGGGCTTTCCCGATCCGCCGGACGACTTCCGGGAGGGCGCGCGGTACGAGGCGCCGCGCACGGACCGGGACACCTGGCACGAGATCCGGCACGCCGACCGTCCCTACGTCTCCCGGCTCGGCTACGGCGACTACGGCATCCACCCCGCGACGTACGTCACCCGGCCGTCGGTGTCGGGCGGCGGCGGCCCGCCGTGGGGCGTCCTCCGTTACACGACCGCCCGCTCCTACCACCTCGTCAAGGTGCCCCACGGCAGGCAGTACGACGACGCGAACCGGGAGGCCGCCAGGAGCCTCACCGGCCTCACGGACTTCCGGGGAGCGGCGGCGAGTGCGGGGGAGGCGTGGCTGTGCGACCGGGCCCGGGGTGTCGGGACCCCGGGCAACCACTCCACCTGGAACAGGGCCGGGAACATCCAGCACATGGCGTTCGTGGCTCGGAGCCTCGGTCGTTGAGAGGGGACTTGCCCGCACCACCGTTCCGCGGAGGCTGTTCCGCGGCGGCGCGGTGGAAGCCGGCCGAAGCCATGCCGAGCCACGTGTGGGGGCCGAGGGCGGCGTGTCGGGGAGTCCTTTCGGGCGGTCCGGTTCACAGGTAGGGCTTGGTGATCATTTCGATGGCGTGGCCGGCGGGGTCGTTGAAATAGACGCCGCGACCGCCGTGCTCGGTGTTGGTCTCACCGGGCCGTGTCATCCGCGGGTCGGCCCAGTGCTCGGTGCCGGCTGCCCGGAGGCGGGCGTAGGCCCGGTCGAACAGGTCGTCGTCGACCAGGAACGCGTAGTGGTGCGTCTGGATCCGGTCGACCCCGGGCAGTTCGGCGAACTGCAGCAACACGCCCTCGTCGAGTTGGACGTTGGTGAACGGACCCCATGACGGCGCCTCGGGGAGTTCGAACAGTTCGCGGAAGAACCGGGCCGACTCCTCGCGGTCGTCGGCGGGGACGATCGTGTGGTTGAACGTCACGGGCAAGGTGAACTCCTCTGTCGGGAAAGCGGGTTCGGGGTGATGCGGGCGAGGGCGCCGGTCTCCAGTGCCGTCCACACGGCTCCGTCGGGGCCGAGGGTGATGCCGTGCGGCTCCGAGCCGGGTGTGGGCAGGTCGTGCACCTCGATCACGCCCTCGGTGGTGAGGGAGCCGACGCGGTTGCCGCCCCACTCCGTGAACCACAGGGCGCCGTCGGCGCCTGTCGTGATGGCGTGCGGCCGGCCGGCGCGGTCGGGCAGCGGGAACTCGGTGATCTCGCCCCCGGTGGTGACGCGGCCGATGTGGCCGGCGGCGATGGCGACGTACCAGAGGGCACCGTCGGGGCCGAGGGTGATGCCGACCGGTGCGGAGGCCGCGGTGGGCAGCGGGTGGACGGTGACCGTGCCGTCGGTGCCGATCCGGCCGATCGCGTCGGCCTGGTTCAGGGTGAACCACATTCCGCCGTCCGGTCCCGCGGTGATCGCGGACGGGAACGCGCCGGTGACCGGGAGCGGGAACTCGGTGACCTCACCGCCGGTGGTGACGCGGCCGATGCGGTCGGCGGCGGTCTCGGTGAACCACAGCGCCCCGTCGGGCCCCGCCACGATGCCGAACGGCCCGCACTCCGCGGTGGGCAGCGGGAACTCCGTGACGGCGCCGTCGGTGGTGATCCGGCCGATGCGGTGGGCCCGGTACTCGGTGAACCACAGGGCGCCGTCCGGCCCGGTGGTGATGACCGTCGGCCCGCAGTCCGGGTCGAGCCGGTGGCTCTCCGGTCCGGCGCCGGGCACGAGCCGGCCGATCCGGCCGCTGTGGACCAGCGTGTACCACAGCGCGCCGTCCGGGCCGGTGGTGACCGCGTACGGTCCGCCGCCGCCGGACACCGGGTGTTCCTCGATCGACACGGGTGTCATGCGGTCTCCGGTCCGTGGTCGGCGGCGATGCGGGCGATGTCGGCCGGGGTGCCGGCCATGATGGTGCGGGCGTGTTCGGTGACCAGCTCCGCCGGCCAGTCCCACCAGGCGGCCCGCAGGAGCCGGTCGACGTCGGCGTCGTCGAACCGCCGCCGGATCGGGCGGGCCGGGTTGCCGCCGACGATCGTGTACGGCGGTACGTCCGCGGTGACGACGGCGCCGGCGGCGATGACGGCGCCGTCGCCGATGCGGACACCGGGCAGGACGGTGGACCGGTGTCCGAACCAGACGTCGTTGCCGACCACGGTGTCGCCCCGGCTGGGCATGCCGGTGACGATGTCGAGGGTCCGCTCGGCCCACTCGCCGCCGAACATGGTGAACGGGAAGGTGGACACCCCCATCGTCGGGTGGTCGGCGCCGGCCATCAGGAACCGGGTGCCCGTGGCGATGGCGCAGTACTTGCCGATGATCAGCCGTTCCGGGCCGTAGGCGTAGAGCACGTTGCGGTGCTCGAAGCCGGTGGCGCCGTCCGGGTCGTCGTAGTAGGTGTACTCGCCCACGACGATCTTCGGTGAGTCGACCAGCGGTTTGAGGAACACCACCCGCTCATGTGCCGGCAGCGGGTGGAGGGTCATCGGGTCAGGTGTCAACGTCCGGCTCCTGGTGAGGTGGTGACTGCGGGGACGGGGTCGAGGAAGCCGTGGACGCGGCGCAGCCGGGACCGCTCGGTGACCATGACGGCGAGTCCGACGATCACCGCGGGGCCGCCGTCCGGCGCCAGTTCCCAGGCGAGGCGTGCCACGTCGTGGTGGCCGTCGGCCTTCCCGGCCGGCCGGTACACCAGGCCGGGGAACTGCCGCTGGGCCGTGGCCATCACCTCCTCGATGGCGTCGCGGCCCTCGGCCGCCACGATCGGATCGACGTAGCCGGCGTCATCGGTCCACAGCTCGTCGACGAGCGCCCGGCGCCTGACCGGGTCGCGCTCGTTCCAGCTTGCCAGGTACCGCCTGGCCAGCTCGTCGAAGCCGGACATGGCCGATCTCCCTCCGCCGCCGTGTTCTGTCCCACCACGCTAGGGCCGGGGTCCGGGAGCGGAATCCGTCACGCCCCGGCAATCCGGTCCGGGACATCCGGCCGGCTTAAGTACGCTCGCCAGGTGTTGCACGGACGGAGTGACGAGATATCGGTCATCGACCGCCTGCTGGCGGACTGCCGGACCGGTCGCAGCGGTTGCCTGTTCATCACCGGGGAGCCGGGCATGGGCAAGACCGCGCTGATGGAGTACGCGGCGTCGGCGGCCGAGGGCTTACGGGTCATACGCGGCACCGCGATCGAGTCCGAGGCCCACCTGCCGTTCGCCGGCCTGCACCTACTGCTGCGGCCCGCCCTCGACCGGACCGACGCCCTCCCCGCACCGCAGGCGCGTGCCCTGCGCGGGGCCTTCGGCCTCGCCCCGGCCGAACCGGGCGACCGGATGCTCGTCGGCCTCGCCGTCCTCTCCCTCCTCGCCGAGTTCGCCGACGGCGGGCCCGTCCTGTGCCTCGTCGACGACGCGCAGTGGCTGGACCGGGCGTCCGCCGAGGCCCTGCTGTTCGCCGCGCGGCGGCTCGACGCCGAGGGCACGGCGCTGATCATCACCGCCCGGACCGGCTTCGAGGCCCCCGGACTCGCCCACCTGCCGCTGACGGGGCTCGACGCGCCCGCCGCCGCCGGCCTCCTGGCCGAGCACGCCGCCACGCTGTCCCCCGCCCACCGGTACCGGGTCCTGGCCGAAGCACGGGGCAACCCGCTCGCCCTCCTCGAACTGCCCCTCGCCCTCGCCACCGGCCGGCCGGTCGCCGCCGGCCAGGCCCTGCCCATGACCGAGACGGTCCAGGCGGCGTTCCTCGACCGGGTACGACGGCTGCCCGAACCGAGCAGGCACCTGCTGCTCGTCGCGGCCGCCGAGGGCACCGGTGACCGCGACGTCGTCCTGCGCGCGGCGGCCTCTCTCGGCTGCCGCCCCACGGATCTGGTGCCCACGGAGACGGCGGGACTGCTCCGGGTGGACAACCACACCGTGCGCTTCCACCACCCCCTCGTGCGGTCGGCCGTCTACCAGGCGGCGCCGGTCAGCCTCCGCCTCGTGGTGCACACGGCCCTCGCCGAGGCCCTCCACCGGCCGGAGGACGCCGACCGGCGCGCCTGGCACCACGCCGTGGTGGCCACCGGCCCCGACGAGCAGGTGGCCGCGGAACTGGAGAACACCGCCCGACGGGCCGTCGAGCGCAGCGGATACGCCGCCGCGGCGGCGGCCTACGAACGGGCCGCGCAGCTCACGGAGTCCGGCACGGACCGGGCCCGCCGGCTCGTGCTGGCCGCGGAGGCGATCGCCGAGGAAGGCGACATCGACCGCATGGTGGAGCTCGCCCGGCACGGCGCGGCGGGCACCGACGACCCGGCCCTGACCGTGCGCGCCACCCGGGTCCGCGCCGCCGCGGCGTTCCACCACGGCCTGCTCCGCACGGCCTGCCGGTCGTTGACCGAGGCGGCCGAGCTGACCCGGGACGACGATCCGGCGCTGGCCGCCCACATGCTGCTCGACGCGGTGCACGCCGCCTGGTACCTCGGGCAGGACGAGGTCGCGGACACCGCGGACCGGCTGGACGCCCTGCCGTTGCCGCCCGACGACCCGCTCACCCACGTGGCCCGCCTGCTGACCTGGACGGTGCGGTCCGCGATCGGTCAGGGGGACCGGGACCCAGGGGCCCTCGTACGCCGTGTCGCGGCCGCCGGACGGACCGGATTCGGCGGGCCGCACGACACGATCCTGGTCGGAGCCACCAGCCTCCAGGCCGCCGGTCAGGACACCGAGGCGCACCGGGTGGCCGGCGAGCTCCTCGCCCGGTGCCGCGACCGCGGATGGATCGGCCGGACACCGCCCGTGCTGGCGTGTGTCGCCCGGACGTCGACCTTCCTCGGCCGGCACACCGACGCCTGGGACGAGGCGACCGAGGCGCTGCACATCGCCCAGGAGCTCGGACACCGGCAGTGGACCGCCGAGATCAGCGGCGTACTGGCCTACCTGGCCGCGGTGACGGGCGACGAGCGGCGCTGTCACGCCTTCGCCGACGACGCGCTCGCCGCGCCGGAGCCCGGCGCGACCCCGCCCGGTATGTCCTGGGCGCACTGGGCACTGGCCCTGCTCGACCTCGGCCACGCCCGGTGGGAGTCCGCCCGCACCCGCCTGACCGCCCTGCACACCGGACCGGTGAGCCATCAGCTTCCCGGCCTGCGCAGCATCCCCGACCTGGTCGAGGCGGCGGTGCGGCTCGGCCGGCCGGCCGACGCCCGTGAGCCGCTCGCACGGCTCACGGCCTGGGCGCACGACGCCGCGCAGCCGTGGATCGACGCGCACGTCCAACGCTGCCGCGCGCTGCTCGCGCCGGAAACGGACGCGGCGGAGCTGTACCGGGCCGCATTGCGGCTGCACCCCGACGACCGGCGGTTCGAACGCGCGCGCACCGCTCTCCTCTACGGCGAGTGGCTGCGCCGCATGCGCCGCAGGTCCGAGGCCAGGACCCAGCTCCGCGACGCGTTCGAGACCTTCCGGAGACTCGGCGCCACGCCCTGGGCGGAGCGGGCCCGCGCCGAGCTCGACGCGACCGGCGCGACCGTACCCGGGGCCGAGGCCGCGGGCGGGGTGCTGTCCGTACTCACCTCACAGGAACGGAAGATCATCCGGCTGGCCGCACGGGGGTTGTCCAACCGGGACATCGCCGCACAGCTGTTCCTCAGTCCGCGCACCGTCGGATACCACCTCTACAAGGCGTTCCCCAAACTCGGCGTCACCGCGCGAACCGAACTCGCCGCCCTGGCGCTCACGGACGCCGCACCGTGACGCCACCGCGTGATCCGGGCCTGCCCCGGGCCCGGCGTCCGCCTTCCCGATCGCCTCTCCCGGTCGGTCGCCCAACCACTGCCCTCGGCACGGCACATGGGATACGGGAAAGCATGCCGGGCGCCCACCGGTGGCCGCCTCCTACCGGACAGTAGGTGTGCAGGCTTCCCAAGTGGCCTGTGAAGGTTGGATGGATGAGGACACTCCGGTCGTCGGAAGTAACGGTTCCGATTCGGAATGATCGTCCGGTGCCGGGAAGGGGGATCCATGACGCTTCCCTCCCTAGGATCTCCCTGTGCTTGTCCAGCACTTGAGACAACTGGCGTGACTCTTCCACCACGCATCATGTGTGAACACATCTCGCGTGTCCCGTTGCGGGTCCCGCCGGAGGGGAAATCTGTGTTTGCTCTTCAATCCGCGTCCGCCACGACCGGGCGGCGCACCACCGGGCGGCGTGTCGCCGCGGGGGCGGCCACGGCCGGACTGCTCGCCATGGGTCTCCTCGTCGGTGCGGGCAGCGCCGTCGCCGACGGGGACGACGTCCATCACCAGGGGGGTGCGGTCGCCACGCTCGACGGGCTGAAGACGTTCGACTCGGCCCGCCTCGACCTCGGTGACGGCAAGACCAAGGACATCGCCGCCGGCCTGTTCGAGATGAACGTCGAGGGCAGCGGCCGTCTGCAGTCGTACTGCATCGACATCCACAACCCGACCCAGAACAAGGCGACGTACCTGGAGACCCCCTGGGCCCAGACCTCGCTCGGCGCCAACGAGAGCGCCGGCAAGATCCTCTGGATCCTCCAGAACTCGTACCCGCAGGTCGACGACCTGACGGCGCTGGCCCAGAAGTCGGGTACCGAGGGGCTGACGGCCAAGACCGCCGCGGCCGGCACCCAGGTGGCCATCTGGCGCTTCTCGGACGGGGCGAAGGTCGAGGCCCGCGACGCGCAGGCCGAGAAGCTCGCCGACTGGCTCGAGGCCCAGGCCCAGAACCTCCAGGAGCCGAAGACCTCCCTCACCCTGGAGCCCAACGCGGTCTCCGGCAAGGCCGGCGGCAAGCTCGGCCCGGTGACCGTGCGCACCGACGCCGGCCAGGTCTCCGTCGCCGCCTCCGCCGACGCGGCCGGGGCCGGCGTCAAGGTGACCGACAAGGACGGCAAGGCCGTCACCTCCGCCAGTGACGGCGCCGAGCTGTACTTCGACGTTCCCGAGGGGACGGCCGACGGTTCGGCCTCGCTGACGGTCCGGGCGACCACCGAGATCCCGGTCGGCCGCGCGTTCGCGAGCCCCAGCAGGAGCCAGACGCAGATCCTCGCCGGTTCCAGCGAGTCCACGGTCACGGCCGACGCGACCGCGAACTGGGCCACCAAGGGCGCCATCCCCTCGGTCACGGCGGAGAAGAACTGCGCCGAGGGCGGTGTCGACGTCACGGCGAGCAACGAGGGCGACACCCCGTTCACCTTCGAACTCGCGGGCACCGAGCACACGATCGAGGCGGGCGGCAGCAAGACGGTGACTGTCCCGGTCGACGAGGACGCGTCGTACGACTTCACCATCACCGGCCCGAACGGCTTCTCGGAGCGCTTCCAGGGCGTCCTGGACTGCAAGACCCAGGGCACCCCGGCCCCGGGGACCGAGACGCCGGGCGCGGACGGTGACACCCCGTCCTCGGCCCCCAGCCCGGCCGGCGGCTCCGCCGAGGACACGACCGGCGGCGAGGGCGACCTCGCCAACACCGGTGGCTCCAGCGCGACGCCGGTGATCGCGGGCATCGCGGTGGCCCTCGTGGCCGCGGGCGGCGCGGCGATGTTCTTCCTGCGCAAGAAGAAGGCGGCCGCCGGGGAGTGACCGGCCGCTGATCCGACGGACGGGTCCGGCACACGCACCGCGTGTGCCGGACCCGTCCGTCATGGCGGCCCGTACGGGAGCACGGCGCCGGTCCGTCGTGCGGTCCGCACGGCCCGGGAGCACGCGGCTGCGGAGCCGCGTACGCTGCCGTTCACGTCCACGGCGCACGCGGCCTTCGCCGTGCTCGATCCCACCCGGACGCGGGTCGTGGTGCCGGCGTCGGCGGAGCGACCGGGACGAGGGGCGGACGGTGTGCTTGCGGCTGCGCCCTCGCACCACCCGTGCTTCCGCTTCATTCCATCAGGCATGACGGGGCCGTTCTCCGTACGCCGCGGTCTCCGCTCTCCGACGATCGTCGTGAAGCGACGGAACAGGAGAGGGGGACGGCATGCACCTGACTCCGCACGAGCAGGAGCGCCTGCTGGTCCACGTGGCGGCGGACGTCGCCCGGCGGCGCCGTGAGCGGGGGCTGTTGCTGAACCATCCCGAGGTGATGGCGCTGTTGACGGCGCACGTCTACGAGGAGGCGCGGGCCGGGGCGACGGTCGACTCGGTGATGGAGTCCGGGCGTCATGTGCTGCGGCGCGACGAAGTCATGGACGGCGTACCGGAGATGATCACCAACGTCCAGGTCGAGGCGACGTTCCCGGACGGGACGAAGCTGGTGACCATCCACGACCCGTTCGACGAGGCGGACACCGAGGTGGACGTCCACCCGGGGAAGCGGGAGCTGCTGCCGGACGAGGACGAGTACCGGGTGGCGTTCAACGTGGGCGCCACACCCGTGCCGTTGGAGGTGGCCAACCCCGAGGACCGTCCGATCCAGGTGGGCTCCCACTTCCACTTCGCCGAGGCCAACGAGGGCCTGGCCTTCACCCGCGAGGACGCCCACGGGATGCGGCTGCACATCGCCTCCGGCACCTCCGAACGGTTCGAGCCCGGCGACGCGCGCACCGTGATGCTGGTGCCCATCGCGGGGGAGCGGATCGTCCAGGGACTCCAGGCCGACAAGAGCGAAGAGGAGAAGCACCTCGATGCCCGACAGGACTGAGAACGAGAACGCCAAGCCCTGGGACCCGCTGCCGCGCTCCCGCTACGCCGACCTGTACGGGCCCACCACCGGGGACCGGATCCGGCTCGCCGACACCAACCTCCGGCTGAGGATCGACGCGGACTGGAGCGGCGGACCGGGCCGCAGCGGCGACGAGATGGTCTTCGGCGGCGGCAAGGTGATCCGCGAGTCCATGGGGCAGTCGCACATCCCGCGCGACCACGAGCGCAAGCCGGTGGACACGGTGATCACCGGGGCGCTGATCCTGGACCACTGGGGTGTGGTCAAGGCCGACGTCGGACTGCGCGACGGCCGGATCCAGGCGATCGGCAAGGCGTACAACCCGGAGACCATGACGCCGCCCGACAACGACGACCCGCGCGTGTCGGCCTTCGTCGTGGGGCCCGAGACGGAGGTGATCTCCGGCCAGGGGCGCATCCTGACCGCCGGCGGAGTCGACACGCATGTGCACTTCCTGTGCCCCGGCCAGATCCACGAGGCCCTCGCGTCGGGCGTGACCACCCTGATCGGCGGCGGCACCGGCCCCGCCGAGGGCAGCACGGCCACCACCGTGACGCCCGGCAAGTGGCACATCCAGCGGACGTTCGAGGCGCTCGACGCCTTCCCGGTCAACATCGGCCTGCTCGCCAAGGGCAGCACCGTCTCCGGGAAGGCGCTGCACGACCAGGTCAAGGCCGGCGCCCTCGGCTTCAAGATCCACGAGGACTGGGGCGCGACCCCGGCCGTGATCGACGCCGCCCTGAACGTGTGCGAGGAGACCGGGGTCCAGGTCGCCCTGCACGCCGACTCCCTCAACGAGTCCGGCTTCGTGCACCACACCTTCGCCGCGACCAAGAAGAACCGCCGGACCAAGGACAACGCCGGCTACCGCGGCCTGCACATCTTCCACATCGAGGGCGCGGGCGGCGGTCACGCCCCCGACATGATCAGCCTCGCGAGCAAGCCGAACGTCCTGCCCGCGTCGACCAACCCCACCCGGCCCTTCACGGTCAACACCGTGAAGGAACACGTCGACATGATGATCGTCTGCCACCACCTCAACCCGGAGGTCGAGGCGGACATGGCGTTCGCCGACTCCCGGATCCGGCCCTCCACCATGGCCGCCGAGGACCTGCTCCACGACATGGGCGCCATCTCGATGATGTCCTCCGACGCCCAGGCCATGGGCCGCATCGGCGAGATGATCCTGCGGACCTGGCAGACCGCGCACGTCATGAAGTCCCGCTACGGCCATCTGCGCGAGGACGACGCCGACGCGGACAACTTCCGGGCCCGGCGCTACATCGCCAAGTACACCATCAACCCCGCCATCACCCACGGCATCGACCACGAGGTCGGTTCCGTCGAGGACGGCAAACTCGCCGACCTGGTCCTGTGGGAGCCGAAGTTCTTCGGCGTGAAACCCCACATGGTCATCAAGGGCGGCCAGATCGCCTACGCCCAGATCGGCGACGCCAACGCCTCCATCCCCACCCCGCAGCCCTATCTGCCGCGCCCGGTCTGGGGCGCCCAGGGCCGCGCCCCGGCGGCGAACTCCTTCAACTTCGTCGCCGAGGCCGCCCTCGACGGCGAACTCTCCCGGACCGGACTGCTCAAGCCGCTGCGCGCGATCCGCTCCACCCGGGGCGTCACCAAGGCCGACATGGTGCACAACAACGGCCTCCCGGAGATCGACGTCGACCCCGACACCTTCGACGTCACCATCGGCGGCGCCACCACCTCCGACGTCCGCACCAGCGTCGACGGACAGGAGGTCGGACGGAACTACGCGACGGAACTCCCCCTGGCCCAGCGGTACTTCCTGTTCTGATCCCCGGCCGGCCCCGGCCCTCATGTGAAAGGCGGGCCATGAGCCGCACCGCCCTGCTCCTCCTGGCAGACGGCCGCTTCCCCGCCGGCGGGCACGCCCACTCCGGCGGGATGGAGGCCGCCGTCGCCTCCGGAAGCGTGCACGACGCGGCCGGCCTGGAGGCGTTCTGCCGCGGGCGGCTGCACACCGCCGGACTGACCGCCGCCGGTCTCGCCGCCGCGTCCGCCACCGGACACGACGCCCTCGCCCTGGACGAGGCCGCAGACACCCGCACCCCCGCACCGGCCCTGCGCCGCGTCGCCCGCCGCCTCGGCCGGCAGTTGATGCGTGCCGCCCGCGCCACCTGGCCCAGCGCCGAACTCGACCACCTCGCCCGCCACCGCCCCCAGGGCGCCCACCAGCCGGTCGTCCTCGGCGTCACGGCCCGCGCCGCCGGACTCACCCCGCTCGACGCCGCCCACGCCGCCGCCTACGACAGCGTCGGCGGCCCGGCGACCGCGGCGGTACGCCTGCTGAGCCTCGACCCGTTCGAGGCCACCGCGGTACTGGCCCGGCTCGCCGACGAGTGCGACACCGTCGCAAATGCCGCGGCCGGCGCGGCGGAGCGCGTGGCCGCCGAGGGCGTCACCGTCCTGCCCGCCGCGTCCGCCCCGCTGCTGGACATCACCGGCGAGCAGCACGCCGCCCGGACCGTCCGCCTCTTCGCCTCCTGACCCGCCTCCACCGCACCGACCTGGAGCCCCCGTGCATCTGGACCATCCCGTGACCCTGCCGCACCGCCACACCCACAGTGCCGAACCCCGGCGCCCCGACGGCAGCCGCCGCGCCCTGCGGATCGGCTTCGGCGGACCGGTCGGCTCGGGCAAGACCGCGACCGTGGCCGCGCTGTGCCGCACCCTGCGGGACCGGCTGTCCCTCGCCGTGGTCACCAACGACATCTACACCCAGGAGGACGCCGCCTTCCTGCGCCGCGAGGCCGTACTGCCACCGGAGCGCATCACCGCCGTGGAGACCGGCGCCTGCCCGCACACCGCCATCCGCGACGACATCTCCGCCAACCTCGAAGCCGTCGAGCAGCTCGAACAGAGCCTGGGCCCGCTCGACCTGATCCTCATCGAGTCCGGGGGAGACAACCTCACCGCTACCTTCTCCCGCGGACTCGTCGACAGCCAGGTCTTCGTCATCGACGTGGCCAGCGGCGACGACATCCCCCGCAAGGGCGGCCCCGGCATCACCACCGCCGACCTCCTCGTGGTCAACAAGACCGACCTCGCGCCGTACGTGGGAGCCGACCTGGACACCATGAGGGCCGACACCCGCAGGCAGCGGGGTGACCTGCCGTACGCCTTCACCAGCCTGACCGCGTCCGACGGCATCCGCCCGGTCGCCGACTGGGTCACCGAGTGCCTCACCGCCTGGCACGCCGGAGTCACCGGGTGACGGCCGCCACCGCCCAGGCACCCGCCGGGGACCTTCCGAAGCCCCGTGCCCACCCCACCGGCGTCCACGCCACCGCCCGGCTGAGGGCCACCCACAACGGCCGCGCCACGACACTCCCCCTCCTGCACAGCGACGGCCCCTTCCACCTGCGCCGGCTGCGGCCCCGCGGGGAGTGGGCACGGGTCTGTGTACTCGGCGCGATGAGCGCACCACTCGGCGGGGACGGACTCGCGCTCGACATCACCGCCGAGGCGCACACCCGGCTGGAGGTGACCACGTCCGCCGCCACCATCGCCCTGCGCGGCTCCACCACGGACCCCGCCACCTACGACGTACGGCTCACCGTCGGCGAACACGCGTCGCTGCACTGGCTGCCCCGGCCGCTGATCAGCACGCGGGACAGCACCCTGCACCAGACCTACCGGGTGGAACTCGCCGCGACCTCCCGGCTCCTGCTGCGCGAGGAGCAGCTCCTCGGACGCACCGCCGAACCGTCGGGCCACCTGTCCACCCGCCTGACCGTACGGCGCGACGGCCGCCCGGTCCTCGACCAGCACACCGTCTACGGGGCCCCGGCCCCGGCGTGGGACGGCCCCGCCGTACTGGGCGGCCACCGGGCGACCGGTCAGCTTCTCCTCGTCGACCCCGAACCGGTGCCGCTCCCGGAACCCGTCCTCTTCGGCGGCCCGGAACGGGGACACTGCGTACTGGCGTCGCTCGCCGACGACGCGGCCCTCCTCGCCACCGCCGTCGCCCCGACCCCGGCCCTGCTCCGCGACCTCCTCGACGCCGCGCTCGCCCACGCCTCCGACGCGGCGGCGTCGCCTGCGAGAACCGGCTCCGCAAGCACCAGGTCGGTGCGGGGGACCGGAAGTTCAGACGAGTGAGTCGGCCGCTAGCTCCGTGAACGCCGACCAGGCATCCCAGGAGACGGCGAGTGCTCGCCTCCGGGTGTCCTTCGAGTCGCGGACAAGGACCGCCTCGGTTCGCACGGCGACCTCGACGCAGTTGTCGCCGCTGCCGCCGCTGTAGCTGCTCTTGAACCAGGCCAGTTCGCTGGTGCTCATAGCGCTCCTCGCAGCTGCTCCAACAGGCTCACCGTGGCTTGATGGCTCAGAGCCTGCGAGCGCATCTTGCCATAGCGCTGGAGCATCTGACTCGCGGCTTTCGGGTCGCTGGCGAGCACACTGGTGCCGTGCCCTTCAACGTAGCCGACCCAGCGGTGGTCCGCCGTTTCGGCAAGATACATCTCGCCTTCGAAGCCGGCGTGCTCCTCTTGAGCCAGCAACATGACCTGTAGCTCCACATTGCGGTACCGGCCGACCGTAATGAGGTGGTCCACAAGAGCCCTCGTTACGGCTGCACCTCCCATACGGCGTTCCAGAAGCGCCTGTTCGATGATGAAGCTGAACGTAGTGTTGGGCCGCTCGACGAGAAGTCGCTGCCTGGCCAGCCGCGCAGCTACCTGCCGCTCTGATTGATCCTCTGTGAGCGGGGGCAGGTGCCGGTCGAAGAGGGCTCTGATGTATGGCTCGGGCTGCAACAGCCCGGGAATCACGCGGCATTCATACGCATACAGCGAGATCGCCTCCTCCTCGATCCCCGCCCACTGCCGGAACCACGACGCCAGTCCCGCCTTCCGCGTCAGGCTCCGTGCCGCCGCCCCCAGGACCCGTGCGGCAGTCGCCCCCAGAACCTCCTCCGACCGGTCCAGCAGGTCCCGCGGCGGGAACCGCTTGCCCTGTTCGATCTTGGCGACGTACGCGACGGAGTACCGCACCAGTGGTGCGAACTGCTCCTGCGTCAGGCGGGCTTCCTCGCGCAGGGCCTTGAGTACCGCCCCGACCCCGACGTTCGCGCAACGCTTCTCCGCCACCCGTCGCGGTGCGCGCCTCGCCCGACTGCTCGCCGCCCACCAACTGACCGAGTGGGGCCACCCGCACGGCACCGGGGCACACGACACCGCCGTCCTCGTCGTCGCCGAGCTCGCCGCGAACGCGGTCCTCCACGGCCGGGTCCCGGGGTGGGACTTCGCCCTGTCACTGTCCTACGACGCCGTCCGAGGCGCGGTCCGGATCGAGGTCACCGACACCCACCCCGCCCGGCCGGCGCGCAAGGCTCCCGGCTCGGACGAGGACGGCGGTCGCGGCCTGCTCCTCGTCGACGCGCTCGCCGCCGACTGGGGCGTACGCGACCGCCTCGGTCCCGGCAAGACGGTCTGGGCCGAGTGCGTGACGGTTCCCCGAACCTGACAGCCCCGGAGCCTCTGAACCCGGACGCACGGCATTTCATCCGTTCGAACAGCCCGGACCTGGGCGTGCTCAGAGCATTGGGGACCTCGGAGGGACAGTAATACGGTGGCTCTCCGAGCGGTGCCCTGACCGCGTTCGGTGTGCGTCCCTCCCCCAGCGGCGATGTCCACCGCCCGCCCGGACGGCTCCAGGCCGGCCGACTCCTGTTCGACGAACCGGTCGGGCTCGGCCTTCCACACCGGTTCGCTGCCGCGATACCGCTCGTCCCGACCCGCTGCGTCCCTCGTGCGCACCTCGTTCCTTCGTGTGAGTGGATGCCACTCCCCACCGGACCGCACCGGGGCGGGCGGCGGGCGGTGCTCCGGTCGGTGGTCTCGTCGGCGAGGGCGGAGGGGTGCGCGGCCGGGAGGTCCTGGCGGGCCGGGACGGCTCCGGGTTCGTCTCTGGGGCCGGAGCCGCCCCGGCCGTCACGGGCGGGTCAGTTGGCGTCCACCAGGTGGTGCGGGGGGACCGTCACCGTGCGGGCGCCCTTCTCGCCGCCCAGGACGACCTCCCGCAGCGCGCTGTTGTTGCTGTGGTCGGTCTCCTTGAGCCGGTTCTCCGGGTTGGCGAGGACCTGGATGTAGTACGTGCCGTTCGGCAGGTCCGTGATGTCGAAGGACTGGCCGGGCAGGTCCTGGGTGTAGGTGTCACCGGAGCCGACGTCGAGCACCTCGCGGACGGAGATGGAGTTCTCCTGGCCGCACGCGGTGGACAGGTCCGTGTTGTCCGGGTGCCAGTTGGCGTTCTTCACCGTGTAGTCGACAGCGTCGGTGTTGGCCAGGCAGAACGCCTCCTTGCCGCTGCGCACCGTTTCCTTCTGGTCGGCCGTCAGCAGCCGGTAACTGGCGAAGTCCAGGAAGTGCCAGTGCTCGTGGCCGGGACGCGGGTCCCACTCCATGCCGCCGGTCGGGGTGTATCCGACCTGCTTGCCGTCGGCGTCGTAGAAGTACTGGTAGGCGTCCATCACTTCCTTGCCCGGGGAGCGGAAGCCGTCCACGACGAGCTTGGCCGGGCCCGCGTTCCACACGTTGGCGCTGAAGGCGAGATAGTCCTTGCCGGGCACCTCCTCGTAGCCGTCGCTGACGGTGATGCCGAACGCGGGCAGCGAGCGCAGGTCGGGCTTCGGCACGTCGGGCACGGACGCCTTGCCGGCGGGCCGTTTCGCGTTGGGCTGGGCGCCCGGTGCCTGCCGCGAACCGTCGGTCTGCCCGGGACTGTCACCGACCTCGGCGGTGGTGAGGGCCTGCCGCCCCAGGGACTTCCTCTTCAGCGCCCACGGCAGGGCGGGCGGAGCCGACGGGTAGGGTCCGTGGCCGGCGTTGTACGAGGGGCCGGCGCCGCTCGTCACGGCGCCGGGGGCCGGGGTGTCCGCGGCGGCCCCGTGCTGCGCGTGCGCGTCGTGCTGCGCGTGGGCGCTGTGCCCGGAGGCGGTGGTCTTCGCCGAGCTGCGGGCGCCGGCACTCTCCTCGTCTTCCCAACTGCGCTCGCGGACGACCACCTTGACGGTCTGCGGCTTGTCGGCGATGCCGAAGAGATCACGATACTTCTTGGCCACGTTGATCTCGGCGGTGTAGGTGCCGGCGTCCAGCTGGACCGTCTCGGTGTAGTGCCCCGAGTAGGTGTTGGACGCCCAGCCGTTCTCGACGCCCCATACCGAACCGAGGGTGAAGGGGTTCGTCGGACAGCTCTCCGGATACTTCGAGTTGGCGGGGGCGTCCGGCCGGACCCGCCCCGAGGCGTTGTTGGGGCAGAACGTCTCGGTCTTCTCCAGCACCGTCGAGCCGGCCGCGTCGGTGAGGGTGATCTGCGTGAAGTCCGGCAGTCCGGCGAAGTCGTTCACGACCCCGGCGGGGAGCGTCTTGGTCCGGGTCTTCTTCCCGTTCCGGAGGATCTGCTGGGCGACGACCGGGTCCTTGTAGGACTTCCGGGTCACCTTGAGCTCGAAGGCGCCGTTCTCGGAGGTGAGGTACGTCCCGAGGTCGAGATAGACCCCGGGATCCTCCGTCCACGAGTCGAGCGTGACGGAGGTGGAGGCGGCGATCAGGCTGAGCTTCGGCGTCGGCTCCTCGGACTTCGCGTCGGGCGCGGCGGCGACGACGCCCGCGGCCACGGCGATGGCCGCGGCGACGGCGATGGAGGGGCGGGTCAGGCGGCTGGGGCGGCCCTTTTGGAGTCTGGTCATCAGTCCTCGTGCTTCCGGCTTTCGGGTGCGTCATGGAACGTGGGCGAGCGACACAACCCCAACTGACGTGTGGGGTCTCGTTGTTCGGACCATGAGAGGCCGCCGGGCACCCTCCGGGTTGTCTCTGCTCACCCGGATCGCCTCCAGTTTGTCCGAAAAGCGCTTACCGGCTGGCGGACTTGGCTGGGACGGCAGGACGAGGCGCTGGAGTGCTACCGCGTTGCTCGCCGAAGAGCCGGGTGCCGCACCCGGAGGCGGGCTGAGGCAGCTCCACCAGCGGCTGCCGGGCGCGGCCCGGCCATGAACGAGGTACGGAGAGGCAGGGCGGCCCCGCTGCCCAGGGGCGGCGATCTGCCGGTCGGGCTTGGGCGAGATCGAGTGCGTGCCGGGGCGTTCCGTGGTGCTGTAGAGGATCCGATCGGCCGGTGAGGCGCGGCCTCCGCGCTCCGGAGCCGGTGCCCAGAACCCGGCAGGCTGTCCGTGCGCTTTGCCGGGCTCGGCGAGGCCCCACCACTGTGCGGTCTCGCGCCCGTCACGTCCGCGCACCCGCACCGGCCGGAGGAGGAATCCCGCGGTCTCTTTCCACTGTTCCGCGAGGTTGGCGCGCCGCTGCTCGCCGGTGACCCGGGGCGTTCCGGACCGGGCGCCTTCGCCGTGACTGCCGGCCGACGCCCCGGGCTCCGCGAACGCCTCGGCCGTCCTCGGCGTCACGGCCCGCGCTGCCGGACTCACCCCGCTCGACGCAGCCCACGCCGCCGCCGACGCCGTGCGGATGCCCGACACCGACCGCGCCACCGGCATCGACCTCGGCCTGACCCACTTCGCGGTCCTGTCCGACGGCACGAAGATCGACTCCCCGCGCTTTTTGCGCCGCGCGGAGAAGAAGCCGAAGAAGGTCCAGCGGGAGCTGTCCCGCGAACAGAAGGGAAGCAAGAACCGTGACAAGGCCCGCCTGAAGGTCGCCCGCGCCCACGCGAAGGTCGCCGACGCGCGCCGCGAGTTCCACCACCAGCTCTCCACGAAGCTGATCTCCGAGAACCAAGGGATCGCCGTGGAGGACCTGTCGGTGGCGGGACCGGCCCGGACCAGGCCGGCCGAGTCCGTCCACGACGCCGGATGGTCGGCGTTCGTCAACATGCGGGAATGGACCTGCAGCGCCTGCGGCACCCTCCACGACCGGGACCACGACGCCGCGATCAACGTCAAGACGGCCGCCGGACCGGCGGTATCGGCCTGCGGAGCGCCGGTAAGACCAGGAGCGACCCCGGCGCAGCGCGAAGAGACAGGAAGCCACGGATTCCCGACCGAACCCCGTGCCGTACAGCGGCACAGCAACCAGTCGAGAAGGCCAGAACCCTCGGGCTTCAGCCCGAGGGGCAGGTCAAATCCGCCACTCCGGCTACGCCCTGCGCGTCGACCCGGTCAGCACCACCACGGACCGCGCCGACGCCACCTTCTCGGTGGGCCACTGATCACACGTCGAGCGGCACGTGCGTCACGTGGCCGTCCCCGCCGCCGGGCGGGCCGTCGTCCGCATGAGGGAGACGGTGAACGGGTGGCTCGGCGCGGTCAGGATCTGCCGGGCCGGGCCCTGTTCGACGAGTTCACCGGCGTCCAGTACGGCGACGCGGTGGGCCAGGGCGGCCGTGTCCAGGTCGTGGGTGATCAGGACGAGGGACAGTTGGTCGCGGTCGCGGACCAGCGCGGTGAGCACGTCGAGGATGCCCCGGCGGGTGATCGTGTCGAGACCGGAGGTGATCTCGTCGCAGACGAGGACGCGGGGGCGGGCGAGCAGGGCACGGGCGAGGGCGGCGCGCTGGAGTTCGCCGCCGGAGAGCCGGCCGGGGTGCCGGTGGGCCAGGTTCTCCGGGAGCCCGAGGCCGGCCAGGGTGGTCAGCGCCTCCCGGGTCGCCGTGTCCGGGTCGGTGCCGCGCAGGCGGACCGCGGTGCGGGCGACCTGCCGCACGACGGGGCGGTGTTCGTCGAAGGCGGCGTGCGCGTCCTGGAAGACGTACTGCACGGCCGCGAGTTGGCTGTGAGTGCGGTCGCGCAGGCTTCGCGGCAGCGGCGTGCCGTCCAGGAGGATCTCGCCGTCGTGGTCCCGGTGGAGGCCGGCGACGCAGCGGGCCAGGGTGGTCTTGCCGCTGCCGGACCGGCCGACGACGGCGAGCGACTGGCCCGGGTACAGGTCGAGTTCGGGGGCACGCAGAACGACCGCCGTGCCGCGGGTGCCGTCGCGGTGGCGGGCGGTCAGCCCGCGCACCCGCAGGACGGGCTGCTCGGCGCTGCCGGTCGGGGCGTCGGGCAGCGGCGACTCCGTACGCTCGTCCAGCAGTTCACGGGTCCATTCGTGCCGGGGCGAGGACCGGAGCCGCTGGGCCGGGCCCGACTCGACGACCCGGCCCGCCCGCAGGACCACCACCTCGTCGGCCAGTGCGCGCACCACGTCCAGGTCGTGGCTGAGCAGCACCACCGCGATGCCGCGGGCCGCGACGGCCCTGAACCGCTCGACGATACGGCTCTTGGTCAGGGCGTCCTGGCCGGTGGTGGGCTCGTCGGCCACGATGACGCGCGCGCCCAGCAGCAACGCCTGGGCGAGGACGACGCGTTGCTGTTGACCGCCGGAGAGCTGGTGCGGATAGCGCCGCAACAGGGTCTCGGCGTCGGGCAGTTGTGACTCGGTCAACGCACGCAGAACACGTTCGCGGGCCGCCGCCCGGCGCTGCCGCACCGGCAGGTGACGCACCTGGGCACGGGCGATGTCGGTCAGCAGCGCGGAGATCCGGCGGGCGGGGTTGAGCGCCGCCGCCGGGTGTTGGGGTACGTAGCCGACGAGGCCGCCGTCCTTCACCCGTACGTCGCCGGTGGCCAGGGCGCCCGCCGGGTACTCGCCGAGCAGGGCCAGGCCGGTGGTGGTCTTGCCGCTGCCGGACGCGCCGATCAGCGCCGTCACCCTGCCGGGCAGGACCCGCAGGCTCACCCCGTCGACGATCGCCCGGCCGTCGACGACGACGCGCAGACCGCGGATCTCGGCCACGGGATCCACAACCGTGTGCTTGTGGTTCACGGACGTGCTTCCTTCCTTGTCCGTCCGGCGCCCTTGTCCAGCGCGGCGTCGAAGAGGAGGTTCGTCCCCGTCGTCAGCGCGACGATCAGCACGGCGGGGACGACCACGGCCCACGGCTGGACGAACAGGCCGGTGCGGTTGCGGTCGACCATGACCGCCCAGTCGGCGGCGTCGGGCGCCACACCGACACCGAGGAACGCGGCCGTGGCGACCAGGTAGAGCACGCCGGTCAGCCGGGTGCCGGCGTCGGCGGCCAGGGTGCGCAGCATGGAGCGGCCGACGTAGCCGACGGCCGTCCGCCACCACGTCTCGCCCTGCATGCGCAGCGCCTCGACCGCGGGCCGGGCGGCGGCCTCGGCGGCGGCGGCGCGCACCAGCCGGGCCGCGTCGGGCACGTTGGCCAGGGCGACCAGCAGGGCGAGACCGACGGCGCCCGGTGAGAACACCGTGGCGGCCAGCAGGATCAGCAGCAGCGACGGGACGGCGAGCAGCACGTCCAGGGGCCGCATCAGCAGCTCCTCCAGCAGACGGTGCCGGGTGAGCGCACTGACCAGACCGACCGGGAGGGCCACCAGGTAGGCCAGGGCGGTCGCGGCGAGCGCGGTCAGCACCACCGGCCGCCCGCCGTGCAGCACCTGCCGCCACACGTCCCGGCCCACGAAGTCGGTGCCGAGCCAGTGGCCGTCGCCCAGCGTGAAGGACGCGGCCCGCGGGCCCGGCTCGCCCGCGAACACCGGGCCGAGCAGGGCGAGGAGAAGGGGTACGGCGACGATCGTGAGGCCGAATGCGAAGCGGCCCGTACGCGGCGTCCTCACGCGGCCACCCCCGCCCGCGGCGTGAGCCGGTGGGCGACCAGGTCGGCACCCAGGTTCAGTACGACGGTCAGGACGCCGAACACCACCGCCAGCCCCTGGACGACGGGCACGTCGCGTTCGGCGACGGCGCCCAGCAGCACGGTGCCGAGCCCGGGGATCACGTACAGGGCCTCCACGACGATGACACCGCACAGCAGCCAGTCGACGGTGCGGGCGAGCTGCTGAGCGGCGGGAGCCAGGGCGTTCGGCAGCGCGTGGGTGTACCGGACGCGGGCGCCGGACACGCCGTAGCGGCGGGCCTGCGCCACGTACGGGGAGGCGAGCGCGTCGATCATGCCCGCGCGCACCAGCCGCACCAGCGAGCACACGGGCCGCGACAGCAGGACCAGCACGGGCAGGACCAGCGCGGCCGGGTGGGCGAGCAGGTCGGTGCCGTAGCCGACGGCGGTCGGCGGCAGCCAGCCGAGACGCAGGGCGAACACGGTCACCAGCAGCACACCGAGGGCGAACTCGGGAACGGCGTACACGGCGAGCGTCACGGAGCTGATCAGCCGGTCGGCCGGCCGGCCCGCGTGACGGGCGGCCAGCACCCCGAGCCCGAACCCGGCCGGCACGAGCAGCACCACGGTCAGCGAGGCCAGCAGCAGGGTGGGGCCGAAGCCGTCGGCGAGGTACTGGCTCACCGGACGGCCGGAGACCAGGGAGGTGCCGAGGTCGCCGTGGAGCAGCCCCGCCGTCCAGTCGGCCAGCCGTTCCCACGCGGGCCGGTCCAGCTGCATGGCCTCCCGGATGGCCGCGATGCGGGCCGGGTCGGGCTGGTCACCGGCGAGGGCGACCGCGGCGTCGCCCGGCAGCGCCTCGGTGAGCGCGAAGACCAGCAGCACCACGGCCACGGTCTGCAGCGCGCCGAGGAGCAGCCGCCGGGCGACGAAGGAGCGCAGTCCGCTCACGCGAGCCACACCGTGTCGAAGCGGGCCCAGTCGAGGGTGTTGGCGGGCGCGTCCGTCTCGACGCCCTTGACGGTGCGGGCGGTGCCGATGATCCAGTCGGCGAATCCCCAGATGAGGAAGCCTCCTTCGCCGTACAGGCGGCGCTGCATGCGCTCGTAGACGGCGGCACGTTCGGTCTTGTCGCGGGTGGACTGGGCCTGCTGGTACAGCGCGTCGAAGTCCTTGTGCCGCCACTTGGTGGCGTTGGTGGAGGAGTCGGTGAGCAGCCGCTGGGAGATGTGCGCCTCGATGGGCATGGCGCCGGAGCGGTAGCAGCACAGGGCGCCGTTGTCGAGGATGTCGCTCCAGTAGGAGTCCTTGCTGCCCATCTTCACCTCGACGGTGACCCCGGCCTTCTTCGCCTGGTCGCGGAAGATGCTGGCGGCCTCGGTGAACCCGGCGGCGACGGCGGAGGTGTCCAGGGTCACCTTGAGGTTCTCGGCGCCGGCCTGCTTGAGCAGGGCGCGGGCCTTGTCGAGGTCCTGTTCGCGCTGGGGCAGACCGTCGGCGTAGTACTCGTAGCCCTTGCCGAACAGGTCGTTGCCGACCTCGCCCGCGCCGGACAGCGCGCCGTCGACGAGTTCCCGGCGGTCGGCGATGAGGAAGAACGCCTGGCGCACCCGCTCGTCGTCGAAGGGCGGCCGGTCGGTCTTCATGCAGAACGCCTGCATGGCGCTGCCCCGCAGCCGCACGATCTCGATCTGTCCCTTGCCCTCGTGGGCGCGGGCGGTGGTGGGGTTGAGCTCGTGGGCGTACTCGATCTGCCCGCCGAGCAGCGCGTTGACCCGGGCCGACTCCTCGTTCGCCACGACGAACTCGATCTCGTCGAGGTGGGGGGCGCCCTCCCAGTAGTCGTCGTAGCGGCGGAACACCGCCGAGCGGCCCGGCGTGAACGACACGAAGCGGAACGGACCCGAGCCGACCGGCTCCTTGTCGAACCCGGTGGCGTTCTCGGGCACGATGTACGCGCCGAACGCGGCCAGGACGTTGGGGAATTCGGCGGTGGGCCGCTTGAGCACGAACTCGATGGCGCGTTCACCGGTGGCGCGGCTGGCGTCGAGGTCGATGGGCTCCAGGGACGCCTTGGCGCGGAAGGCCTGCTTCGGGTCGGCGATACGGCGGTAGCTGTAGAGGACGTCCTTCGCGGTGACCGGGCTGCCGTCGTGGAAGGTGGCCTCGCGCAGGGTGACCTGCCAGCGGTCCAGCGCCTTGTTGGACTCCCACTTCTCGGCGAGGCGGGGCCGGGCGGACAGGTCGGCGCCGTAGTCGGCGAGCTTGTCGAACAGGGCCTTGGCGCGGGCGGCGTCGGCGAACAGGTTGGCGAGGTGCGGGTCGAGGGTCTCGCTCGCGCCTCCGCCCGCGAACGCGGCGCGCAGCCGCCCGCCCTTCTTCGGTGAGCCGTCGCCCTTGCCCTCGCCGTCGCCGGAACCGGAGCCGCCGCCGCATCCGGCCAGGGTGAGCGCGCCGAGGCCGGTCGCGGCGAGGAAGCCGCGGCGGCGCAGCTCCGGGAAGCGGTCCGGGGAGGGGTGACGGCGGGTGGATTCGTCGTGCATGTGCGGTTCCTTCAGGGTGTGATCGTGCCGGTGGGCGGCTTGGTCGAACGGGCCACCACGTGCAGCCGGTCGGCGTCGGTGGTACGGCCGGGGAGCAGGCCCTCGTGCCACGGCGGCTCGGTGCGCGGGCCCGGTCCGTCGTGGAGTTCCAGGACCTCGAAACCGTGCGCGGCCAGCAGGTGGCGCAGCTCCTGCGGGAACAGCAGCCGCCACGCGGACCGCTGCTCGACGGGCCGGGACCCGTCGTCCGCGGTCCACACGCGCCTGCGGCGCAGCAACTGGTCCGTACGGTCCACCGTGAGGGTGGTGACGGACCGGTGGACGGTGCCCCGCCAGGTGAACTCGTTGACTCGGGGCGTGTCGAGCAGGTCGGTGCGGCCGAGGAAGTACGCGCCGTTGCGCATCTCCGCGACGAGCAGGCCGCCCGGGGCCAGCGCACGGCGGCAGGAGGACAGGAAGCCGTCGAGCTGGTCGTTGGTGTGGCAGTACAGCAGGGCGCTGTCCAGGCACACCACGGCGTCGAACACCCCCTGCCCCAGGTCGAATCCGTGCAGGTCGGCACGGATGTAATCGGGTCCGGGATGGCGCTCGCGGGCATGGGCGAGCATCGCCTCGGAGAGGTCCGCGCCGGTCACCTCGCGCCCCACGCCGTGCAGATGGGCGGCGTCGCGGCCGGTGCCGCAGCCCAGGTCCAGCACGCGCTTGCCGGAGCCGTGCCGCCGCAGGCAGTCCTCCGTCCAGCGTCCGGCCAGCCGGCCGGGGTCGGGAAAACGGGCCTCGTACAGCGTGGGGTTGTCGGTGAGCAGGTTGTCCGTCATGCCGGGGTCCTTCCTCGGGCGGGCGCGGGTACGGCGGGCTTCTGCGGCGCGGGCAGCGACCCCAGCCGGCGCAGCCGGACGACGCCGAGCGCGGAGGCGAGCCCGGCCAGCGCGCAGCACGCCCACGGCAGCCACGCGGCGTCCCCGTGCCGCCCGGTGTCCATGGCCCAGCCGACGACGGTGTTGCCGACCGCGGCGGCGACGCCCGAGACGGCGTAGAAGATCCCGAAGTAGGTGCCGGTCAGGCCGGGGCGGCCGAAGGCGGGGACCATGTCCATCACGAACGGCTGGGCGACCATCACCCCGAGGTACAGCAGCAGGGCTCCCGTCAGCACGGGCAGCACCCGCAGCGCCGCGTCGGCCACACCGTCCGGGCTGCCGGACGCCGTGGTGGCCAGGATGGGCGGCAGGAAGGCCAGCGCCGTGAGGCCGAGCCCGGCCGCGACCCAACGGACGGGGTCACCGCGTCGCTTGAGCGCGCGGGTGAGGCGCAGTTGGAACAGGAGGTTGGCGAGGGCGCCGACGAGGAAGACGAGACCGGCGGCGCCGTCCCAGCCGGTGGCCTGCCGAGCGCCGTCGGGCAGCAGCAGGTACAGCTGGCTCTCCAGGGTGAACAGGCCGGCCATGGCGAGCGCGAAGGCCAGGAAGGCGCGGTTGCCGAGCACTTCCCGCCAGTCGGCGAGCACACCGCCCCCGCTCGGCTCGACCTGCCGGGCGGGCAGCACCAGGGCCTGCGCGACGGTCAGGACCGCGAAAATCCCGGCGGCGGTCAGCGCCGACGTACGGAAGTCCACGAGCAGCAGCGCGCTGCCCAGCAGTGGCCCGATCAGCGCGCCGGTGGTGGCGAACACGTTGAACAGGGCGAACGCCTCGGCCCTGCGCTCCTCGGCCTCCTGCGCGATGTAGGCGCGGACGGCGGGGTTGAACAGCGCCCCCGCGAACCCGCTGAGGACGGACGCGGCCAGCAGGACGGCCAGGTGGTCGCCGAGCGCGAACAGCGCGAACCCGGCGGTGCGCAGGGCGCAGCCGGCGATGATGACGCCCCGTGCGCCGAGCCGGTCGGAGGCGGAGCCGCCGATGACGAACAGGCCCTGCTGGCTGAGGTTCCTGACCCCGAGGACGACGCCGACGACGGCGGCCGACATGCCCAGGTTCTCGGTGAGGTGGGTGGCGAGGTAGGGGATGAGGAGATAGAAGCCGGTGTTGACGCCGAGCTGGTTGACCAGCAGGAGCTGAACGGCGAGCGGGAAGCGGCGTATCTCATGCCAGGTCCGCACGGCGCCCCTCCCGCGGCTCGACGCCCAGTCCGGGCAGGCCGCTCGCCCGTACCCGGCCGTCCTCGCCGCCGATGCCGGTCCACGGGTCGTGCGCGAGCAGCAGATGCCCGTCCAGGTCGGCCCAGCGGGCCCGGTCGGCGAGGTGCACGGCGGGCGCGAGCCCCAGCGTGCTGGCGGCCAGGCAGCCCAGCATCAGCTCCGTGCCGCTGCCGTCGATCAACTCGGCGATGCGCAGGGCCGCGTGCACTCCGCCGCACTTGGCGAGCTTGACGTTGACGCCGTGGACGCGCCCGGCCAGGCGGCGCACGTCCTCCAGGTCCACGGCGTCCTCGTCGGCCACGACCGGCAGCGGTGAGCGCTCGGCCAGCGCCGCCAGGGCCTCCGGGTCGCCGGGGGCGAGGGGCTGCTCGACGGCCTCGACGCCGAGCGCGGCGAACCGGGGCAGCAGCGCCTGCGCCTGCCCGGTGGTCCAGGCGCCGTTGGGGTCGAGAAGCAGCCGCGCGCGGGGCGCGGCGTCCCGGACGGCCCGTACGCGCTCGACGTCCTCCTCGGGATCGGCCGCCCCCGCCTTGACCTTGAGCACCTCGAAGCCGCCGGCCGCGAGGGAGCGGGCCTGCGCCGCCGCGTGCGCGGGGGACGTGATGCCGATGGTGCGGGCGGTGGCCGCGACCGGAGTGTCCGCGGCGCCCAGGAGCCGGTGGACGGGTCTGCCCGCGCGCTTGCCGACGAGGTCCAGCAGGGCCGCCCCGACGGCGGCGGTCACGGCCGGGGGAGTGTCGGCGACGGCCGGCTCACCTGTGCGCAGGGCCTCCAGGGCGCTCTCGGGGTCGGGGAAGCGGACCAGGTCCGCACCCGCAGCGGTGAAGTGGCGTCCGAGACTCTCGGCGTCGAGCCGGTAGTAGACGCTGCTGACGGCCTCGCCGTGACCGGTCACGCCCTCGTGCTCGACGCTCAGCCACACGGCGTCACGGGCGGACATCGTCGAGCGGGATATGCGCAGCGGCTCGGTGAGTTCCAGGCGCACGGTGCGCAGGCCGGTCCTCACTGGTCCTCTTCCGGACGTGCGAGCGGGTCGGTGACGCGGGTGCACCGCGCCCAGCCGGTGGCCTCGGCCGCGTTCGGGTGCGGGATCTGCACGGGGCGGGCGGCCGCCGCGTCCGGGTCGACGCCGTGGGCGGTGGTGAAGTCGTCGTCGTAGACGGTGCCGAGGTAGCGGTGCGGCCCGTCGGGGAAGACGGTGGCGACGACCGCGCCGGGGTGGACCCGTGCCGCCCAGGCGGCGACGCGGGCGACCGCGCCGGTGCTCCAGCCGCCGCTGACGAAACTGCCCCGGGCCAGCCGGCGACAGCTGTCCACGGCCTCGGCCGGGCCGACCCAGTGCACCTCGTCGAAGGCGTCGTAGGCGACGTTGCGCGGATGGATGCTGCTGCCGAGGCCGCGCATCAGCCGGGGCCGGGCGGGCTGGCCGAAGATGGTGGAGCCGGTGGAGTCGACGCCGATCAGCCGCAGCGCGGGCCAGTGCCGGCGCAGCGGCCCGATGACGCCGGCACTGTGCCCACCGGTGCCCACACTGCACACCAGGACGTCCAAGTGGTCCAGCTGGGAGGCGAGTTCGGCGGCCAGCGAGGCGTAACCGGCCGTGTTGTCCGGGTTGTTGTACTGGTCGGGCCAGTAGGCGCCGGGCAGCACGGCGAGCAGTTCGCGCAGCCGGGCGAGGCGTGCGGCCTGCCAGCCGCCCTGGGGTGCGGGCCGGTCCACGATCTCCAGCCGCACCCCGTACGAGCGCAGTAACTGCCGCATGGACGGTTCAAGTTCGCTGTCGCAGACCAGCACGACGGGATGCCCGAGGGCCTGCCCGGCGAAGGCGAGCCCGATGCCGAGGGTGCCGGAGGTGGACTCCACCACCGGGGCGCCGGACCGCAGTTCACCGCGCTCACGGGCGCCCATCAGCATCGAGACGGCGGCCCGTGCCTTCATCCCGCCCGCGGCGAGCCCTTCGAGCTTGGCCCAGAAACCGGGGTGCGGTCCGGGCAGGCCGGCGGTGATGCGGACGACGGGGGTACGGCCGAGCAGGGTGAGCAGTTCCGGGCGGGCGTCGGGCCGTACGGCGGCGGTGGTGGTCACCGGGTGCCTCCCGGGCGGTCGGCGCGATAGCGGTGGACGGTGCCGGGACCGCCGTCCAGCCAGAAGAAGGGGTACGGCTCCGCGCACACCGCGCTCACCCCGTGACCCAGGAAGCGCGGGAGTACGGCGCTGCCGGTCTGGGCGAACATCACCAGCTGCTTGCCGTGCCGCAGGGCGTGCTCCCGCAGCGGCTCGAAGCTCCCGTTGCCGAGCGTCATCCCCGACACGAGCAGCGCGTCGCACCGGCCGACGGCGGCGAGGGCGTCGGTGACGACCGGCTCGCCCCACTCCGTGACGCCGCCCTTGAGGTCGCACGGGACGTATCCCAGTCCTCGTGAACGCAGCGCTTCCAGCAGGGAGTTGACGACACCGACCACGAGCACCGTCGCTCCGGGCGGCAGGACGAGCAGTCCGGCGACGGCCTCGGCCCGCGCCCGGGACTTCTCCAGCGACGTCCCCGCGGGCAGGGCGACGGGCCGCGCCCCGTTCTCCGGGGCGTGCGGGGTGACGTGCATCAGGTACGCGTCGAGCGCGGCCACCCGCACCGGAAGCAGCGGATGCTCCAGCAGCCGGGCCACATCCGTGCCGACGCAGTCCTCCACCGCGCTGTCGGGCAGCGCGCCGGGCTCGACCGCGCAACTGCCGACGGCCTCCGCCAGCCGCAGGCTGAGCACCTCGTTGCGGTAACCGGTGCCGCGCCCTTCGTGCCGTACGGCCTGCCGGGTGGTGAAGGCCACGGAGATCCGCAGCGTGGCCGGATCCGGGCCCAGCTCGCCGGCGCGGGCGAGGGCGAGGAGTTCGTCGTACGTCGCCGCGCGGGCGGACGCCGGGGCGGCGGGGCTCATCGGACCACCAGCCCGGACCGCAGCTCGCCGAGCAGCGACTCGACCCGGGCGCGGGCGCCGGTGCCGGCCGGGTCACCCGCCATCACGTGCCCCAGGTACTCGTTGTTGCTGCCCGCCGCCTTCACCTGCCGTCCCGGCTCGGCGAGTTGCACCTCCAGCACGTCCGGCGCGGTGCGCACAAGGCCGGCGTCCAGCGCCTCCAGCGTGCCCGCCGTTTCCGGCACGAGGAAACCGATGGCGGCGCTGCGCAGTCCGGTGTCCGTGCGCCGCAGGTCGGGGGCGCGGCCCAGACAGACGTCCACGAAGGCCGCGGCGAGGTCGGTGCCGGTGACATGCCGTATGAGCTCGGTGATGCGGTTCCCGGCGGGCCGCGGGTTGACCTCGACCACGCGCGGCCCGGCGGAGGTCAGCTTGATCTCGGTGTGCGCCACCACGCCGTCCGTCAGGCCGAGCGCCTTGAGCGCGCCGAGCGCGGTCTGCTCGGCCGCCTCGGCGTCCGCGGACGACAGGGCGGCGGGGAACATGTGCCCGGTCTCGATGAACGCGGGTGCCCCGCCGACGCTCTTGTCGGTCACGCCGACGACATGGACCGCGCCCGCGTGCGACACGGTCTCGACGCTCACCTCCGGACCGTCCAGGAGCTCTTCGAGCAGCACGACGGGCGCCCGCCGCTGCCCGCGCGCGTTGACCGGGAACTCGCTCAGCGCCTTGACGGCGGCGGCGAGTCGCTCCTCGTCGTCCACCCGCCGCACGTACATGCCGGCGCACAGGTCGACGGGTTTGACCACCAGCGGGTAGCCGATCTCCCGTGCCGAACGGGCGAGTTCGGCCCACTCCTCGTGCACCGCGAACCGTGGTCCGGGCACCCCGGCGTCGGCCAGGACCCGGCGGGTGGCGTCCTTGCGGCAGGCGTTCTCGATTGCCTCGGGAGCCGGTCCGGGCAGCCCGAGCCGGGCGGCCGTCCGCGCCACCACCGGCAGGTAGTAGTCACACGAGGTGATCACCCCGTCGAAGCCCAGCACCGAGTGCAGCCGCTCCACCCGGGGCAGCAGGGTCTCGGTGTCGTTGGTGTCCGCGGTGATCACGTTGCGCGCCCCGAGAAGCGGGTGCGAGGCGCCCTCGGGTGCCGAGCGCAGGTAGTGGTGCAGGTCGCGGGTGAGGAACGTGAACTCGTGTCCGCTCTCCCGGATCGCCCGTGGCAGCAGCCTGCTCATCGATCCGACCCAGCTCTCGACCACCAGCAGATGAGCCACGGCTCCCCTTTTCGTGTCGTCGCGTACGGCGCGGCCCTGACGCCAGGGCCGCGACCGACGCCACGATATCGGTAATCATTTTCATTGTCAGGTATTGTGAGGACCCCGATACGGAAGGACCTCGCGATGAGTCGGACCGCGCCCGCCGGTTACACCGTGCGTCCCGCGACACCCGCGGACACCGACGGTGCCCGCGCCGTCATGCTCGACACGTTCTACAAGGAGTTCGGATACGGCTATGTGCCCCGCTGGCACCGGGACGTGACGGACCTCAAGGGCACCTACCTCGACGACCCCCGCCACCTCCTGCTCGTGGCGGTCCACGACGGCGAGGTGGTCGCCACCACCGGTGTGCACTCGACGGGCCCGGCCCACCCGCCCCACCCCCGCTGGCTGGCCGAACGCTATCCGTCCGGCACCACCGCCCAGTTGGTCCGCGTCTACGTCCGCCCGGAGCACCGGCGCCGGGGCCTCGCCCGCACCCTGGTCGACGCGGCCCGCGACTTCGTCGCGGACACCCCCGGCTACGACTCCCTCTACCTGCACACCAACGTGGACGTCGAGGGCGCGGAGGCCTTCTGGCGCAGTACGGCCAAGGAGATCTTCGACGCCCGCACCACCGGCGAACACGGCCCGGGGGTGGCCACCGTCCACTTCGAGATCCCGTTCTGAGCGGGAGGGGCGGGCCGGCGCCCGGCGAAGACACCGGCCGGAGCCGCCTCATGACCACCGCCGCGCACTTCACCGCCGCACTGCGCGACCGCCAGCGCCTCATCGGCTACTGATCGCTGCTCGACTCGCCCGTCGCCGCCGAACGCCTCGCCCGGCTCGGCTACGGCTACCTGGCCTTCGACGCCCAGCACGGCCTCTTCGGCTACCAGGGCCTGCTGAACAACCCCATCGCCACCGACACCCGCGGCTCCACCGCCGTCGGCATGGTCCGCGTCGAGGCCAACGATCCCACGTACATCGGCCGCGCGCTCGACGCGGGCGCCGCCGCCGTCATCGTGCCGCTCGTCGACACCGCGCAGGACGCCGCCGACGCGGTCGCCGCCGTGCGCTCCCCGCCGTACGGCCGCCGCTCCTACGGCCCCATGCGCGCCCAGCTCCGCATCGGCCCGGACCCGGCCGACACCCACGAGCAGACCGCCGTCCTCGCCATGATCGAGACCGCCGGCGGGCTCGCCGACGTCGAGGAGATCTGCGCCGTCCCGGGACTCGACGGCATCTACGTCGGGCCGTCCGACCTGCGCCTGGCCATCGGGGGCAGGACCTCCACCGACCCGGACGTGGCCGACGCGTTCGAGCAGGCCCTCACCCGCATCCGCACGGCCGCCGCGACCGCCGGCATCGCCGCCGGCATCCACAACGGCGACGGCGTGAGTGCCGCCCGCCGGCTCGACGAGGGCTTCACCTTCGCCTCCGTCGCCGCCGACGTGGTCCACCTCCAGCAGATCGCCGCCACCCACCTGGACGCGGCACGGAAGGGCGGCCGGGCATGAGCACACCCACCCGCACCACCCTCATCACCACGCCCACCACTCGCCCGGCCCCTGGACCCTCCTCGCCGACGGCGGCGCGGGCCCGGTCCGCCCGTACGACGACCGGGCGCTGCCGTACGACGAACTGCTCGCCCGGATCGCCGGCGCCGACGCGCTCGTCGCCGGCATGGACCCGGTCACCGCCGAGGTCATGGACGCCGCCCCGCGGCTGAAGGTCATCGCCAAGCACGGCGTCGGCACCGACACCATCGACGTCGCCGCCGCCCGCGAACGCGGCATCCCCGTGGTCTTCGCGCCCGGCTCCAACTCCCGGGCCGTCGCCGAGTACACCTTCGGCCTCGTCCTCGACGCCGCCCGCCGGATCAGCGCCTCCCACACCGCCGTCACCGGGGGCGGCTGGCCCAAGCTCTTCGGCCCGGAACTGCACGGCCGGACCCTCGGCGTCGTCGGCTTCGGCCGTCCTGATGGTGCAGATCGGTGGCATCGGCGGCGGGATCTTCCTGCTCGCCGTGGTCGTCGCCGTGTGGCGGCTGCGTCGCACCGGAGTCCCGAAGCGCTTCCGCGCCAACCCCTGGCTCACCGCGGCCCTGGTCCTGAGCAGCGCGGCGATCCTGTGCGTCGGTGTGTACGGCGTCCTGAAGACGCTGGGCGCGGTGCCGGAGTAGCCATGAGGCCACGTCTCCTGCTGTTAGCCTGCACTTGCACATGAGTTGCAATAACAGCGGAGGACGTTGGACATGGCGCTGTACACGCTCCCGGAGCTCCCGTACGACTACGCGGCACTCGCCCCGGTCATCAGCCCCGAGATCATCGAGCTGCACCACGACAAGCACCACGCGGCCTATGTGAAGGGGGCCAACGACACCCTCGAACAGCTCGCCGAGGCGCGGGAGAAGGGGACGTGGGGCTCGGTCAACGGCCTGGAGAAGAACCTGGCCTTCCACCTCTCCGGGCACATCCTGCACTCCATCTACTGGCACAACATGACCGGTGACGGAGGCGGCGAGCCGCTGGAGAAGGACGGTGTGGGGGAGCTGGCGGACGCGATCGCCGAGTCCTTCGGCTCCTTCGACCGTTTCAAGGCGCAGCTGTCCAAGGCGTCGGCCACCACGCAGGGTTCGGGCTGGGGCGTCCTCGCCTACGAGCCGCTGAGCGGCCGGCTGATCGTCGAGCAGGTCTACGACCACCAGGGCAACGTCGGCCAGGGCTCCACCCCGATCCTGGTCTTCGACGCCTGGGAGCATGCCTTCTACCTGCAGTACAAGAACCAGAAGGTCGACTTCATCGAGGCCATGTGGCAGGTGGTCGACTGGCAGGACGTGGCCCGGCGCTACACCGCCGCCAAGGAGCGCGGCGACAGCCTGCTGCTCGCCCCCTGACACACGCCGCCGCCCGTGCTCATTTTTGCGCCGACGCCTCCTCGCGAGGCGGTGCCGTCGAGGCGCGTACGACGAGTTCGGTGGCGAGTTCGACGTGGTGCGAGTCGGTCTTCTCGCCGTTGGCCAGCCGCAGGGCGGTGCGCAGGGCGGCGGCGCCCATCTCCCGGAGCGGCTGGCGCACGGTGGTCAGGGGCGGCGAGGACATCCGGGCCAGGCTCGTGTCGTCGAAGCCGACCACGCTCAGGTCCTCGGGAACGCGCAGGCCGCGGGCGCGCGCGGTCTCGATGACGCCGAGGGCGATCTCGTCGTTCCCCGCGAAGACCGCCGTGGGGGCCTCCTCGAGGTCCAGCAGCGCCGTGGCACCGAGCAGTCCGGACTCGTACGTGAACTCCCCCGGCCGTACGTAGCCGTCCGGTACCCGCGCTCCCTCGGCCTCCATGGCGGCGCGGTAGCCGTGCATGCGCGCCTGGTTGCAGACGGCCATGGCCGGTCCGCCGAGATAGGCGACGCGGCGGTGGCCCAGGGAGAGCAGGTGCCGGGTCGCGGCCAGACCGCCGGCGAAGTTGGTCGCCCCGACGCTGTGGACCCGGCTGTCCGGCAGGTGCAGGGGGTCCAGCACGACCAGCGGCAGCCCGGACCGGGCCAGCTCGTTCAGGTGAGCCGCGGTGTACACGCTGGTGACCGCGATGACGGCACGGCGCCCGGCCGCCACCAGGTCCCGGGCCCAGTGCGGGGCGCCGGACACCTTGCCGACCACCACCGAGGCTCCCGACGCGGCGGCCGAGTCGATGATGCCCTCAAGGGTCTCCGCCACGTACGACTTGAGGCCGCCCTGGAACTGCACCTCGATGGTCGGGTTCTCGACGGTCTCGGTGTGGCGGAAGACGGGCGCCAGGTACTCGTGCTGACGCAGCAGCTCCTGCACCCGGACGCGGGTGTGCGGCGCCACGTCACCGCGTCCGTTGACCACCTTGGACACGGTCGCGACGGAGACCCCGGCCGCTCGGGCGATGTCCGCCAACGTGGTGCGCCTGGCGTTCGGTCGCATCGGTTCCTCTCAGCCGTGGGTCCACCGGTGTGGCTGTCCGCCGGTCGGGCCGGCCACGCGGACGGAGCCGGTCAACCGTACCGGTGAGCCGGCACCGGACGCCGACGGTCCGGTGTGACCTGCACCGGCAGTGTGTCAGCCCCCGGCCATGACGTCACTCCCGCCCCCGACCGGCCTTTTCGAAACAGTTTCGAACCCCGCCCGGATTCCTGGAGCACTGCTCGGACGCCGATTCCACACGCGGATCTTCCCCACGGGAAAGCGAACTCACGCATCTTGACACGGCATCAGGTCGAAACCTAGCTTGCACGAACAGAGCTAGAGGAAAGAAGTTTCGAAAACCTTTCACCATGACTCATCACCACGACTCACGAGAAGCCGACGGCTCTCGAGTGCGGAGAACATCATGGCGCTCTCTCGACGTACCCTCCTCGGCCTGGCGGCCGCCGTCCCGGCCTCCGCGGCGCTGACCGCGTGCGGCGGCTCGTCAGGACCCGGCAAGGGCGGTGGTGCCACCTACTGGTACCTGAACGGACAGCCGCAGGAAGGAGTCAGGGCCGGTGCCGTGGACGCGTTCAACAAGGCCCACCCCGACGAGCGGATCGACGACACGACCTACGAGAACGACGCGTACAAGACGAAGATCAAGACCGCCATCGGTGCCGGGAAGGCGCCCACCGTCATCTGGGGCTGGGGCGGCGGGACGCTGCGCGCCTACGCGGAGGCGGAGCAGGTCGAGGACCTCACCTCGTGGTTCGACGAGCATCCCGACATCAAGAAGGGGCTGTTCCCGTCCTCGTTCGGCGCGGCGACCGTCGACGGCAGGATCTACGCGATGCCGTGCGAGACCGTGCAGCCGATCGTCCTCTACTACAACAGGAAGGTCTTCGACCAGGTCGGGGTGGAACCACCGGAGTCCTGGGACGACATCATGGCGCTGGTGCCCAGGTTCAACGCCAAGGGCATAGCGCCGTTCGCACTCGGCGGCCAGTCCCGGTGGACCAACATGATGTGGCTGGAGTTCCTGTTCGACCGCATCGGCGGTCCGGAGGTCTTCCAGGCCGCCGTCGAAGGCGAGAAGAACGCCTGGTCCCACCCGGACGCCATCAAGGCGCTGACCGCACTGCAGGACCTGGTCGAGGCCGACGGGTTCATCAAGGGCTTCTCCTCGATCACCGCGGACTCCAACGCCGACCAGGCGCTGCTGTACACCGGCAGGGCCGCCATGATGCTGCACGGCACCTGGTCGTACGGCATCCAGCAGACCGACGGCGGGGACTTCGTCCCCAGCGGCTCGCTCGGCTACATGACCTTCCCGCCCGTCGAGGGCGGCAAGGGCGACCAGAGCGACACGGTCGGCAACCCCGCCCACTACCTGTCCATCTCCGCCAAGGCCGGCGCCGAACAGAAGAAGATCGCGAAGGAGTTCTTCGCCACCGGCGTCCTCCAGGACGAGGAGGTGAGGAAGTGGATCGGCACCGGGTCGGTCCCGATCCGGCTCGGTACGGAGAAACTGCTGGCCGCCTCCGAGAACGCCGACTTCCTCCAGTTCACCTACGACATCGCCAGCAAGGCCAAGGTGTTCGTCCAGTCCTGGGACCAGGCGCTCAGCCCGGCGGCCGCCGAGACACTGCTGGACAACATCGTCAAACTGTTCCAGCTGTCGATCTCGCCACAGCAGTTCGCGAGCAACCTCAACGCGGTCACCGGCGCATGAGCGCGCTCACCGGCCGTACGCGGCATCGTGAGCCGCGCAGTGTTCTGCCGTGGCTGGCGGCACCGGCACTGCTGTTCTTCGTCGGTTTCGCCGTGGTCCCGCTCATCGGCGTCTTCGCGCTGAGCTTCACCACCTGGGACGGCATCGGCGCCATCCGCCCGACGGGACTGACCAGTTGGCGCGAGGTGCTCACCGACCCCGGGCTGCCGCACGCCCTGTGGGTGACGTTCCTGGTGATGGCCGTGTCCTGGCTCGTGCAGACACCGCTGAGCATTCTGCTCGGCACCTTCCTGGCGGGCCGCCAGCGCTACCGCGCGGTGCTGGGCGTGGTGTACTTCGTCCCGCTGATGCTCAGCTCCGCGGCGATCGCGATCGCCTACAAGGCCCTGCTGGACCCCAACTTCGGGCTCGGCGCCGGGCTGGACGTCGGGGCGCTCAGCCAGGACTGGCTGGGCCGGCCCTGGCTCGCGTTCTCGGTCGTCGTCTTCGTCGTCTCCTGGCAGTTCGTCCCGTTCCACTCCCTGATCTACCAGGGCGGCGTCCAGCAGATCCCGAAGTCCCTGTACGAGGCGGCGCAGTTGGACGGAGCCGGACGGATCCGGCAGTTCTTCGGCATCACGCTGCCGCAGCTGAAGTACACCATCATCACCTCGTCCACGCTGATGGTCGTCGGGTCGCTGACCTTCTTCGACCTCATCTTCGTCCTGACCGAGGGCGGCCCCGGCGACGCCACCCGGGTCCTCGCCCTGGACATGTACAAGCGGGGGTTCCAGGCCGGCCTGATGGGACCCGCCAGCGCCATCGCGGTCATCCTGGTCCTCGTGGGACTCGCCCTCGCCCTGCTGCTGCGCCGCCTCGGAGGCCGGGACGCCGGCGCGAGCCAACTCGAGGGGGCCTGACGTGACCACCACGCTCACCAGCACACGACGACCGCGGAAGACCACCCACCGGGAGGGACACCACTCCTCCCGCCCGTCGGCCCGCCGGCGCAACTGGGCCGGGGGCCTGGCCGGATGGCTCTGGCTGGCCGTCGTCGCCGTGCCCCTGTACTGGACCCTCATCACCAGCCTCAAGGAGCGAAGCCGCTACTACGCGAGCAACCCGCTGGTGCCGCCGGGCGACCCGACACTGGAGAACTACCGGCTGGTCGTCGAGTCCGACTTCCTGGGCTACTTCGTGAACAGCGTCGTGGTGACCGTCGGCGCCGTGGTGCCGGCGGTGGTGTTCTCCTTCATGGCGGCCTACGCGATCGTCCGCGGCTGGCGCATGCGGTTCCTGCGGGCCGTGAACGGACTGTTCCTCATGGGCCTGGCCATCCCGCTGCAGGCCACGGTGATCCCCGTCTACCTGATCATCATCAAACTGCGGCTCTACGACAGCCTGACGGCGCTGATCCTCCCGTCGATCGCCTTCGCCATCCCGCTGTCGGTGCTGGTGCTCGCCAACTTCATCCGCGACGTGCCCAAGGAGCTGTTCGACTCGATGCGGGTCGACGGCGCCACCGAATGGACGACACTGTGGCGGCTCGCGGCACCGCTCACCCGGCCGGCCGTCCTCACCGTGAGCATCTTCAACGCCCTGACCGTCTGGAACGGATTCCTGCTGCCGCTGGTCCTCACCCAGAGCCCGGACCGCCGGACCCTGCCGCTCGCCCTGTGGACCTTCCAGGGCGAGTACGGCGTCAACGTTCCCGCCGTGCTCGCCGCCGTCGTCCTGACCACCCTGCCCGTCCTGGTGCTGTACGCCTTCGGCCGCCGCCAGCTGCTGAGCGGTCTGACCGCGGGGTTCAGCCGTTGACCCACGCCCACACGAGCGCGGACGCCCGAGGCGCCACGCGGTCCGCCTCGCCCGAAGTCCCCCTCGTCCACCGGTCCGCCCGTCCCGCCCTGGTCCAGGGCCCGACGGCCATGGGAGGAAAGTGAACGCCGACGTGGCCGCAGAGAACACCTCCACGATCTCCCTCTGGAACGACCCCACCGCCTCCGTCGCCGCGAGGGTCGACGCGCTGATCGGCGCGATGACCCTTCAGGAGAAGATCGCCCAGCTGTACGGCGTGTGGGTGGGCGCCTCCGACGACGGGGGCGAAGTGGCCCCGCACCAGCACGACATGGAGGAGGCCGTCGACCTCGACGTGCTCCTGCCCGCCGGACTGGGCCAGCTCACCCGCCCCTTCGGCACCGTCCCGGTCGACCCCGCCCTGGGCGCCCTCTCCCTGGCCCGTACCCAGGCCCGGATCGCCGCCACGAACCGGTTCGGCATCCCCGCGCTCGCGCACGAGGAGTGCCTGGCCGGCTTCGCCGCCTGGGGCGCCACCGCCTACCCCGTCCCGCTGTCCTGGGGCGCCACCTTCGACCCGGACGCGGTGCGGCGGATGGCCGCCGCCATCGGCCGCGACATGCGCTCCGTCGGCGTCCACCAAGGGCTCGCTCCCGTCCTGGACGTGGTCCGCGACGCCCGCTGGGGCCGGGTGGAGGAGACCATCGGCGAGGACCCGTACCTCGTCGGCACCATCGGCACCGCCTACGTCCAGGGCCTGGAGTCCGCCGGGACCGTCGCCACCCTCAAGCACTTCGCCGGTTATTCGGCCTCCCGCGCCGGACGCAACCTCGCCCCCGTCTCCGTGGGGCCGCGTGAGCGCGCCGACGTGCTGCTGCCGCCGTTCGAGATGGCGATCCGCGAGGGCGGCGCCCGCTCCGTCATGAACGCCTACACCGACACCGACGGCATGCCCTCCGCGGCCGACGAGGACCTGCTGACCGGGCTGCTCCGCGACACCTGGGGCTTCGACGGCACGGTCGTCGCCGACTACTTCGGCATCGCCTTCCTCAAGACCCTGCACGGCGTCGCCGCCGACTGGGCGGGCGCCGCCGGCACCGCGCTGCGCGCGGGCATCGACGTCGAACTGCCCAACGTCAAGACGTACGGCGCGCCCCTGACCGGGGCCGTCGCCGACGGCCGGGTCCCGGAGCGGCTGGTCGACCGCGCCGTGCGCCGGGTGCTCACCCAGAAGGTGGCCCTCGGCCTGCTCGACCCGGACTGGAACCCCGTACCGGCGGCGCTCGACGGGCCGGAGGCGGACGACCCGGAGGCCCTGCGCGGCCGGATCGACCTGGACCGGCCCGAGAACCGGGAACTGGCCCGCGAGATCGCCGAGAAGGCGGTCGTCCTGCTCACCAATGACGGCACCCTGCCGCTCGACAGGCCGCGCCGCATCGCCCTGATCGGCCCCAACGCCGACGACCCCGCCGCCGTCCTGGGCAGCTACTCCTTCCCCCAGCACATCGGGGTCCGCCACCCGGGCACCCCCCTCGGCATCGAGTTGCCCACCCTGCGCGAGACACTCGCCGCCGAGTTCCCCGACGCCGAGATCACCCATGCCCGCGGCACCGGCGTCGACGACGGGGACCTCTCCGGTCTCGACGAGGCCGCGCGGGTGGCGCGCGGGGCCGACGTCACCGTGGTGGTGCTCGGCGACCGCGCCGGACTCTTCGGACGGGGCACCAGCGGCGAGGGCAGTGACGCCGGGACGCTGGCCCTGCCCGGCGCCCAGCAGCACCTGCTCGACACCCTGCTCGACCTCGGGACACCCGTGGTCACCGTCCTGCTCGCCGGACGGCCGTACGTCCTCGGCCGCGCCGTCGCCGAGTCCGCGGCGATCGTGCAGTCCTTCTTCCCGGGCGAGGAGGGCACGCACGCGATCGCCGGGGTGCTCAGCGGCCGGGTCAACCCCTCCGGACGTCTCCCGGTCGGCGTGCCGCGCGACCCGGGATCCCAGCCGACCACCTACCTCGGGGCGCGGCTCGCGCACGCCGGTACGGCGTCCAGCGTCGACCCGACCCCCGCGTTCGCCTTCGGACACGGCCTGTCCTACACGCGGTTCGACTGGACCGGCCTGACGGTGCGGGCCGAGCAGGCCCCGACGGACGGCGAGTTCGCGTTCTCCTTCACCGTCCGCAACACGGGGGAGCGGTCCGGCACGGAGGTCGTCCAGCTCTATCTGCACGACCCGGTCGCCTCCGTCGTCCAGCCGGTGCAGCGCCTCGTCGGCTACACCCGGGTGGCACTGGAGCCGGGGGAGACCCGGCGCCTGAGCGTCACCGTCCCGGCCGACGTCGCCTCCTTCACCGGCCGCGACGGCCGCCGGATCGTCGAACCCGGTGAGCTTCAGGTGCGGGTGGCCGCCTCCAGCGCGGATCCCCGCCTGACGGCCAGGCTCGTGCTGACCGGGGCCGAGCGCCACGTGGACCACACACGGCGCCTGCACGCCACGATCGTGGAGGAGCCGCCCACCCCCTGAACCAGGGGTGCGCGGCGGCGCACGTCAGCGGCGCCGCCACGCACCCCGGACCACCGGGAGGTCTCACAACAGGCCGCGCCGGGCCAGGCTGCGCATCAGCGCCCCCACACCGAACGTCCACGGCGCGGCCTCCTCGCTGCGGACGACGGTGTTGACCAGGGCGCCGAGGCGCGGACTGGAGATCCGTACGACGTCGCCGCACTCGTGGGTGAAGCCCGCGCCGGGCGCCTGCCGGTCCTCGGTCGGGGCGAACAGCGTTCCTGTGAACAGCACGAACCCGTCCGGGTACTGATGGTGCGCGCCGTGCGTGGCGGCCACCAGGTCCAACACGTCGCGGCTGATCTCGCGCAGCGAACTGCTACCCCGCAGCACATAGCCGTCCTGGCCGTCGACCCGCAGCGCGATGTCGAGCCCGCGTACGGCGTCGAGGCCGAAGTCCTCGTCGAGCACGCGGACGAACGGGCCGATCGCGCAGGAGGCGTTGTTGTCCTTCGCGCGGGACAGCAGCAGGGCGCTGCGCCCCTCGATGTCACGGAGGTTGACGTCGTTGCCGAGGGTCGCGCCGCGTACCCGGCCGCGCGAGTCCACGACGAGGACGGCCTCGGGCTCGGGGTTGTTCCACACGGAGGCACCGAGCACGCCGATGTCGGCGCCGGTGCCGACCGCGGACAGCACGGGCGCCTTGGTGAACACCTCCGGGTCCGGCCCGATCCCGACCTCCAGGTACTGCGACCACAGCCCTTCGGCGAGCAGCAGTTCCTTGGCCCTGGCCGCTTCCGGAGACCCGGGACGGATGCCGTCGAGCCTGCCGCCCACCACCTGCCCGACGCGGGCCCGCACCCTCGCGGCCTGCGCCGGATCGCCGCCCGTGCGTTCCTCGATGACGCGTTCCAGCAGGCTCCGGGCGAAGGTGACGCCCGCCGCCTTGATCACCTGGAGGTCGACGGGGGCGAGCAGACGCGGCACGTCACGGCGGCCGGGCGGGGCCTGCAACAGGTCGTCCAGACGCCAGACGCGTCCGCCGCGGGCCGCGCGGACGACGTCCGCCGCGTCGTCGCGTTCCATGAGGTCGGAGACGGTGGGTGCGTGAGCCGTGAGGTCGACGACGTGCTCGCCGCGGACCGCGGCCACACACGGTCCGCCCTCTTCCGGGTCGTGGACGCGGGCGACGAGGGCGGCCCGGCCGGCGTCCTCCGGCAGGACGGAGCCGGCGGTGAGGGCCGGACGGGGGCGCGCTGCTGCCGGTTCCACGATCGATGCTCTCCTGGATGCGAGGGGACGGGCTCAGTGGGAGTCCCGGGGGACCTCATGTCCTCGGCTGCCGCGCAGGAAGCCGAAGTCGGCGCCCCGGTCGGCCTGTTCCACGTGCTGGGTGTAGAGCCAGGTGTAGCCGCCGGCGTACCGCTCGGCGGGCGGTGTCCACTCCTGCCGCCGCCGCGCGAGTTCGGCGTCGTCCACGTCGAGGTTCAGGGTGCGGTTCGGGACGTCGAGGACGACGGGGTCCCCGTCGCGCACCAGGGCGAGCGGTCCGCCGACGGCGGCCTCGGGTGCCACGTGGAGGACCACCGTTCCGTAGCCGGTGCCGCTCATCCGGCCGTCGCAGACGCGCACCATGTCCGTGACGCCGGCCTTCAGCAGCTTGGCGGGCAGCGGGACGTTGGAGACCTCGGGCATGCCGGGATAGCCCTTGGGGCCGGCGTTGCGGATGACGACGACGGTGTTCTCGTCGATGTCGAGG
This sequence comes from Streptomyces sp. NPDC014676, assembly GCF_043084105.1. NCBI lineage: Bacteria > Bacillati > Actinomycetota > Actinomycetes > Kitasatosporales > Streptomycetaceae > Streptomyces > Streptomyces sp. NPDC014676. The sequence continues at coordinate 582,657 of NZ_JBIBZI010000003.1, read as the reverse complement.
TCCGGGTCGTCGGCGACCTGGTGGTACGCCTCCGGGGAGTCGAAGACGCGCGCGGGGCCGCGGTGCGTGAGCAGGTGCGGTGACGCGGCGGACTGCTTGATCACGGCGCCGTCGGGGCACAGGTTGCCGCGCAGGACGGCGATTCCGGTGCCGGCCGGCTGGAAGGGGGCGCCGAGGGGGGTGATGACGTCGGAGCCGACGCGTTCGGCGCCGCCGGTGTTCTCGGCGACGGTGCGCCCGGTGACCGTGACCGGCCCCCCGTGCAGCAGCCCCCCGCAGAGGAGTTCGGCCATGACGGCGGGCAGCCCGCCCGCATAACAGAAGTCCTCCATCAGGTACTTACCGCTGGGCATCAGGTTGACCAGGGTCGGCACCGCGCGGACCAGGTCGTCGAAGTCCCGCAGGCTCAGTTCGACGCCGACGCGTCCGGCGAGGGCCGTGAGGTGGATGACGGCGTTCGTGGAGCCGCCGATGGCCGCGTTGACCCGGACGGCGTTCTCGAACGCCTCCCTGGTCAGGATCCGCGAGGGCCGCAGCTCCTCCTCCACCATCCCCACGATCCGCCGCCCGGCCGCCTGCGCGGTCTCCATCCGCCGGGAGTCGACGGCGGGCCACGCCGCCGAGCCGGGCAACTGCATGCCGAGCGCCTCGGCCACGCAGGCCATCGTCGACGCCGTCCCCATCGTCATGCAGTGACCGTTGGAGCGGGCCATGCAGCCCTCCGCGAAGAAGCACTCCTCCTCGGTCATCCGGCCGGTCTTCAGGTCCTCCTCGAACTTCCACACGTGGGTGCCGGAACCCACGTCCTGGCCGCGGTACTTGCCGTTGAGCATGGGCCCGCCGGTGACCATGACGGCGGGAAGGTCGACGCTGGCGGCGCCCATGAGCATGGCGGGGGTCGTCTTGTCGCAGCCGGACAGCAGCACCACACCGTCGAGCGGGTTGGCCCGGATCAGCTCCTCGACCTCCATGGCCATGAGGTTGCGGTACAGCATGGCGGTGGGGCGCATCAGGGTCTCGCCGGTGGCCATGGTGGGGAACTGCAGCGGGAAGCCCCCCGCCTGCCACACCCCGCGCTTGACGGCCTCGGCGACGCGGGTCAGATGGGCGTTGCACGGGGCGAGCTCGGAGGCGCTGGTCGCGATGCCGATGACGGGACGCCCGTCGAACACCTCGTGCCCGAAGCCCTGGTTGCGCATCCAGGAGCGGTACAGCATCCCGCTGCGGCCCTGTGCGCCGAACCACGCCTGGCTGCGGCGGTTCTTCCTCGGACCGTCGGTCATGTGCACCCTCCCGTGGCTCCGGCGTCGTCCGCGGCGTGATGGGTCGCCTGCGGGCACGGGCCCGCGGGCCCTACCCTGTGACTCAATCATTAAATGATTCGATGAATGGCGTCCAGGGGGCGAGCGGAGATCATGACGAAGTTCCCGACCATGCACCAGCGTGTGGTCGACGAGCTCGGCCGGCGCATCGTGGGCGGCGCGTGGGAGCCGGGGGACCCGCTGCCGGTCGAGGACGCGCTCGCGGCCGAGATCGGCGTCAGCCGCGGGGTGCTGCGGGAGGCGGTCAAGTCCCTGGTGGCCAAGGGGATGCTGCGTGTACGGCCGCGCACCGGTACCCGCGTGCTGCCCCCGGAGCACTGGAACCACCTGGACCGCGACGTCCTGCGCTGGAAACAGGCCGAGGACGCCGCGGCCCTGCTGCGCGACACGGGCGAACTGCGGCGGATCGTCGAGCCCGAGGCGGCCCGGCTCGCCGCCGAGCGGGCCGGCCCCGACGACGTACGCGTCCTGTACGAGGCCCTGGCCGCCATGGAGGCCGCGGCGGCGGCACCGGGCCGCGCCGGCTACGTCGAGGCCGACATCGCCTTCCACCGGGCGCTGCTCGACGCCGGCGGCAACCGTCTCCTCGGCTCACTGGGGCGCGCCGTCGACATCGCGCTGGAGCACAGCTTCGCCGTCAGCACCCGCACGCCGGGCGCGGTGGAGGCCTCGCTGCCGGGTCACCGCGCCGTCGTACGGGCCGTCGAGGCCCGCGATCCCGCGGCGGCCGCGGCCGCCGTACTGGCCGTCATCGAATCCGCCGAGCGGGAGATCGCCCGGTCACCCGCGAGACCGAGCGACACCGACTGACCCGGCACGGCCCACGAGAACGGTCACCTGGAGCCGGAGCCTGAGTACGTGATCCGCCGGTCCGGATCACCGCGACGACGGGCCCTGGCTCCGGACGGCTCCCCAGGGGGCCCGCTCGCCTCCCACGGGTGCGCGCCGAGGCCGCACCCGTACGGTGCCGAGGTGAGCGGTTCCGGGGTCACGCGGATGCCCGTGATGCGCTCGGCGAGGGCGAACGAGGCGCCCAGCCGACCCACCGTGAGCACACCGCCACCAGGACCGCGGACGCCGCGACCACCGCCATGCCGGTCGTCAGATCGGTGTGGCCGGCGACGAAACCGATCAGCGCCGGGCCCGCCAGCAGACCGGTGGTGCCCATGGCGGCGACCAGGGCGAGGGTGCCCGGCCCCTCCGCGGCGGCGGCGACGTAGAGACAGGGGGTCACCGTCGCCATGCCCAGGCCGACGCAGGCGAAGCCGATGAGCGCGGGCCAGGTGCCGCCGGCCAGCAGGGCGAGGGCGAGACCGGTGCCGGCCATCGTGCTGCCCACCCGCACCATGCGCGGGTCACCCCACCGGTTGCGCCAGCCGTCGCCCAGGAGACGGGCCACCACCATCATCACCGAGACGACGGCGATGCCCAGCGGCGCCAGCCGGCCCGACGCGCCGGTCTCCTCCGTCAGATAGAGCGCCGACCAGTCGTTCATGGCCCCCTCGACGACCGTGCCGAACACCATGGCGCAGCCCAGGACGAGAGCCGCGCGCGAGGCACCCGTCAGGTTCCTGAGTCCCTTCTTCTTCTCCTCGCCCGGCTGTCCGTCCTCCACCGAGTCCGGGGCGGCCGGCGCGTCGGCGAGCACCCGGGGCTTGGAACCCGCCAGCAGCAGCACCCCCAGCCCCGCCGCCACGGCGAAGTGCGCCGTCACCGAGTGCGTCACGGTGTTCACCCCGGAGGCCAGCAGCGCGCCCCCGAGCGACCCCCCGCTGAACGTGGCGTGCAACTGGGCCATCGCGGCCCGCCCGTAGTGGGCCTCCAGGGCGGCGCCCTGGGCGTTCATGGCGACGTTCAGACAGCCGACGGCGACGCCGTCGGCCAGGATCACCAGCAGGGCGAGGGGGTAGCTGCCCGCCGCGGCCAGCACGGGCAGCACCGCCGCCAGCCCCAGCGCGGACCACAGCGCAAGGCGCCGCGCCCCCAGCCGTCGCATCAGCGGCGCGACCAGCGGGAAGGACATCGCCGCCCCGACCCCGGCGGCCATCAGCAGCAGCCCCACTTCCGTCCCGCCCAGATCGAAGCGGTCCTTGAGCGCGGGCAGCCGGGACGCCCAGGTGGCGTACTGGAAGCCGAGGAAGAAGAACAGGGTGGCGATGGCCAGTTGGTCACGGCGGAAATCGCCGAGGGTGGGCAGCATGGGCGTCAGGACCTCTCTTCCGGGCCGCCGGAGCGGTCGTACCGGACCGGGCGGGACATGTAGACGGCGCCGTCGCCGTACTCCCCGTGGAGCTCGACCGCCGGCTCGGGCAGGAAGCCGTGCCCGGCCCAGAAGCCGCCCGTGCCGCCGACGGCGACCAGGGAGATCCGCTCGAAGGACGAGCGCGCGGCGGTTTCCGTGAGCCGCCGCAGCAGTCTGCTGCCCAGCCCCCTGCCGCGCAGATCGTCCGCGATCACGAGGTCGTGCAGATGCAGATTGCGGGAGTCGTACGCCCGCTCCTCCGGCCGGGTCAGGTCCGGGTACCGGTACCGCGGGTAGGGCAGGGCCAGGAGGTAGCCGGCGACCCGGTCACCGGCCTCCAGGACGAAGCACGTCCCCGGGGAGATCCGGCCCCGGGACCGCAGCGCCTCCACGCCCTCGGACAGCGAGGCCGACGCGTACACCTCGGCCTCCAGGGCGGCGATCCGCGGCCAGTCGTCCTCCACGACCCGGCGGACGCGCACGTCCGGTCCGTCACCGCCCACACAGACGCGGGGGAGCGGGTCGAAGCCGTTGAAGCCCTCGGTCGTGTAGCTGGCGGCGTACGCGCCGGCGGACAGCACCCACACCGGGTCGCCCGACGCGACCGCCCTCGGCACCCGCACCCGGGGGTGCTCGTGGGCGTAGGCGTCGTCGCTGTCGCAGGTGGGGCCCGCGACCACGACCGGCACCAGGTCCGCGCCGGCCGGGTCCGGATGGGTCGGGAAGACCAGCGGGTAGCGCACCTCGTCCATCTCGTACAGGCCGTTGAACTTGCCGCAGCTCAGATACAGCCAGTGCTCGCGCTCCCCGCCCGGTCCGCGACGCGACGTCAGCCGGGCGACGTGCGCCCTGATCGCGCCGTGATCGGCCACCAGATGGCGCCCCGGTTCGATGACGAAGTCCAGCGGCCCGGGCGACAGTTCCCTCAGCCGCTCCATGCCCTCGCGGAGCACGGCGAAGATCTTGTCCAGCGGAGGATCGAGCCGTTCACCCCGCCGGTCGGCGTAGCCGAGCGCCGGCAGACCGCCGCCGAGGTTGACGTGGTCCGGCACGATCCCGCGGCCGTGCAGGGCCGTGAGCACGTCGGCGAGGGCCGTGAAGGCCTGCTGCCACGCCTCGGCGGTCATCTGCTGCGACCCGACGTGCACCGAGAGACCGGCGGGGACGAGACCCGCGTCCCGCGCCGCCTCCAGCACCCGTACGGCGTCGTCCGCCGAGCACCCGAACTTACGGCTCAGCCCCCACAGCGCGCCCTCGCCGCTGGTCGCCAGCCGGCAGAACACCCGCGACCCCGGCGCGTGTCCGGCCAGCGCCGCCACGTCCTCCACGCTGTCCGTGGCGAAGTCACGGACGCCCAGCCGGTACGCCCGGGCGATGTCCCGGTCGGACTTCACGGTGTTGCCGTAGTGGACCCGGTGCACGGGCACGCCCGTCGCCAGCGCCCGCGCGATCTCCCGGGGGCTCGCCGCGTCGAAACCGGCGCCGCCACGCGCCAGCCGGTCCAGGACCTCCTCCACGGGACACGCCTTCATGGCGAACCGCACGTCCACACCGGGCAGTTCCGCGGTCAGCGCGTCGTACCGGCCGGCGATGCCGTCCAGGTCGTAGACGAGCGCGTCCTCGGTGGCGGCCGCGAGGGCGGCGTGCAGGGCCGCGGTCACCGGAGGGCGCCCCGGCTCGCCTGCACGAGGGCCTCCCAGACGCCGATCAGCGTCACGAAGTCCTCGGTGTCCCGCGCGGCCTCGTCCAGCAGCCGCTCCCGGTCCGCCGTCATGCCGCGCGCGAACTCGGCGTACTTCCCGCCGAGCCGTCCGTACGCCGCCGCGACCGTGTCCAGCCGCCGCTCGTTCTCCGTACGGTCCAGGCGCACGCTCTCGGCGAGGAACGCCGCGAACGGCGTGGGGTCCAGCCGCCCGCTCTCGTCCAGCAGCGCGTCGCCCGCGTCGGCCATCCGCTCGTAGACGTGGTGCAGGTACAGCATCGACAGCAGGAACTTCACGAACCGCGTCTGGTACGCCAGGAAACCGGCGTGGGTGCGCCGCTCCCCGGTGTAGTGGTTCTCGATGTGCCGGTTGTGCAGGACACCGGGCAGGGCGGCGTCGTACACGGCGTGGATGAGGAAGTAGTCGCTGCCGATCGTGTCGGTGGCGGGCGGCAGCGGCAGCCGCTCGTACACGTGCCGGTCGAACGCGATGTTGGACATGTCGACGCGCATCGGGTCGACCAGCGTCAGCGTGGAGCGGTCGCCGGTGAAGGACAGCGTCCCGGCGCCCTTGAACGACTCCTCGACCAGCTCCCGCCGCTGCTCGGCCGACCAGTGGCCGGGCGCCCACAGGCCCACGACCTCGTCGTACACCTCCTTGTCGAGCTCCCGGATGCCGCCGATGTCGACGGAGAGCTCCCCGATGAAGGAGGCGCCCACCATCGACACGGGCCGGTGCGCGATCGCGGGGTCGAGCGCCACCTCCGACACACCGTCGGTCGCGTCGGCCGCCGGCTTGCCCAGGGAGGTCAGTTCGTGGTGGATGGGGTGGACGGGCTCGCCGTCGAAGACCTGGTAGCCGCAGTCGGAGTCACGCCGGTGCAGCGAACGGCAGCCCAGCGCCGCCGCGAACAGGAACGCCCGGTTGGTGCAGGCGCCGTACGAGAGCGCGTCCGGGAGCATCAGGTCGAGGACCCGCTCCGGCTCCGGGAGTCCGGCCCGGTCGACGGCGCGTCGCAGGAAGTCCCGCTGGGCCGCCTCGTCGAGGTGGTGCACGACGACGCCCGGCGCCTCGGGGAGCGCGGCGACCGCGCGGGCGTGGGACGCGCGGGTCGGTTCGTCGGCGGAGTCGAGAACCAGCAGATGCACCTCGACGTCGAAGTTCCGTGCGGCGTAGGCGGCTTCGGCGCCGATGTCGGTGATGGTGGCGGAGCACTCCCGGTTGGTCGGCAGGCTCAGGCATATCCGGTCCATGTCGGTTCCCCGTCTCATCGTGTCCGCTCGTGCCAGGCGTCGAGTCCCAGCAACCTGCGCCCCAGCTCGTTGAGTTCGGCCGGGCCGTAGCGCAGCGACTCGTGCTTGACCGCGTCGCCGAGCAGGGTCCCGTTCCACTCCGGGGTGCTGAGCGTGCGCCAGGACTCCACCCGGGAGCGGCGCAGCTCCTCGTGCTCCTCCAGCGCCGGCATCATCGACAGGTACTGCACCGCGCGCACCCCGTCGGCCGAGGTGTTGGGTGCCACCCCGTGCGCCAGCATCCCGTTGAAGATCAGCAGGTCACCGGCCTTGAGCTGGGGCCGTACGACCGGGAACTCGGTGCGGTCGGCACCGGGGCGGATGGGGTCCCGGTCGGCGGGCTGTGCGACCTTCCACTCCTCGAACCGGCGGAAGAGTTCCGGGGAGCACTGGAAGCCGCCCTCGTCCGGCTGTGTGTCGGTGAGCGCGATGATGCCCTGCACCCGCTGCGGCGGCACGCTCGCCGTGGTGTCCACGTCCCAGTGGAGTTCGATGTCGAACCCCTCGTCCGTGGGGTCGATGAGGGAACGCGAACGGTTCTTCACGTTGGGCGGGTTGAGGTTGAGCCGGTCCAGGGTGACCCACAGCTCCTCGCAGTCCCACACGTCCACGAACGCGTCGTAGACCCGCTGTGCCTGCCGGCTGTCCCAGATCAACTGGTGCTGGTACGCCTCGACGAAGCCGTAGACGTACAGGTCCCGGTCGAGGTCCGAGCGGAAGGCGCGCTCCTCGTACCAGGTCTCGGGGCGCTGCGGGTCCAGGCCCTGGAAGTCCCAGGCGAACTCCAGCAGCAGTTTGGCCGCGTCGGGGGAGATCGCCTCCGGCACCACGACGTAGCCGTGGTTCTGCCAGGACGCGAACTGCTCCTCGGTCAGCACCCGCAGCGGCAGGTCCTTGGTCAGGTGCCGCAGTTGCGTCCCGGCGAGGTAGGTCTCGCCGTCGGCGCTGAAGTAGGGGCGCTCGGAAGCGGCGCGGTGTAAAAAGCGGTGGTGCGTCGTCATGCGGTACTCCGGAGATCGGGATCACTCACGGCATGCGGACGGGAGGGTGGGAGGAGTCGGTGGAGAGCCGGTGCCACGACGGTCCGGCGCGCCCCTCACGGGCGTCGGCACGAGGACCGGCCGGACAGGGCGGGCGGCGTCCCGGGCCACCTGCGTGACATCGATGTCGCCCGGGGTGCCGAACGCGCGGCCGCCCGGTGCGGACCACTGGGATATTGGACTGGACCATTGGGTCGTGTCAAGGAACGCCCTTCCGGCGCGGCGGCCCAACTCCCCTCAGGTAAAAACACTTTGGAGGTGAACCGCCCGGTCAGGGCGCCGGACGCGTCAGCGTCGCCGTGAACTTGTAGCGCGAGCCCCGGTACACCGAGCGGACCCACTCGACCGGTGTTCCCGTCTCGTCCCGCGAGTGGCGGGACAGCAGCAGCATCGGCAGGCCCACGTCCGTGGCGAGCAGCCCCGCCTCCCGCGGTGTCGCCGGGGAGGTCTCGATGGTCTCGTCGGCCTCCGCCGGCCGCACCCCGTACACCTCGGCGAGGGTGGTGTAGAGCGAGGTGTGGCGGGACAGGTTGCGGCGCAGCCGGGGGAAGCGCCGGTCGGACAGGTGGGTCGCCTCGATCGCCATGGGCTCCCCGCCGGCCAGCCGCAGCCGCTCGATGCGCAGCACCCTGTCCCCCGGATCCACCTCCAGCAGGACCGCCAGCTCCGCGTCGGCGGCGACGTACCCGATGTCCAGCACCTGCGAGGTGGGGCTGAGCCCTTGCGCCCGCATGTCCTCGGTGTACGAGGTGAGCTGGAGCGTCCGGTAGACCTTCGGGCGGGCGACGAACGTGCCCTTGCCCTGGATCCGGTCGAGCCGGCCCTCGCTGACCAGCTCCTGCAGGGCCTTGCGGACCGTGGTGCGGGAGGTGCGGAACTCGACGGCGAGCAGGCGCTCGGCCGGCATCGGGGCGCCCGGGGCGCGCTCGTCGGTCATCTGCAGTAACCGCTGCTTGATGCGGTAGTACTTCGGTACGCGCCCGATACGGCCCGGCGCCCCTGTGTCGGCCTGGGCGCTGCTGACGTCCGTGCTCATGACCTGCCTCCCGGCTGCGGTGTCCGGCGTGCGGACGGCAGGTGCCGACCGCGGTGCACGTCGGCGGACGGCCGGGTTCGGCGCCGCACGCTCGGCGATCCCGTTATAACCGTGCGTTCTCACTTTGGTCTAGTCCAAGCATCAACCCGTCCCTCTTTGGGCGGAGTTCTGCGCTCCACCAGGGACGTCGAAGCCGTTATCCAGGCGTGAGTTCACGACCCTTGACAGAGCCATAGGTCTAGGCCAAGCTCCCCTTGCTGGTCTAAACCATTTAGAGGAAGCCGGGTCCCAGCCCACCGAGCTGTTGCGCCGTTGTGGGGGTCACCGCCGAGGGCGTGGGTGTGGAAGGCATTCCTGAGGAGGGGTGGCGCGTGAAGCGCAAGCTGATAGCCGCGATCGGGGTCGCGGGCATGCTGTTCTCCGTCGCGGCGTGCGGCGGCGACGACGGTGACGGCGGCAAGAAGGCCGGCGCGGACGGCTACGCCGGTGAGACGCTCACCGTGTGGGTGATGGACGGCTCGTCGCCGGACCAGTGGCAGAAGGACCTCGGCGCCGAATTCGAGAAGAAGACCAAGGCGAAGGTCAAGTTCGAGGTCCAGCAGTGGAACGGCATCCAGCAGAAGCTGACCACCGCCCTGTCCGAGGAGAACCCGCCCGACGTCTTCGAGATCGGCAACACCCAGACCCCGGCCTACGCCAAGACCGGCGGCCTCGCCGACCTCGCCGACCTCAAGTCGGAGATCGGCGGCGAGTGGACCGAGTCCCTCAACGAGTCCTCCATCTTCGAGGGCAAGCAGTACGCCGCGCCGTGGTACTTCGCCAACCGTGTCGTCCTCTACAACAAGAAGGTGTGGGCGGACGCGGGGATCAAGGACACCCCCAAGACCCGCGACGAGTTCTACGACGCGCTCAAGACGATCGGTGAGAAGACCGACGCCGAGCCCATCTACCTGCCCGGCCAGAACTGGTACCACTTCGTCGGCCTGGTGATCGGCGAGGGCGGCGAACTGGTCAAGAAGGACGGCGACACGTACGTCTCCAACCTCGACGACCCGAAGGTCGCCGCCGCCGCCGAGACGTACAAGAAGTTCCAGGCCCTGTCCAAGGCCCCCAAGGACAAGGACGAGGCCACCCCGCAGCAGGGCGAGGTCTTCGCCAAGGGCAAGACCGGCGCGTTCATCGGCATGGGCTGGGAAGCCGGCATCGCGATCAAGGCCAACCCGGCCATCGAGAAGGAGATCGGCTACTTCACCATCCCCGGTGCCACGGCCGACAAGCCCGAGGGCGTCTTCCTCGGCGGCTCCAACCTCGCCGTCGCCGCGGGCAGCCAGAAGCAGGACCTCGCCAAGGAGTTCCTGAAGCTCGCCCTCTCCGACAAGTTCGAGGGCGCGCTGGCCAAGGCCAACGGCGTCATCCCCAACAAGGAGTCGCTGCAGAGCAACCTCAAGGGCAACGCCCCCGCCGAGGCCGCCGCGCCGGCCGCCGCCGTCGGCGGCACCACGCCGCTGATCCCCGAGTGGGCCGCCGTCGAGAACGCGCCCAACCCGATCAAGACGTACCTGACCGCCGTCCTGAACGGCAAGTCCCCGGCCGATGCGGCCAAGCAGGTCGAGGGCGAGTTCAACAAGCGCCTGGCGCAGCAGCAGTAGTAGCGCACGCGCTCCGACCGGAGCGGGGGCCGGCCACACGGCGGCCCCCGCCCCGCGTTGAGCACGCCGAGAAGAGAGATCGCGAGCATGACCGTGCAGACCGAACGGCCGCCCTCCGGCCCGGCGGACGTCCGCAAGGCGGACGACGGAGGACCCGGCGGGCAGAAACCGAGAGCCGCGTCGCGCGCCGGCGCGCTCGCCCCGTACCTGTTGCTGCTGCCCGCCGTCGCGGCCACCGTGCTGCTGCTCGGCTGGCCGCTGCTGAAGGACGTACTGCTGTCGTTCCAGAACCTCAACATGGCGCAGCTGATCCAGCACGTCACCGAGTGGAACGGCGTCGAGAACTACAAGGAGGTCCTCACCGGCGAGGACTTCTGGCGGGTCACCGTACGCTCCATCCTGTTCACGGCGGTCAACGTCGTCCTGACCATGGTCCTCGGAGCACTCGCCGGGCTTCTGCTCGCCCGCCTCGGCAAGCGGATGCGGTTCACCCTGATGATCGGCCTGGTGCTGGCCTGGGCCATGCCCGTGGTGGCCGCCACCACCGTCTTCCAGTGGCTGTTCGCACAGCGCTTCGGCGTCGTCAACTGGGTCCTGGACAAGCTCGGCTGGCACTCCATGGCCGACTACAGCTGGACCAGCAGCCAGATGTCGACGTTCTTCGTCGTCACCCTGCTGATCGTCTGGATGTCCGTCCCGTTCGTCGCGATCAACCTCTACGCCGCGACCACCACCATCCCCGGCGAACTGTACGAGGCCGCCGCCCTCGACGGCGCCGGCGCCTGGCGCAGCTTCACCACGGTCACCCTGCCGTTCCTGCGGCCGTTCCTCTACGCCACGACGTTCCTGGAGATCATCTGGATCTTCAAGGCGTTCGTCCAGGTCTTCACCTTCAACGGCGGCGGTCCCGACCGGCTCACCGAGATCCTGCCCGTCTACGCCTACGTCGAGGGCGTCGGCAACCAGCACTACGGCATGGGCGCGGCGATCGCGGTACTGACCATCCTGATCATGCTCGGCCTGACCGCCTACTACCTCAGGATCGTGCTCAAGCAAGAGGAGGACGAGCTGTGAAGCGCTCGCTCTTCGGCCGCCTGTGGCCCAACGCCACGGCCGTCGTCCTGTTCGCCGTCTGCGTCTTCCCCGTGTACTGGATGTTCTCCACGGCGTTCAAGCCGACCGGCGACATCATCTCGGAGACCCCCGTCTGGTTCCCGACGGACATCACGTTCGAGCACTTCGGGACCGCGACCGACGCCGAGCACTTCTGGACGTTCGTCCGCAACTCGCTGACCGTCACCTGCCTGGCCGTCCTCTTCTCGCTGATCATCGCGTTGGCCGGCTCCTTCGCCCTGGCCCGCATGCGCTTCAAGGGACGGCGCGGCTTCGTCATCGGCTTCATGCTCGCCCAGATGGCGCCCTGGGAGGTCATGGTCATCGCGATCTACATGATCGTGCGGGACGCCTCCATGCTGAACAGCCTGGTGCCGCTCACGGCCTTCTACATGATGATGATCCTCCCCTTCACCATCCTGACGCTGCGCGGCTTCGTCGCCGCCGTGCCGAAGGAGCTGGAGGAGTCGGCGATGGTCGACGGCTGCACCCGCGCCCAGGCGTTCCGCCGGGTCATCCTGCCGCTGCTCGCACCGGGCCTGATGTCCACCTCCATGTTCGGCTTCATCACCGCGTGGAACGAGTTCCCCCTCGTCCTGGTCCTCAGCAAGGAATCCGGGGGCGCGCAGACCCTGCCGCTGTGGCTGTCCAGCTTCCAGACCCAGTTCGGCGACGACTGGGGCGCGACCATGGCCGCCTCCTCCCTGTTCGCCGTCCCGATCCTGATCCTCTTCGTCTTCCTGCAGCGCAGGGCCGTCAGCGGCCTCACCGCGGGCGCCGTGAAGGGATAACGCCACCCGATGACGACCACCACCACCGGCACCGACACCCTCACCCGGGACGCGCTCGCCGTACTGCAGCCGGGCTTCGCCGGCACCACCGCGCCCGACTGGGTCCGCCGCCGGCTGTCCGAGGGCCTCGCCTCCGTCGCCCTCTTCGGCCGCAACGTCACCACCGCCGAGCAGGTCACCGCCCTCACCGCACAACTGCGGGCCGAACGCGACGACCTGCTGGTCGCCATCGACGAGGAGTCCGGCGACGTCACCCGCCTGGAGGTCCGCACCGGCTCCTCCTTCCCCGGCAACCACGCCCTCGGCGCCGTCGACGACACCGGTCTGACCCGCGGCGTCGCCCGCGAACTGGGCCGCCGGCTCGCCGAGTGCGGCGTCAATTTCGACTGGGCCCCGTCCGCCGACGTCAACGCCAACCCCGACAACCCGGTGATCGGCGTGCGCTCCTTCGGCGGCGACACCGCCCTGGTCGCCCGGCACACCGCCGCCTACGTCGAGGGCCTGCAGTCCACCGGCGTCGCCGCCTGCACCAAGCACTTCCCCGGCCACGGCGACACCAGCGTCGACTCCCACCACGCGATCCCGCACATCGACCTCGACGCCAAGACCCTCGACGAGCGCGAACTGCAGCCGTTCCGGGCGGCGATCGCGGCCGGCACCCGCGCCGTCATGAGCGCCCACATCCGGGTCCCGGTCCTCGATCCGGACCGCCCGGCCACGCTCTCCCGGCGCATCCTCACCGACCTGCTGCGCGGCGAACTCGGCTACCAGGGCCTGATCGTCACCGACGGCATGGAGATGCGCGCCATCTCCGGCACCTACGGCCTCGAACAGGGAGTCGTCCTCGCCATCGCCGCCGGCGCCGACGCGATCTGCGTGGGCGGCGGGCTGTGCGACGAGGGCACCGTGCAGAGCCTCCAGGACGCGCTGGTGAACGCCGTACGCTCCGGCGAACTCCCGGAGGAGCGGCTCGCCGACGCCGCCGCCCGGGTGCGCGCCCTCGCCGACTGGACCGCGGGCGTACGACGCTCCCCGGCCGCGGCCGCCGCACCCGAGCCGGAGATCGGCCTCACGGCGGCCCGCCGCGCGGTCACCGTCACCCGCGCCGCCGGCCCCGCGCCGGTCACCGGACCGGTGTACGTGGCCACCTTCGACCCGGCCCCGAACATCGCCGTCGGCGACGAGACCCCGTGGGGCGTCGGCGCGGAGCTGGAACGGCTGCTGCCGGGCACCACCACCGGCCACTTCACCGGCCCCGACGCCGGCGAGCGGGCGCTCAAGGAGGCGGCCGGCCGGCGCGTCGTCGCCGTGGTCCGCGACGAGCACCGGCACCCGTGGATGCGCACGGCCCTGGACACCCTGCTCGCCGCCGACCCGTCCACCGTGGTCGTGGAGATGGGCGTACCGCAGTCGCCGCCGCGCGGCGCCGCGCACATCGCCACGTACGGCGCGGCGCGGGTGTGCGGTGTGGCGGGGGCGGAGGCGGTCGTCGCGGGCTGACCCGACAGGTCCACGGATCCACGGATCCACGGATCTACGGGAAGATCTTCTCTCCCTCGGCGAGCATGGCGACGAACTTCTCGATCCGGGCCGCCCGGGTCTGCGGCCGCTTGGCCTCCTCGATCCGGTGGAGGATCGCGTACCGGTTGCGGCTGTCGAGGGTGCCGAAGAAGTCGGCGGCTCCGGGGGCCGCGTCCAGCGCGGCCCGGAGGTCGTCGGGGACGGTCGCCGTGCTCTGGCTCGCGTACGCGGCCTCCCAGCGGCCGTCCGCCCGCGCCCGCTCCACCTCGCGCAGCCCGGGCGGCCGCATACGCCCTCGTTCGATCAGATCGAGGGCCTTCTGCCGGTTGACGGCCGACCACCGGCTGCGCGCCCGGCGCGGGGTGAACCGCTGGATCCAATGGGTGTCGTCCAGCCCCTTCTTGTGCCCGTCGATCCAGCCGTAGCAGAGCGCCGACTCCAGGGCGGTCGCGTAGTCGACCCCGGTGATCCCGGACCCCTTCTTCGGAATCCTCAGCCACACCCCGTCGACGTCCCCCTGATGCTCCTCCAGCCACGCCTCCCAGTCCTCTTGCGTCTCGAAGGCGACAACGGGCCCCACCACACCATCCACTTCACCGGCCATACGCCCATGCAACCGGCCGGAGCGGCCCAGGTCAACGCGTTCTCTGTAGTCAACCCCTCCGGCGTTTGAGGAGCGGGGGTCCGGGGGCAGCGCCCCCGGAGGACGATGGCGGAGCGTGTCACATTGGGCCGATCGGGTGACCATGAGTAAGAATTGCCCGATGCAGACAGCCAGCACCACAGGGGACGGAGCATGCCGGTGAACAGCCACGATGTCACCGACGAACAGTGGCAGGGCCTCGCCCAGGTCGTCCCACTCCGGGGCCGCGACGCATGGCCGTCCGCCGTAGGCCACCGCACCCTCCCCGAGGCCGGGACCGAGGCCCGCCGCCGCTTCGTCGTCCTGCGGGTGAACGTGTTCGCGGACGCCCGCGAGGTCGCCGAGACACTGATGTCCGGGATACCGGTCCTGCTGGACCTGACCGGCGCGGAGACGGACACCGCCAAACGCGTCCTCGACTTCAGCACGGGAGTCGTCTTCGGACTGGCCAGCGGAATGCACCGCGTCGACCGCAACGTCTTCCTGCTGACACCCGCCGGTACCGAGGTCACCGGCCTGATGGAAGGACTGGGAACGCCGGGGGCCTGAGCATGTCGTCCGATCGTGGGAAGGGACGCCGAGCGGAACGGTTCGCCTGACCGCGCGCCCCTTACCGTCCCGCACATGACCCCTGCCTCCCCGCCCCGCCCGGACACCACCCCGCCACCCGCGCCCCCGGGCGGCCGCCCCGCGCTCCCGCGGATCACCGAACTGCGGCTGTCCGCCTTCGCCGGGCACCGCGCCGTGACGCTCCCGCTCGGCGCACTCACCCTGCTCACCGGGCCCAGCGGAAGCGGCAAGACCAGCGCGCTGCGGGCGTACGAGGCGCTCGCCCGGCTCGGCGGCGGCGCCGAGCTGGGCGAGACGTTCCCGGAGCCCGGCGCCTGCGTGCCGGAGCGGGCCCGCGCCGACGCCCAGCACCGCCGCGGCTTCCGCATCGGCTGCACGGCCGACGGCCCTGAGGGGCCGGTCCGGCTGGAGGTCGCCGTACAGGCCGAACCCGGGCTGCGGATCGTGGGGGAGCGGCTGACGGCGAACGGGGTGGTCCTCCTGGAGACCGCCCTGCGCGACCCCGGCCGGCGCACCGTACAGGCCGCCTGGCACACGGCCGGGGCCACCCCGGTGACCCGCGCCCCGCTGCCGGACGACCGGCTCGGCACCGCACTGCTGCCGCTGCGCGTCGCCGGCAAGACCCCCGGACAGCGCAGGGTGCTCGCCGCCGCCGAGCAGATGGTCGTCGCCCTGCGCTCGGTCTTCCCCTGCGACCCCCGCCCCGAACGGATGCGGGACCCCGTCCGGGTCGGCAGCGGGCGGCTGCTCGGCGGCTGCGGCAACCTCGCCGACGTCCTGTGGCGCACCCGCGCCGAATGCGGACGCCGGCACGCCCTCCTCGTGGAGGCGGTGCGCGCCGGATGCGCCGGGCCGGTCACCGACCTGCTCGCCGAGCCGTACGACACCGGCCGCCTGGTCCGCGCCCTCCTCGACCGGGGCGACGGCACCCGTACCGACCTGCGCCGCCTCGGCGACGGCGAGCTGCGGTACACCGCCCTCGCCCTGGTGCTGCTCACCGGCCCCGGTGTGCTGGAGGTCGACGCGCCCGGCGAGGTCCCGGCCGCGCTCCAGACCCTCACGGTCCTCGCCGACGGACTGGACCGGGCGCTCGATCCGGGACAGCGGGGCGAACTGCTGCGCCTGGCGGCGCGGATGTGCGAGCGCGGGCACATCCGGCTGGTCGGCGCGGTGAGCGACGCCTCCTGGGCGGCGGGGGTGAGCGGGGTGACGGTGGTACACCTGGACCGTGACTGATCCGTACGACCTCACGGGGCTCCGGCACCGGCTCGCCGAGTTCGCCGCCGCGCGGAACTGGCAGCCGTACCACACGCCCAAGAACCTCGCCGCCGCGCTCAGTGTGGAGGCCTCCGAACTCCTCGAGATCTTCCAGTGGCTGACGCCCGAGGAGTCCGCCCGCGTCATGGACGACCCGGACACCGCACACCGCGTGAACGACGAGGTCGCCGATGTCCTCGCGTATCTGCTCCAGTTCTGCGAGGTGCTGGGTGTCGATCCGCTGGCCGCGCTGGCCGCGAAGATCGACCGCAACGAGCGTAGGTTCCCGGTGGGGGAGCCGCCCCAGGGGTGAGGAGCCACCGACTCCGTTGTCACTCTCCGTATATGAAAAGTGAACTCTGCTCGAATCGTTGTCGGCAGATTTCGGTCTTCCTCTGGCTTTTTGTCTCACACTCTTTCACTCTGGGTAGTGAACAAGGGAGTTCAACGGATGCGGACGCGTGGGCAGCGCGTCGGACAGACGGGGGCAGCGCATGGACGCTGTGCGGCTCATCGTGACAAGCAGACGCGCCCTGGCCACGAGCGGCGACGTACGGGAGCTGCTGACCGAGGTGTGGCAGGCGCAGGCCCTGGCGCAGGCGATAGGGAGCCGCCTCGCCGTCGCCGGCCCGCCCGAACTGCGGGGTGAGGCACTGGGGCTGACCGAGCTGGCGGGCCGTGGCTGCGGAGTGCTGGGCGTCCCGGACCTCGGCCCGGACGAACTGCGCGCGGCCCGGCTCACCGAGCTGGGCGAGACCCGCCCGGTCCTGATGCACCTCGGCGGTCTGCTCGGCGAGGTCGGTATCGTCCTGGTGGGGCTCGCCAGTTCGGCGGCCGACGAGGCGACCTACTGGCAGTGCGTGGAGGCCATCGACGCGGCGGACGAGTCCCGCGACCGCGTCCTGGAGATGCTCCGCAAACTGGCGGACCGCGACGAACACGTGCCGGAGCGGGAGGCGGGCTGACACCGCGCACCGCACGGCCCGTACGGCCCGTACGGCCCGTTCCGTCGGCCCGGGTCGACGGAACGGGCCAGTGTCGGCCGGGGGCCCCGCACTCCCTACTGGACTCTCCCGCCCCCGGCGGTGGCTTCCGGGCACGCCTCCCGCCACGGCGTGGGCTCCGGGCACGCCCCGGACGCCCGAAGCGGAACGCCGGCCGGGTCCGGCCCGGAGGACGACGGCCTCCACCGGCACCGGTCGCACCGCACCGCCGGCCCCGCCCGGTTCACCCGGTCGTGGACGGGGCGCCCCGGACCCGCGTGTGCGGCGGCCCGCCGCGGACCGTGCAGGATGGACCCATGGATCTTCGCATCTTCACCGAACCCCAGCAGGGCGCCACCTACGACACCCTCCTCACCGTCGCCAAGGCCACGGAAGACCTCGGCTTCGACGCCTTCTTCCGCTCCGACCACTACCTCAGCATGGGGTCCGGGGACGGCCTGCCCGGCCCCACCGACGCCTGGATCACCCTCGCCGGCCTCGCCCGCGAGACCAAGCGCATCCGGCTCGGCACCCTGATGACCGCCGCCACCTTCCGCCTCCCCGGCGTGCTCGCCATCCAGGTCGCCCAGGTCGACCAGATGTCCGGCGGCCGTGTCGAACTCGGCCTGGGCGCGGGCTGGTTCGAGGAGGAGCACAAGGCGTACGGCATCCCCTTCCCGAAGGAGAAGTTCGCCCGCCTCGAAGAGCAGCTGGAGATCGTCACCGGCCTGTGGGCCACCGAGACCGGCCGGACCTTCGACCACCACGGCACCCACTACGACCTCACCAAGTCCCCCGCGCTCCCCAAGCCGGCCCAGCCCAAGGTGCCGGTCCTCATCGGCGGCCACGGCGCGACCCGCACCCCGCGGCTGGCCGCCCGGTTCGCCGACGAGTTCAACATGCCCTTCGCCTCGGTCGAGGACACCGCGACGCAGTTCGGCCGGGTCCGCGACGCCGCCCGGGAGGCCGGCCGCGACCCGGGCGACCTCGTCTACTCCAACGCCCTCGTCGTCTGCGTCGGCAAGGACGACCAGGAGGTCGCCCGCCGCGCCGCCGCGATCGGCCGCGAGGTCGACGAACTCAGGACCAACGGCCTGGCGGGCTCCCCCGCCGAGGTCGTCGACAAGATCGGCCGCTACGCCGAGACCGGCTCCAGCCGCATCTACCTCCAGGTCCTCGACCTGCACGACCTCGACCACCTGGAGCTGATCTCCGCCCAGGTCCAGTCCCAGCTGTCGTAACACCGGCTCCACGGGAACCGGGGCCGTCCGTACGGAACGGGCGGCCCCGCCGCATCCGCCCGTAAATTCCCGGAGCATCCCCGGCCGTTCCCGGTACGTTGGCACCGTACGCCCGAACCCGGCGTGTATCCCCAGCTCAGAAGGCGTTTCGAGGTGTAACCACCGTGTTCCTGACGATCAGTACCACCGGCTCCGCCGAGCGCCCGGCGACCGACCTCGGTTTCCTGCTGCACAAGCATCCCGAGAAGGCGCAGGCGTTCTCCACGTCCTACGGCACGGCCCACGTCCTCTACCCCGAGGCGGACGCCGAGCGCTGCACGGCGGCGCTGCTGCTGGAGGTGGACGCGGTGGCACTGGTCCGGCGCGGCAAGGGCAAGGGGCGTGGGGGCGCCCCCGACGCGGCACTCGCCCAGTACGTCAACGACCGCCCGTACGCGGCGTCCTCCCTGCTCGCCGTCGCGCTGAGCGGTGTCTTCTCCAGCGCGATGCGGGGTGTGTGCGCCGCCCGCCCGGAACTGCCGGAGCAGCCGCGCCCGCTGCGCATCGAGGTGCCCGCGCTGCCCGCCCGCGGCGGCGCCGGACTCGTCCGCCGGCTCTTCGAGCCGCTCGGCTGGACGGTCACGGCCGAGCCCGTGGCCCTGGACGCCGAGTTCCCCGAGTGGGGCGACTCGCGGTACGTGCGCCTGGTCCTGGAGGCGGACACGCTCACCCTCGCCGAGGCCCTGCGCCACCTCTACGTCCTGCTCCCCGTCCTCGACGACGCCAAGCACTACTGGGTCGCCTCCGACGAGGTCGACAAGCTGCTGCGGGCCGGTGAGGGCTGGCTGCCCGCGCACCCGGAGCAGAAGCTGATCACCAGCCGCTACCTGTCCCGCCGCTGGTCGCTGACCCGCCAGGCCATGGAGCGCCTGGAGCTGGTCCGGCTGGCCGAGGCGGACGACAGCGCCGTCGAGGAGATCGACAACGCCGTGGCCGAGGAGACCGACACCGAGGAGAAGCCGACCCCGCTCGCCGTGCGGCGGAGGGAGGCGATCCTCACCGCGCTGCGCGCCCATGGCGCCTCCCGGGTGCTCGACCTCGGCTGCGGCCAGGGCCAGCTCGTCCAGGCACTGCTCAAGGACCCGTCCTTCACCGAGATCGTCGGCGTCGACGTGTCGATGCGGGCGCTCACCATCGCCTCCCGGCGGCTGAAACTGGACCGGATGGGGGAGCGGCAGGCGGCGCGCGTGCAGCTCTTCCAGGGCTCGCTGGCGTACACCGACAAACGGCTCAAGGGGTACGACGCCGCCGTGCTCAGCGAGGTGATCGAGCACCTCGACCTGCCCCGGCTGCCCGCCCTGGAGTACGCGGTGTTCGGCGCGGCCCGCCCCCGTACGGTCCTCGTGACCACCCCCAACGTCGAGTACAACGTGCGCTGGGAGACCCTCCCGGCCGGCCATGTCCGGCACGGCGACCACCGCTTCGAGTGGACCCGTGAGGAGTTCCGCGCCTGGGCGCGGACGGTCGCCGAACGGCACGGATACGGCGTCGAGTTCGTACCCGTCGGGCCGGACGACCCCGAGGTCGGACCGCCCACCCAGATGGCCGTGTTCACGGCCGGCACCGTGAAGGAGGCGAAGGCCGCGTGACCACCACCGGGACCCCGCAGCCGCGAGTCCGTACCCTGCCCGTCACCGACCTCTCCCTCGTGGTGCTCGTCGGCGCCTCCGGTTCGGGCAAGTCGACCTTCGCCCGCCGCCACTTCAAGCCGACCGAGGTCATCTCCTCCGACTTCTGCCGAGGTCTGGTCGCCGACGACGAGAACGACCAGAGCGCGTCGCGCGACGCCTTCGACGTGCTGCACTACATCGCCGGCAAGCGGCTGGCCGCCGGCCGCCGCACCGTCGTCGACGCGACGAACGTGCAGCAGGACGGCCGACGGCAGTTGATCGAGCTGGCCAGGAAGTACGACGTCCTGCCGATCGCCATCGTGCTCGACGTGCCCGAGCAGGTGTGCGCCGAGCGCAACGCCACCCGCACCGACCGCGCCGACATGCCCCGCCGGGTCATCCAGCGCCACACCCGCGAACTCCGCCGCTCCCTGCGGCACTTGGAGCGCGAGGGGTTCCGCAAGGTGCACGTGCTGCGCGGTGTGGAGGAGGTCGAGCACGCCACCGTCGTCACCGAGAAGCGGTTCAACGACCTCACCCACCTCACCGGCCCCTTCGACATCATCGGCGACATCCACGGCTGCGCGGCCGAACTGGAGGCGCTGCTCGGCAAGCTGGGCTATGTCGACGGCGTGCACCCCGAGGGCCGTACCGCCGTCTTCGTCGGCGACCTCGTCGACCGCGGCCCGGACAGCCCCGCCGTACTGCGCCGCGTGATGGCCATGGTGAAGGCGGGCGGCGCGCTGTGCGTGCCCGGCAACCACGAGAACAAGTTCGGCCGGTACCTCAAGGGCCGCAAGGTCCAGCACACCCACGGACTCGCCGAGACCATCGGGCAGATGGACGGCGAGAGCGAGGAGTTCCGCGCCGAGGTACGGGAGTTCATCGACGGACTGGTCAGCCACTACGTCCTCGACGGCGGCCGGCTGGTGGTCTGCCACGCCGGTCTGCCGGAGAAGTACCACGGCCGCACCTCCGGCCGGGTCCGCAGCCACGCCCTCTACGGCGACACCACCGGCGAGACCGACGAGTTCGGCCTGCCCGTGCGCTACCCGTGGGCGGAGGACTACCGCGGCCGGGCCGCCGTCGTCTACGGCCACACCCCGGTCCCGGAGGCCACCTGGCTCAACAACACCATCTGCCTGGACACCGGCGCCGTCTTCGGCGGCAAGCTCACCGCGCTGCGCTGGCCGGAGCGGGAACTGGTCGACGTACCGGCCGAGCGGGTCTGGTACGAGCCGGCCCGCCCGCTGCGCACCGAGGCCCCCGGCGGCCACGAGGGCCGGCCGCTGGACCTGGCGGACGTACACGGCCGCCGCTTCGTCGAGACCCGGCACCACGGCCGGATATCGGTCCGTGAGGAGAACGCCGCCGCGGCCCTGGAGGTGATGAGCCGCTTCGCGGTCGACCCGCGCCTGCTGCCGTACCTCCCGCCGACCATGGCACCCACCGCCACCTCGCACCTCGACGGCTACCTGGAGCACCCGGTCGAGGCGTTCGCCCAGTACGAGCGGGACGGCGTCGCCCGGGTCGTGTGCGAGGAGAAGCACATGGGCTCCCGCGCGGTCGCCCTGGTCTGCCGCGACGCCGACGTGGCCGCGGGGCGCTTCGGTACCACGGGCGGCGAGACCGGGTCCCTCTACACCCGCACCGGCCGCCCCTTCTTCGACGACACCTCCGTCACGGAGGAGATCCTCGGCCGGCTGCGCACCGCCGTCACCGAGGCCGGCCTCTGGGAGGAACTCGGCACCGACTGGCTGCTGCTGGACGCCGAACTGATGCCGTGGTCGCTGAAGGCGTCCGGGCTGCTGCGTTCCCAGTACGCGGCGGTCGGCGCCGCCTCCGGCGCGGTCTTCCCGGGCGCCCTGGCGGCCCTGGAGGGCGCCGCGGCCCGCGGTGTGGACGTCGAGGACCTGCTGAACCGCCAGCGCGAACGCGCCGGTTCCGCCGCGGCGTTCACCGACGCGTACCGCCGCTACTGCTGGACCACGGACGGTCTGGACGGCGTCCGCCTGGCCCCGTTCCAGATCCTCGCCGCCCAGGGCCGCAGCCTCGCCGCCCTGCCCCACGACGAACAGCTCGCCCTCATCGACCGTCTGGTCGAGCACGACACCACCGGCCTGCTGCGGACCACCCGCCGCCTCTACGTCGACACGGCCGACCCCGAGTCCGTACGCGCCGGAGTCGACTGGTGGCTGGAGATGACCGGACGGGGCGGCGAGGGCATGGTCGTCAAACCGGTCGGCGCCCTGGTCCACGACGCCAAGGGCCGCCCGGTGCAGCCCGGCATCAAGTGCCGGGGCCGCGAGTACCTGCGGATCATCTACGGTCCCGAGTACACCCGCCCGGAGAACCTGGCCCGCCTGCGCAACCGCTTCCTCAACCACAAGCGCTCCCTCGCCCTGCGCGAGTACGCCCTCGGCCTGGAGGCCCTGGACCGTCTCGCCGAGGGCGAGCCGCTGTGGCGCGTCCACGAGCCGGTCTTCGCCGTACTGGCCCTGGAGTCGGAGCCGGTGGACCCGCGGCTGTGACGGGCACGTGCCGCATCGGTGGTGAATGAATCCGGCCGAGTGTCACCCGCAAGGGGGACTCGGCCGGACTTCGTTCCTCCGTGCCTCCCAAGTCCCTGGTGAACCATCACTCGCCGTGCTAACTTCGCAGGTCGGTCAGGCGAACCGACTCATGGGGGACAAGTCGGTGGGGAAAGGCGAGGGTTTCGGCGGTCCCGACGGCGGGGTGCCGCGCACGCAGGGTCTGGAACTGCTGTCCCGGCTCACCGGCGCCCTGTGCGAACTGAGCTGCATGGAGGACGCCCAGGGGCGTGTCCAGTTCGCGACCGTGCTCGGCGAACAGCTGGCCCGCACGGTCGACATACGCGGCGTACGGCTCCGCGAGGACGTCGTGGCCATGGTGCGTGCCGCGCTGGGCGTGGCGGGCGGCGAACGCGTGCTGGTGAACGTGGTGGAGCTCTTCGAAGGGGCCGCGCCGGCCGACGAACTCGACCGGCTGCTCGCTCCCGCCGCGCCGCCCCCGGACACCGTCTCCCTCCCCGGCCCGCTCTCCGGCCACGACATCGGCACGGCCCACGCCCTGCTGGCCGACGCCAAAGGGGAGTTGTCCGCGGTACGGCTGCGGGACAGGCTCGCCGAGGAACTCAACGGCCTCTACCTGCCCGCCGGACTCTCGCCCGAACAGCTTCTGGCGCACACCCTGGAATGGAACGTGCAGCCGGACGGGTTACCCCCCGCGGTGCTCCTGGTCGACGTGGCCGCCTCCCTCGCCGCGTCACCCGGTCACCGCGGAGCCCTCCTCAAATGGGTCGACGGCTGGGCCCAGCGCTCGGGCCTGACGGCGGCGGTGGCGCGGCACCGGAGCGCCCGCCGGAAGAGCGCCGACGATCCGGACATCCCCTGCTGTCTCATCGTCGCCGTGGAACCCGCTCGTGACGGCTCCGGCGACATCGTCGTACGTCCCTGGCTGAACACCGTCCCCGGCCACTGGGACCCGCAGCCCGGTGAGCCGGCCGTCACCACCCTGGACGGCCTCGGGCAGGCCGTCGAGCACGCCCTCCAGCAGGGTGCCCGGCTCTGGTCCGCCCCCGCCGGCCAGGACCCGGCCGGGCGCGAACAGCCGACGTACGTCGAGTTCGTCCTCCCGTACGACCTCCTCAATCACGACGTCGGGGGGCTGAGGTTCAGAACCGGTCACGGCCGGCCGCTGCCGCTCGCCCTGAAGTACGGGGTGCACCTGCGAAGTCTGGAGCGGATGCGCACCGACGACGCGATGGTCCGGCGGCAATGGCGCGACCGCTGGCACAGACTGCGGCAGCACGGTGTCACGGTGCACGGCTGGACGGGCGCGGACGCCCAGCGGCTCGACGCCTGGCAGACCGCGCTCGCCGGGGAGACCGGACGCACCGCCGTGGTGCTCGACGCACCCGCCGACACGCCCGCCCTGGAGGCGCTCAAGGCCGCCATCGCGGAAGGCATCTCCCTCGCCATATGGGACCGTCGGGGCGCCTTCGTCGAGGAGCGGCGCGAGGTCGTCACCGCGGTGTTCGCCTCCGTACCGATCGCGGCACAGATCCCCATGGCCATCCACCGGCTGCGCAGGAAGGCCGTCGATCCCGCGCAGAGCCCCGATCTGCTCGGACGCCATATCGCCTTTTTCTGGGACGATCCGACACGACTGGTCGACATCCACACCGACGACGGCGATCTCGCCAACGAGGAGGCACCGGCATGACCGCGCAGGAGGAGCAGACGGCCCCGGACGGCTGGCGGATCTTCCATGCCACGGGCCGGTCTCCCGCCGTCGCCGTGGAACTGCCCGAGCCCCCGCCCTGGCGCCGGTTCGGCGGCGACCCGCTTCAGCCCGCCCCGCCCGACGACCCGGACGGGGCGCAGCGCAGGCTGGGCCCCGACGGGATCGCCCCGCAGCTGGGTTCCGAGGAGATCGACACCGTCAACGCCGCGTTGCTGCTGCGCCGGCCACTGCTGATCACGGGGCCTCCTGGCATCGGCAAGTCCACCCTCGCTTATCTGATCGCGCGGGAGCTGGGTCTCGGCCGGGTGCTGGAGTGGAACATCGTCAGTCGCACCGCCCTGCGCGACGGCCTGTACGTTCATGACGCGATGGGGCGCGCCCAGGCCATCGCCGCCTGG
The DNA here is from genome assembly GCF_043084105.1 of Streptomyces sp. NPDC014676. Taxonomy (NCBI): domain Bacteria; kingdom Bacillati; phylum Actinomycetota; class Actinomycetes; order Kitasatosporales; family Streptomycetaceae; genus Streptomyces; species Streptomyces sp. NPDC014676. The sequence goes on along the minus strand of NZ_JBIBZI010000003.1, from coordinate 557,941 downwards.
CAGGCGGGGCTGCGGGACGCGGTGGCACCCGGTGCCGACGGGGCGGAGGACGCCGGGAGTTCTCTGACCGATCGTCAAATTCCGCCTCTGCTAGGTGATTTCATCACGCTCGGGCCACTGGGGACCGCTCTGCTGCCCTACCATCGTCCTCGTGTGCTTCTTGTCGACGAGCTCGACAAGAGCGACATCGACCTGCCGAACGACCTGTTGCACGTCCTGGAGAACGGAAGCTATGACGTCCCGGAGCTGGTCCGTGACGCCGCCGACACCGCGAGCGTCCACACCAGCGACCCCGGCGTCCGTGCCGTACTGCGGCAGGGGCGGGTCGAGTGCCGGGAGTTCCCCGTCGTGGTGATCACCAGCAACGGGGAGCGGGAGTTCCCGGCCGCGTTCCGCAGGCGCTGCCTGCCCCTGGAGCTCCGTACGCCCACCCGCGAACAGCTCCTCGCCATGGTCGGCCGGCATCTCGGGCAGAGCGCGCGGCACAGCGAGGACCTGGTGGACCTGTTCCTCCAGCGCGTCCGGGCCGGGGGCACGCACTCCCTGGACCAGTTACTCAACGCTGTCCAGATCACTACCATGGGTGGTTTCCAGGTCGACGGGAACGGGCGTAAGCTCGTGGAAATGCTGCTCCGCGACCTCGCGAAGGGCCGCTGAATGGACAACGGCTTTCCCAGGGAGCGCGCATCCGGACCCGGCGACGGCGGACCCGAATCAGGGGCGTCGCCTCCTTCGGTGTTCCCCGAGTCCGTCGAATGCGCGAGTGAGGTCAAAGGCTCCGTCGCCGCTGCCCCGCCCCGGCACGTGCTGACCCATGACCAGCCGTTCCCACGGCCGGACGGCGAGGACCGGGAGTCACCGCGGTGGCAGGAGGTCGCCGACGCGGTGTGGCTCGCCGCGTACTGGAACCGTCACGGCGGCCCCGCCGGTGCGGGACCGGAAGCAGTGCCGGACCCGGACGCCCCTCCGGCCGCGGGTGCCGCGAAAACGGTCACGACACCCCGCACCGAGGACGAACCGGAACCCGCGACGCCCTCCAGGCGTGCGGATTCGGCCGATCTCGCGACCGGCTCCGGTCTCCCCGCGCTCCTCGCACAGCTCCCGCCCGGCCGGCCCGGCACCCCGGGCCGCGTCGGACCGGCCGCCTCCGCGGACGCGGCCGGAGCCCCCGCACCGGCGCGCGAGCCGCTCCTCGTCGGCGGCGGGCTCTTACCGCACCCCGAGGGCGCCGCCACTCTCCACGTCGGCCGCCCCCTGCTGCCCGACGCCAACCTGCCGCAGTACGGACCCGGCCACCGCACCGCCCTGCTCGCCCGCGCCCTGCACCGGCTCGCCCGCCGCGTACCCTCCCGCGACACCCTGGAGCTCGACGAGGAGACCACCGCCGAGCGAGGGCTCGCCGACGGCATGTGGATGCCGTTCCTCCGCCCCGCCCGCACGTCCGCGTTCGACCTGGTGCTGCTCGCCGACGACGCGCCCACCATGAGGATCTGGGAGGAGACGGTGGCCGGCCTCGCCGAGGCCGCCGAGCACAGCGGCGCCTTCCGCAGCGTCCGCACCCTCGGGGCCACCCTCCCGCGGACCGGGGCCGCCGTCCTGCGCTGGGCCAGCGGCGGAGCCGTCGCGGACCCGTCCGAGCTTTTCGACGGACGGGGCGGCCGGATCTTCCTCGCCGTCACCGACGGACTCGCCCACGGCTGGGCCGCCCCCGCCGCCGACACCCTGCTGAGCCGGCTCGCCCGCTCCGGTCCGACCGCACTGGTCCACCTGCTCCCGCCCCACCTCCGCCACCGCACTTCGATCCGCCCCTACCCGGCGGTCCTCGAGGCCGGTGGCTTCGGCATGCCCAACAACTGCCTCGGACACCGGGCGCCGCCAGACGGCCCCGACCCCCTGCGCCCGCTGCCCGAGGCGGCCGACGACTCCCTGCCCGTCCCGGTGCTCTCCCTCAAACCCGGCTCCGTCGCCGCCTGGGCCGACCTCGTGACCGGCGAGCGAGGAGTGCGCCGCGACCTGCCCGTCGTCCTCGCGGGCACCCTCACCAAAGGCACGCCCGCCCCCGGTCTGCGCGCCCCGCGCCTCCCGCGCGCCGCGGCCGCCGCCGTACGCCGCTTCCTGACGCTCGCCACACCCGCAGCACGCCGTCTTGCCGCTCAACTGGCAGCCGTGCCTTTCGAGTTCGACCTGATGGAACAGCTACGGCGCCGGGTCATGCCGGAGACCGGTCCCGACCACCTCGCCGAGATCCTCATGGGCGGACTGATCGACTGGGGTGACGGAGGCGAGGGCCGCCCCGATTTCGCCGACGGCGTTCGTGAGGCATTGCTGGCCACCACCACCCGGTCCCAACTCGCGCGCACCGTCAGTGTGGTGGGCGACCTGCCGGCCGCCGGCGAGCGGGGCGTCGCACTGCGCGCCGCGCTGCGCGACCCGGCCGGCGCCGCGCTGCCCGATCCGGCCGAGCCCGGCTGGCGGCGCAGTGAACTCGCCGTGATGCGGGCCCTCTCGGGCCCCTACTCCGAACGGGCGAACCGCATCGAACCCGACGTCTCCAGGCTCCTGTCCCACGCGGCCGAACGGGGGTCCGCGGAACCATCCGGAAGCGTGAAAGACCTGGAGGGCGGCGAGTTCCCCGACGACCAGGACGGGAGGCATCCAGGGTCGGACGTTCACGTCACACCTGGAGACGCCGTGCCGAGCCTGGTGACCGAGACCCCAAACGAAGCCCCGGAGGCTGAGCCGCTCATGCAGAGCACCACGACCGCACCGCCGGCCATCATGGTGAACGTTCCCCTCAGGAACACCTCGTTCGTCGGCCGTCAGGCGCTGCTGAGGGCCGTGGAGGAGCAGCTCGAGGCTCAGGACACCGCGGCCGTGCTGCCGCACGCGCTGCACGGCCTCGGCGGCGTGGGCAAGTCCCAGCTGGCCCTGGAGTACATCTACACCCACCAGCACAGCTACAAGGTGATCTGCTGGATCCCGGCGGAGCGGGAGAGCCTCATCCTGACCGCGTTGGCCGGTCTCGCCACCCGGCTGGGTGTCGCCCAGCCGGGACAGGAAGGTACCGCCAATACGGCGGTCTCGGACGTGTTGGACGCGCTGCGCTCCGGGGAGCCCCACGACAACTGGCTGCTCGTCTTCGACAACGCCGAGGACATCGACGTGGTCCGCCAGTACTTCCCGACCAGCGGTCCCGGCAAGGTCATCGTCACCTCCAGGAACCGGTCCTGGGAACGGGTGGCGACCCCGCTCCCGGTGAACGTGTTCGAACGTGAGGAATCCGTCGAGCTGCTCCAGAAGCGTTCTCCCGACCTCTCCGCCGAAGAGGCCGACCGCCTTGCCGAAGCCCTCGGCGACCTACCGCTCGCGGTGGAGCAGGCCGGTGCCTGGCGAGCGGTCACCGGCATGCTCGTCGACGAGTACCTCGCGCTGCTCGCCGAACGCAGCCCCGAGATCCTCGACCTCGACCCGGCTCCCGACTACCCGGTCTCCGTGGCCGCCGCCTGGGACATCTCGCTGGAGCGGATCAAGGAGAACAACCCTGGCGCCCGCCAACTCCTCGACATCTGCGCCAGCATGGCCCCCGAGCCCATCCCGCGGGCCATGCTGCGCGGCGGCCGAGGCGTCAGCATCACGCCCGAGGTGGACCCCATGCTGCGGGAGTCGATCAAACTCAACCGGGCCGTCCGCGACCTCAACCAGTTCTCCTTGATCAAGACCGATCCCCGGACCGACACCCTGCAGATGCACCGCCTGCTGCAGACGGTGCTCCTCGCCAAGCTCGACCAGGAGCAGCGCGGCCGTATGAGGGACGCCGCCCACCAGCTCCTCTCCGCCGCCAAACCGGGCCACTACGCCTCGTCGCGGGAATGGCCCGCCTACCAGGCGCTGCTGCCGCACATCCTCACCTCCCGGGCGGTCACCAGCTCCGACACCTATGTGCGGGAACTCGTCTCCGACACCGTGCTCTTCCTCTACTACTGGGGCAACCACGAAGGGGCCGCGGACCTCGCCCGGCAGGCATGGAGCGCCTGGCTCGCCGAGTCCGGCGAGGAGGACATCCACGTCATCCGCATCACGAAGACCTTCGCCTTCGTCCTGCGTCAGATCGGCCAGATCGGTGAGGCCATCCCGCTGACCGAGAAGGCCCTGGAGGTGTCCCGGCGTATCAACGCCGACCCCGAGGACCTCATCGACTCCCTGTGTGAGATGTCCGACGCCCGTCGCTACCAGGGCCGGTTCGCGGAGGCACGGGACCTCGGCAAGGAGGCCACTGAGCTGGCACGCACCATGTTCGGCCCCGAGGACCCGATCACCCTGCGGGCCACCCACAGCTGGGGGGTCGACCTGCGGCTGTGCGGGCGGTTCGACGAGGCGCTGCCCATGGACCAGGAGAACGCCCGGCAGCGCGAGCATATGTTCGGTTCCAACAACTCCCTCACGCTCAATACGCTCAACGGCCTCTCCATCGACATGCGGGAGAGCGGCGACTACCCGGGCGCCCGGGACTTTCAGAAGGACGTCTACTCCAGGGCCCGCGACGCCATGGGCGAACAGCACCCGCTCACCCTGCGCGTGGCTCGTAACCTTGCCGTCTGCCTCCGCCGGGACGGCGCGCTCGACGAGGCCCTGAAACTCTCCGAGGAGACCCTGGCCCGCTTCGTCGCCCGCTATGGCCCTGTCCACCCCGACTCGCTCTCCACGGCGATCAACCTCTCCGTCGACCGGCGCCTCGCGGGAGGCACCGAAAACCTCAAGAAGTCCTACGAGCTCGGCAAGGAGACCGTGCGGCGCTACGCGTCCCTGTTCGGTGAAGACCACGCGTACACCTTGCTGACCAAGGCGAATCTCGCCGCCACTCTGCGCATGATGGGCGCTCTGGACAACGCCGCGGAACTGGAGGAAGACGCGTCCCGCAGACTGGTGGCCACCCTGGGCCCCGAGCACGTGATGACCCAGACCGTCGACATCGGCCGGGCCAACACCGCTTACGCACGGCTGGATTTCAACCGTGCGTACGAGATCGACGAGGCCAATCTGGCGGCACTCACCGTGTCCGCCGGCGCGGAACACCCGCTGACCCTGTCCTGCACCGCGAACCTCGCTCTCGACCTGCGCGGTCTCGGCCGGGGCGCAGAGGCGGACCAGGCGCGGCGCAAGGCGGTGGAGGGCTTCACCCGGGTGGTCCGTGCCGACCACCCTTGGCTGAAGGCGGCCCGTCTGAACCACCGTATCGAGTGCGACATCGCCCCCATGCCGCTGTAGCGGGGTGGTGCGGACCGGCCGGAGCGGCGTGGTTGCCGCTCCGGTCCGATGTCAGCCCAGGTCCGCCACCGGAGCGGTGCGTGTGTCGTCCCGTTCGGCGGGTGGGGGCGGCAGGTCGGTCGGGTCGTTCGTTCGCCCGCCCGGCCCGCGTTCGGCCAGGCGGCGGGTCAGAAGCAGGAGCGGCTGGGTGGAGAGTGTGGTGGCCAGGGCCATGAACACCAGGACACTGTAGAGCCGGTCGCTCAGCAGGCCCGCCTGCAGGCCCGCGTTGAGGGCGATCAGCTCGGTGAGACCGCGGGCGCTCATCAGGATGCCCACGGTGCGCGCATCGTGCCGGTCCAGGCCGCCCCACCGGGCCGCCACCGCGCCGCTGCCGATCTTCGTCACCGCGGCCAGCGCGGTGACCACCAGCACGGCGACCCATCCCGTGGCCCCCATGCCGTTCAGCACGACGGTCTGACCCGAGATCACGAAGAAGAACGGAAGCAGCAGCGAGCTGACGTCGTGCAGGGGCCGCAGCAGATCGGGGTCGAGCCGGTCGTCCGGCTCCCGGGGTGTCACCACACCCGCCAGCAGCGCACCGAAGATCACATGCAGCCCCAGGGAGTGCGTCACCCAGGCCGATCCGAGGGCGAAGCCGATGAGCAGCGCCATCCGCAGTGAGGGCTCCATGCGCGTACGCCACAGCAGCCGGCGCAGCAGCGGCCGGGCCCCGAGGAGCATCACGGTGACGAAACCGGCCGCGATCACCACCCGCCACGGCCACCCGAGCGCGTGGTCGCCGCCGTTCTCCATCAACGCCCCGGCCAGGACCGTCCAGCAGACCACGTCGAGCAGGCCGGCGGCCGAGACCGCCACCACACCGGGCGCCGTGCGGGCCAGACCGTTCTCCCGCACTATGGCCGTCAGGACGGGGACGGCCGTGACCGACAAGGCGATTCCGGCGAACACCACGATCGACGGCGACGGATCGCGCGGCATGCCGAGGGCGCGGAGCCGCTCCCAGAACAGCAGCGCGCACCCGCCGCCCACCGCCATCGGCACCACGAACGAGGCCGCCGCCACCGCCACCGCGGTACGCGCCCGGTTGCCCAGCAGCTTCAGGTCCAGCTCGTAGCCCACCGCGAACAGGAACACTACCAGGGCGAACTGCGCGAAGCCGGTCAGGGCCGTACCGATCTCCTCGGGGAACAGCGTCTCGTACGCGCCGGGCGCCGCGCTGCCGAGCAGGGAGGGACCTAGCGCTATGCCCGCCGTCAGTTGGCCGACGATGTACGGCTGCTTCAGCTTCCGTGCCGCCCAGCCCGCCGCGTGCGCGGCCACCAGGATCAGGGCCGAGGCCCCCACGAAGTGCGCGATCAGCGTGTCAGGGCTCATGTGTCCCCCTGTGGTCCGGTTATTCGGCCGACCGTGTGCCCGCCGACGGGTTGTCGCACGCTTATGCGAAGTCAACTTTCCCAGGATAAAGGTCGTCTGACGGTGTATCGGATGTTGTACGCGTGCTTGTCCCGAGTCGCAGGAGGCACGCTGGTAGCGGGTCGTGCCCGGCCGTGGGACCGGGGTGCGTTCGACCGCCCCTCCGTGCTGCCGTGCGCCGTCGACGCGCTCCTCGGAGGCGGCGCGTAGGCGCACCGTTCAGGGCCGCCGTTCCGGAGGGGCTGTTTCCAGCCGTGCCGGTACATCTCGCGGACCTCGGGGAATCGGGCCGTACTCTGCGGTACCCGGAATCCGGCAGTACGACTCCGTGCGCACCGGGATGTTGCTGCCCGGGCATCGGCGGCCGGCGGATATTACGGGACCCCGCCTCGCCGCAACGGGGTGTGCGGGGGCGCCACCCACCTGCTCGCCGGCCCCGGGAGGCGCGGGACGGTGCGGCCGGTCGACGTGCTCCGCGGTGCCGCAGGCTCCGAACGCGCGTCTCGGCGGATGAGGCGATGAAGCAAGTTGGCCGATTTCGCCGGTTGTTCGCGCGGTCGATGATGATCGGATGGCGTGATCGTACGGTTTTCGATGCGGGAATCAATGGCCATGATGGATGCAAAGGACACGGGGCACCGCGTGCCACCGTGCGAGAAGGGGGACCCACCTTGCATCAGCCGCCCGCTCAGCGCAACGCCGAAATCGCCGCCGGGGAGCCGGCCCTCGCGGTGGGGACTTCCGTCTGGGAGTCGGATCTGGCGGATCTCGCGGCGCTGCCCCTGATCGCCGTGGATGGCCTCGCTCCCCTCGGTTCCGGCACCCGTCTCCTCGAAGAGGTCCTCCGGTCCCGCGGCGGCGTCCGGGGCGGCGGCGATCCGCCCCGGGCCGAATAGCAGCTCTGCCGTACCGGGAGCGCCCCACCGGGTTCCCGCATGCCCGCCTACAGACCGGAGGCCCGGTGACGAACAGCGAGCAGCGCCCCAGCCCGTTCCGCATGCCCGCTCCCCTCTTCGCGGAACTCGCCGCCGGCGGCCACTCCGCCGAGGCCGTCGCCTTCCTCGAACAGGGCGAGCGCGCACGCCGGTTGCTGCTGCTGCGCACCCTGCTCAAACAGCTCTGGGACCTGCCCACCCCCCTCACTCCGGTCGCGGAGGCCTGGCGGGTGTTCAAGGAGGCGGCCGAGCGGGCGCCCGAACCGGTCGAGCGGCTGCTGCTCGCCCCGACGACCGGCGTCTGGATCGCGCACATGCTGCGCAGGGTGCACGGCACCGCGACCGGGCCGGAGCTGTGGGCGGAGGCGGCCCGGCTGAACACCCTCGCGGTGGTCGCCTCGCTGCACGCCGGCACGGAGACGTCCCTGCGCGTCCCGCTGGACGACGGCGCGCTGCACCTGCCGGGCCTGGGACTGGCCCGGCTCCCGGACGGCGCGGCCGGCCTGTCGGCGGGCAGGGCGGGCACCCGCGCCGGAGAGCTGACCCTGACCGGTCCGGGACGCGACGGCCGCCGGGTGGGCCTGACCTGCCGCCCCGCGCCCGTGCCGGTGGACGGGGCACCACCCGCCGACGACCCCCGCTGGCTCCCCCTGCGTACCCTCACGGCCGGCCCCGTCGCCGTACCCCTGGAGGACCTGGACCCCTACCGCGACCTCGACGACCCCGTGCCGCCCGCCCGGCTGGACGCCGACGAGGCCCTGGCCTGGCAGCGGCTGTTCGACGAGGCCGTCGCGATCCTCGCGGCCGGGAAGGGGACGGGACCCGGGCGGCTCGACCCCGCCGTGATCCGGGCCGTCGTCCCCTGGGCCCGCACCGGCCTGCTGCCCCCGCCGCCGCCCGACGTACGCGTCTCCGCGTCCAGCGGCGACTCCTACGGCGCGATGGTCATCGCCCGCCCCTCCTCGCCGCTCGCCCTGGCCGAGGCGCTGGTCCACGAGTTCCAGCACAGCAAGCTCGCCGCGCTGTTCCACCTCTTCCCGCTGCTGCGCGACGACCGCGCGGAGCGCTACTACGCCCCCTGGCGCCCCGACCCGCGTCACCTCACCGGTCTGCTGCACGGCGCCTACGCCTTCACCGGCGTCGCCGGGTTCTGGCGGGACCGGCTCCGCGACCCGGAGCACGCCGAGACGGCCGCCTACCACTTCGCGCTGCGCCGGACGCAGAGCAGGCTCGTCGTGCGCACCCTCCTCACCAGCGGACGCCTCACCGAGACCGGGCACGCCCTGGTCACCGGTCTCGCCCGGAGCCTGGACGGCTGGCTGCGCGAGCCCGTGCCCCCGGCCGCCCTGACCCGCGCCCGCACCGCCGCCGCCCTGCACCGCACCGAGTGGCGCCTGCGCAACGTCGTCCCGGCCGCACCGTCCGAGCGGCCGGGCGGTCCCCTCCGCCTCCGCCCCGACCGCGCCCCCTGGCCCGACGTCCGCACCCACGCCTTCGCCCTCCCGCCCACCGACCCCCGCACCCCCGACGAACACCTCGCCGCCGGCGACGCCGCCGCCGCGCTCGCCGGGTACGACGACGACCTGGCCCGTGATCCCGGTGACCCGCACCTCCTCGCCGGGTGGATCGTCGCCCGGGCCGGGCTGGAGCGCGGGCCCGGAGCGCGGCGGCTGCTGGCCCGGCCCGAGTCGGTGACCCGGAGGCAGGGGTGAACCCGCGCCCGGAGGGTCAGGATGAAAGGCATGACCTACCACGTCGACTCCGAGACCGGGCGACTGCGCCGCGTCATCCTGCACCGGCCCGATCTCGAGCTCAAAAGGCTCACCCCCAGCAACAAGGACGCCCTGCTCTTCGACGACGTGCTCTGGGTGCGCCGGGCGCGCGCCGAGCACGACGGGTTCGCCGACGTCCTGCGCGACCGGGGCGTCACCGTCCACCTCTTCGGCGACCTGCTCGCCGAGACGCTGGACCTCCCGGCGGCCCGCGCGCTCGTCCTGGACCGCGTCTTCGACGAGAAGGAGTACGGCCCGCTGGCCACCGACCACCTGCGGGCCGCGTTCGAGACGCTCCCGGCACCCGGGCTCGCCGAGGTGCTGATCGGCGGGATGACCAAGCGGGAGTTCCTGGACGCCCACCCGGAGCCGACCTCCGTGCGCTTCCACGCCATGGAACTCGACGACTTCCTGCTCGGCCCGCTGCCCAACCACCTCTTCACCCGCGACACCTCCGCCTGGATCTACGACGGTGTCGCCATCAACGCGATGCGCTGGCCGGCCCGGCAGCGCGAGACCGTGCACTTCGAGGCGATCTACCGGCACCACCCGCTGTTCCGCGCGGAGCCCTTCCACGTCTGGTCCGAGGGACAGGCCGACTACCCGTCCACCATCGAGGGCGGGGACGTGCTGGTCATCGGCAACGGCGCGGTGCTGATCGGGATGAGCGAGCGGACCACCCCGCAGGCGGTGGAGATGCTCGCGCACAAACTGTTCGCGGCGGGCTCCGCCGAGACCATCGTCGCGCTCGACATGCCGAAGCGACGGGCCTTCATGCACCTCGACACCGTGATGACGATGGTCGACGGCGACACCTTCACCCAGTACGCGGGCCTCGGCATGCTCCGCTCGTACACCATCGAGCCGGGCGCGGGGGACAAGGAGCTGAAGGTCACCGACCATCCGCCGGAGCACATGCACCGCGCGATCGCCGCCGCGCTGGGGCTCAGCGAGATCCGGGTGCTGACCGCCACCCAGGACGTGCACGCCGCCGAGCGCGAGCAGTGGGACGACGGCTGCAACGTCCTGGCCGTCGAACCGGGCGTCGTCGTCGCCTACGAGCGGAACGTCACCACCAACACGCACCTGCGCAAGCAGGGCATCGAGGTGATAGAGATCCCCGGCAGCGAGCTGGGCCGGGGCAGGGGCGGGCCGCGCTGCATGAGCTGTCCCGTCCAGCGGGACGCGGTGTGAAGCGCGCCGTACGGCAACGGGCCGCACGGAAACAGGCCGTATAGAAATACTAAACTTCGTATACACTTCCAAGGGTTCGTGTCCCCCATCCCTGGAGCGCCCCATGGCGACTGTCCCGACCGCCCTCGCCGGCCGCCACTTCCTCAAGGAGCTGGACCTCACCGCGCCGGAGTTCCTCGGCCTGCTGGAGCTGGCCGCCGAACTGAAGGCCGCCAAGCGGGCCGGGGCCGAGCACCGGTACCTGCGGGGCAGGAACATCGCGCTGATCTTCGAGAAGACCTCGACGCGTACGCGCTGCGCGTTCGAGGTCGCGGCCGCCGACCAGGGCGCCTCGACGACGTACCTCGACCCGTCCGGCTCGCAGATCGGCCACAAGGAGTCCGTGAAGGACACCGCGCGGGTGCTGGGCCGGATGTACGACGGCATCGAGTACCGGGGGGACAGCCAGGCCAAGGTGGAGGAGCTCGCGGCGTACGCGGGGGTGCCCGTCTACAACGGGCTCACCGACGACTGGCACCCCACCCAGATGCTCGCCGACGTGCTCACCATGACCGAGCACAGCCCCAAGCCGCTCACCGAGATCGCCTTCGCCTACCTCGGCGACGCCCGCTTCAACATGGGCAACTCCTACCTCGTCACCGCGGCCCTGCTGGGCATGGACGTACGCATCGTCGCCCCGAAGGCCTACTGGCCCGCCCGGGAGATCGTCGACCGGGCGCGGGAGCTGGCCGCGTCGAGCGGGGCGCGTATCGCGCTCACCGAGGACGTCGCCGAGGGCGTCGCGGGCGCCGATTTCGTCGCCACGGACGTCTGGGTCTCGATGGGGGAGCCCAAGGACGTCTGGGACGAGCGGATCAAGGCCCTCGCCCCGTACGCGGTGACCATGGACGTCCTGCGTGCCACCGGCAACCCGGACGTCGGGTTCCTGCACTGCCTGCCCGCCTTCCACGACCTCGGCACCAAGGTCGGCCAGGAGATTTTCGAGGCCCACGGTCTGACCTCCCTGGAGGTGACCGACGAGGTCTTCGAGTCGGCGCACTCGGTGGTCTTCGACGAGGCGGAGAACCGTATGCACACGATCAAGGCCGTCCTGGTCGCGACCCTCGCCTGAGCCCCCGCGTCCCGCTCAGACCGGGCGCCGCTGACCCGGCAGCCGGAACCACACCGCCTTGCCGGACTCGGTGGGGCGGTGCCCGCAGGACGAGCTGAGGGCACGGATCAGCAGCAGCCCCCGCCCGTGCTCCTGCCAGGGGTCGGGCATGCCGAGGGGGGTCGGGCGGGTGAGGTCGCCGGGCGGCTCCGGGTCGGCGTCGTGCACCTCGACCTGGCAGCCGGCCGGCAGCAGCCGCACCACCAGCTCTATCGGGGCGCTCCCCGAGGTGTGCTCCACGGCGTTCGCCACCAGCTCCGCCGTCAGCAGCTCCGCCGTGTCGCAGTCGGCGGAGTGCTCCCGCTCGGCCAGCGCCGTACGGACCAGCGCACGCGCCACGGGCACCGCCGCGGTGGTGTGCGGCAGCGCGACGCGCCAGGAGGTGGAGGCGAGGGGAGGTTCGTGCACAGCGAGTCCGTTCATGGAGCGGGCGCTCCTGCTTTCAGCCGCCCATGGTACGGCGCACCCGCTACGGCCCTTCGAGGGGGCGGGCCCCGCCGCGCGCACGGCGGCGCCCGAACGGCGTATCGCGTGCACGTGACGGCAGTCACCGATCGGTGATAACTTCATGGGGCAGAGCTCACTGAGCAGCGCAGTGCCCGCCCTAGGAGGCCGCCCTCATGAGTCCCTTCACCGGCTCCGCCACCCGTACCGCCCGCTGGGAGCATCTGCGCGTCGATATCGCCGACGGTGTCGCCACCGTCACCCTCGCCCGCCCCGACAGGCTCAACGCGCTCACCTTCGGCGCCTACGCCGACCTGCGCGACCTGCTCGCCGAGCTGTCCCGGGAGCGGGCGGTGCGCGCCCTGGTGCTGGCCGGCGAGGGGCGCGGCTTCTGCTCCGGCGGCGACGTCGACGAGATCATCGGCGCCACCCTCTCGATGGACACCGCCCGGCTCCTCGACTTCAACCGGATGACCGGCCAGGTGGTGCGGGCGGTACGGGAGTGCCCGTTCCCGGTGATCGCCGCGGTGCACGGAGCGGCGGCGGGCGCCGGCGCGGTCCTCGCCCTGGCCGCCGACTTCAGGGTCGCCGACCCCAGTGCCCGCTTCGCCTTCCTCTTCACCCGGGTCGGCCTGTCGGGCGGCGACATGGGCGCGGCCTACCTGCTGCCGAGGGTCGTCGGCCTGGGCCACGCCACCCGGCTGCTGATGCTGGGCGACACGGTGCGCGCACCGGAGGCCGAACGCATCGGCCTGGTCAGCGCGCTCGCCGGCGAGGGCGGCGCGGACGAGGCCGCCCGGACCCTGGCCCGCCGCCTGGCCGACGGCCCGGCCCTGGCCCACGCCCAGACCAAGGCCCTCCTGACCGCCGAACTGGACATGCCCCTGTCGGCATCGATCGAACTGGACGCCTCGACCCAGGCCCTCCTCATGAACGGCGAGGACTACGCGGAGTTCCACGCGGCGTTCACGGAGAAGCGCCCGCCGAAGTGGCAGGGGAGGTAGAGGGATGCGCTCGGCCTACCCAGGGACGCGGGACCGTTCCGAATCCGCGGTCACCGCCGCAGGGGCGCGGCCGGCCACGATGGCGCCGCACCCGCCCCACGAGGAAAACCACCCCCTTCGGGTGGCGATCATCGGCGGAGGCCCCGGCGGCCTCTACACCGCCGCGCTGCTCAAACGCCTCGCCCCCGACCGCCAGGTCACCGTGTGGGAGCGCAACGCTCCCGAAGACACCTTCGGCTTCGGCGTCGTCCTCTCGGACGAGACCCTCGGCGGCATCGAACACGCCGACCCGGAGGTCTACGGAGCCCTCCAGCAGGCCTTCGTCCACTGGGACACCATCGACATCGTCCACCGGAACACCCTCCAGACCTCCGGCGGACACCGTTTCGCCGCCCTGGGAAGGCACCGCCTCCTGGAGATCCTGCACGACCGCTGCCGCTCCCTCGGGGTCGATCTGCGCTTCCGGGCCGAGGCCCCCGCCCCCGCCCGGCTGGCGGAGGCGTACGACCTGGTCGTGGCCGCCGACGGAGTCCACAGCACCACCCGCGAGACCTTCGCGGACGTGTTCCGGCCCCGCGTCACCGAGCACCGCTGCCGCTACATCTGGCTGGCCGCCGACTTCGCCTTCGACGCCTTCCGCTTCGAGATCGCCGAGACCGAGCACGGTGTGATGCAGCTCCACGGCTACCCCTACTCCAGCGACGCCTCCACCGTGATCGTCGAGATGCGCGACGAGGTCTGGCGCGCCGCCGGATTCGACGAGACGGACGGGACGGAGTCCGTCGGACGCTGCGCCAAGATCTTCTCCGACGCGCTCGGCGGACGTCCCCTGAAGTCCGGCAACTCCATGTGGACCACCTTCCGCACGGTCGTCAACGACCGCTGGTCGCACGGCAACATCGTGCTCCTCGGCGACGCCGCCCACACCGCGCACTTCTCCATCGGCTCCGGCACCAAGCTCGCCGTCGAGGACGCGCTGGCACTCGCCGCCTGTCTGGACGAACAACCCTCCCTGCAAGCCGCGTTGACCGCGTACGAGACGGAACGCCGGCCGGTCGTCGCCTCCACCCAGCGCGCCGCCCGCGCCAGCCTGGAGTGGTTCGAGGACCTGCCCCTCCACCTCGGCCAGCCACCCCGCCGGTTCGCCTTCAACCTGCTCACCCGCAGCCGCCGCGTCACCCACGACAACCTGCGGCTGCGCGACGCCCGCTTCACCGCATCCGTGGAGCGTGAGTTCGGCTGCCCGCCCGGTACGCCCCCGATGTTCACCCCGTTCCGGATGCGCGGACTGACCCTGCGCAACCGGGTCGTCGTCTCGCCCATGGACATGTACTCGGCGGCCGACGGCGTCCCCGGCGACTTCCACCTCGTGCACCTCGGCGCCCGCGCGCTGGGCGGGGCCGGACTGGTGATGACCGAGATGGTGTGCGTCAGCCCCGAGGGGCGCATCACGCCCGGCTGCGCCGGCCTCTACACCGGCAGACAGGCCGAGGCATGGCGGCGGATCACCGACTTCGTGCACACGCGGGCACCCGGCACCGCGATCGGCGTGCAGCTCGGCCACAGTGGCCGCAAGGGCTCGACCAAGCTGATGTGGGAGGGCATGGACGAGCCGCTCGACGACGGCAACTGGCCCCTCGTCGCCGCCTCGCCGCTGCCGTACCGGCCGGGTGGCCAGGTGCCCCGCGAACTGTCCCGGGCCCACCTCACCGACCTGCGGGAACAGTTCACGGCCGCCGCCGTGCGGGCCGCGCGGGCCGGTTTCGACCTGCTGGAACTGCACTGCGCCCACGGCTACCTGCTCTCCGGCTTCCTCTCCCCGCTCACCAACCACCGCACCGACGCCTACGGCGGCTCACCGGAGAAACGGCTCCGCTTCCCGCTGGAGGTGTTCGACGCGGTGCGCGCGGTGTGGCCCGGGGACCGGCCGATGACCGTCCGGATCTCCGCCACCGACTGGGCGGAGGGCGGCACCACGGCCGACGACGCGGTCGCGATCGCCCGCGCCTTCGCCGCGCACGGCGCCGACGCGATCGACGTGTCGACCGGACAGGTCGTGGCCGACGAGACACCGGAGTTCGGGCGCTCGTACCAGACCCCGTTCGCCGACCGGATCCGGCACGAGGCGGGCGTCCCGGTGATCGCGGTCGGCGCGATCTCCTCCTGGGACGACGTCAACTCCCTGATCCTGGCCGGGCGTACGGACCTGTGCGCCCTGGGCCGCCCCCACCTCTACGACCCCCACTGGACGCTCCACGCGGCGGCCGAGCAGGGCTACGAGGGCCCGGGCGCGGTCTGGCCGGCACCGTACCTGGCCGGCAGCAGGCGGCCCCGGACCGGCCGCACGGACGCGCCCAGACCCCGGCTCGGCCTCGGGAGCTGACCCCGGACGTCACGAGCCCCGCCCACCCTGCGACGCGCCGGAGGCCGGGCGAGGAAGGGGAGAGGACGGGGCGAACGAGCCGAGGAGCGGCCGAGCGGGGCCGGGCCGCTACACGCCGGCGAACACCGCCCCCGCGTCCCGCAGCCGCTCGTGCAGGGAGCGGAAGACGGCCGCCGAGCGGATGCCCGGCCAGTCGGCGGGGAGCAGGGCGGCGGGCAGGCCGGGGTCGGTGTAGGGGAGGTGGCGCCAGGAGTCCAGGGCGAGGAGGTAGTCGCGGTAGGCGTCCTCGGGCGGGGTGTCCGCGCGCCGCTCCCAGGCGCGCAGCACGCGCGCGTGCCGGTCCAGGAACGCCTCGTGCCGCTCGGCGATCCCGGCCAGGTCCCACCAGCGGGCCACCGCCTCCGCGGTGGGCGCGAAGCCCAGGTGCTCGCCGCGGAAGAAGTCGACGTAGGTGTCGAGGCGCAGGCGCTCCAGGGTGTGCCTGGTCTCCTCGTACAGCCGCGCGGGGGCGATCCACACGCCGGGGGCCGCCGTGCCGAAGCCGAGGCCGGACAGCCGGGAGCGCAGCACGTGCCGCTTCTGCCGTTCGGACTCCGGGACGGAGAACACGGCGAGCACCCAGCCCTCGTCCTCCGGCGGATCGGTGGCGTACACGCGGCGGTCGCCGTCGTCGAGCAACTGACGTGCCTCGGGCGAGAGTTCGTATCCGGCCGCGCCCTGTGCGGTGCGCGCCGGGAGGAGCAGGCCGCGCCGTTTGAGCCGGGACACCGAGGAGCGGACGGACGGGGCGTCCACGCCGACCGCGGCCAGCAGCCGGATCAGCTCGGCGACGGGCACCGGACCCGGCACCGAGCGGCCGTACGCGCCATAGAGCGTGACGATGAGGGATCTCGGAGCGTGGGGGGCTTGCTGGTCGGACACGTTGATCATCTTAAGTCGTATGCGGATGACGGGATTCCCCGGCATCACGCACGGCCGTCCCCCGTCCCGGTGCGAGCGCGCAGCCGGAACCTCTGGAGCTTGCCGGTGGCCGTGCGCGGCAGGGCGTCCAGGAACACGATCTCCCGCGGGCACTTGTACGGCGCGAGCTCGGACTTCACGAAGGCGCGCAGCGCCTCGGCGTCGCGTTCCGCGCCCTCCTTCAGGACCGTGTACGCCACCACGACCTGGCCGCGCGCCTCGTCCGGCCGTCCGACCACCGCCGCCTCGACCACGTCCGGGTGGCGCAGCAGGGCGTCCTCGACCTCGGGGCCGGCGATGTTGTACCCGGCCGAGATGATCATGTCGTCGGCGCGGGCGACGTACCGGAAGTAGCCGTCGGGGTCGCGGACGTAGGTGTCGCCGGTGATGTTCCAGCCGCCGCGCACGTACTCCCGCTGGCGCGGGTCGGCGAGGTAGCGGCAGCCGACGGGGCCGCGCACCGCGAGCAGTCCCGGCTCCCCGTCGGGCACGGGCGTGCCGCCGGCGTCCTGCACGCGCGCCTGCCAGCCGGGGACCGGAACTCCCGTCGTGCCGGGGCGGATCGCCTCGTCGGCGGCGGAGACGAAGATGTGCAGCAGTTCGGTGGCGCCGATGCCGTTGATGATCCGCAGCCCGGTGCGCTCGTGCCAGGCCCGCCAGGTGGCGGCGGGCAGGTTCTCGCCCGCCGAGACGCAGCGGCGCAGCGACGAGACGTCGTGGCCGTCGAGTCCGGCGAGCATCGCGCGGTAGGCGGTGGGCGCGGTGAACAGCACCGACACCCGGTGCTCGGCGATCGCGGGCAACAACCGGCCGGGGTGCGCCTGTTCGAGGAGCAGCGCGCTCGCCCCGGCCCGCAGCGGGAACACCACCAGGCCGCCGAGGCCGAAGGTGAAGCCCAGCGGAGGACTGCCGGCGAACACGTCGTCCGCGACCGGCTTCAGCACGTGCCGGGAGAAGGTGTCCGCGATCGCCAGCACGTCCCGGTGGACGTGCATGCAGCCCTTGGGACGTCCGGTGGTGCCGGAGGTGAAGGCGATCAGCGCCACGTCGTCGGCCGCGGTCGGCACGGCCTCGTACGGCGTCGTGGGCGCAGGACGGTGCAGCAGGTCGCCGGGGGAGTCGCCGCCGTAGGTGGTGAGGGAGAGGTCCGGGATCTCCGCCTTGACCAGGTCGTCGACGGACCTGATGTCGCACAGGGCGTGGCGCACCTCGGCGATCTCGCAGATGGTGCTCAGCTCGTGCGGGCGCTGCTGGGCCAGCACGGTGACGGCGATCCCGCCCGCCTTCAGCACCGCGAGCCAGCAGGCGGCCAGCCACGGTGTGGTGGGGCCGCGCAGCAGCACCCGGTTGCCGGGGACGATCCCGAGGTCGCCGGTGAGGAGGTGCGCGAGCCGGTCCACGCGGGCGCGCAGCTCGCCGTACGTCCAGGTCGTGCCGTCGGGGGTGCGGAACGCCGGGCGGCCGTCGGGCGGGCCGTGCAGCAGTGCGGCGGCGCAGTTCAGGTGCTCGGGGTAGTGCAGCTCCGGCAGGTCGAAGCGGAGCTCGGGCCACTGGCCGGGTGGCGGGAGGTGGTCGCGGGCGAAGGTGTCGACGTGCGCGGTGGCCCGTGGGTTCATGACGGTTCGCCCCCTTGGCGTGGTGGGCTCGCATCAGGAGCGTATCGTGTTGGTGACGGCAGTCAACGGTCCGCGATAGCCTCGGGAGTGGCCCGGCGGCGAGGGAAGGGACCGGCGATGACCGCATTCTCGCTCGAACCGGAACGACTCGCCTGGTGCGCGGAGCTCCGCGCCCTGGCCGCGGAACGCCTGCGGCCACTCGCCGGGAAGGGTGAACCCGGCCGGGTCAACCGCCCCCTCCTCGCCGAACTCGGCACCCTCGGCCTGCTGTCCCGCCTGTTCACCTCCGGCGCCCTCGATCTGTGCCTGATGCGCGAGTCCCTGGCCCACGCCTGCACCGAGGCGGAGACCGCCCTGGCCCTCCAGGGCCTCGGAGCCCACCCGGTGCACGCCCACGGCACCCCCGCCCAGCGCGCCCGCTGGCTCCCCCGAGTGGCCGACGGCACCGCGGTGGCGGCCTTCGCCCTGAGCGAGCCGGACGCGGGCTCGGACGCGGCGTCCCTGTCCCTCACGGCGGAGCCGTCCGCCGCGACCGGCCCGGCAGCGCCGACCGGAAGGGCTGCGCCACCGCCCGCCCCGGCGCAGGGCCCGCACGGCGGTGCGCCGGACGCCCGGTTCACGGGCCGGGGCGAGGCGGCCGGACCGGTTGCGGGCCGCCGGGTGGGGGGTGAGCGCGGCGGAGCGCCCGGCGCCGGGCCACGCCCGGCGGCGGGCCCGGTTCCGCCGGTTCTCGCCGTCCGGCCCGACGGGCCGGACGGCTGGCGGCTCACCGGGGAGAAGTGCTGGATCTCCAACGCCCCCGACGCCGACTTCTACACCGTCTTCGCCCGCACCACCCCCGGCGCCGGCGCGCGGGGCGTGACCGCCTTCCTGGTCCCCGCCGACCGCCCGGGCCTCACCGGCAGCCGCCTCGACATGCTCTCCCCGCACCCCATCGGCGCCCTCCGCTTCGACGCCGTACCGGTGACCGCCGACGACGTGCTCGGCGAGGCCGACCGGGGGTTCCGGGTCGCCATGGACACCCTCAACCTGTTCCGCCCCAGCGTCGGCGCCTTCGCGGTCGGCATGGCCCAGGCCGCCCTGGACGCGACCCTCGCCCACACCGCCCGGCGGGACGCGTTCGGCGGCAAGCTGAAGGACCTTCAGTCCGTCGCCCACCAGGTCGCCGAGATGGCGCTGCGCACGGAGTCCGCCCGGCTCATGGTGTACGCGGCGGCGACGGCGTACGACGCGGGCGCCGACGGCGTCCCTGGGCGCGCCGCGATGGCGAAGCTGCTGGCCACCGAGACCGCGCAGTACGTCGTCGACCGGGCCGTCCAGCTGCACGGGGCCCGCGCCCTGCAACGCGGGCACCTGCTCGAACACCTCTACCGCGAGGTCCGCGCACCCCGCGTCTACGAGGGGGCGAGCGAAGTGCAACGGGGCATCATCGCCAAGGAGCTGTACAAGAACCTGGAGGACCGGTGACCACCGAGCGCGTCAACCCGCCCGAGCTCTCCCCGCCGGCCGGCTTCTCGCACGCCGTCGTCGCCACCGGCTCCCGGCTGGTGTTCCTGGCCGGCCAGACCGCCCTCGACGCCGACGGCAAGGTGGCCGGCGACACCCTGCCCGAACAGTTCACGCGGGCCCTCGCCAGCCTCCTCACCGCCCTGCGCGCGGCCGGCGGCACCCCCGCCGACCTGGCCCGCGTCACCGTCTACGCCACCGACGTGGCCGCGTACCGCGCCCACGCCCGCGAACTCGGCCGTATCTGGCGGGAGCTGGCCGGCCGGGACTACCCGGCGATGGCGGTCGTGGAAGTGGTCCGGCTCTGGGACGAACAGGCCCTGGTGGAGCTCGACGGCTTCGCCCTGCTGCCCTGAAAGAGACGGACCGGCCCGGACGGCGACCGGCTCGGGCGGCGACCGCGAGCCGGTCCGTAGGGATCCGGCCGGGGCCGACTCGCCACCGAAGGGGTGACGGTGACCGGCCCCGGGCCCCGCGCCGGGTACTGGTGGAATCCCTCATCACACCCGTTCCGGGAGGTTCCCCATGCCCGTACGTCCCGTCCTCGGCGCCGCGGCCGGTTCCGCGCTGCTGCTGCTCGGCTTCACCGCGGCGGCCCCCGCGCCCGCGTCGGCCGCCCCCGCCGCCCCCTCGGAGTCCGTGACGGTGGACCAGGAGGGCCGGATGGCCGACGGATCTGTCACCCTCTCCGGTACCTACCGCTGCCTCGGCGGCGACGGACCGGTCTTCGTCAGCTCCTCGGTCCACCGGCCCTCGTCCGACACTCACTACTCCGTCGGCGGCACCCACGCGGTCTGCGACGGCGAGGAGCACCGCTGGGAGAACACCGGGACCGTGCCCGCGGGCGCCCTCGAGGCGGGCCGGGCCCACGTCGAGGCGACCCTCATGGAGCTGCGCCCCGGCGGCATCCTCCTGGTGCCCGTCGTCCACGCGGTCGGGCACCGGGACATCACCCTGGTCGAGGGCTGACCCGGGTCCGGCCGCTCACAGCTCGCCGGCCGGCCAGTCCAGCAGACGCGCCCCGATCACCGCCGTCTGGAGCATGTAGCGGTGGGACGCGTCCGACGGGTCGGCGCCGGTGAGCTTGCGGATGCGCTCCAGGCGGTACGTCAGCGCGCGCACGCTCAGCGAGAGCCGCCGGGCCGCCTCCGCGGCGACACAGCCGGAGTCGAAGTACGCGGTGAGTGTGTCCAGGAGGGGCGCGGCACCGCCGCGGGCCGTGGTCAGCGGTCCCAGGGTGTGGTGCACCAGGTCGGCCATGGCCTGGCGGTCACGGGCCAGTACGGGATAGACGAGCAGGTCGGCGGCGCGCAGCACCGGGTCGTCGAGCCCCATCCGCTCGGCTATCTCCAGTGAGCTCAGGGCCTCCTCGTAGGACTGGACGACACCGCCAGGACCGGACCGCGGGCGTCCGACGGCGACCTGGCCGCCGTCGGTGGCGGCGTACGCCTGCTTCGCGAAGTACGTGAGCACCTCCTCCTGGTGCCCGGGCGCGACGCACAGCAGCCGCCCGTCCTTGGTGGTGAGCAGGATGCTGCGGTCACCGAACCGGGAGATCAGGGCGCGCTCCACCTGCCGCGGCACCGGATCGCCCTCGTCGTAGGCGACCGCGCCCCGGGCGACCGCGACCGCGTGTTCGTGGGACAGCCGCAGCCCGAAGCGCTCGGCACGCTCCGCCAGCCGCCCCAGGTCGCTGCGGCCGTAGAGCAGGTCGTCGATGAACTCCCGGCGTGCCGCCTCCTCCTGACGCACCGCCATTCGCTGCGCCCGCTCGTACCCCTCGGCGAACGCGTCCACGACCTGCTGTACGGCCGCGAGCGCGCCGTCGGCCGAGTCCGCCCCGCGCGGCCACGCGTCGCGGGCGCGGGACAGGTGCGCGCTGACGAGGGAGCGCAGACCGAAACCCGCCTCCGCGGCCCGTTCCCCCAGGGCCCGCCGGGAGGCGATCTCGTCGCGGGTGAGGCGCCTGCCCGTGGCCGCGACCTCGGCCAGGATGCGGGCACAGTCTTCGAAATACTCCTCCGGGATCTCCCGTTCCGTCACGCGCTCCCCCTGACTCCTGACGCTTCCCTGACGCGCCGGTTGTGTCACACCGGCATCAAGACCCTAAGGAACATTGCCGGGTTACGGCAATGCGCGAGTCCGTTTCGGGCGGGCAGCATGGTCCGCGGGGAGCACCGCGGATGGTTCCGGTGCCGGACACCGGCAGGTGTCCGGCACCGGAACCCGGAGGGGAGCGGTGCCACCCTCCCCACGGACGTGAACGGTGAGTGGTGAGCGGGAGGGCGCGCAGGATGCGGACGGCATCCGTCCGCGCCCGGCGCAGAACCGCGGCGCCGATCGAGTCGTCTCCTCCTCCACCGGACCTTCGTCCGCCTCGCCAACGAGGCACCGCTCGCCCCACTTCCTAGCCCGGGAGGACGTGTCCCATGGATGCCGCCACCGTGGGCATCGCCGTACTCGTCGGCGTCGCCCTGCTGCTCATGCTCATCGGCCTGCTCGTCGTCTCCAAGCTGTTCCGCAAGGTGGAGCAGGGCAAGGCACTGATCGTCTCCAAGACCCGCAGGGTCGACGTGACCTTCACCGGGTCGGTCGTGCTGCCGGTGCTGCACAAGGCCGAGGTGATGGACATCTCGGTGAAGACCATCGAGATCACCCGGGCCGGCAAGGAAGGCCTGATCTGCCGGGACAACATCCGCGCGGACATCCGCATCACGTTCTTCGTCAAGGTCAACAAGACCGTCGACGACGTCATCAAGGTCGCGCAGGCCGTCGGCACCGCGCGGGCCAGCGACCGGAACACGCTCCAGGAGCTGTTCCACGCGAAGTTCTCCGAGGCGCTGAAGACCGTCGGCAAGCAGCTCGACTTCACCGACCTCTACACCAAGCGCGAGGAACTGCGGTACCGGATCATCGAGGTCATCGGCGTCGACCTGAACGGCTACCACCTCGAGGACGCGGCGATCGACTACCTGGAGCAGACGCCGCTGACCCAGCTCGACCCGGGCAACGTCCTCGACGCGCAGGGCATCCGCAAGATCACCGAGCTGACGGCGGTGGAGCACGTCCGCACCAACGAGGCCCAGCGCAACGAGCAGAAGGAGATCACCAGGCAGGACGTCGACGCGCGTGAGGCGATCCTGGAGCTGGAGCGCCGGCAGGCGGACGCCGAGATCAAGCAGAAGCGGGAGATCGAGACCGTACGGGCCCGCGAGGAGGCCGAGACCGCGCGGGTGGTGGAGGAGGAGCGGCTGCGGGCGCAGAGCGCCTTCCTGCGCACCGAGGAGCAGCTCGGCGTGCAGCGCGAGAACCAGGCCCGTGAGGTCGCCGTCGCCGCCAAGAACCGCGAGCGGGTCATCGCCGTGGAGAGCGAGCGCGTCGAGAAGGACCGCCTGCTCGAGGTCATCGCCCGCGAGCGGGAGACCCAGCTGACCCGGATCGCCGCCGACAAGGAGGTCGAGGCGGAGAAGCGGGAGATCGCCGAGGTCGTCCGGGAGCGGGTCGCGGTGGACCGTACGGTCGCCGAGCAGGAGGAGTCCATCAAGAAGCTGCGGGCCGTGGAGGAGGCGGAGCGGCGGCGGCAGGCCGTGATCATCGCCGCGGAGGCCGAGGCGCAGGAGAAGCTGGTCAAGGACATCAAGGCCGCCGAGGCCGCCGAGCAGGCCGCCACGCACCGTGCCGCCGAGGAACTCACCCTCGCCGAGGCCCGGTTGAAGACCGCCGACCTCGACGCACGGGCCAAGGTGCGGCTGGCCGAGGGCGTCCAGGCGGAGGCCGCAGCCGAGGGACTGGCCGTCGTCCAGGTCCGCGACAAGGAGGCCGACGTCATCGAGAAGGCGGGCCGCGCCGAGGCCGAGGCCACCCAGGCCCGGCTGCGCGCGGAGGCCGAGGGCGCGCGGGCCAAGGCCCTCGCCGACGCGGAGGCCATCGGCAGCAGGCTGCGGGCGGAGGCGGCCGGCCTCACCGAGAAGGCGGCGGCGATGGCCGCCCTCGACGAGGCGTCCCGCGGCCACGAGGAGTACCGGCTGCGGCTGGAGGCGGAGAAGGACATCCGGCTGGCCGGACTGGACGTGCAGCGGCAGGTCGCCGAGGCGCAGGCCACGGTCCTCGCCACCGGACTGGAGAACGCGGACATCAACATCGTCGGTGGCGAGTCGGTCTTCTTCGACCGGCTGGTCTCCTCGATCGCGCTCGGCAAGGGCGTGGACGGATTCGTTCAGCACTCCGAGACCGCGCAGGCCCTCGCCGGGCCCTGGCTGGACGGCTCGGCGAGCTTCACCGACGACCTGAGCCGGATCCTGAACTCCGTCTCCACCGCCGACGTGCAGAACCTCACGGTCTCCGCGCTGCTGATGCGGCTGATGCAGCAGGGCGGTGAGAACACCGGCCGGTTCCAGGAACTGATCGAGAAAGCCGGTGAGCTGGGCCTCTCGGACACACCGCTGGCCGTGCCGAACGGCCGCGCCGGGGCCTGACCACCCTCCGGCCGGGAGCCGCCGCACAGGGGACGGCGGCTCCCGGCCGCACCTTCCGAGAGGCAGCCAGCCATGACCACCGGCACCCACGAGCCCATGAACACGGCCCCGCGCGAGACCCCGGGCCCGGGCACACCCGGAACCGGCACCGCTCCCGGTCGTCCCGGGACCGGCACCTCTCCCGCGACCGGTGTCGCCGCCGCGCCCGGTGCCCTCCACGGCACGCCCGGAGCGAGCGGCTCCGGAGGGGCGCCCGGCGCGGACCGAACGCAGGGCGCGCCCGGCGGGGGCTCCGGGCAGGGCGGAGCCCCCGGGAGGTCCGAGCCGGCCGGATCCCGCGGGGCGTCCGGCGCGGACACCGCTGGTGAGCGGGCCGGCGCCGACGGGCCCCACGGGGCACCCGGTACGCCCGCGCCGGGCGGGACCGACGCGACGGCCGACGGCGGCGCCTACCGGATACTGCGCGACCGCCTGGCCGCCCGGGCCGCCGAACTCGCCCGCCGCGCCGAGGCGTTGAACCACCGCCGCGCCGAGGAGTTCGGCGCCCCCGAACTGCGCCTCGCCGGCACCGAGCGGCTGCGCACCGACCGTACCGCCGTACCCCGCGACATCGTCGCCGTCGGTGACGTACTCCTCTTCGGATACGAGGCCCGGCCCCGGCCCGAACGGGACACCGCGGTCGCCGACGTCCTCGCCCCGCACGACCGCGACCTGAACCGCCTCCCCGACGACGCCGTCCCCGGACTCCTCGACGACCCCGGCTTCGTCCGCGAGTTCGCCGCCCTGCACCGCTACTACCGCCAGGCCCGCCTGCTGCGGCTGCGCCGGGTCGACGGCAGACTGCTCGCCGTCTTCCAGACCGGTGAGAAGGCCGGCGACATCCGCGTCCTGCGCTGGACGATCCCGGAGGACGGCCGGTCGGCGGTCTTCCTGGACGCGCGCGGCGACCGCGACCACGCCCGCACCCCGCCCGCCGACATCGACTGGACGCCCACCACCCGCGAGGACCACGTCCTCGGCCGCCACCCGCACGTCTGTGTCCAGGGCGAGGTCTTCGTCGACACCCTCGGCGGCACCCTCACCGTCAAGACCGAGAACGACACCACCACCCCCGACGGCATCCACAGCGAACCGGTCGACGAGCCCCTGCAGTCCCTCGCCGACGCCGAGATCGCCCACGCCCGCGTCGGCCCCCTGATCCTGCTGCGGATCCTCCCCTACAAGGAGACCGCCCACCGCCACCTGGTCTTCAACACCCTCACCCGGTCCGTCGTCCGCCTCGACGGCATCGGACAGGGGCCCCGCCGGCTCCCCGACGACCAGGGCATCGTCTTCCCCGGCGGCTACTGCCTCGCCGCCGGCCCCCACAAGACGTACGAACTCGACACCACCGGCATGGAGTTCGCACGCGAGGTGCGCTCCCCGTACGGCGAGGACGTGCTGTACGTCTTCCACGCGCCCGGACACGGACGCGCGCTGCTGCTGTCGTACAACCTCATCCGCGAGGCGGTCGCCACCCCGATGGCCTGCCACGGCTGGGCGCTGTTCGACGACGGACTCCTCGCCCTGCTGCGCCCCGACGGCGACGAACCCGCCCGCGTCCACCCCGTGCAGTCGTGGCACTCGCCCTACGTCTCCGACACCCACGCCGCCGCACAGCCCGTCGGCGAGGGCCCGCTGGCCCGGGTCGGCAACGCCGACCTCGTACGCGGCATCTCCGACTGTCTGTCCCTGGCCCGTTCCGTCGCCGGGACCACCCCCACCACCGAGGTGTACACGGCCCTGGTGGCTGCCTGCGTCCGCGCCCTGGACACCCACCACTGGCTGGGCGACATCGAACTGGGCGATCTGCGCGCCCCGTTGGCGGAGATGCGCGCCACCGCCGACCAGGTACTGGCCGAGTTCGAGACCGTACGCGACCTCACCCGCCGGGCGGCCGAAGCGCTCGACGAGGCGGCCGGCCGGATCGCCTCGGTGGTGCGCCGGCTGCGCGGCGAGCAGCCCCGCGAGGCCGCCGCCTGGGTCACCGGGCTGACCGAACTCCGCCACGCCCAGGGCCATCTGCTGACCCTGAAGGAGATGCGGTACGCGGACCACGCCCGCATCGACGCCCTCGCCGACGGCGCCGAGGGCGACCTCGCCTCCTTCGGGCAGCGCGCGATCGCCTTCCTGGCCCGCGAGGACGCCTTCGCCGCCCATCACGCGGACGTCGAACGGCTGGCCGCCGACGCCGAGTCGGTCACCACCACCGCCGAGGCCGCCCCGGTCGCCGCCCGCCTGGACGAACTGGCCGACGGACTGCGCACGGTGACCGAGGTGGTCGCCGGGCTCGACATCGCCGACGCCACCGTCCGTACGGCCGTGCTGGAGCGGATCGCCGAGGCGACGGGCGGCGTCAACCGCGCCCGCGCCACCCTCGACGCCCGCCGCCGGTCCCTCCTCGACCGGGAGGCGCGCGCCGGTTTCGCCGCCGAGCTCTCCCTCCTCGGCCAGACGGTCACCGGCGCCCTCGCGGCGGCGGACACACCGGAGATCTGCGACGAGCAACTGACCCGGGTGATCGCCCGGTTGGAGGCCCTGGAGTCCCGGTTCGCCGAGTTCGACGACGTCCTCGGCGAGCTCGCCGACCGGCGCGCCGAACTCTACGAGGCGTTCTCCGCCCGCAGGCAGAGCCTCTCCGACGCCCGCGCCCGCCGCGCGGAACAGCTCGCCTCCGCCGCCGGCCGCGTACTGGAGACGATCACCCGCCGCTGTGCCACGCTCCCCGACACCGACGCGGTGAGCACCTACTTCGCCTCCGACCCGCTCGTCACCAAGGTCCGCCGCACCGCCGACGCACTGCGCGGACTCGGCGACCGCGTCCGCGCCGAGGAACTCGACGGCCGGCTGCGCTCCGCCCGCCAGGAGGCCGCCCGCGCCCTGCGCGACCGTACCGACCTCTACGCGGACGGGGGACGCGCCCTCCGCCTGGGCGGCCACCGGTTCGCCGTCTCCACCCAGCCCCTCGACCTCACCGTCGTCCCGCACGGCGACGGCCTCGCGCTCGCCCTCACCGGCACCGACTACCGCGCCCCCGTCACCGACCCCGACCTCCTCGCCGCCCGCCCGCTGTGGAACCGGCACCTGCCGTCCGAGTCGCCCGAGGTCTACCGCGCCGAACACCTCGCCGCCCGCCTGCTGCACACGCCCGGCCCCGAAGCCCTGACCGGCACCGGCGACCTCGCCGCCCTGGTCCGCCGGACCGCCGAGGAGGCGTACGACGAGGGGTACGAGCGGGGCGTCCACGACCACGACGCCACCGCGATCCTCACCGCCGTCCTGCCCCTGTACGACGGCGCGGGCCCGCTGCGCCACGAGCCCGCCGCCCGCGCCCACGCCCTGCTGTACTGGACGCACGGCACCACGGCCCAGGAGCGCGCCGACCTCACCCGTCGCGCCCGCTCCCTGGCCCGCGTCCGCGACGCCTTCGGCCCGCCACCCGCTCTCGACGCGCTGCGCACGGAACTCGCGGGGGCCGTACGCGCCTGGGACGAGGACGCCCCCGCCCGCCCGGAGGCCTGCGCCGCGTACCTCTTCGACGAACTCACCACAGGACCCGAGGGCTTCGTCATCAGCGCCCGCACCCGCGCCCTGCTCGACGCCTTCCGCCGCACGGTCACCACCGAGGCGTACGACGCGGACCTCACCGCCCTCGCGGACCTCACCGCCCGCCGCCAACTGGCCGAGGCCTGGCTGACCGCGTACGCCGCGACCACCGGGGACGAGCCGACCGCCGGCGACCTCGCGGAGGCCGTGGCCGCCGAACTCTGCCCGGACGCGCCCCGCCACACCTCCAACGCGCCCCTGACCGTCACCGTGGACGGTCTGCTCGGCACCCATCCCCGGATCACCGATCGCCGCCTCACCCTCCGCCTGGACGAATTCCTCGCCCGCACCGAGGAGTTCAGGAAGCGTGACGTACCCGCCTTCCGCGCCTTCCAGCGCCGCCGCACCGCCCTGGTGGCCGCCGAGCGCACCCGGCTGCGCCTGGACGACCACCGGCCGCGCGTGATGGCGACGTTCGTCCGCAACCGCCTGGTCGACGAGGTCTACCTCCCGCTGGTCGGCGACAGCCTCGCCAAACAGCTCGGCACCACGGGCGAGTCGGGCCGCACCGGCACCGGTGGCCTGCTGCTGCTCGTCTCCCCGCCCGGCTACGGCAAGACGACCCTCATGGAGTACGTCGCCGACCGCCTCGGTCTGGTGCTGGTGAAGGTCAGCGGCCCGGCCCTCGGCCACGCGGTCACCTCGCTCGACCCGGCCGAGGCGCCGAACGCCACCGCCCGCCGGGAGATCGAGAAGATCAACTTCGCGCTGGCGGCCGGCAACAACACCCTCCTGTACCTCGACGACATCCAGCACACGTCGCCCGAACTGCTCCAGAGGTTCATCCCGTTGTGCGACGCCACGCGCCGGATGGAGGGTGTGCGGGAGGGCGAGCCGCGCACCTACGACCTGCGCGGGAAGCGGTTCGCCGTCTGCATGGCCGGCAACCCCTACACCGAGTCCGGCGAGGCCTTCCGGGTCCCGGACATGCTGGCCAACCGCGCCGACGTGTGGAACCTCGGTGACGTCCTCACCGGCAAGGAGGACGTCTTCGCGCTCAGTTTCGTGGAGAACGCCCTCACCGCCAACCCGGTGCTCGCCCCGCTCGCCGGCCGCGACCGCGCCGACCTCGACCTGCTGATCCGCCTCGCCGGGAACGACCCCACCGCTCGCGCCGACCGCCTCACCCACCCCTACGCCCCCACCGAACTGGACCGCGTCCTGGCGGTGTTGCGCCACCTGCTCACCGCCCGCCGGACCGTCCTCGCCGTCAACGCGGCGTACATCGCCTCCGCCACCCGGTCCGACGACGCCCGCACCGAGCCGCCGTTCCGGCTCCAGGGTTCCTACCGCAACATGAACAAGATCGCCCAGCGGATCCAGCCCGTCATGAACGCCGCCGAACTGGCCGCCGTCATCGACGACCACTACACGGCCGAGGCCCAGACCCTCACCACGGGCGCCGAGTCGAACCTCCTGAAACTCGCCGAACTGCGCGGCACGCTCACCGCCGGACAGGCGGCCCGCTGGACCGAGGTGAAGGCCGCCCACGTCCGCACCCTGAGCCTGGGCGGCCCGGACGAGGACGCCCTGTCCCGCGCGGTCGCCGCCCTCGCCCTCCTCGGTGACCGGATCGCCGCCGTCGAGTCGGCCATCACCCGGGCGGCGGGCCCGCGCCGGCTTCCGCAGGGCACCGACGGGCCACCCGCGCCCCGGTGACTCACGGAGCGTGCGCGTCACCTTCGCCGGCGGACGCGGCCACCAGGGCCGCCAGTTCCTCCGGGGAACGGGGGCCGGCGGCCGAGCCGGTCACCAGTCCCCGCGCCCGCAGCAGCCGCCCGACCGCCACTCCCCACGGCAGCCGCAGTCCCGCCGCCGCGAGGAGGTCCGTGCGGGCCAGCATGTCGGCCGCCGGACCGGTGTGCGCGCCGGACGGGGTGAGCAGGGCCGCATCGTCGGCCCAGCGCAGGGCGAGGTCCACGTCGTGGGTGGCCATGACGACCGTCGTGCCGTTCTCGCGCAGGCCGTCGAGGGTGGCCAGCAGGCGTTCCTGGCCGTCCGGGTCGAGGCCCGCCGTCGGTTCGTCGAGGATCAGGACGCGGGGCCGCATGGCGACCGCGCCCGCGATCGCCGTCCGCTTGCGCTGCCCGTAGGACAGCAGGTGCGTGGGACGGTCGGCGAGGGCGGTGATGTCCAGCGCGGCGAGCGACTCCGCCACCCGGGCGCGCACCTCCGTGCCGGGCAGGCCGAGGTTGAGCGGCCCGAACGACACGTCCTGGCCGACCGACGCCGCGAACAACTGGTCGTCGGGGTCCTGCACCACCAGTTGCACGGTGGTGCGCAGCGCCGTCAGGCCTTTGCGGTCGTAGCGCACCGGCCGGCCCTCGACGGTCAACTCGCCCTCCTCGGGCCGAAGTCCACCGCTCAGCAGCCGCATCAGCGTCGTCTTGCCGCTGCCGTTGCGCCCCAGCAGCGCCAGCGCACGCCCCTCGTGCACCTCGAAGTCCAGGCCGTCGAGCACGGGCGGGCCGTCCTCGTACGCGAACGACGCGCCCCGCAGGGCCAGCAGTACGGACTCACTCACGGCAGTCGCCTTTCCAGTACGAGGGTGAGGGCGGCCAGCGCCGCGAGGAGCGCCACGCTCGCGACCGTGAACCGGACGGAGACGCGGGCCTCGGGCACCAGCACGCGCAGGGTGCCGTCGTAACCGCGTCCGGCGAGCCCCGTCTGCAGCCGCGCCGCCCGGTCGAAGGACCGGACGAACGCGGTCGCGCCCAGCCCGCCCAGCGAACGCCACGTCGCCGCCCGGGTGGTGTGCCCCAGCCGGGCCGCCTGCGCCTGGCTGACACGGCGCACCGAGTCCAGCAGCAGGAAGCTCATCCGGTACGTCACCAGCGCCACGTCCACGAGCGGGGCCGGTACCCCGGCCCGCACCAGACGCGGCAGCAGGTCCGACATGGGCGTGGTGAAGGCGAACAGCAGCACGCCCAGCGAGGCCGCCGACGTGCGCAGCAGCAACTCCCCGGCGCGCAGCGGCCCGTCCTCGGCCCAGGACACGAACCCGCCCGGCCCGCCCACCCGTACCAGCAGGGGCAGCGCCCCGGTGACGCAGAAGCCCAGCGGCACCCGGTACGCCCGCCACAGCCGCCGGCCCGGCACCCCCGCCGGGCCGAGCAGCACCACGAGCGCCGTCACCAGCACCAGGGCCGCGCCCGGCCACGGCGGCAGCGAGACGGCGAGCAGGGTGAGCCCCAGCCCCAGTACGGCCTTGTCCACGGGATGACGGCGGCGCCAGCGGCTGCTGTGCGCCGCCGCGTCGATCGGCAGCACGTGCCGTCAGACCCGTCGTCGTTCGGAGACGGCCCCGGCACCGGCGTCCGTGTCGGCCTCGGTGTCCGTGCCCGCCTCCGCCCGCAGCCGCTCCAGCGCCCGCGCCTCCCCCTGCCGCCGCCCGCGCCGCACCCCGAAGTAGTACGCGAGGACGCCCGCGCCGATCGCCGCCTGGAGGGCGAACAGCGCCGACTCGATCTCCCCGGACGGCGGTTCGTACAGCGGCGAGAACCACGGCTCGTAGTCCGGGTCGATCTCGGTGATCGCCGTCTCGGCCTCGGCGTCCGCGCCCGTGAACGGCTCCTCCTTGTGGTCGCCGAGCCCGAACACCAGCGGGATCACGGCGAGCGCGGCCACCAGCACCAGCAGCAGCGTGTTGATCCTCGCGTTGCGGCTCATCGGGCCACCGCCTCCGCCGAGTCGGACGGCTTCGCCGTCTTCCGCCCGGCCACCGACGCCACCAGCACCCCGAGCCGCGTCAGCTCCCCCTTGCTCGACTGCACCAGCATGCGCATCACCAGCACGGTCAGCAGCCCCTCGCTCACCGCGAGCGGGATCTGCGTCACGGCGAAGATGGAGCCGAACTTGCCCAGCGCGCCCCAGAATCCGCTCCCCGGGTCGGGGAAGGCGAGCGCGAGCTGCACGCTCGTCACGCAGTACGTCGACAGGTCGGCGACGAACGCGCCGAGGAACACCGCGACCATCAGCGGCACGTCGTACCGGCGCAGCAGCCGGTAGATCCCGTATCCGGCCCAGGGGCCGACGACGGCCATCGAGAAGACGTTGGCGCCCAGCGTGGTCAGTCCGCCGTGGGCCAGCAGCAGCGCCTGGAACAGCAGGGTGATGGTGCCCAGCACCGCCATGACCGGCGGCCGGAACAGGATCGCGCCGAGCCCCGTGCCGGTGGGGTGGGAGCAACTTCCGGTGACGGAAGGCAGTTTCAGCGCGGACAGGACGAACGTGAACGCTCCCGACGCGCCGAGCAGCAGCGTGCTCTCGGGATGTTCCCGTACCTCACGGATGAGCGACCGGGCTCCATGGACGACGAACGGCGCCGACGCGACGCCCCAGGCGACCGCGTGCACCGGTGGCAGAAACCCCTCGGCTATGTGCATGGCTCAGCAGACCCTCTCCAGCACCTCGTGGATGGTTGACGTGCCTTGGCCGGTCTCCTGGCTGACGGGTACCACCGCCCGTGCTCCGCCTTCCCGGGTCCCGAAGAACCCAGTGGCTGTCCGTGAGGACTGGAGCCGGACTTCCCGATCACAGTGGCGAGGGCCGCACCGGTATCGCACCGATTTCCCGTCACCAAGGCGTGGTGACAGTAGTGCCCGTTCCGGTCCGGTGACAAGCGGCCACCAGGGGCGCGCGGACGGCGCCCGGCGGCTCGCACCCCGGCGCACACCTGCGCACTTGACACGAGCGGCGCCGTCCGTCGGGGCGGGGGAGTGGGGGGCCGTCGTCCTGGGCAGTACCTTGCTGCAATTAATATGCAACAACGGTTTTCAGGCAACAGGAGTGTGAGGTTCGATGACGACCCGACGAATACGGGGCGCCGCCGCCGCGGTCGCGATGGCCGGTGCGGTCGCCGCCTGCTCGGCGCCGGGCGACGGCGGCGCGGACGGCGGGGCGTCCGCCGAATCCGTCGTGATCGGGGTCCCGTCCGAACCGGACACCCTCAGCCCGCTGCTCGGCTACGGCAAGGACGGCAACTCCAAGATCTTCGACGGACTCCTCGCCCGCGACGCCGACATGAGGCTGAAGCCGGCCCTGGCCAAGGCGCTCCCCGAGGTCACCGACGGCGGCCGCACCTACACCTACACCCTGCGCGACGGCGTGAAGTTCAGCGACGGCGAGCCGCTGACCGCCGACGACGTGGTCTTCACGTACGACACCGTGCTGGACGAGAAGACCAACAACACCGCCAAGAGCGAACTGGACGCCGTCAAGGACGTCCGGGCCGAGGGCGACGACAAGGTCGTCTTCACCCTCGCCTACCCCTACGCGGCCTTCGCCGCCCGCACCGTACTGCCCGTCGTCCCCGAGCACGTCGCGGGCGGACAGGATCCCAACACCGGCCCGTTCAACACCAAGCCGGTCGGCACCGGACCGTACGTCCTCACCGGCTGGAGCAAGGGCGAGAAACTCACCTTCAAGGCCAATCCGGACTACTGGGGCGGCGCCCCGAAGGTGAAAAAGCTCACCATGGCGATCATCGCCGACGACGACGTCCGCGCCACCCGGCTGCGCTCCGGCGACCTCGACGGCGCGGCCCTGCCGCCCAACCTCGCCGCCACCTTCAAGGACGACGACGGCAGGAAGACGTACCGGGCGACGTCGTACGACTTCCGCGCCGTCACCCTCCCCACCGGCAACCCCGTCGCCGGCGACACCGCGATCCGCCGCGCCCTGGACCTCGCCGTGGACCGCGAGACCATGGTCGACAAGATCCTCGACGGCGCCGGCCGCCCCGCCTACGGTCCGCTGCCCGTCGACGACCCCTGGTTCGCCGAGGACGTCGAACGCCCCCAGGACCTCGGCAAGGCCAAGAGCATCCTCGACGAGGCCGGCTGGAAGACCGGAAAGGACGGCATCCGCGCCAAGGACGGCCGCCCCGCCCGCTTCACCCTCTCCTACCCCTCCGGCGACAAGGTCCGCCAGGACCACGCCCTCGCCTACGCCTCCGACGCCAAGAAGGCCGGCATCGACGTCAAGGTGGAGAGCGCCACCTGGGAGGTCATCGAACCCCGGATGAAGCACGACGCCGTCCTCGCCGGCTTCGGCAGCACCGGCGACCCCGACTTCGGCCTCTACACGCTCCTGCACTCCTCCCTCGCCGGCGACGGCTTCAACAACATGGCCCTGTACGACAACCCGGCCGTCGACGAGGCCCTCGACACCGGCCGCCGCGGCCAGGACCCGAAGGACCGCGAGGCCGCCTACGACACCCTCCAGCGCGAACTGGTGAAGAACCCCGGCTACACCTTCCTCACCCACATCGACCACATGTACGTCCTCGCCGACCGCTGGAAGGACCTCACCACCCAGACCGAACCCCACGAGCACGGCTTCGCCAGCGGCCCCTGGTGGAACGTCGAGGACTGGCAGCCCGCCGCATGACCGCACTCCCCTGGGGAGAGATGGCCCGGCTCACGGCACGGCGGGCCCTGTTCGCCGTGCCGGTGCTGCTGGTCGTCACCTTCGGCGTGTTCGCCGTCGCCGCCGCCTCCCCCTTCGACCCCGTCAAGGCGTACGCCGGCACCGCCGCGCTCGGTGCCGACCAGGAGACCCTGGACCGGCTGCGGGAGAACCTCGGCGTGGACCGGCCGTTCACCGCCCGCTGGTGGGACTGGCTGACCTCCGCGGTCGGCGGCGACCTCGGCCGGTCCACCGTGATGCGCCAGCCCGTCGCCGAGGTCATCGGTGAACGCCTGGTCTGGTCGGCCCTGCTGTGCGCCGTCGCGTTCGCCGTCGCCGTCCTGCTCGGCACCGTGCTCGGCGTCCTCGCCGCCCGCCGCCCCGGCTCGCTCCTCGACCGTGCGGTCACCTCCCTCGCGTACGCCCTGGAGGCCGCCCCGGTCTTCTGGACCGCCCTGCTCGCCGTCTGGCTGTTCGCCCTGAAGCTGGACGTCCTCCCGGCCGGCGGCCTCACCGACACCGGCAGCGACCAGGTCACCTTCGGTCAGGTCACGAGCCACCTGATCCTGCCCGCCGGCGTCCTCGCCGTCTCCCAGCTGCCCTGGTTCACCCTCTACGTCCGTCAGGGCGTCGGCGACGCCCTCGCCGAGGACCCCGTGCGCGGCGCCCGCGCCCGCGGCCTGAGCGAACGCACCGTCCTGCTCGGCCACGCCCTGCGCTCCGGACTGCTGCCCGTGCTCACCCTGATCGGCTCCCGCGTCCCCGAACTCATCACCGGCGCCCTGCTGGTGGAGACCGTGTTCAGCTGGCCGGGCATCGCCGCGGCCACCGTCGAGGCGGCCACCTCCGTGGACTTCCCGCTCCTTGCCGCGCTGACCACCCTCGCCACCGCCGCCGTCCTCGCCGGAAACCTCCTCGCCGACCTGCTCTACGGACTGATCGACCCGAGGGTGAAGCTGAATGAGATGTGACCCCCATGGACGCGACCCCCATGGACGTGACTCCCACGGAGGCAACTCCCATGGCTGCTGACACCACCACCGTGACCAAACCGGTGTGGCGCGCACACGGCACCGCCCGCCGCTCCACCCACACCCTGCGGCTGTACGTCTCCGCCGGACTCGTCGCCGTGACCGTCCTCGCGGTGCTCCTCGTCCCCCCGCTGGTCCGGCTCGACCAGCAGGTGGTCGACCTCGCCGCCAAACTCCTGCCGCCGTCCTGGTCCCACCCCTTCGGCACCGACGACGTGGGCCGCGACCTGCTGCTGCGCTGTGTCTACGGGCTCAGGGTGTCGTTGCTGGTGGGCGTGGTGGCCGCGCTCGCCGCCACCGTGATCGGCACCGCCGTCGGCGCCACCGCCGGCGCGCTCGGCGGCTGGGCCGACCGCGCGGTCATGCGCCTGGTCGACACCTTCTCCTCCGTACCGCACCTGCTGCTCGGCGTCTTCATCGTCGCCATGTTCCGGCCGGGCGTCTGGCCGGTGGTGA
Organism: Streptomyces sp. NPDC014676; assembly: GCF_043084105.1. Classification (NCBI taxonomy): domain Bacteria; kingdom Bacillati; phylum Actinomycetota; class Actinomycetes; order Kitasatosporales; family Streptomycetaceae; genus Streptomyces; species Streptomyces sp. NPDC014676. The sequence goes on along the minus strand of NZ_JBIBZI010000003.1, from coordinate 522,281 downwards.
TCTCCGTCGGCCTCACCCACTGGCTGTCCACCGCCCGGATCGTCCGCGCCGAGGTCCTCTCGCTGCGCTCCCGCCCCTACATCGACGCGGCCGTCTCCGGCGGCGCCTCCCGGTGGCGGGTCGTCGTCCGGCACCTGCTGCCCGGCGTGCTGCCCCAGGCCGGCCTCGCCGCCGTCCTCATGGTGCCGCACGCCATGTGGCACGAGTCGGCCCTGTCCTTCCTCGGCCTCGGCCTGCCCGCCCACACCGCCAGCCTCGGCACCCTCATCCAGGGCGCCCGCGGCTCCCTGCTCGCCGGACAGTGGTGGCCGACCCTCTTCCCCGGCCTGTTCCTGATCATCCCCACCCTCGCCGTCGCCGGTCTCGCCGGTGTCTGGCGGGAGCGGATCAACCCCCGCCGCCGATCGGAGCTGACACTGTGACGACCGAGCGACCTGCCGTGCCGTCGGCGGAGCATGCGGCGATCCCGCATGCGGCGACGGCCGAGAGCCTCCCTTCGCCGTCCACCGGCGCCGCGACGGCCGAGCGACCTGCCGTGCTGTCGGTGCGCGGCCTGTCCGTACGCTTCCTGCTGCCGGGCGGACGCCGCGTCGCCGCCGTCACCGACGCCCACTTCGACGTGGCACCCGGCGAATGCCTCGCCCTGATCGGCGAGAGCGGCTGCGGCAAGTCCGTCCTCGCCTCCGCCCTCCTCGGCCTGCTCCCCGCCAACGCCCGGACCGCGGGCCACGCCCACCTCGGCGACCTGGACCTGCTGACCGCCGGCGAACGCACCCTCGCCCGCACCGTGCGGGGCCGCCGCATCGGCCTCATCCCGCAGAGCCCGGCCGCCCACCTCACCCCCGTACGCACCATCCGCTCCCAACTGGAGGAGACGGTCGCCCAGCTCACCGGCGTCCGGGGCCGCGCGGCCCTGCGCACGGCGGCCGAACAGGCCGCCGGACGCGCCGGATTCCCGCCGGACCACCTCGACCGCCATCCCCACGAACTCTCCGGCGGCCTGGCCCAGCGCGCCGCCACCGCCCTCGCCCTGGTGGGCGAGGCACCCCTCCTGCTGGCCGACGAACCCACCACAGGCCTGGACCGCGACCTGGTGGACCGCACCGTCGACGAACTGCGCCGCCACGCCGACGCCGACGGCGACCGGGCCCTGCTGATGATCACCCACGACCTCGCGGCGGCGGAACGCGTCGCCGACCGGGTGGCCGTCATGTACGCGGGCCGCATCGTCGAACTGACCCGAGCGAGCGCCTTCTTCGGCGCACCGGGCCCCCGCCACCCCTACAGCCGGGGCCTGCTGGACGCCCTCCCCGACCGGGCCTTCACCCCCATCCCCGGCATGCCCCCCGAACTCGGCGCCCTCCCCGACGGCTGCGCCTTCGCCCCCCGCTGCGACCGCGCCACGGACACCTGCACGGCGCTCCCGCCCTTCACCGGGTCGGTCGCCTGTCACCACCCGGCCCCGGCACCCACCCCCGAGGACATCCGTGCTTGAACTGCGCTTCGTCACCGCCGGATACGACCGACGGGCCCCCGCCGTACGGGACGCCACCCTCACCGTCACCCCCGGCGAGTCCGTCGGCCTGCTCGGCCCCAGCGGCTGCGGCAAGTCCACCCTGGCGAGGGTCGCCGCCCTCCTCCACCGCCCGGACGCCGGGGACGTCGTCCTCGACGGCACCCCCGTGCGCCGCTGGCGCCACCGCGCCCCGCGCGAGCTGCGCACCGCCGTCGGCGTCGTCTTCCAGCAGCCCCGCCTCTCCGCCGACCCCCGCCTGAGCCTGGCCGACCTGATCGCGGAACCCCTGCGCGCCACGGGCCGCCGCTCGTCCGTCCCCGGCCGGGTGGCCGAACTCGCCGGAACCGTCGGCCTGACCCCCGACCTGCTCACCCGCCGCCCCCACGAGGTCAGCGACGGCCAGCTCCAACGCGCCTGCCTCGCCCGCGCGCTGGTGCTGCGCCCTCGCTGGCTGATCTGCGACGAGATGACCGCGATGCTGGACGCGTCGACCACGGCCGCGCTGGTCGGGGCCGTCGAGGCCTACCGCGCCACGACGGGCGCGGGCCTGCTGGCCGTGGGCCACGACCAGGTCCTCCTGAACCGCTGGTGCGACCGCACGGTCCACTGGGACACGGTCACCGGAGGGTGAGGCCGCCGCCGAAGGAGGAGGCGGGGCCACCGGGTTCCTCACCGGCTGACGGCATCGTGCGCGGTCCGGCTCAGCCGGACGTCGGGCGCAGCACCAGGCAGACGAAGCCGAAGACGTCCCGGTAGACGCGCAGCCAGCCGTCGCGGTGGGCGGTGGCCGTCGCCAGGGCCTGCGCGCCGTCCGGGTCGTCCGGGTGGTCCAGGGCCCATGAGGCCAGCGATCCCGTCCACGCCCACTCGTAGTCGTCGAGCTCCTCACGTGTGCTGATGTGCCCGTGGACGGGGGTCCATCCGTCGGCGACGACGCGGTCCGTCGTGGTCGGCAGGTCGCTGAGGTCGCCGAGCGTCCCGACGGCCTCGGAGGAGGGCTCCCGCGCCCAGAACCCGTCACCGATCAGGACGCGTCCGCCGGGAGCCAGGTGCCCGCGGGCCGCCGCGAGGGTGGCGGGCAGGCCGCCGAAGGCGTGGGTGGCCCCGACGCTGATCACCAGGTCGAAGGCGTGGGAGGCGGCGAAATCCCCGGCATCCCCGTGATGGAGCACGAGGCGTTCCTGGACCCCGCGCACGCGCGCCGCCTCCCGGGCATGCTCCAGCGAGCCCGCGGAGACGTCCACGCCCTCGGCCCGCAGTCCCGGATACGCGGTCAGGGCGCGCAGCAGCCACTCCCCGCCGCCGCAGCCGAGGTCGAGCACCCGGGCGTTGTCGCGCGGGACAGCGCGTTCCAGCAGCCGCCGTACCGAGTCGTCGCCGAGCGGGGCCGCGACCGGGTGATCCGCGTGGGCAAGCCGGGAGATCTGTTCACGACGCACCGCCGGAGCCTGACACGGGCGGAGCCGGCACGCACCCCTTTTTCCGCCGGGCGGCCGGTACGGGCGGCCGGAACCGCCTGTACCGGGTGGGGTCAGACCTCGGTGCCCTCCATGAACGCCTCCTCGCCGAGCGCCCCCGCCGCGAAGCCGCCGAAGAAGCCCTCCATGAGCTCGTCGATGTCCACCTCGGTGGCGTTCGCCGGGGCCGTGGCCTTCTCGCCCCCGCCCAGGCGCAGCACCAGCGCGAACTTCTTGACCTTCGCCTTCTCCGCCAGCTTGGCCAGGTCGATGGAGACCTCGGTCAGCTCGCCGTTCTTCAGCGTGAAGTCGGCCGTGACCTTCTCGTTCGGCGCGTCCTTGAAGTCCTCGGCCGTCGGCAGCTCGGCGCCCGGCGGCAGTTCCTTCGCCAACGGGGCCAGCTCGTCGGTCAGTTCGGTCATCAGCGTGCGGAAGGGCGCCGTGGCCTCGATGTGTTCGGTGCCGTCCGGCCCGTCGGAGGTCTTGAAGTCGACCTCCTTGGCGACGACCTGCCGCAGTGCCTTGGTGAGCTTCTTCTGCGTCTTGGCGTCGAGCGTGGGGTCCGCCGAGGGCTCCCCGGCCTCGGCGCCCTCCGCCCCCGACATCCGCCCGCCGGCCTCCTCGACCTCCTTCGTCGAGATCTTGATCCACTCACCGGCGAGGAGCTTCTTGAACGCTCCCGCGCTGTCCGGCAGTTCGTCGGCCGACGGCATGGGGCTGCCGCTCATCCGCCCGATCGCGTCCAGGTCGGCACGGACGTAGGTGTAGTCGCCGACCAGCCGGTACTCGAACAGATCGCCGTCCGGGCCGCCGAACTTCAGCGCCATGCCGTCGAGGTCCTTCTCACCGGACTCCTCGAGCGGCTTCTTGGACCGCACCGACAGGGAGATCCGCGCGTCGCTGAGCAGTTCGGCGAGCTCCTCGGGCATCGCGTCCTCGGGCGCCGACCCGGCGTCCAGCGCCTTCAGCGACGCGGCGTCGGTGTCCAGGTCCAGCTCGAAGGAGAGCGAGCGCTCCTTGCCGAGCTTCTCGAAGGCCTGGTCGAGTTTCTGTCCCGCGGACAGGTTCTCCACGGTGCCGCAGGCGGCGGAACCCGCCAGGACCACGGTGGCGACGGCGGTGGCGGTGAGGGTCTTGTGTATGGCGGAAATGACGGGCTCCTCGTGAATGCGACCGATGTGGTCGATGTGAAGACCGATCATCGCCCCGAACGGTTGCACGGTGCAGCCGAGTTTTCGGGGGCGACCGCTCGCCACCTGTTCGAGCGCGGAAGACAACCGGCCGTTCGCCCGCCGTTCAGCGGTGCTCCCTAGCGTCGCCGCAATGTCAGACACATCCGCCCTCGCGACACCGTCACCGGTGCCGCGCCCCCGGGAGAGCCCCGGCGGAACCGCACTGATCAGCTACGTGCTGCCGGTGTTCAACGAGCAGGACGGCATACGGCGCTTCCACGACGAACTCGTGGAAGCGATCGGTACCCGACCGGAGCTCTCCTTCGAACTGGTGTACGTCAATGATGGTTCGTCCGACGCCTCCCTGGCGATCCTCCGCGACCTGGCGAAGAACGATCCGCGGGTGTGCGTGGTCGACTTCGCGCGCAACTTCGGGCACCAGATGGCGATCACGGCCGGACTGGACGAGGCGCGCGGCGACGCGGTGATCGTGATGGACACCGATCTGCAGGACCCCCCGCGGGTGAGCCTGGAGCTCATCGACGCCTGGCGGGACGGCGCGGAGATCGTGCACGCCCGCCGCCGGTCCCGGCAGGACGGGCTGTTCAAGCGGGCGACGGCCGCCGCGTACTACAGGGTCCTGCGCGCGTGCACGGAGGTCGACATCCCCCTGGACACCGGGGACTTCCGGCTGCTGGACCGGCGGGTCGCCGACGAGCTGCGGCGCTACCGCGAACGCAGCCGGTTCGTGCGCGGCATCGTCGCCTCGATGGGCTTCGTCCAGACCGAGGTGCACTTCGACCGGGACGAGCGGTTCGCCGGCGAGACCAAGTACCCGCTGCGGAAGATGGCGCGGCTGGCGATCGACGGGGTGACCGGCTTCTCCACGGTTCCGCTGAAGCTCATCACCCGCCTCGGGTTCCTGGTGCTCACCCTCTCCTTCGCGGGCATTCTCTACGCGCTGGCGATGAAGGTGTTCCGGCCCGACATCACGGTGTCCGGCTGGACCATGCTCATGGTCGTCGTGCTGTTCCTGGGCGGGGTGCAGATGCTCTCGCTCGGGGTGCTCGGCTCGTACATCGGGCGCACGTACAGCGAGGCGCAGGGACGGCCGCTGTACATCGTCCGGCAGGTGGTCCGCCATGACGGTCACTGACACGCCCGCACCGACCGGGCGGCGCCCGCGACGCGACCTCCGCCAACTGGTCAGCTACACCCTCGTCGGCGGCAGCGGAGTCGCCCTGGACCTGGCCGCCTTCGCGCTCCTCTTCAACGTCCTGGGCTGGCACGAGCAGATCGCCAACGGCGTCGGCACCACCCTCGGCATCACCAACAACTTTATCCTCAACGCGGTCTTCACCTTCGGCAAGCGCGACCGTCTGCTGCTGCGTCTCGTGCGCTTCTACGCCGTCGGCCTGGTCGGTATCGCGCTCACCTTCGGGCTGCTGTGGTTCTTCGCCGGCCGGCTCGGAGCCGACCCGAACCTGGTCAAGGCCGCCTCCCTGCCGCTGGTCCTGGCGGTGCAATTCGTGCTCAACCGGAAGTGGAGCTTCGCGTGAACCTGGGCATCATCGGCGCCGGCGCCACCGGACTGACCGCCGCCTACGACGCGGTCAAGGCCGGACACACGGTCACGGTGCTGGAAGCGGCCGACGAACTGGGCGGCCTGGCCGCCTCACTGACCGTGCAGGGCACACCGCTGGAGCGCTACTACCACCACATCTTCCGCTCCGACCACGCCATGATCGAGCTGATCGAGGAGCTGGGCCTGGGCTCGTCCCTGCGCTTCCACAAGCCCACCACCGGCATCTACCGCGCCGGACGGCTGCGCCCCTTCAGCACCCCACTGCAGATGCTGCGCTTCCTCCCGCCGCTGCCGGCACTGCGCTTCGCTTTCTCCTCCGCCGCGCTGAAGGCCGTACGCAAGGGCGAGCGCTTCAACGACCGCACGGCGCTGAGCTGGCTGCGCCGCTGGGCCGGACGGCGCGCCACGGAGGAGATCTGGGAGCCGCTGCTGCGCGGCAAGTTCGGGGAGCGCGCCGAAGAGGTGTCCATGGCCTGGCTGTGGGCCCGGGTGCACTGCCGCACCTTCGAACTGGGCTATGTGCACGGCGGGTTCGACAAGGTGTACGCGGCGCTGGCGGACGCGGTCGCCTCGCGCGGCGGGAAGATCGAGTTCGGCAAGCGGCTGACGCGCATCCGGCAGGACGGCGACACGGTGACGGTCGACACCGAGGACGGGTCGTCGTACGGCTTCGACCACGTCGTCGTCACCGTCCCGCAGCCCGCCTTCGCCCGGGCCGCGGGACTGCCGTCCGACGACGTGACGTGGCGCAACCAGTACCTCGGCGCGACCTGCCTCGTGCTGGAGCTGGACCGCAGCCTCATCCCGTACTACTGGCTCAACGTCAACGACACCGACTTCCCGTTCCTGGCCGTCGTCGAGCACACCCGGATGGTGGACCCGGCGGAGTACGGCGGCAAGCACGTCGTGTACGTCGGGAACTACGTGCCGCGCGACGACTGGCGCTTCACCTCCGACCCGGAGGACCTGCTGGAGGCGTACACGCCCTGGCTGCGACGCCTGAACCCGGACTTCGACCGCTCCTGGATCTCCCGCCGGCACTTCTCCCGCGCCCCCTTCGCGCAGCCCGTCGTCACCCCGGAGTACCGGGAGCTCATCCCGCCGCACGAGACGACGATGAGCCGGGTCACGCTGGCCACGATGGCGCAGGTCTACCCGCAGGACCGGGGACAGAACTACGCCGTGGCGATGGCGCACCGGGTCATGGAGCTGATCGGCGCCCGGTGAGCCGCGGTACGGCGACGGCCACCGCCCCCGGACGGGGGCGGTGGCCGTCGCCGTACGGGCGCGTCGGCCCGTGCTCACCGCAGCCGGCACACGACGAGCTGCCTCGCGGGCGCCGGCGGACAGGCGTAGCGCGCCTCGATCCGCCGCGCCAGCGCCCGGTCGATCTTCCCCGGGGGGAACCAGCCGCGGTTCAGCACCGCGTACCGCGGCGGATCCTCGTCCAGGCAACGGGCGTTCTCGGCGTACGAGTCGAGGGTGCTCACGTCCGGGAGGTAGCGGGTGCGCTGCAGGAACGTCGGGATCGGGTAGGGGCACGGCGAGGCGTGCCCGATGAAGTACGCCTCGTCGCCGAAGGCGAGGTACTGCACGAGCGCCCCGTCCGGCAACCGCCGCCGCACCTCGGCCGCCGCGTCGGCCCTCTCCTCGGAGGCCCGCAGGTACGCGGCGTTGGTCTGGCGCACCTCGCCGCGGTTCATGAGATGGGGGGAGGAGGGCCAGACGGCCACCGCGACCAGCCCGATCCCCACCACGGCGGCCGGCACCCGCAACCCGGAGCCGCCCTGGGCCGGGCGCCGCACGTCGAGGAACGCGACGCCGAGCGCGACGGCCCCCGCCCCCCACACGACCGCCGGCCGCTGCAGTCCCTGCGGGGCGGCGGAGTACCACGGCGCCAGGACGGCGATCACGCCGCTGACCGCCAGGAAACCCACCGGCACCCGCCCCCGCACCCCGTACCAGCGCGCCACCGCGAGCCCCCACAGCGCGGCGGCGCCCACCGGCAGCGCGGCGCCGTGGTACGCGAACCAGTTGCCCTGCACCACGACCGCGCCCAGCCCCACGGCGGCCCCCGCCACGGCGAGCACCGCCCACTCGGTGCGCCGGCGCCGGGCGTCCTGGCAGGCGAGCAGCAGGAGCAGCGCCGCGGGCAGCAGGAGCAGTACGGGGCTGAGGACGGCCCGGTCCGCGAGGAAGTCGGCCGAGCGGGTGAGGAGTTCCCCGGGCCGCACGCCCTGCCGGGACAGCGAGCCCTGGTTGATCTGCGGCATGTCCCGGACCCACTGCCATTCCCGCGACCCCGACCAGAGGCTGAAGCCCAGCAGCAGCACGCTCGACGCGGCCGTCGCGGCGGCGAGGAGCAGCGCGCGCACCCGGTCGGCGGCGAAGACGGCCAGCAGCGCGATGAGCGCGGTCGCGGCGGTGGAGTACTTCATCATCACCGCGAGCCCCAGCGGTACGGCCGCGAGTGCCGCGGCGGGCACGGGCCGTTCGCCGGCGAGCACGACGGCCACCGCGAGCACCGACAGCAGCGCGGCCGTCCACTCCGGCTGGAGGAAGTCGGTGCGCGGCGCCAGCGCGAGCACCAGGGCCACCGCGGCACCGGCCAGATCCGCCTCCCGGCCCGGCAGCCGCCGCCGCAGCGCCGAGCGCAGGGCGAGCCCGGCGGCGAGGCACAGCAGCACACCGGCGCCCCGCAGGACCGCCTCGCGCACCGCGGTGGGACCGGTGCCGAGTTGATCGAGGCAGTAAAGGAACCACCGGTAGAAATACGGCCGGTGAGTAAAGGTCTCCGACGGCGAAATGCCGACCGCCTCACCACTCCGCAGACACGCCAGCACATACCGGATGTCCCCGTGCAGCCGGGCCGTCACCACGGAGTACACCAGCACGGTCCCCGTCACGACTCCGACGACCAGCCGTGCCACGCGCGCTCGTTGCCCGGCCGGCGGTTGCGTACGGGTCCGCGCCATCAACAAATCGGTCACGATGCGGGACATTAACAGTATGCCGTGAAATCCCCCGCAGGGAATTCAGCGCAGTGGGTCGTTCATTTATCGGACACCTTTGATTGGTCATGAGTTCGCCGGATAATTCTCCCGGGGCCCTTCCTTGTGATCGAGATCGTTTTATGGTGGAGCCGTGCGGGGCGGTACCGTGCCCATGCGCCCCGTTGTTCGTGCGGCCCCGTTCACATGTCCTCCTTGCCGTTCGCGCGCAATCGCTCGCTCGGCCGGTTCCATGGAGCCGGGTGTACGGGCCCGGACGTCGCGGGCCCGGAATTCCGTCCCTCCGTCGACAGCGTGACCCCGGGCCGGTTCCGCCCGGTGCCTGCCGGGCGGAACCGGCCGTCGTGCCGCATGCGGGAGGCACCACCCGTCGCTCACCGCGTACTGCACACCGTCTTCGGAGCCGCTCTGCCGCCGGCCCCCGGCGGGGACTGCGCGTCCTGCACCCGCTGTACGTCCTGGAGGAGGCCCGCGACGTCGGGGTCCCGGCCGGCGGCGGCCCGTGCGATGGTCAGCAGGACGGCCTCGTAGAAGGCGTCCCGTACGGCGGGCGCCATGACGTCCGAGGCGTCCAGGCAGCGGGGCCCTTCACGGAGCCGCCGGGCGATCTCGCCCTTGACCGCGTCACCCCGCGGCTTCACCTGACGGTTCGCCGAGAAGACGCCCGCCCGCTCGGCCCATTCCCGCTGGCCCTCCTCCGACGCCAGCCGTTCGATCAGCTCCTGCGCCTCGGGGCGGTCGCTGAACAGCGCCGCGAAGTCGCCGGTCACCTCGTGGGCCCGGACCCGGCCGCCGCCGTCCGGCAGGAGCGGGGCGGAGTCCGTCAGGCGCGCGTGCCGCGCGTCGGACCGGTAGAAGGAGAGCGCGAAGGAACCCTGGTGCTCCAGGGCGCACCCGCGCGGGCCGTCGAACAGCAGCCCGTTGCCGTCCGGGGCGCCGCGGTGGTCGGTGAGCAGAGCCCTCTCGGCCGCGCGCCCGTCCTGCCGCAGCAGACCGTCCCAGGCCTCCCAGGCGGTGCGCACCGCATCACTGCGCCACCACTTCACCCCGCCCGCGCCCAGCGCCCACTTCTCGTAGACCTCCGGGCCCTCCCGTTGCAGCACGAGGTCCTCGATCCAGTCGGTGCCGGGCCAGCCGGAGGCGCCGTCGTCCCCCATGCCGACGCACCAACTCCTCAGCGGGGCAGGCGCGTCACCCGGCTCCTCGCCCTCGCGGTACCAGACGATGCTCTTCAGATCCGCCTTGACCGGCACCCAGTACACATGTCCGGAGGACGAACCGGCCGACATCCAGGGAGCGCCGTACTCCCGCGGCTCGTAGAACTCGTCCAGCGGCTCCAGGAGGCCGCTCTCGGCGTACTCGGCGAGTTCCCCGAGGCCCGGCATGATCACGATGTCCGGGGGCTCGCCCGACTGCACCTTGGAGAGCAGCACCTCCCGCTGGGCCGCGGTGCCCTGGTAGCGGAAGGGGATGCCGAAACCCCGCAGCACGTCCTCGAACTGCTCCGCCTGCCCGGCCGTCCACGTCCCGAGGATGGTCACCGGCTCCTCGTCGTCGTGCTGTGCCCAGACCACCACCATGCCCCCGGCGACGGTCAGCAGCACGACCATCACGAACACCAGCATCCTGAACCGCCGGGTCACCGTCGCCTCCAGTAGTCCTTGTCGAGCCGCAGACCGAGCCCCAGCGCGGGCAGGACGACGGCCAGCAGGCTCCCGACGAGGGCACCCCGGTACACCGATTCGGTCCACGCGCCGTCGGCCAGGCGCAGCCGGACCTTCTCCGACATCTCCGTGACCTTCTGCTGCGCCTCGTCCGGCGGGCCGTTCCCCCAGGACTCCTCGGTGATCCGCCGCAGGTCCCCGAGCGCCCCGGTGAGATCGGCCTGGGTGGAGTACGCCGTCATCAGCGGGACCACCGCGAGCAGCACGGTGAGGACGAAGGACGCGAGCAGATACGGATTCCAGTCACGGCCGCAGCGGTCGCGCAGCACGAACAGCGCCGAGAGGAGGGTCAGCGCCACCGCGGCCAGGGAGAGTTCGGTGATCCACCACCCGGCGCGCTGCCACCACCCCATGGCGGCCGTGGCCTCGGCGTGCTCCAACTGGCTTCGCTGCAGGACCTTCAGGCGTGGTGCGACTCCCACCGTGTCGCGGGTGAGCAGCGACTCGGCCTCCCGGAGCCTCAGCTCCCGCATGAGGGGCTGGTCACGGTAGAGGGACGTGCCGAGGGCGAGGGAGTCGCTGTAGGTGGCGAGCAGACCCTTGACCGTGCCGAGGTCCTGGTCCGTGCGGTCGGCGATCCGGGACAGGCCCTGGTCGGCGGCCGAGAGCTGGGACCGGTAGGCCTCGCCGGAGCCCACGACGCCGATGAGGTTCTTTCTTACCAGGTGGTCGACCTCCTCCTGGGCCCGCAGGGCCGCGAGCCTGCTGGCGGCGAGCCCCTGCACGGCCGGTGCCTCGCGGGACGCCAGCGCCTCGGCGCCGTGCTGGACCTGACGGCTGGAGAGGAACAGGGCGGTCGACGCCACGGCCGTGAGCAGGAACAGCACCAGCAGATGCGCCTCCAGCAGCCGGCGGGTCCGCCGGGAGCCCAGACGCCCGCGCCAGAAGGCGGCGGGGGAGTACCGGCTCCGGGAGCCGGCGCGTCCGGCCGTCACAGCAGTCTCTCCCCGCACACGATGCAGTGACGGGCCTCGCTCCCCGCCGGGGCACCGCAGTCGCCGCAGCCCGGACCCGGCCGGGCGCCGACGGTGTCGGCCAGGGGACCGCCGGGACGGGATCCGGCGCGCAGGATCATCGGGCCGAGGGTGCCGGCGTCGACGGGGCGCAGCCGGACCCGCCCCTCGGCCGCGTCCTCGATGCGGGCGACCGCGCGGATCTCGTCCAGCACCCAGTCCGTGCCGAACCGCGCCGCCAGCCGGGCGGCCTGCCCCAGGCGGTCCTCCGCGGTGTCGCGCCGGTGTTCCCGCAGGGCCACGAGTCCCTGGCGCAGGGCGCTGCGCATCCGGGCGGTGGCGTTGAGGGTGCGCACGCTGTCGGCGCCCGCCGGGGCGTGCGGCGGGGACTGCCCGGGGAGGTGCCAGCGGGCGGTGACGGGCGCGTGGACCTCACCGATGGAGACCATGGCGAACTGCAGCTCGGTCTCCAGCGGGTCGCCGTCGGAGTCGGCGACCAGGGTGAGCAGGTAGTCGCGTCCGCCCTGCTCCCACTGGTAGGTCGGGAAGCTCCAGCAGTGCGGCCGGCCGGGCTCGGGCAGTCCGCCGAGGCGGTGCGGCCGGGGCGCCTTCTCGCTGAGCGAGACCTGGCGCACGGAGGGCCGTACCGTCACCTCGATCGGCAGCTGGGGAGTGTGCACCCGGCGCAGCCGCTGGATGGCGGCGGTGATCGCGCGGCCCAGTCCGTCGTCCACGAACTCGGCCGTGCCGTGCAGCCGTTCGGCGAGGACGAGCAGCGGGTCGGGGGTCCAGTCCGAGCCCACGGCGAACACATCGCAGGTGAACCGCCCGGCGCAGGCGTCCAGTTCCTCCTCCAGCCGGTGCTCGTCGGTGGCGGCGGCACTGCTGCCGTCGGTGATCAGCACCAGATGGCGTACGGACACCGGCCGGCCGGCGAGCAGGGCGCGCGCCCCGGCCACCCAGGCGGCGTACCCCGCGGGACGCGGCCCCTCCCGGTGCAGCGGGAGCGAACCCGCGACGAAGGCGGCCCGGCGCCTCGCGTCCTGGTCGGCGACGGCCCACTCGTCGTCGCCCCGCGGATAGCAGCGGACCGGCTCGGGGCCGCTGCCGAGCACGGCGAAGGAGATCCGGTCGGGCAGGGCGCGCAGCGCCGCCGGCAGGGCGTGCCGGACGGCCGCCCGGTGGGACTCGGCGACGTCCACCGCGATGATCACCGCGAGCTGGACCGCGGGCAGGTCGGTGGGGGCGCCGTCGGCGGCCACGTCGACCCGCAGATGTGCCTCGATCTTCGCGCTGCGGTGCGGGCGCGGGTCACCGCCGAGGTCGACGTGGAGCCGGATGCCCGGCTGCGGAGGCCGGGTGGGGCCGCTCATGTCGTACGTCACCGTTCCTTCCTTCACCTTCGTCGCCGGGTGCCGTCCCGTTCCCGTCGTGCCGTGCGGTCAGAACACGGTCTGCGGCCGTACCGCGTGCATGAGGTCCACCAGGTGTTCGTGGGCGGCGGGCTCCTGGTGGTGTGCCGCCAGCCGCCGGTAGAGCGACTCCAGCCGCTCGCGCGCCTCGCGCTCCGGAGCGCTCAGCCGGCGCAGGGCGCGGGCGGTGAGCCGTCCGGTGCCCCCTCCCGGAGCGCCGGGACGGTCGCTGAGGCTGTGCACCGCGTCCAGTTTCCACTCGTGGAGCTCGGTGCTCAGACGCAGCGCCTCGTCCTCGGACAGGCTCGGCTCCCCGTCGCCCGGACGCCGGCCCACCAGACCGTGCAGTTCGGCCAGCGCCGCGTCGACCTCGGCGGGCAGGGGCAGCGGATCACCGTCTCCGGGCAGCCGGGCCGCGCGGATGCGCAGGGCGGCGATCCGGGCGACGGTGTGGTCCAGTGTGCCCGGCCCGACCCGGCCGAGCACGTCGATGGCGGCCCGGCGGTCACGCGCGCGGAGCGCGAGCCGGGCCAGACCGAGGGCGGCGCCGCCGTGCGCGGGGTTGCGGGCGAACACCGCCTCGTACAGTTCCTTGGCCGTGGGCTCGGCGGTGTCGTCGCCGAGCCACTCCGCACAGTGGGCGAGGGCCAGTTTCGGCGCGTACTCGCCGGGCAGTTCGAGGTGGACCTGGGTGAAGTGGTGGCGGGCCTCGGCGACCTGCCGGGGGTCGTCGTCGAGGCCGGCGCTGCACAGCGCGAGCAGGGCGCGGTGCCACTCCAGCCGCCACCGGCGCACGGCGGACGGCCCGGGGACGGAGTCGGCCGTGTCCAGTTCCTCCTGGGCCCGCCGCAGGTCGTCGCGGGTGTTCCGGCCCAGCAGGACACGCGCGTTGTGCAGGCGGATCTCCACCGAGCGCGGTTTCTCCTCCTCCTGCTCCAGGAGCCGGCCCGGGTCGTAGCCGCTGCTCACCTCGAACCGTGTGGCCTGCGGATCGCCCGGATACGGCCTGGGCACCGGCAGACAGGCGGCGATCTCGGTGGGGGTGGGCGTGCCGAGGTCGAGGACCGGTGCCACGGGCGGCTGGTAACGGTCGCGGCGGGGCCTCTCCAGCCAGTGCCCGATGTCCGGCACCGTGCCGAGCCGGGCGCCGGGCAGTCTGCTGGACGGCCGGAAGTGGTCGGAGGGCTCCGGTGGGTCGCTCTTGCCGCGCAGCGCGCGGATCTCCCGCAGGGCGCCGCGCAGTTGGCCGACCATCTCGCGGGCGTCGGCGAAGCGGCGGCCCGGGTCGGTCCGTACGGCACGGTCGACGACCCGGTCGAAGGAGGCGGTGCCGAGACCGGGCACGCCGGCGACGGCCCAGCGGGCGAGTTCCCGCAGGGTGACGCCGACGGTGTGCAGGTCGTGGGCGACGGTGGGCACGGCCGAGGTCCCGGTCTCGGGCGCCATGTAGTCGGGCGTGACATGGGCGGGCGGCAGGCTCTGGCCCTGTTCGCGCATGCCGCCGAGGTCGATGACCTTGAGGCCGTCCCGGTGGTGCACGACGTTGGAGGGTTTCATGTCCCCGTAGACGAAGACCCGTTCGCCGTCGGCGTGCAGATGGACGAAGGCTTCGAGGATCTGGCAGCCGTACGTCGCGACGTGCTCGATGTCGAGGACGGACTCCCCGCGCCGGACCTCCTCGACGACCTTCGCGAGGGTGCCGTCACCGACGTCGTCCATGACGATGTAGCCGCCGGTGACCCGGCCGGTGTCGTCCCGGCGGGCGACGAAGTCGCGGATCTGGACGATGCGGGGGTGGCGGATGGCGACGAGGTTGCGGCGTTCGACGTCGGCGAGGCGGGCGCCGTCGTGCTCGTACCGGTTGAGCAGTCCCTTGACGGCGACGACGTCACCGAGATGGGTGTCCTCGGCGAGGTAGACCCAGCCCTGGCCGCCGTGCGCGATGGGCCCCATGACGCGGTACTGGTCGCGCAGCAGGTCGCCCTCGACGAGTTCGGGCCGGTACGAGTAGCGCTCGCCGCACACCGGGCAGAACCCCTCGATCGGCACCGGGCCCTCGGTGTAGGGCGGGGCGAAGGTGATGCCGCAGTCGGCGGACGAGCAGCTCATGCGGATGCGCGGCGGGGCCTCGGGCCGGACGAGGCGTTCCCCGGCGGGGCGCGGCTCGCGTTCGGGGAGCGTGAGGAGTTCGCGGGGGCCGAGTTCGCGGGGGTCCTCCGGCAGGGCGGGCAGTCCGGGGCCGTCCTGGGCGCGGCCGCAGACGGCGCAGTAGCCGGTGGGCAGTACGGTGCCGCCGCAGGGGGTCCCGGTGAAACGCCGGTGCGGGCAGGTCGTCATCCTCGCGTGCCTCTCCTTCCCCTCCCGGCCCGGACGGTGCACGGCGTCACCGGTCCCCGCAGCGTCTCAGGTCGGCGCGCAGGGTCCTGATCAGCGAGCGCAGCCGGGTGAGTTGCTGTTGCGGGTCCCGTACGTCGTCGAGCAGGCGGCGGGTGGCGCGGTGCCGGTCGGCGGTCTCGGTCACGGAGCCGAGGGAGGCGCTGTCGACGATGTCGCGGCGTATCGCCCGGCTGAACTCCGCGCGCTGCAAGCGGTCGAGCAGGGTGTCCGCGTGGTGGAGGAGCGCGGGCCGCAGGAGGAGGTCACGGGAGGCGGCCCAGCCGGGCCCGCCCTCGTGGCGGAAGACGAGCAGCAGCCGGAAGCCGAACGTCCTTAATCGGGACAGGATCTCGATGAGGGGTCCCGGCCGCGGCTCCTCGTCGAGCCCGTCGACGAGGACCGTGACCGGCCGTACGGGCGCACGGTCGGCCGCCCGCTCGGGCCGGGCCTTGGCGCCGCGCAGCCAGTCCCAGTACGCCAGGTACTCACCGGCCGGGAAGGTGACCTGGTCCAGGGCGTGGTCGATGAGGTCCGGCCTGCTGGCGCCGCCGCGGTGGACGACGTGGGCACGGTGCAGCAGATGGCGCAGCGACCGGTCCTTGCCACTGCCCGGAGGCACCACGGTGATCTTCACCGGGTCCTCGTCCGGATCGTCGAACCACCGGGACAACCGCTCCTCGAAGCCGTGGTCCCAGGCGCCCGGACCGCTCAGCTCCTTGACGAGCGGCGAGAGTTCGGCGATGCGTCCGATGGGGATCAGATACGAGAAGGAGAGCCGGTTGTCCTCGGGCAGGGCCGCGCCCAGGTCTCCGCGCCAGCTCACGACGAGGCCCACCACCCGGGCGGGCCGGTCCTCCTGGGGCCGGGTGCACACGCCGGCGCCGCTGAACCCGGCGCGCACCACCTCCGACCGGGTGACGGCGTCGAGCTGCACCCGCTCACCGCTGGCGCCGCCGATCCGCCCCCACAGGCTCATGCCGTCGTCGAAGCCCTCCGCGTAACCGGTCGCGTACACCTCCATGCCGCCCCACAGCCCGGTCTCCAGCGGAGCACGGCGCGCCTGCGGACGCGGGCTGTCCAGCCGCAGCACGGCGACGTCCTCACCGCCGGGACCCTCCGCCAGCCAGCCACCGGGCATGACCCGCGCCGAGACCGGTTCGAGCCCGCCGTTCTCGGCGAACTCCAGCCACATGACGGCATCCGGCCGGCGCACCACGTGCGCGCAGGTCAGCGCCGTGTACTGGTCGACGAGCACACCGGCGCCGCACACAGGGCCGTGCGCGTCCTCGCGCCGCAGCCTGAGTCTCCAGTCCGCACGCAGTTCCCCCATGCCGTCTCACATTACGTGCAAAGCCTGGGGCGTCCCTAGACTCGTGAGGAGGGTGGATCGGTCAATCAGCCGAAAGTGGCGGTGTGTTGATATGGCGAATGCGGAACCGATCGGTCTGGCGGAGGCCATCGGCACGGTGCGCGCGGAGCTGGCGCGGGCCCAGGCGGAGGGCGCGGAGAGCGACTGGCGGTTCCACGTGGAGCAGGTCAGCCTGGAGTTCTCGGTCCAGTTCCACCGGGCCGGCGAGGGCGGCGCGGGCCTGCGCCTGGGCGTCGTCGAGGCCCGCCTGGGCGGCGCGGTGAGCCACGACTCCACCCACCGCATCGAGGTGGCCCTCAAACCCCTGCCCCGCCCCGACGGCCGCCACCACGAGGTGGGGCGCGGGGACTTCCCCGGTCACTGAGACGCGCCGGCTCCGGCCGGCCGGCCGGCGAGGTCCCGGAGGGACGACAGGAGCCGTCCCGGTTCGCGGGAGAGGTCCAGGCTGTGCCGGTACAGCCGCACCCCCCGTCCGTCCGGCCCCGCCGCCGTCCCGCGCACCTCGTGGAAGCGCTCGGGCCGGCGCCCGGCCGCGTACACCAGGTGCGCCTCGCGCAGACCGAGCACGGTGGCGTACGCGAGCGCCTGGTACAGGTCGGCGTTGAGGAGTCCGCCGGCCTTCTCGACCTTGTACTCGGCGTCGACGACGGCGAGCGGGCACGCGGCCGTGGAGTACGGCGTTGGCGGCGAGCTCCGCGACGACGAGTTCGGCACGCTCGGTCAGGTCCTGCGAGGCGCCCCGGGAGAGCAGCTCGGTCACCGCGAGGAGCCGGGCGAGACGGGCGCCGCGCCGTGTGGACGACAGCAGCTGGGTGAAGGTGCCGACGGGGGCGCCCACGTGGGGTGTTGCGTGGTTCATGGCGTCAGAGTGGCGGCCGGACGCGGGCGGGGCGAGTGCCGCGCCCCGTACGGAGAGCAGGCGTACGGACGGGGGAGGAGGGCGGTACGCCGGATCCCCGCCACGCCGTATGAGGAACGCGGGAAGGCGGCAGGGGGTTCCCGAAGTCCCGGGACGCGCCCGCGGCCGGGGCGGTCGAGCGGTCCGACGGTCGGTGAGAAGCCTTCGCGGCACTGTGGCGCGCCGACCGCCCCGTCCGCGGCCCACTCGTGGCACCCCGTCCGGAGCGTGCACCCCGGCGTGGCGGACGGTATCGGCCGGTGCGACGGGATCCGATGGGAGGGGCGGGTCCCGGGGCCGTCCGGGACGGCGGCGGCATGCGGAATCCGTGCGTAAAATCCACGCGACCACATCGGGGGAGTCAGACATGGAAACGATCATCGTCCAGTTGCCGGGCTTCGCGCGGTCGGCCGAAAACGGGCTCGACAGGCCCGAGTTGCTGCACCTGGGGCCGGGGGACGTCGTCGACTTCGGTCGTGGTCTGCCCGGTGGCGGGGGAGTGGCCATCCCCCTGACCGATCCCGGCGTCTCACGCCGGGCGGGGCGACTGGAGGCGGCCGGGGACTACTGGCGGCTGTCCAACTTCAGCCGGAGCGTCTCCTACGTGGTGGAGAACCTGGAGGGCGCCGGCGAGTACATCACCGTGGCCCCGGGGCGCCTCGGTGCGCCCGTGCCGTTCGAGTTCTCCCGGGTGGTGCTGCCCGCGCTGTCGGGGACCGCGGCCTTCAAGGTGTTCGCCCCGCAACACGCCTACCTCGGCCACGAGGTCGCCGACGGCGTCGGGGAACAGACCGTCCACCCCTTCGCCCTGGACCCCACGTCCAAGTACTTCCTCGTCCTGGTCGCCCTGTGCGAACAACGGCTGCGTGACGCCTCGGACACCGCCCTGCCCGGCGTCGGGGACATCGTGGAGCGACTGCGTCCGCTGGAGTCCTGCCGCGGTCTGACGCGCTCGGCGGTCAACTACCACATCGACTACCTGGCCTCCGCCAAGCTGCGCCTGGACCTCGGCGACGAGATCCCGGCCGACGGCGCCCGCACCGGGGCCAAGCGTGCCCGACTGGCCTCCGTGGCGCTCCGCTTCGGCCTGGTCCGCGAGGAACACCTCGCCCTGTTGCCGCCCCGCGGCGTCGGGCGCCCCGCCCCGCGGGAGGCCCGCGCATGACGACGTCCGACGCCCGGGAACCCCTGGGAACACCGCGCCCGCCCCGCCTCCCGGAGGGCTTCCGCATCGACGGCTGGGAGATCGGGGCGGTCATCGGCTCCGGTGGCTGGGGCACCGTGTACGAGGCACGTGCGGTCGCCGACGGCGCCCCGGCGGCGGTGAAGGTGCTGCCGACCGGCGCCCTGGCACCCGGCCAGAGCGCCGCGCTGGGCGAAATCGTCGAGCGGGAGGTGCGGTTCAGTTCCGAGGCCGACCATCCCCACCTGGTCCGCACCCGTGCCGTGTACACCGTCGACGCCCCGGACCTGCCCGCCCTGGACGGAGCCGTCGCGCTGGTCATGGACCGGGCCGAGGCCAGCCTGAGGGACGTCCTGGACGCCGCCGGGACCGGTCGCCCGATCGCCGACGCGGACCGTGTCCTGCGCGGGGTCGCCGCCGGGCTCGCCCACATGCACGGCGCCGGCTGGGTGCACGGCGACCTCAAGCCCGCCAACGTCCTGCTGGGCGCGGACGGGCAGGTGTGGCTCGCGGACTTCGGGCTGGCCGCGGAACTCGACGGCAGCCACGCCCACCTGCCGCCGCTCGGCACCCTCGACCACCTGCCGCCCGAGTGGTGGTCCCAGCGCACCGGCACCCGCGGCTCCGTCGTCCGGCCGACCGCCGACGTCTGGGCCTTCGGCGTCCTCGCCCACCAGGTGCTCACCGGCGGCCTGCACCCGTTCCCCGGCGCCGACGCACGGGCCCGCTCGCTGGCCGCCCAGGCCTACGCGCGCGGCACCGCGCCACTGCGTCTGGACGCCGGCCTCGGCGAGGGCTGGCGCCGGCTCGTCGCCGACTGCCTGGCCCCGGACCACGCCTCCCGCCTCCCGCACACGGCGGAAGCCCTCGCGGCGCGGGTCGAGCGGCTGGCGGGCGGGACGCGCCGCAGGCGCGGACGCCTGGTCCCGGCCGTCGCCGCCGCGCTGGCGGGCCTGGCCGTCGCGGCGGTCACCGGGACGGTCGTGCTCGGCGGCGACGAATCCGAGGACGACGACGGCCGCGGCGCCCCCGCCGTCGTCACCGGCGCGCACCGCGCGGCGCCCGGTGAGATCCCCGCGGACTCCGACGTGCCCGAGGCGCTGCGCGCGGTCATCACCAAGGCCGCCCACCGCTGCACCGACGAGGAGATCACGCCCGCCCTGCTCGCCGCCATGCTCAAGGCGGAGAGCGGCTTCGACGAGGACGCCGCCCGCCCGGCCACCGACGAGTACGGCATCGCCATGTGGACGCCGTCGGTGTTCCGGGCCTGGGCGGTGGACGGGGACGGCGACGGGGACAAGGACCACATGTCGCCGCCGGACGCGATCGCCACCATGAGCGGGTACGTGTGCTGGCTCGACCAGCGGTTCAAGGAGGCGGGGATGCCGAAGGAGGACCTGCCCGCCCTGGTCGCGGCCGGCTACCGCACGAGCGACCGTGCCGTCATCGAACAGGGCGGCGTGCCCGAGCAGGTCCGGCCGCACGTCGACGAGGTGCTGCGTCACCTCGCCGCGTACGGCGGGTGAACCGGCCCCCGTACCGGCTCACCCGCCGTCGTTCTCATCGGGCCCCTCGCCGCCGGCCGTCCCCGTCTCGGTTCGGACCGGCGGCAGGGGCGGCTACGGCCGCCGTGCGGGGTCTTCTCAGGTCGGGCGCCACTCGGAGAGCGTGACCGAGTTGATGGGGTCGAGGTTGAAGTACAGGCCTTCCTGGGAGTTGATGCTGTCGTGGCAGTCCGTGCCGACGCTCTTGCACAGGTAGGCGACCGCGTAGTCGGACTGGTTGTTGAGCACCCAGTGGTAGCCGAACTGGTTGTAGATGCGGTGCGGCCCGTACGCCCAGAACACGTGGCTGGGGCTGACGGCGGGGTTCTGGTTCTGCGGGTAGATGCACACCGCGCCGTACGGGCAGTTGGCCCAGGAGTCGGCGGCATGGGCCTGGGTCGTACCGCCCGCCGTCATGGCGGCGGTCGCGAGAGCCAGCGCGGCGGCCCCGCGGAGGAGTTTGCGCACGGTCATGCCTTTCGAGAGTCGCCCTGTCGTTGCGGCAGCCCGGTGGCTGCGCCGACACAGTAGGAGGGCGAGCGGCGGGAGCGGTCCTGACGGATGTCAGGGGCGGGTGGTACCGGGGTCCGCCTCGCCGCACCCGCGGAGACCGGCTCGTCCTGGCCTCTCCGGCAGCGGGCCGCGCCGGGAAGGGGATTCCCGAGGCGCCGGGGGCAGGGCCGTGAACCGAACGGGCCGCACCCGGAGTCGGGGTGCGGCCCGGGGCCCCGGCGAAGTCGTGGTGACGTCCGTTCCGGACGGATGGGCACAAAGGTGCCGGTCACGGAGGTGTTCAGGTGCGCGGCAGTATGCCCGGGAGCGTCGAGGCGAAGGAGACCCGCAGGGCGTCACGCGGCTCCATGTGGAGCACGCCGAGGGCGGGCTCCTCCGCGTAGGCGGCGAGGAGGCTGGGCGGCGGCGGGACGTAGGACGACAGGGCCTCGCCTGGTTCAAGTCCAGCTACAGCGGAACCCAGGGCGACGACTGCGTGGAGGTCGCGATCGCCGAACAGACCGTCCACGTACGGGACTCCAAGGACGTGACCCGCCCGGCCTTCGCCGTCGGCCGCGAAGGCCGGGGGCGGTTCGTACGGTTCGCGTCGGAGCGCTGAGCGACTTGAGGGCGTGCCGTCCACTGGAGCAGCGGACGGCACGCCTCGTGCGGTTACAAGGGGAAGCTTCATCCGTCACATGACCCGCCGTCCCGGCCGGCGGTGTGAACCGCTCCGGGTTCGGTGACCCGTGTCACACTCGGCTGCTGTCAGCAATCGGGGCGCCATCTCGTTCAAGGGGCACGCGAACGAGACAGGCAGGAGCATCGCCATGAAGCACCGCATCGTCGTCCTCGGTGCCGGATACGCCGGGGCCTTCGCCGCCGGGAACCTGGCCCGCCGGCTCTCTCCCGCGGACACCGAGATCACCGTCGTCAACGCCGTGCCCGACTTCGTCGAGCGGATGCGGCTCCACCAGCTCGCGAGCGGCCAGGACATCAGGTCGCGCAGGCTCGCCGACGTGTTCGCCAGCACCGGGGTGCGGCTGCGCGTGGCGCGCGTCACCGGCGTCGACCCCGGCCGCGGGACCGTCGCCGTGACCGGCGAGGACGGCGACGGCGAACTCGCCTACGACACGCTCCTCTACACGCTCGGCAGCTCCGTCGCCCACCACGGCGTCCCCGGCGCGGCCGAGTACGCCTTCGACGTGACCGGCGTGTCCTCGGCGCTGCGGCTGCGCGAGCGCCTGGCCGGTCTGGGCGAGGGCGGCACCGTGCTGGTCGTCGGCGAGGGGCTGACCGGCATCGAGACCGCCGCCGAGCTGGCCGAGGCCCGCCCCGACCTCTCGGTCGCGCTCGCCGCCCGCGGCGAGCCGGGCGCCTGGCTCTCCCCGAAGGCCCGCCGTCACCTGCGCCAGGCCTTCGACCGGCTCGGCGTCACCGTCCACGCGCACACCGCCGTCGAAGCCGTCGAGCCGACGCGCGCGATCGCCGCCGACGGCACGTCCGTCCCGGCCGACGTGACCGTGTGGTCGGCCGGGTTCGCCGTGCACCCCCTCGCCGCCGCCGGCGGCCTGGAGGTCGCCGGAACCGGCCAGATCGTCGTCGACCGCACCATGCGCTCGGTCTCGCACCCGGACGTCTACGCCGCCGGCGACTGCGCCTACGCGATCGGCGGGAACGGCCGGCCGCTGCCGATGTCCTGCGCCTCGGCCGGCCTGACCAACATGCAGGCGACCGCCGCGATCGTCGCACGCCTGACGGGCGGCGAGGTCCCGACCACCGCGCTGAAGTACCACGGCAACCACATCAGCCTCGGACGGCGGGACGCGATCATCCAGATGGTGGACGGGGACGTCCGGCCGAAGTCCTGGTACCTGGGCGGCCGGACCGCCGCGCGGTTCAAGTCGGGCGTGCTCAAGGGGGCCGGGTGGGGCATCGGCCACCCGACCTTCGGCATGCCGAAGCGCAAGCGCCGCCTGACCACCGTGCCCGGCCCGGCCGGTGCACCCGACCGGGCCGGCGCGAGGGCCGCCTAGGCTGCCGCACATGGACAGCGCAGCCGTCGAACGCTTCGAGGCCGGCCGGGGCCGGCTGGCCTCGCTGGCGTACCGCCTGCTCGGCTCGGCCGCCGACGCCGAGGACGTGGTGCAGGACGCGTTCCTGCGCTGGCAGGCCGCGGACCGCGAACGGATCGAGGTGCCGGAGGCGTGGCTGACCAAGGTCGTCACCCGCCTCTGCCTCGACCGGCTCCGCTCGGCGCAGGCGCGCCACGAGCGCGCGGCCGGCGCCTGGCTGCCCGAGCCGCTCCTCGAGGGTGACCCGATGCTCGGCCCCGCCGACACCTTCGAGCAGCGCGAGTCGGTGTCCCTGGCCGTACTGACCCTCATGGAGCGCCTCTCACCGGTCGAGCGGGCCGTCTACGTCCTGCGCGAGGCCTTCTCGTACAGCCACGCCGAGATCGCCCGGATCCTCGACGTCACCGAGTCCGCGAGCCAGCAGCACGCCCACCGGGCCCGGATCCGGGTCGCCGCCGAGCGCCGCCGGGGCAGTGAGGAGGTGGACCCCGCGTCCGCGCGCCGGGTCGTCGAGGAGTTCCTCGCCGCCGCCACGTCGGGACGCACCGAACGGCTGGTCGAACTGCTCACCGACGACGTGACGGCGGTCTCGGACGGTGCCGGACGGGCCAAGCGGCTGCTGCGGTTCACGACGCGCGAGCGCGTCGCCTCCTTCGTGCGGGCGGGGTTCAGGCCCACGCCGGCGAAGCGGCGGCTGGCCGGCGGCTCGCCCGTGTTCCACATCGCGCCGGTCAACGGCTCACCGGCCCTCCTCGCCGTGGTCGGCGACCGGGTCGTGGGCGCCGTCGCCTTCGAAGTCGGCGACGGCAAGGTCGCGTTCCTGCGTGGCATCGCCGCCCCGTACCGGCTCGCGCGCCTCGACCGGGCCTGGCGGCGGCACGAACCCGACGCCCCGGTCGTCACCGCATGGTGACCGGCACCAACGGGATCCGGTGACGCGTCCGGACCGCCGCGGGCACGGCCACGGGGCCGCGTCCGGAGTGGGGTGCGGCCCGGGGCGGCTACGTCGCCGTGGTCCTGGACACGGCGCTGACGATGTTCGACGCCATGGCGTCGAGGTTCTCCCGGAAGAAGCCGGTCCTGTTGGAGAACCCCTCCTCCGAGAACCCTCCGCTCGTCAGGAACATCGGGGCGATGGCCGTGAGCGCCGCATGGACGACGTGCGGTTCGCGGGAGGTCGGGATGAACTCCCGGGGGCCCTGTGGTCACCCTTGAGCCTGTCGCACAGCCGGCCGGCCTCTTCGCGGTCCGCACCGAACCGCACGGCCAGGCCTCGTCCGTGGAGGTGCCGCCGGGGTGTGGACAACTCGGCCCCGCTGCTCACCCGGAGCCCGCCGGGAGCCCGGGCTGCATAGAACGTTCGTGGATCGAACGTAGATCGGGGTCCATGAGGATGCCCGTGACGTCTGGATCACAGACCGCCACGGCAAGAAGAGAGGCATCCTCATGCGTGACAGCAGAACCAGCCTGTGGGCCGCGGGTTCGGCCCTGACCGCCGCGATGGCGCTCGTCGGCGCCCTCGCCTCGGGCGCCAGCGCCGGGCAGCAGCACGACGGCAACGGGGAGAAGGCCGTCCCGATCTCACAGGTCGTCGGCGCCGACGACCTGCGGAAGATGAACGAGCAGCGCCCCCTCGTCGCCGCCGCGAGCATCCTGGCCAAGGCCCAGGAGCAGGGCGACTACGAGGGCTACACGGGCATCGGCCTCCAGGAGGACCACGTCACCCTGTGGTGGAAGGGCGATCTGCCCGAGTCCGTACAGCGGGCCGCGGAGCGGGCCCGCAGGACCGCCCCCGTGCACATCGTCGCCGCGGAGCACTCGCTGGCCGAACTCAAGGACGCCTCCGAGGACTTACAGGCCCAACTGGAGAAGGACCCCTCACTCGGCCACAGCGTCAAGATCCCCACGGACGGCAGCGGACTGGTACTGGCCCGGGACACCACCCGCACGGCGCGCACCGCCTCCGCCGCGCAGGCCCGGCGCACGGTCGACCGGATCGCCGGCGTGCCCGTGAAGGCGGTCAGCGAGGAGCCCCTGCGGGAACGCTCCCGTGTGAACGACGGTGCGCCGTGGTCGGGCGGGGCACAGATCAACTTCAACGGCGGTGCGTGCACGGCCGGGTTCGGTGTGCGTGACGCGAGCGCGACCTACCTGCTCACCGCCGAGCACTGCGGCCGCAGCGGCAACCGGTTCACCAACCCGCAGGGCGCCTACATCGGTACCTCCACCAAGTCCAGCGACCCCCACGACGTGATGCTCATCCCCACGAACTCCGACAACTTCATGTACACCGGGGGACCCGACAGCGACGCGGGCGTACGGGTCGACGGCTGGGACCACGTCTTCCCGGGCGAGTACCTGTGCCAGTCCGGAATCACCAGCGCCCGGGCCACGGGCGGCCCGGTCTGCAACATCAAGGTCCTCTTCTTCTACAACGACTCCGAGGACCTGGTGGAGGCGGAGCAGATGAACGGCCAGACGGTGGCCCGCAGCGGTGACAGCGGCGGCCCGGTCTACACCGCCTCGGCCTCCGGCGGCGCGATAGCCAAGGGCACGCTGACCCGTAGCGCGGGGTCGCGTCTGGGCTTCCAGGACTTCTACACGGCCACACGGGACTTCGGCATCTGGATCAACAAGTAGAACCGTGGATCCATCCTCGCGGCCCGTGCCGTGAAACGCCCGGGCACCGCCGCCCGGCACGGACGCCCGTCCGTGCCGGGCGGCGTGCGCCTTCCGCCGTCACAGGCGCCGCCCGACGTGGATCGTGGCGTACGCGTAGGACTCGCCCTCCCGCGGTGCGCGGTTCCAGGATCGTGTGGTCAGGTGCGGCAGGATGCCCTCGGCCAGGGCGTGCCGGGGCAGGGAGAGGCCGAACTCGTCCTGGACGGCGGTCAGCAGGTGCCGCTCGCGGTCCGTCTCGTCGACGGCGTACAGGACCCGTTCGGGGTCGAGGGCCGGGGGCACCGGGCCCGTGCGTTCGACGTCCGTGCCGCGCAGCGTGTACGCGTACAGCTCCTCGCCCCGCTCGGCGACCGAGAGATGGAACACCGCCGGGACGCCGTCGCGACCGCGGCGTATCCACAGCACCACCGCGCGTCCGCCGCGTGAGGCGGCGGCGGCCGGGGAGACGAAGAAGTTCCCGGGCTCCGACGGCCGCGGGGCCGTGTCGAAGCCGAACGCCCACCCGGAGCCCGCCCGGCCCACCGCCACCACGGCCCGGTCCTCCCACGGCGCCGAGTCGTCCCGCTGCCTGATGTCGTAGGGGAACCACCCGGCGGGACGGCTGGACGGAGCGGTCAGGCCCGCGTCCTCGTCCTCCCCGACCAGGCCGGGCAGCGCCTCCGGCTCCGCGCCCTCCACCCACAGGCACCGGTAGGAGCCGTACGGGGCGTTCCACCGCAGGGGCTCCGCCAGCCAGCACAGTCCCGGCGGATCCAGGTCCGGCGCCGGATCGGACGCCGGACCGTCCCGGCCGGCCCGGGGCGTGGCCAGCAGTTCCAGGCCGCGTTCCCGCGTCACCACCGGACCCAGCACGGGGTCCCCCAGCAGACCGACCGGTGCCAGCAGGTCCGGCCCCGGCGGCGACCACGACGGCAGCGCGGCACGGATCAGCCGCCACGCCGTGTCCGTGTCCCCCCACCTCGCCGACTCCCACGCCTCGGCCACCGCCTGACCGAAGGCGCCGTCCGGCGTGTAGCGGTAGGAGCCGTCGCGTATCCGGGCGAGGATCGCGTCCGCGGCCTCCGTGACACCGTCGTCGGTCGCGGTGCCCCGCAGGAACCGGCGGGGGGAGACGCCGGGGCGTTCGTCCCGCAGGTGCGCGGCGGCCATCACGGGCACCAGTTCGTCCGTGCAGCGCGGATCGGCGACGAGTGCACCGAAGCCGTAGTACCCGCCGCCGTGTGACAGCGCCGTCAACTGCTGCAGCATGGCCCGGGCGCGGGGCCGCCCGTAGCGCTCCGCCTCGGCGAGCAGTTCCCGGGCGGTCTCCCACCTCCCGCTCAGGGCCTCCTCCCGCGCCCGCTCGACCTCGGCGTCCAAGGCGCGGGTGGTGTCGTTCACGAAGCCGGGATCGCGCGCC
Organism: Streptomyces sp. NPDC014676; assembly: GCF_043084105.1. Classification (NCBI taxonomy): domain Bacteria; kingdom Bacillati; phylum Actinomycetota; class Actinomycetes; order Kitasatosporales; family Streptomycetaceae; genus Streptomyces; species Streptomyces sp. NPDC014676. The sequence continues at coordinate 495,433 of NZ_JBIBZI010000003.1, read as the reverse complement.
CGGTCGGAGTGGAAGCTCTGGTACATCCGCTGCATGTAGGCCTGGAACGACGGGTACCGGTCCGGGAACTCGCCGCTCCACCCCTTGTAGACGTACAGGGCCCACTCGCCGTCCTCGTCGGTGTCGCCCGGGTCCAGCAGGGCGTAGGACATGTCGGAGTCGGTCTCCAGCCGCAGTGCCCGCCGCCACATCCCGGCCAGCAGCACCTCCTGCTCGGTCGAGCGCTCGGTCAGCCCCTGCTCGTAGGCCGGGGTCATGTCGAACGGATCCCCGAACCAGCCGATCTCGTGGGCCGCGCCCAGCCGGTATATGGATCCCCCGTCGAGCCGCCAGCCGTTGCTGGCCCCGAGGAACCGCCGGTAGGACGGGGGGAGTCGGGTGCCCAGGCGTTCCTCGGCGGCGGCTGTCTCCGCCTCGGTCGCGGGCGGGGCGGAGAGCGCCAGGTCGGCGAGGGTCGTGCCGCCCTCCGCCAGGTCCACCGCGTCGTCCTCGCCCGGGACCCATTCCTCCTGCCAACGCCGGAGGAACCGCTGCCAGTCGAAGTGGTGCTCGCTCTTCTCGGTCACGGGCCGAGTGTGGCAGCCGCCACCGACAACGACGCGGGAACTCAGGTCCCGGTGGCCGTGGCCCGGTCGCCGGACGGCCGGCGCCGGGAGCACCGCCCGCATGCGCGTACGGACGTCGACGGCTGCCCGGCTCGGCCGGTCAGACCGCGGAGGTCATCTCTGTCGTCTCGGACTGCTCGGCGTCCCTCCGCCGAAACCGGTTCCGTGGCTCCACCACCGGGATCCGCCGACGTCCTCGCGGAGCCGCTCGGCGGATCCCGGACGGGAGCGTCGGGGCCTCACTCGTTGTGCAGCACCTGCGCGATCGTCAGCCGCGCCGCACGTCGCGCCGGGACGAACGCACCCAGGACGGCGATGGCCAGGCCGGCCAGTGCCAGGCCGATCAGGGCCGGTGCCCGCCAGACGTCCATCATGTACGCGGGGAGAGCGATGTCCACGGCGTCGGCCATCCGGGGGACGACCACGTGGTGGCCCACCATCCCCAACGGGATGCCGGCCAGTGAACCGGCCGCGCCGAGCACCGCCATCGACGTCACCGTCATGGTCGTCACCTGTTGTGGCGTCATGCCCATGGACTTGAGTACGCCCAGATCACGGCGGCGGTCGTGGGTGTTGAGAACGGCCGTGTTGAAGACGCCGAGCGCGGCGACCACGGCGAGCATCAGGGTGAGGGCCGAGGCGGAGCCGACGATGGTCCGGGTGACGCTGTTCGGGCCGACCGGCACCGGGTCGACGCCCGGGTCGGCGGCCCGGGCGGCGCGCGCGTACGCGGCCCGGTCCGCGCCGTCACGGAGCTTCACGTGATAAGCGATCGGCTCCTCCCGCGGGGCGAACCGCGTCAGCGTCGCCCAGTCGGTGACGACCGTCTCGGCGTTGTTGTTCATGAGCGCGCCGACGACGGTGAACGCCTGCCGCCGGCCGTCCTTCTCCAGCCGGACGCGGTCACCGACCTCCAGATCGTGCCGGCTCAGGAAGGCCGACGTGGCCACGACCTCGCCGGTGTGGCGTACCCAGCGGCCGTCGGTGAGGACGTCGTCCAGCCGGGGCCGGTCACCGCGGCGGCCCTCCAGCCACACCCGCTGGGCGGTGCCGGCGAGGCGCGCGTCGGCGTCCGCCCGCGCCGTGACCTCGTGGGCGCCGGGCAAGGATCCGAGCAGGGCGTGGAGTGCGCGGTCGTCGTGGTGGGGGAGGATCTCCTTGCCGTCCTGGTACTTGGTCGCGTACACGGTGATGTCGTACGCGTCCCGGCCCGCGTCGCCGAACCGGGTCATCGTGGTGGCCAGCCCGGTCGCGAAGGTCACGGTGGTCACGCCCAGGACCACGGCGGCCAACGTGAGCGCGCTGCGGCCCGGCCGGGCGAACGGCAGCCCGACGCCCAGGCTCACCGATCGCGGCAGCCGGCTGCCGGCCAGGCGCCGTTGCACGCCGAGCGCGCGCCCGGCGCGCGGGGCGCCGCCCATACTGATCGCGCGTACCGCGGAGAGCCGGTGGGCGCGCAGCCCCGGAGCGAGTGCGGCCAGGACACAGACGAGCGGCATGCCGAGCAGGGCGAGCAGGTTCACCCAGGGGGCGATGCCGACCTCGCCGTGGAACACCCCCGACGAGGGCCCCGTGAACACGGCGTCGAAGAACGGGCGCGCCACCGTGTTGCCGAGCGCGGTGCCCAGCGCGCAGCCGAGGACCGCGGGGATGCCGATCATCGTGAGGTGGACGGCGAGCACCTGCCCCGGCGTGAAACCCAGGGACTTGAGGACGCCGATGTGCCGGAATCCCGAGATGACGGCGCCGCTGACCACGTTGGCGACGATGAGCACCGCCACCACGATGCCGAGGGCGCCGAACGCCATCAGATAGGGGGTGTACGCCCGCGCCGAACTGCCTATCTGCTCCTTGAGGGTGAGGTACGACTGCGAACCGGTCAGGGCGTCCTCGGGCAACCCGTCGGTCACGGCGGCCAGCCGCTCCCGCAGCCGGTCGGCCGACGAGGCGTCCTCGAAGCGGAGGAGCAGCTGCGTGGCCGTCGGGCGCAGGGCCGTGATCTGGCCGGGCGCGACCCAGGCGTTCGCCGTGCCGCTGAGGTCGAAGGCGAACCCGACGATGGTGAGGTCGGGCCCGGACCGGAGCTCGATCCGCCTGCCCAGGTCGTCGGCGCTCCAGTCCGACTGCCGGTTGACGACGACCTCACCCGGCCGGGTCGCCCAGCGTCCGGCCCAGAGGTCCACCCGCCCCACCGGGCCGCCGGGACCGGGACGGCCCACCACGGTGATCGTGGAGCCCAGACCGTAGTCCCCGGAGCCGGCCTCCAGTTCGGCCGTCGCCTGGTGGAGCGCTACGCCTCGCAGTCCGCCCGCACACCCACCGTGCACGTCGACCTCTCGGCCCTGACCCCCCGCGAGACGGAGGTCCTGTCCCTGCTGGGCCGCGGTCTGTCCAACACGGAACTCGCCGCCGAACTGACCCTGAGCGAGGCCACGGTGAAGTCCCACGTGGCGCGGATCTTCGCCAAGCTGTCGCTCCGTGACCGGGCCCAGGCCGTCGTACTCGCCTACGAGACGGGACTGGTCAGGCCCGGCGAATGAGGCGGGGCAGGCGGGCCAGGCCCGAGACGGGCGGCCCGGTCGTCGCACCGGCGGGACGTCGACCGCCGGCGAACCGTCCGGCCGTGGTCGCGGGAGCGCGCATCGTGGAGATGGAGAGCGCCCCCATGGTCGACGCGGTGCGCGGACTGGTGGCCGGCATGTCCGTCGTCTTCTGGTGCTTCGCCACCTGGCTCGTCCCCGTCCTGATCGCCGTCGGCGTCTGGCGCCACCGCGTCCACCGGGTGCCCCTCGCCTACGAGCCCACCTGGTGGAGCATCGTCTTCCCCCTCGGCATGTACGCCGTCGCCGGCATGTACCTCGGCCGTGCCGACGACCTCCCCATCGTGGAATGGATCGGCCGGGCCTGGCTCTGGGTCGCCCTCACCGCCTGGACCCTGGTCCTCCTCGCCATGCTCCACACGCTGATCACCACCCGCTCGCGCGAGCCGCGACGGACTCGGTCCGCCTGACCGGCCCCGGACCCGGGCGGTGCGTCAGGCGATGTGCGCCAGGAACGGGCTCGCCGCTCCGCTCCACGTCACACTCAGCGCCTCCCGCGCCCGCGTGCAGGCGACGAAGAGGAGACAGCGTTCCCGGAGCAGGTCGGCCTCGTGCTGGAGGGCGTCCGCCTCAAGCGGGGTGATCTCCCGGGCGAACGGCACCGTGCCCTCGCCGACGCCCAGCACGGACACGGCCCGGAACTCCAGGCCCTTCATCGCGTGCATCGTCGCGAGCCGCACCCCCTCGGCGTGCCGCGCGGTCTGCCCCTTGACCCGGAGCACGGGTATCCCGGCGGCCTTCAGCTTGTCCTCCGCGCTGTCCAGGGAGAGGTTGAAGCGCGCGCACACGCCGATCTCGTGCGGGGCCAGGCCCTCGTCCAGCAGTTCCCGCACCCGGTCCACCAGGGCCTCGGTCTCCTCCTGCCGGGTGGCGTAACCCCGGGCCTGGGGCCGGCCCCCGTGCAGCAGTGAGCGGTATCCGGCGAGCGAGTCCGTGCCCTCGCCGTCGAGCGCGTCGACCGTGACGGGCGCCAGGAGCCGCGCCGACCAGGCGAGGATCTCCTCGGTCGAGCGGTAGTTGACCCGCAACCGGAAGCTGCGTCCTGCCGTGGCGATGCCCAGGGACCCGAGGGACACCCGCGAGTCGTAGATCCGCTGGTGCGGGTCGCCGGTGAGGAACAGGTCGTCGGGACCCGGGGCCACGGCGGCGCGCAGCACACGCCACTGCGCGGGGTGCAGATCCTGCGCCTCGTCGACCACCACATGGGCGTACGGGGCCGACCCGTCGGCGAGCAGACCGGCGGCGCGTGCGCAGACCGCCAGGTGCGTGGTCTCACCGCGGTCCCGCAGCAGCCGCTCGAACCGCTCCACCCCGCCCCACACCTCCCGGCGGCGTGCGGGCCCGAGCCCGGTGCCGCGTCCCCGGCGGCTCGCGGCGAGGTAGGCGTCGAGGTCGCGGAGGTCCTGGGCGAGGACGACGTGCCGGTACTCCTGCGCCAGGAACCGGGCGGGGAACGGCAGATCCAGTTGCTTGACGACCTTCTCCCAGAGCTGCCGCTGCTCCCGGTCCCCGACCGGCCTGGGCGCGGTCGCGGACGCGGCCCGCACCACACCGTTGGCGTAGGCGTCCACCGTGGTCACGTCGACCCGGGCGAGCAGCGTCTCGTCCTCGTCGAGGAGCAGGCCGAGCATGTCGCGCAGCCCGGCGGCGAGTGCGTTGGTGTACGTGGTGAGCAGGACGCGGCTGTCGTCGGAGCGGCCCAGCAGATGCTTGACGCGGTGCAGGGCCGCCACCGTCTTGCCCGTCCCGGGGCCGCCGGTGACCTGGACGGGGCCCCCGTACGAGGTGCGGTGGGCGACGCGTCGCTGGGAGGGGTGGAGGAAGATCCGCCAGGCGGCGAACGGCTTCTCCAGCGCCTCCTCCAGCTCCCGCGGGCCGGTGACCAGGCGGATGCGCGCGGGGGTGTTGGCGATCACCGTGGCCAGGTCCTCGACCGGCTCGGCGGGCGCGTCGGCGGGCCGGCGGACGGCCACGACGTCCCGGTACACCTCTTCCGGGCCGAAGCCCTCGGCGAGGTACTGGAGGACCTCCAGCTGGTCCTCCGGCAGGAGCGTGGAGAACGCCTCCAGCTGGGCCTTGTCCGCCAGGGAGCGGGCGGCGCGCAGCACCTGGTCGTCGATGCCGAGTTCGCGCAGCGCGCCGTCGGAGACGTGCTCGAAGAGCAGCCGGGGGGCGGAGCGGGCCGCGTTCTCGTACAGCGGCGTCAGCTCGTCCAGGGCGACGGCGTCGCGCACCTCCAGGGCCCGGGTCGCCGAGTTGGCGCTGTAGAGGCGTTTCGCGGCCCAGGTGTAGGCGTCGTCGTGCGGCAGCACGTTGACGAGCAGGAAGACGTCGCTGCCGTCGTCGGGCGCCAGGACGACACCGCGCCAGAAGTCCGTGACGCGGATGGTGCGCATGCGCTTGTCACGGGCGTTCTCGACGGACTCCAGATGCAGTCCCTTGTCGGCGTTGAGTTCGGCGGCGCTCATGGCCTGGAACTTCGCCATGGCCTTGCGCACTCCGGCCCGGACGGGCTTTTCCAGGGCGTCGTAGCCGTCCCAGAAACTCTGGGCGAAGGCGAGCCGGGGCATACGGTGTGTTCCTTTCCGTCGGGCTTCCGTCGGGCTTCCGTCGGGTTGATGGGCGTGGGTCACGCGGGGGTGCGGGCGCGGGTCAGGCGTACGGCGATGTCGCGCAGCGCCGACATCAGCTGCCCCGGCTCACGGGACAGGTCGACGCTGTGCTGGTGCAGCAGCACGCCGCGCCCGTCCGCGCCGGCCGCCGTCCCGCGCACCTCGTGGAAGCGCGTGGGCAGCCGCCCCGCCGCGTACACCAGGTGCGCCTCGCGCAGGCCGAGCACCGTGGCGTACGCCAGCGCCTGGTACAGGTCGGCGTTGAGGTGGCCGTCGCCCTTGTCCACCTTGTACTTGGCGTCGACGACGGCGACCGGCGTCCGGCCGTCACGGGTGCGCACCACGAGGTCGGGACGGATCCGTACGAGGCCGGCGGTGTCGAGGTGGTGCGTGTCCTGGAGCCGGGCGGTCAGGCCGTGGTCCTTCAGCGCCTCGCTCAGGGCGACGGTGACGAAGTCCTCGAACAGTTGGTTCATGTCGATCAGGAAGCCGTCCACGGCGAGCGGATCGGCGCCCGGCGGCGTGTGCTCCGGCGAGGAGCCGCGCAGGACGGCCTCGCAGAGCCGCAGGGCCGGCTGGTAGCGGGAGTTGAGCCGGGAGGGCTGCCAGCGCGGCAGTTCCTGCCCCCGGACCAGGGGCAGCGCGTCGGCGAGCCGGACCCGCTGGTGGGCCAGGCGCCGCCGCACGGGGCCGGGAACGCCGGGCAGGCGCAGCAGCCGCTCGACGGCGGCCCGCAGGATGCGGTTCTCGGCGGTGTCCGCGGTGTAGGCGTCGTACGCGATCTCCACGGGCGGCGTACGGCCGAAATGCCGTCTGATCTGCTCGGCCTCGAGGATGCGCCCGCGCACCACCAGCGAGGACTCCTCCACCTCCCGATAGCCCTGGAGGACCCCTTGCCGCAGCGCCGCGTCGATCCGCCGCTCCACGGCGTGGGCGAGCGCGGGCACCACGTCGTCGTACGCGCCGGTGTCGACGGTGCCCTCCCGGTCGTCGCGCCAGGCCCGTTCCGGGGCGAGACTGAACCCGAGCAGGAAGAAGATCCGGCTCACCGGGGTCTTGGGCATGATCCGCACGATCGGCCCGCCGGGCGTGCGCAGCGCGCCGACCCGGCTCCCCGCCCGCAGCAGCCAGTGCCCGTCATGGGCCGGGTCCGGCGTGGCGCTCCGGAGGATGCCGGAGGCGGCGAGGGCCCGGCCGGCCGCGGCGCCGAGCGGCACGGAGACGGCGGGCCCGTACTCGCGCAGCACCACGTCCGGCACGGGCTCGGTCATGCCGGCCGCTCGCGCAGCGCGTCGAGGCCGTAGCGGGCGGCGACGTCGATGCCCTCGCCGTAGTGGTGCTCCTCCAGCAGCGGCAGGATCTTCGTGCGCCAGGTCCGTTCGAGGCCGCCGTCGCGGTACACGCCCGGCTTCATCAGGTACGAGGGGCCGATCGCGAAGTCGGCGTCGTCGACGCGGGAGTTGAGGGCGTCGAGGAGGCGGGCCGGCTCCGCGTCGCGCCCTTCGCGGGCGAGCCAGCGGGTGAGCAGGCCGGCGGTCGGCTCGGTGCGCGGGGACAGCTCCACGAACGCGAAACGGCGCCGCATCGCCGCGTCGACCAGCGCGATGGAGCGGTCGGCGGTGTTCATCGTGCCGATCACGAAGAGGTTGGGCGGCAGCGGGAAGTCGTCCCCGGAGTAGGTGAGCCGCACGGACCGGTCCCGGTACTCCAGCAGGAAGTACAGCTCCCCGAAGACCTTGGCCAGGTTGGCGCGGTTGATCTCGTCGATGATCAGGAAGTGCGGGACGTGCCGGTTGCCGTCGCGGGAGGCGAGGTCGGCGAGCTCCCGCAGCGGGCCGGCGGTGAGCCGGAACGCCACCTCCCGCGTCTCGGGGTCCTCCACCGGCCGGAACCCCTCGAAGAAGTCCTCGTAGGCGTACGACGGGTGGAACTGCACGATCTTGACCTGCTCCGGGCCGCCGCCGAAGTGCTCGGCGAGCTTCATGGCGAGGTACGTCTTGCCGGTGCCCGGCGGGCCGTAGAACACCAGCTGCTTCTCGTCGAGCAGCAGCTCGCGCAGCTCCTCCAGCCACGCCCGGTCGTGGACGAGGAGCTCCTCGGCGAGCGCCTCGCTGATTCCGGGCAGCGTCAGCTCCTTCGGCGCCGCGCGCTCCAGGGTGTCCTCAGCCTCGGCCCCGCCCGTGCCGTCCGCCTCGCCGGCGAGTCCGTCGAGGGCGTCCAGGACGCCGGTCAGATCGACCACGTCGTGCTGTACGGACAGCTTCTGCCGCAGCTCTCCGGGCAGTTCGTCGTACGGGTGACCGTCGGCCCGCCAGGTGACCGGCCGGCGCAGGTTGGACAGCCCGCCCGGCGACGTGGTCTGCACGGCGTCCCCGGTGATCCGGCCGAGGTACAGCCGGTCGTCGTCGTAGGTGGCCACGGTGTCGCCGACCCGCATCTGCGTCAGGAACGCGTGCAACTCGTCGACGAGGCCCTGTTTCTGGTGGTACGAGGCCGCGCCCTCGTAGCCGTCCTCGACGAAGCGGCGCAGAGCGCTCTTCGTCGGGTCGGACTCCTCCAGCGGCGGCAGGTGCGCGCCGGACAGCGACACGAACCCTTCCGCCAGCCACAGCTGCCGCACCAGGTTGTGCCCCGAGACGTTCGCCCCGCGCACCAGCCACGCCTTGTGCGGGGGACGCCAGCCGGTGGGCAGGTAGTCGGAGAGCGGATGCCCCTCGTCGGTGCGCCAGGACTCCGGACCGGAGGCGTCGTAGCCGTACACCAGCGCGGCGGCGGCGGACGAGGAGTTGCACTCGATGTCCCGGGTCACCACCCAGCGCGCGGGCGCGCCCTCGGGTCGGCCGGGGACGGGCGGGGCGTCCCCGAGGGCACCCTCCGCGCGGAGTTCCGCCCGGGACCGGCGGGCGTGGCGGCCGAGGCCCGGCCACTCCTCGGCGGTCACGAGGGACCCCTCCCGCAGCAGGAACTTGTTCGTCCCGTTGCCGCCGAACTCGGAGAGCAGATGCCCGCGCGCCTCGCCGCCCTTGGGGAGTCGGATGAGGAACTCGGGTGTGCCGGGGAGGAGTTCGGGCCGAGTCATGGGTGACCTTTCCGGACGGGCGGCTTCATCGCGAGTTTCAGCTTACCTGTTGACATTGTCAAAGGTCTAGAAGTACAAGTAAACGCATGCACAGAATCTGTTGAGAGTGTAACTACTCCGGTCGTAAAGTGTGGACAACTCCGGCGGGGGCCGGAGTGGGGGGCGAGGGGGGAGCGGGTGGCCGAGGTTGAGCGGCGCACGATCGAGGCGGAGTTGCCGTCCGTCATCGCAAGACTGAGAAGCTGCGCCTCCCGTGCGGGGGTGGTCAGTCAGCGGGCCTTCGCGGCCGAGGCGGACCGGCTCGGCCTGCGGACCGAAGAACAACGGGGAGGACTCAGCAAAGGGCTCGCCGAGTTCGGCATCCATGTGAAGCCCCCGCGGAGGGCCGTGGCCCCGGCGGGTGAGACGTCCCCCGTGAGGACCGCCGCCCCGTCGCCCGCGGCTCAACGACTGGCCCAGGCCAGGCGCATGCTGGCCCGCTACGCCGACACCGACGGCACGGTCGGCAAGCTCGCCCACGACGGCGTCGTACGGCTCCACGGCCTCAGCCCCGCCGAGGCACGTGAACTGACGACGGATTTCCCGATCACGCGTCCCCGCCCTCCCCGCGCCTCCAGCAGGACGCTCGCCGCCGACGGGACGGGCCGACCCGCGCGTCCTGGGACCGCGTCACCGTCCTCTCCGAAACCACCGGTCGGCAAGAAGCGCGGCGCCCGCTCCGTCGCCCCGGCCAATGACGACGATGTGCGGGACGCCGTCCGGATGGCCCGGGCCGTCCTGGAGGACGACCGGTGGCGCCGGAACCCGGACAAGGCGATCCTCACGGCGGACGAGGAAGTCGGTCTCGCCATGCTGATGCGGGACGGCGTCGGCGACCTCGAACGCGATGTGCCCAAGGAGGAGATCGCAGCGCTGTCCCGCACCGGGGAGCGGTGGCGTGCCTACGAATGCCTCGTCCTGCACAACCAGCGGCTCGTCTGGAAGATCGCGCAGGGGTTCCAGGGACACGGCCTGGACATCGAGGACCTCGTACAGCACGGAACGCTCGGACTCATGCGCGCGGTCCGCAAGTTCGACGTCACCAAGGGCTTCAAGCTGTCGACCTACGCGACCTGGTGGATCAAGCAGTCCATCACCCGGGCCATCGCCGACGAGGGCACCACGATCCGGCTGCCCGCGCACATGCACGAAAGGGTGAGCAAGGTCGCCGTGGCCGAGCGCAAGCTCATGAACGAAGGCCGTCCGAGGACGGTCGACGCCGTGGCCTACGCGACCGGCCTCACCTTCGCCCAGGTCGAGGAGGTGCGCCGGATCAGCCGCCCCACCGACTCCCTGGACCGCATCATCGGGGACGACACCGCGCTCGGCGATCTGGTCATCGGGCCGTGCCGACTGCCCGAACCCCCGGTCGTCGTCATCCGCAAGGAGCATCAGGCACGGCTGCGGCATGTCCTGGAGCACCTTCCCGAGCGCGAGCGGCACATCGTCATCCGGCGCACCGGACTCGACGGTGACGAGCCGGACACGCTCGAGGACATCGGCGTCGTCTTCGGCGTCACCCGCGAACGCATCCGCCAGCTCGAACGGAAGGCCAAGGCCAAGCTGCTCGGCCAGCTGATCCGCCACCGGATGGTCGCGCCCCAGCAGTGAACCTGCCGCATCCCGCCTGATCCGAAGGAACCCGCACATGGACCCGCGCCAGGAGCTGGTCGACTATCTCACCCGTCAGCTCGTCGGTCCCGCCGGCGGGGACGACGAGGTGCTCGACGCCCCGCCCGACCGGCAGTACCTGATGGGCACGCTCTACCCGCAGCAGACCGACCTCCGACGCCGGCTGGACAAGGCCGCCGACGACCCGGAGGCACCCGGCGCCGAGCAGGACGCCCCCGACGTGAGCCCGGCCGCCGACCCCGTCCCGGACGCCAACAGCTGGCTCCCCGCGTCACTCGGGCTCAGCTTCTACACGGACGCCGCGGACGTCGAGGTGCGCTGTGCCGCCGCCCGCTACGAGACGCAGCGGAACGAGACCGGCAGGGGCCGGCGCTGGCAGCGCGTCCCCCTCACGCCGGAAAGACTCACCTTCGGTCCCGAGCGGCACGAGGAGTCCGTCTTCGGCGGCCGCGCGAAGATCCAGGTGACGCGCCGCTCCTACGGGGCGGGCACCCTCATCACCGTGGCGCTCGTCAACGAGAAGCGCCACGGCGGCGCCGAGGACAAGACGCCCGACTGGGACGACATGCTGTTCCAGTGCCGGCTCAGTGTCCGGCCCGTCGACGGCGCCGTGCTGCCCTACCCGAGCGTCCGGCTCGCGAGCCGTGACCCCGAGGAACGCGAACTGCGCCTCCAGTACCGGCACGTCGTCACCCACGCCGTCGGCCACGGCTGCGCCGTCCGCGAGGAGCACGGCGAGGACGGCGGCGTCGCCCTGCTGGCCTGCGAATCCCTGCCCCGCGCCGAGGTGCCGGCCGTACGGGCGGGCGGCCCGCTCGACGCACCCGTCCTCACCCTCGCCCACCTGGCCGACCCGGCCGTCGGCAGGGACCAACTCCGTGAGGAACTGGCCGAGTTCGCGGCCTCCTACCACGCCTGGTACGTGGGCCAGCGATCCGTCGAGGTGCCACCCTGGGGCCGTGAGGCCGCGGACCGCATCCTCGACCGGGTCCGGCAGGCCGTCGTCCGGATCGAGGCGGGCGTGCGGACGCTGTGCGACCCCGACCGCCCGGAACTCCTCGACGCCTTCCGTATCGCCCAGCGCGCCATGCTGCTCCAGATGCGGCACTCCGCCCCCGACCAGGCCGGGCAGAGACGGCAGCGCTCCGACACCGTGGCCCTCGACCCGCCCGTCGACCCCGAGGCCGCCTGGCGCCCGTTCCAGCTCGCCTTCTTCCTCCTCGCCCTCGACGGCGTCGCGGACCCCGGGCACCCCGACCGCGGGACCACCGACCTGATCTGGTTCCCCACCGGCGGTGGCAAGACCGAGGCGTATCTGCTGCTGGCCGTCTTCACCATCGCCCTGCGCCGGATCCGCGGCGAGGGCGGCGGTACCACCGTGCTCAGCCGCTACACCCTCAGCCTGCTCACCACCCAGCAGTTCCAGCGCGCCGCCACCACCGTCTGCGCCCTGGAACTGCTCCGCCGCACCGAACCCGGACTCGGTCTCGGCGGCGAGCCGATCACCATCGGCCTGTGGGTCGGTGACTCCACCACCCCCAACACGTTCGCGAAGGCCCAGACCGTCTTCGACGAGCAGCGCGCGGCCAGCCACCCCGAGGACGTCTTCATCCTCGACCGCTGCCCCTGGTGCGGCACCCGCATCCTGCCGCCCACCTGGTCCGGCGTCCGCGCCGACTATGGAGTGCGGGCCGAGGCCGACGCGTTCGCCTTCCGCTGCACCCGTGACGCGTGCGCCTTCCACGACGTGCTGCCCGTCGCCGTCGTCGACCAGCACCTCTACCAAAACCCGCCCACGTTCGTCCTGGGCACCGTCGACAAGTTCGCCCAGCTCGCCTGGCAGGCCGACTCCGGCCGTCTCTTCGGCGCGGGCACCGGCAACCCGCCCCCGTCCCTGATCATCCAGGACGAGTTGCACCTGCTCACCGGCCCGCTCGGCACCACGGTCGGCCTCTACGAGGCAGCCATCCTGGAACTGTGCACCGATCGGGACGGCCGCCCGCCCAAGATCGTCGCCGCGACGGCCACCATCCGGCGCTCCGCCGAACAGGTCCGCGCCCTGCACCACCAGGGCGTCCAGCTCTTCCCGCCGTCCGGACTCGACGCCCGGGACAGCTTCTTCGCCGTCCCGGACACCGGCCGACCGGGCCGTCTCTACCTCGGGGTCATGGCGCAGGGCCACACCGCGGGCCGTGGCGCCGTCGCGACGACGGCGGCCATGCTCCAGGGCGTCCACCAGCTCCCCGAAGAGCACCGCGACGACTACTGGACCCTCGTCGCCTACCACCACAGCCTGCGTGAACTGGGCCGCACGGTCACCGCCGCCGGCGACGACATCCCCGCCCAGCTGCGCGGTCTCGACGAAGGCGCGGGCGTCCGCGCACTGGGCAGCGACCACGTGCAGCAACTCGACAGCAGCGTGCCGCGCGCCGACCAGCCCATCCTCCTCGACCGGCTCGAGAAGCCCTGGACGGACCCGCGCTCGGTGTCGTTCCTGCCGTGCACCAACATGCTGTCCGTCGGCGTCGACGTGAAGCGGCTCGCCTGCATGCTCATGCAGGGCCAGCCGAAGACCACCGCCGAGTACATCCAGGCCACGAGCCGTGTGGGCCGCCACCACGTACCCGGACTCGTCGTCACGTACTTCAACGCCACGCGCCCGCGTGACCGGTCCCATTACGAGACCTTCATGGACTACCACCGGGCGCTCTACCGCTACGTCGAACCCGCCAGCGTCACCCCCTGGTCCATGCCGGCGCGACGCCGCGCCCTGCACGCCGCGCTCGTCATCCTGGTCCGCCACCGGCTGGGCCTGGCCGCCGAGAACCAGGCCGGACGGATCACCGGCCACAAGGACGAGGCGAGCCGGATCGCCGACGCCCTCGCCGAGCGCGCCGCGACCGCCGAGCGCGGCGCCACCGGAGCCGACGCCGACACCGTACGCGCCGCCGTACGAGCGGAACTCGGCTACTTCCTCGACGACTGGTACGGCCAGGCCGACGCGGCCGCCGCCGAGGGCAAGGACCTGTACTACCGCAGTCAGGGCAAGGGCCAGCGCAACCTGCTCAAGGGGTTCGAGCAGCGGTACGGACTGTGGGAGACCCTCAACTCGATGCGCAGCGTCGACCGGGAGTGCCAGATCGCCGTGACGGGAGCAGGAAAGTGAAGCGCAAACTCCGGGTCCGCCAGGCGCAGACCGTGCTGCCGTTCGGTGTGGGAGCGGTACTCGACGTCCAGGGCGAGTCCTTCGTCGCCGCCGGTATCGAGCGGTGGCCGCGGCTGAAGACGCCCGTCCCCTCCGAACGGCTCGCCACCCGCCTCGGGGTCAAGGGCTTCTACGCCGCCCCCCACACCCTCAACGACCGCTACGACGACGCCGACCGCCCCGGCGTCCCCTATGTGCGGTTCCCCGGCTGGCTGTTCTGCGGCTCGTGCCGGGCCATGGTCCGCTTCCTGCGCGAGCACGAGAAGCCGGGGGAGCCGCCGGTGTGCACGTCGTGTGCCGCCGCACCCCGCCTCACCCCGATGCGGTTCGTCCGTATCTGCGCGGACGGGCACCTCGACGACATCGACTGGTGGTACTGGGCCCACTCCAAGCTCACGCCCGACCAGCGCGAGGCCTGCTCGGAGGCGCGGCACGCCTGGAAGGCACGCCGGCTCACCTTCCGCGTCGCCGACCGGGCCTCCGGGCTCGAGGCGCTCTCGGTGCGGTGCGGAGCGATCGGGGCGGGCGGCAGGCCCTGCGGCGCCGAACGCGACCTGCTCGACGTCCTCGGCCCCCAGAGCGGACGCTGCTCCGGCCGCAACCCCTGGCAGCCCGGGGACGCGCGAGTGACCTGCGGCCAGCAGGTCCACCACGTGCAGCGCACCGCGGGCAACGTCTACTACCCCGTCGTCTACTCGGCCCTCGACATCCCGCAGACCGACGAAGCCCCCCGTGCCGAGCGGAGCATGGCGGACGCCGTCCTGGAGCACGGCTACTGGTCGAACCTGCTCGACGCGCTGGGCACGTCCAGGGAGGACGTCTTCCGCGGCATGATCAAGGAGGACACCGACGCCCCGGACGACCTCATCGACCACCTCGTGGCGGAGGCCACGGGCGCCCCCGCACCGGCGCCCGCCGACCGGCAGGAGGCCGGGACGTCGGGGAAGGTCGATCTGAGCCGTGACGAGTGGTACGCCTTCGACGCCGCACAACTCCCGGAACCGTCCGCTGAGTTCTCCGTCCGGCGCGGCGGACTCGGTCTCGACGACGAGAAGGAGGAGCCCTGGGCCAGTCTCGACGCCCACATCGGCGGCATCGTCCTGGCCGACCGCCTGCGCGAGGTACGGGCACTGACCGGCTTCCGCCGCTACTCCCCGAACGGCACCCTCGTGCCCGCGGACACCAGCGGCCGGCTGCGCTGGCTCCCCGCCACCGAGGTGTACGGCGAGGGCATCGTCCTCATGCTCGACGAACAGCGCCTGACCGCCTGGGAGAACGACCCCCGCGTACGGGCCCACGTCCACGGCGTGCGGGCGGACCTCGACGCGTCGTTCCGTGCCGAACAGCTCGCCGAGACGACCGGCAGCGAACTCTCACCCCGCTTCCTGCTCCTGCACACCCTCGCCCACCTCCTGATCCGCCAGCTCTCCTTCGACTCCGGCTACACCACGGCCAGCCTGCGCGAACGCGTCTACGGCCGCCCCGAGTACGGCCAGCACGGGCTGCTCGTCTACACGGCCGCCGGCGACGCGGAGGGCACGCTCGGCGGACTGGTCCGGCAGGGCGAGGCACCGCACTTCGCCGAAACCCTCATCCGCATGCTCGAGGCCGCCGCCTGGTGCTCCGCCGACCCGCTGTGCGCCGAACACACCGGTCAGGGCTTCGGCAACCTCAACCGGGCCGCCTGCCACGCCTGCACCCTGCTGCCCGAGACCAGTTGCGAGACCGGCAACACCCTGCTCGACCGCGCCCTGGTCGTCGGCTCCGCCCGCGTCCCCGGCTACTTCACCGACGTCCTCACGGCGAGCCGCGAGTCCGCCGCCGCCACCGTCCAGGGATGACCCGCATGGCCACCACGAACACCCCCGTCCTGCACCCCGACCTCACCCCGGCCCAGCGCGACTGCCTGGACGCCCTGCCGCTCACGGGCAGCCACGTCGTCAGCGGCCCGCCCGGCAGCGGCAAGAGTCTGCTCGCCGCGCACCGCGCGATCCACCTCGCCCTGACCGGCCGCCCCACCCTGCTGCTGTCCCGGTCGAACCTGCTGCGCCAGCTCCTGCGGGACACCCTTCAGGGCCTCACGGTCACGGGCGCCCCCGTCGAGGCCACCACCGTCCACGCCTGGGTGCTGCGCCACTTCGGCCAAGGCGCGCCGCGCACCCAGGACGGCTGGTTCGACTGGGCGGCCCTCACCCAGGAGGCCGCCGCCGCCGTCGGTGAGAACGAGGCGGACACCCCCCACCTCGTCATCGACGAGGGCCAGGACCTGTCCCCGGGCTTCTACCGCATGGCGCGCCTGGCAGCCGCCTCCGTGACGGTGTTCGCCGACGAGTGCCAGCGTCTTACGGACACCAACTCCACCCTCGCCGAGATCGCCGACGCCCTCGGCCGCTCCACCCAGCGCGTGGAGATCACCGGGAACCACCGCAACAGCCGCGAGATCGTCTCCCTCGCGGAGCACTTCCGCACCGGCGGCGCCCGCCCCGACCTGCCCTTCCGCAGCGGAAGCCGGCCCGTGGTCCGCCACTATTCCGGCACCCACGACCTCGCCGACGACATCGTCGCCCTGGCGGCCCGCCACCCGCGCGACCGTATCGGCGTCATCGTCAACTCCCTGCGTACGGCCGCCGACCTGATGCGACGCCTGGAGCGCGCCGGCCTGGCCCGGGAGCCGCAGCTCTACAGCTCGGCGGCCTCCTCCGGCCGGTACCGCGACCTCGACCTGGTCCGCCCCGGCGTGGTCGTCGTCCACCGCGCCAGCGCCAAGGGCCTCGACTTCGACACGGTCGTCATCGCCGACGCGGAGACCGACTCCGCCACCGACCCGACGTCGGCGGCCCTCCGCATGGCGTACTACGTCATGATCACCCGCGCTCGGGAGCGGCTCGTGGTGGGCTGGCAGGGCATCAGGCCGCCGCGGCACCTGGAGGGCCTGGACGCGTGGGTGCGCATGCGGTGACGGCGCGACGACCGAGGCCACGAACATGCAGGAAGAACAAGGGGAGACGATGACCGACGACCACAAGACGACCGTGCCCGTGTGGACGCTCGCGACCGCCGACGTCCGGGTGCCGGCGCTGACGGCGGGCGAGTCGATGACGGCCGAGCGCCTGACCGAACTGCGCGGGGCGCTGGCCGCCTTGGCGGACCAGCCGATCGTCACGCTGGAGGCGCATCCCCTTCCCGCCAGGATCGACCGGAGCCGTGGCCTCTCGCTCGACGCGGCGAGCCCGTTGGCGCAGCACCTGTCGCAGTTCATCAACCAGTCCACGCGCACCTCCCTCACGGCGGCGAGAGCGACCGCCTCCGGCGAGGTGCTGTACCGGATGGTGGTCCCGGCGAAGGTCGCCGCCCAGGTCGGGAAGGGGCTCGTGCGCCCGATGGCGGCGAAGGGGGCGGCCGGTGCCATCCGTGGCCCGCTCGTGGACTCGGCGGGCAAGATCGCCGCCGGTGCGAAGTTCGTGCCGGTCGGAGGGGCCGCCGCGGCCGGTACGGCCGGTGGGGCCGGTGCCACCGCCGGGGCCGTCGCCGCCGGCGGTGCGGCCCTCACCGTGGCCGCTCCGCTCGTGCTCATGGCCGTCGCGGTCGGGGTGAGCGCGCACGCCGACCAGAAGCGCCGGCAGGCCATCGAGCACATCACGGAACTGCTGGAGCAACTCCATGAGGACAAGCTCGACGACGAGCGCAGCGCCCTCGACGGCTGCCGGGCCGCCATCGACAAGGCCACGGCCATCCTGCTCGACCAGGGCAAGCTCGGAGTCTCGCTGGGACTCGACTCGGCGGTCTACGCCATCGACACGGCCCTGAGCAAAGCCGGCCGCCGACTCGCCCGGTGGCAGAGCGCGCTCGACGCACTGCCCGAGGACAAGCCCGTCGAACTCAACACCCTGACCGAGGCGTTCCCCGGCATCGACGACGAGGGCGGCACGTTCCGCGCCCACCTCGAAATCGCGTCCCTGGCCGTGGCCTTGAAGCGCCGGGTCGTCGTCCTGCAGGCCGTGGAGCACGCCCAGAACGACCCCGGCAACCCCTTCGAGAACTTCGTCCGGGAGCTCAAGAGCGACCAGCAGCGCCTCGACGAGCTGGAGTCGGGCCTCGCCCATGTCCTCCTGCGCCTGTCGGCCCTGGAACTGACCCGCCCGAACGGACGGCTGCCCGTCTTCAAGCCCAGTGAGGTCGACCGCCTCATGAACGCGGCCCACCGCATTCACCAGCTGGGCCGTGGTGTCACGGTCGGCGGTCGCCCGCAGGACGTGGCGATCGAGATCGCCCGCGAGAAGGACGGCTCGGTGGTCGTGTTCCCCGCGCTGCCCGCCGAGGCATAGCACCACGGGGACGCACCGCGTCCGCTCAGGCGGTGGTGTCGAGCAGGTCGGCCCGGACGGTCTTGCCGGTGGGCGGGTAGGGGACGCAGTCCCAGTGGTCGGCGAGCGCGGTGACGAGGGTCAGGCCGCGTCCGCCGGTGGAGAGCGGGTCCAGAGCGGTGGCCGTGGGGCAGGGGAGCGGGTGCAGGTCCCCACGGGCATCGCTCACCTCGACCCGGAGGCGCCCGGCGGCCGGGCCGAGCACCAGGGTCAGCCGGAAGCAGCGGCCGGGCACGCGGCCGTGCAGGACGGCGTTGGCGGCCAGCTCCGCGACGACGAGTGCGGCACGGTCCGTCAGGTCCTGCGAGGCGCCCCAGGACCGCAGCTCGGTCACCGCGAGGAGCCGGGCGAGACGGGCGCCGCGCCGCGTGGACGACAGCAGCTGGGTGAAGGTGCCGACGGGGCTGCCTACGTGGGGTGTTGCCTGGTTCATGCCCTCAGCGTGGCGGCCGGGTGCGGGCGGCGGCGAGCGCCGCGCCCCGTACGGGGAGCAGGCGTACGGAGGAGGGAGGCGCGTGGTACGTGGGACTCCCGCGCCGCTGAGCGCTGTGTGAGGAACGCGGGAAGCCACAACGGAGTTCGCGATGTCCCGGAACCTCCGCGGAGGCGGGGGACTGTCGGTGGCGGGTGACAGGATCACCGGCATGGTTCTCGTACGTACGACTCCGCCGCGGCCGGTCGAGGTGACCGACCTGTTCCCTGAACTGGCCCCGCTGGCGCGTCCCGCGGTCCGGCTGCACCCCCGCCCGGGATCGCCCTCGGTCAAGGACAGTTCCGTCGGGGGACCGTTGCTGTGGCCGGCCGACGAGCCCTGGCCGCACTGCGAGGACGCGCACCTGCACGGTGACAGCGGCTTCCGCGAGTCACCGGCAGCGATACGGCTCGGCAGGTACCGGCGGGCCCAGCGGCATGACGACCCCTACGGCCCCTTGTTCACGCCCGAGGAGGTGGCGGCGCTGGAGCAGAAGGCCGCGAGGCTCGCGGAGCGGCTCGACGCGGGCCCTCCCTGGCCCGATGAGGGCCCGGTCCCCCTGCTGCCCGTGGCCCAGCTGTATCTGCGCGACGTGCCCCTGCTGCGTCCGCCCGCAGAGGCCGATCTGCTCCAGGTCCTCTGGTGCCCCTACGACCACGAGCCGGACTGGAAGCCCGCGACCAGGGTGTTCTGGCGCTCCGCCGCCTCGGTCACCGACGTCCTCGCCTCGCCACCGGAACCGTACGAGGCCAACTACGACGGCTATGTGCCGGAGCCGTGTGTGCTGGCCCCGGAAGCGATCACCGAGTATCCCTGCAGCCTCGATCTGAGCCCCGAGGTGAAGCAGGTGGTGCAGGACTGGAGCCGATGGCAGGCGGCTCGTGCGGTGGTGCACGGCTCGTACGAGGAGTACCCGGCGGAGTACTACGACGCCCACTTGGCCGACGCTCCCGGCTGGAAGGTCGGGGGCTGGCCGCCCTGGGGCCGCACCGACCCGAACCCCCGGTACTGCGCCGTCTGCGAGGCCCGGATGGTCCCGCTGCTGACCATCGCCTCCTTCGAATGGGACGGCGAAACGTACAACTGGGCGCCGCAGGAGGAGCGGGACGCCGCCTACGCCCGCGGTCACCTCGCCGGCCTGAACCCCGCACAGCCGACGCGGGTGGAAGTGGGCAGCACCGACAACATGCAGCTCTACGTCTGCCCGGAGTCCCCCGAGCACCCGCACACCGACCTGATCCAATGAAAGCGGTCTATGCGCACGGGCAGGGCAGGTCGGGGGCCGTGCGGTTCGGGGAGCAGGTGACCATGGCGAGGGAGAGGTAGGAGGGGCGTTCGAGGTAGACGCCGTACGACACGTCGCCGCCGGCGTGCAGGCGCTCGGCGGCGGAGTCCACCAGCCGGGCCAGGCGTACGGTGTCGCGCTCGTGCTCCACGGCGAACCTCGGGGCGTACTCGGCCAGCCGCTCACCGAACCAGGCCGCGGCCTCCTTCGCCTCCTCCCAGGTTCCCCGCACGAGTGAGCGGGGCTTGACGAGCCAGTACGCGGTCTCCAGCGGCGGGAGGTCCGCCGTGCGGAACTCCGCGGCCACCAGGCGGTAGCGCTCGATGAGTTCCGGCCTGCTGCCGGCCGGGGGCGGTTCGGGGTGCGGGGGCCGCCGCAGGGCCTCGTCGTCGAAGCGGGCCTTGGGGCCGGTCCAGAGGTAGGCGTGGTGGTGCACGTGCTGTTCCCGTTTCCGTGACGAGGAGTGCCGGCCGGACGCGCGGGAGGAACGCGGCCCGGCCGGCGGCTGGGAGGGAAGGGGAGGGAGGTGTCAGGCGCCGAGGCCGAAGCGGGCCGGGTCGATACCGGCGGCGTCCAGCTCCTCGGTGGTGAACCGCAGCGGCTCCACGTCCGGCCGCTTGCTGTCACCGAGCGCCCAGGCGTCGCTACCGATCCGGGCCAGGGTCACGCACCCCTCGGTGCAGGGGCCGCCACACGCCTTCGTGAACGAGGCCCCGCCGATGTCCAGCGCGTAGAGGTCGGTTCCGTTCTGCATCACTGCACCTTCCAGCTCGTCCGAAGCGGCCGGGTCCGGCCGCCACCGCCCGGGGTGGGCGGGAATGCACGGAGGGGTGTTCGCCGGGTGTTTCCGCAGGTGAGCGGCGGACACGGACGGCTCGGCCCGGAATCTCCGTGACCTCAGAGTGGCGGTCGGACGGGGGTGGGGACGAGTGTCGCACCCCGTACGCTGAGTCAGCGTACGGACACGAAGAGTGGACGGTACGTCTGATGATCCGTCAGTCTTGGGGTGGAGACGCGAGCGGTGTGAGGAGCCGCCGTGGCGCGCGGTACGGGAGAGGAAAGGGGCGGCGGATGGACGTGGTCGGGGTCGAGGGGGAGGCGGCGGCCGGGGGCGCCGGCGCGCGGGCGGTTGCGGCGGGGGAGTGGGAGCGGGAGCCGCATCCGTCGGACAGCCTCCGGACGTTCGGGGCGGTCGTGCAGGGGCTGCGCGAGCACGCGGGACTGAGCAGGGCGGACCTCGCGGCGAGGGTCCAGTACTCCAAACACACGGTCGAGTCGGTGGAGTTGGGGCGCCGGATGCCGGACGAGGCGTTCGTGGAGCGCGCGGAGGAGGCGCTGGGCAACACGGGGGCGCTGCGGAAGGCCGCACGGCATCTGACGCGGGGGGAGGCGGGGCTGGCGGCGTGGTTCCGGCGGTGGGCGCGGTTGGAGCGGGAGGCGGTGAGTCTGTGTACGTATGAGTGCCGGTTGGTTCCGGGGCTGTTGCAGTCGGAGGCGTATGCGCGGGCGGTGTTCGAGGGCACCATTCCGCTGCGGACCGATGACGAGCTGGAGGTGCAGCTCGCGGCACGGATGGAACGGCAGGTGATGATGCGCGAGCGGCCGACGGTGCCGTTCAGCTTCATCGTCGAGGAGCATGTGTTCCGGCGGCGGTTCGGTGACGCGGAGGAGATGCGCGGGTTGGTGGACCACGTCCTTGAGCTCACAGCTCCGCGCAATGTGACGCTTCAGGTGGTGCCGCTGGAGGCGCGGTTGCATGCGTGTCTGGATGGGCCGTTGCAGATCCTGGAGACCTTCGAGGGGAGAAGGCTTGCCTACTCGGAGGGGCAGAAGAACGGGCGGCTGATCTCCGACTCGAAAGAGGTAACTGTGCTGTGTCAGCGCTATGACACACTGCGCTCGCAGGCCCTTAACCCGACAGAATCCCGGGACCTGCTGGAGCGACTGCGAGGAGAGCTATGAGCAGCGGTACGTCGGAACTCGCCTGGTTCAAGTCCAGTTACAGCGGTAGTGAGGGCGACAGCTGCGTGGAGGTCGCGATCGCCGAACAGGCCGTCCACGTACGGGACTCCAAGGACGTGACCCGCCCGGCCTTCGCCATCGGCCGTGAAGGCTGGGGGCGGTTCGTACGGTTCGCGTCGGAGCGATGAGCGACTTGAGGGCGTGCCGTCCGCCGGAGTGGCGGGCGGCACGCCCTCACCGCGTCTCGTTCGTAGGTCCATAGCCGAGGGCCGCACGGTTGATGAAACGGTCGCCGAGGTCACGCACGGGTGCGGACTTCGGTTGCGCGGCAGCCTTCTTCGCCGTGGACTTCTTCGGGGCTGGCTTCTTGCCACCCGCCCGCTTGGCCGCTGTCGCCTTCGCCTGCTTGACCTTCTTCGCGGCCGGCGTGTTGCGCGCGGCGAACCTCTTGCGGGCCGCGGCGAGTCTTTCGCGTTCCGTAACCGCCACGTTGGCGGGTAGGGCGTCGGTGAGGACGCGGGCCCGGCTGAGCGCGTAGCGCGCCGCACTCCAGTTCTTCTTGCTGATGGCCATGTTCGCCAGGCTGATGGCGTGCTGCAAGGCTCTGATCTTCGCGGGCTGCTTCCGAGGTATCTCGGACTCGGCCCCGCTGCTGCGCTTCTGCCCGGCGGCTCGCGTACGCCAATCGGTACCTGAGCTCAGGACGACGACCGACCGGGGGTTGCTGGTCTGGTTCACGCGTACCACGTGCGTTGTTCCTTGGGTGAGCGGTAGGGCAGGCCCCGGGGTGGCCACCGGCTGGGCCACCCCGGGGGCAGTTCAGTCGTGGCGGGGGCCCTGACCGGGGGGCGGGGTGAGGGTGGATTGGTAGGTACCCGACTCGCCCTCGATGAGCGGGTTCTCCAGGGTCAGGCCGGCGGCGGCCATGCGGTCGTACTCGGCGAGGATCAGCTTCTTGGTGCGGTACTCGCCGTGGGCCTTGATGTCGTTGTCACGGACGACGTTGAAGGTGTCCAGGATGTAGGCGGTGTCGTCGCGGTCGATCCCGTAGATGTGGAAGAACAGAGCGTCCAGTTCGGCGCGGATGACGGCACGGCGGTCGGGGTTCCAGCGGAAGGGGGCGCCGGTGTCACCCAGGTCGCGGGCGAAGGAGGCCATGTCGGTTGCTGTGTAGGTGAGTTCGAGAAGACGAGGGGTGAGGAACACCGTGTGGGGTGCGAGTTGGTCGGGAGCGGGGACGGCCAACTGCCGCACGATGAAGTAGCTCATCGAAGTGCCGCCGACAGCCTGTCGAGCCGCATAGTCGACGACGAACGAAGACCAGACTGCCGCGAGTAGTGCCGCCTGAGGGCCAAGGGCCAGCAGATACTTGTGGCCGAAGCCGTGGGCTGGAGCGGCTGCCGCGATCATTGTGCGCTCATCGCTGGCCCGGCAGATGTCTCGCCAGCCGAAGACCCATTGCCGGTCCCATCCCTTCGCTGCCAAACGGCTGTGGACGCCCGGCTCCATGACGGGTTTGCCGTTCTTATCGACCTCGCCAGTGGGAACATCCTGTTCCGGCACCCAGTAGCGAGGTAGCGGTATAGCGGAGGCGTCCTGGTGTTGATCCACGGTAAAGCGTGGAAGGGTGCGCTCGTTGAGTTGCTTTTCCGTGGCGTTCTCGTACGTAGAGAAGCGGTGGTCGTAGTGGTGAAGCATCTTCGCTTCGTACAGCGGGAGCAGGCGCTCTTTGCCACGGGTGAGAATGTTGGCGTCGAGGGTCCATCCCGCTTTAATGAGGTCGTCGAAGGTCTCGCCGTTCTGAACAGCCGGGCGGAAGAGGTGGGAGTCGTTTGCCATGTGGAACATGGTCATGAATGAGATGCCCCAGGGGTTCCCGCCTATTTTGTTCGCCTCATCGATCAGGACCGGGATACGGCGGTAGATGCCGAGCGTGATATCCGCATCCCGACGGGACGAGAAGATCGGACACGTCCCCGTGTTCGGGTTGACGCGGAGGATATCGCGCGAAGTCAGCGTGTATGCACGCTCAGTAATCTGTGCGACCTGGCGAACCTTGGCAACCATGGAGATGGGGGCATCAGGGGAACCCTGGCTGCGCATGGTCAGGAGAACGAAGCGTACGTAGTCCTTCACTGCGGCGAAAAGCTTTTCTTCGTTTCCGAACTCGAACAAGCTGGCCAAAGATCCTCGCTCGACCAAGTCCTTGAAGAAGAACTGCGTCGTCGCATCCGTAGCGATCCCTGTCGGAACGATCACACCCGCTCGTCCGCGCGGTCCCGTCAGCGTGCGGTCCGTCTCCGTAAAGACGGCGTATGTGTTGATGTCACCCCGTCCCGTCAGCGGGAAGCGGACGCTCGTGCGCAGGAAATGACTCTCACCTTCCGAGCGGCGCTTAGCGGCCTCAAACTCGGCGTACAGGCGAGTGCCGTCGGGGTCGTCCCGTAGTTCGGCGATGAGCCGCTTGCGGGCAGCCGCGTTCTTGGCCCCAGCAATGCGTGGGTCCCGCTGGGCGAAGAACTCCTGCTCCTGGAGCTTGACTCGCTCCCACGGCGGATTCCCCACCACTGTGTCGAATCCGCCAGCCCACCCCGTGCCCGGCTGAACGCCCGCCCCCGACTCAGGGACCGCGAACACCTCCGGGAACTCCAGGTGCCAGTGGAAGAATCGGTACTGATCCCGCAACCGCATGATCTCCTCATGCGTGCTGTCCGGCACCGCCGACTGATCGCGCCCCCGCAGCGCGCGGAATACCTGGTCCGTCGGCGCCTCCGGGGCTCCCTCCCACTTGGGCCACACAAACGCGGCGCACCACGCATCCGCAGCATGCAGATCCTGCACGTACGCCGTGGACTCGACGTAGGCCCGATACGCCGACTCCTGCGCCCGCACCTGCTCCAGAGAGTCCGCCGGTGCCGCAGTGATCCTGGCCAACTCGGCGGCGTACTGGTCGTTGCCCGGCAGGGTCTCCGTGTCGAACAGAAGCTCGTCCTGCCCGCCCCGCTGAACCCTGTTCCGCTTGACGAGCCCGGCCGCGTACTTCTTGTCATCCCCCTCGATGGGCTTGAACGCGTCGTCCGGAACCCCCTCCGCCAGCAGCTTCGGCGTCGCGCCAATAAGCCCGTTGCCATGCTTGACGTGGGCGTCCAAGAACCCAAGCGGCTTACCCGGCTCCAGCGCCTCCAACCACAGCGAAACCTTCGCCAGCTCCACCGCCATCGGGTTGAGGTCCACGCCATAAATGCACCGCGCGACGACCTCGTGCAAGGCATGCCGCACCGCATCGACCGTCGGCTCCGGGTTCCGCTCGCGTACGGACGCCACCCGCTTGGCAATACGCCGAGCCGAAGCGACCAGGAAGTGCCCAGATCCACAAGCCGGGTCGCAGACCGTCAGCCCGAGCAGTTCCTTCACGATGTCGTCAGCCGGGTCAGGACGGCCGGCCTTCGTCGCCCGCTCCTCACCCCGCTTGACCGCGTCGTCTATGACCGGGTCGAGCGTCGTGTCCAGCAGGCACTCGATCAGCGAGGACGGGGTGTAGTAACTCCCCGTCGTCTTCCGGCTGTTGCCCGCGACCTCGATCAACTCGAAGGACCGATCCGTAGCCGAGTGCTTCGGCTCCAGCTCCAGCAGCGACTCGTAGACCGAGCCCAGCTCCTCCGCGTCCAGATGCCGGTAGTCCACCGAACGCCAGCGCCGCGCCCCCGGGTCCCGCACCTGCGCCAGGTGCCGCACCGCCGCCAGCAACGACTCGTTGGACAACTTCAGCCCGTCCAGCGGCGCATCCGTCTCCGTGTGCGAGAACAACCCACCGAGACCAGGCAGCCCCAGTTCCGGACGGCCCCCCTCCGTGCCCAGCGCGTCAAGAACGATCCGCAGCGCCTCGTACTGGTCACCGTGAGCCGTCCCCTGCCGCCGCCGCGCCCGCTCCCGCAGCCGCGCCGACGAGAAGTACCGCTCGTACGCCTCCCGCTGCCGCTCACCCGCGTTGGGGTCGAGCAGCGCGTCCCGGTCCTCGGCCACGAAGACGAACAGCAGCCGGTACACGAGCCGCAGCAACGCGTCCCGCAGCGCCTTCGGGTCCACGTCCTCCCGCAGCCGGACGTTCTCCGGGTGCCGCAGGAACCCGGTGCCGAGCACGGTCAGCGCGTTCTGCACGCCCAGCCGCAGCTGGTCCAGCGCCCGCGCACCCGACGTGACAGCCTCCGTCCGCCACTTCTCCAGCCAGCACCCGGCCGGCGCCGCCCCCTCCGGCACCGCGAACCGCGACGCGTGCAGCACGCAGTACAGCAAGACGAACTCGCTGAACAGCTCCCCGTCGAAGATCGCCTCCAGGTCGAACTCGACATAGGCCGCCGTTGCAAAGGACGACGAGTCCCGCAGCAGCCGCAGTCGGCGCCCGTTCGTCAGGACCGCCCACAGGTGGGCCTCGGTCCGGTTCAGGCAGTCCTGGAGCATCGACTGCGCCGGCACCTGACCGGCCGCCGGACGCTTGTCCAACTCCTGGTTCCACGGCACCAGATGCACCAGCGCAGGCCCATGCCGGTGCGACACCGGGAACCGCTTCTCGGGGTCCGAGTCGGCAGGGATGCCCGCCGCCCCGACCTCCGTCAGCGCCCCGAAGTCCAGCTTGCGGAACAACTGGGCGAGCCAATCCGAGCCCGCCCGCCCCGTCGGGTCGGCGGACGGCGCCCCCGTGACCGGATCCGAGGGCAGCGCGGCCCGCAGGTCACGCCACAGCGGCTTGAGGTACTCCCAGGCGCGCTCCGCCTCGTCCCGGACCGGGACCGACGCGGGGAGGCCGTAGTCGGCGGGCTTGGTGCCCGGCAGGTTCCGCGCCTCGGAGATGCGCAGCAGCATGTCGGCGGGGAGGAGTCCGCCGACCGTGGTGACGGCGGTGAAGGCCAGGGCGGTGCGGGTGGCGGCGGCGGACATCAGGCTTCGGCTCCGGACACGGTAGAGGCGGCGGGGGCGGCGGGCGGCAGGTACACGTAGACGCCGAGGACGTCGGCGGGCTCCTGCGGGACGACCTTCAGGCCGCGGACGATCTCCTCGTTGGCCTTGCGCACGCGGCGGTGCGAGGCGTCGAGTTCGGCGGCCAGGCGGGTGCCGTACTCGGTGAGGTGGTCGGCGAGGCCGGGCAGGCCCTCAAGCGCGCGGGTGATGGCGTTGCGGGCGGCCAGCTCGTGGGTGTTGGCGGTGGCGCGGGCCCCGAGCAGCGCGGTGGCCGCGTCGTCATCGAGCCAGCGAGCGCGCTGCGGCAGGCCCTCGTAGGCGAGCAGACGGGCGTCCTCGGCGACGAGCTGCCGCTCGCCCGTGCGGGACGGCAGGGTGAGGTGGAAGCGGTAGCGGACCAGCAGCAGCGTGGTGCGCACGCTCACCGTGTCCGTGGTCACCACACCGCACCGGCGGGCCGGGCGCGGACCCAGCGCCTTCGCGTCCAGCGCCGAGTCCAGGACGTACGAGGCGACGGCCCCGATCGCCGGGTCGGTGCGGACCAGGGCGGCCTCGCCGCGTCCGATCGCCGGTGTCGTACGGAACGGGATCTCGCGGTCCTCCTCGACCAGCCGGTTGCCCAGCGTGGCCGCGAGCGCGTCCCGCAGGCCGGCCGGGGTGCCGCCGACCTGCGCGGTGAAGTCGCCGCTGCCGTCCCGCGGGTCGCGGATCAGCGCGTCCAGGTCCCGCAGCGCCTCCAGCGTGAACTCCCGTACCTCCTCCGCGCCGCCGAGCGCGGCCCGTACGGCGGCGACCTCGCGGGCCACCTCCTCCGGGTGGATGGCACGCTGCGCGTACTTGGAACGCGAGGTCTTCTCCCGCTCGGCGGCCGAGCTCCACTCCCGCTCGATGCGGTCGAAGGACTCCTGGTGGCCGTCCATCTCGAACAGGCTCTCCTGGCTGCCCTGCCGGCCGTGCAGCAGCAGCCACTCCACCACGGCGTCGGTGACGCCGGAGGCGGTCTCGTCGGGGACGGAGACGGAGATGCCGAGGTCCTTCTTGATCTGGCGGTGCTTCTTGAACAGCACCTCCAGGACCTTGCCGTCGATGCCGTTGTCCTCGCCGTACATCGTGATGACGCGGACCTGGTCGCGCTTCTGGCCGTAGCGGTCGACGCGGCCCTCGCGCTGGTCGTGGCGGGTCGGGTTCCAGGCCAGGTCGTAGTGGACGACGGCGTCGAAGTGGTGCTGGAGGTTGACGCCCTCGGAGAGGCAGTCGGTGGCGATCAGCACGCGGCGCACGGACGCGTCGTCGCCCGCCTCGGCGGCCTCGGCGGCGAGCTGCTCGATGCGCTCCAGGCGCTGCTGCGGGGAGAGCGTGCCGGTCACGGCGGCGATCTTCGTCTTCTTGCCGAGCTTGCCGTCGAGCTGCTCGGCGAGATAGTCGGCGGTGGGGATGTAGCGGCAGAAGACGATCGGGTGGTAGCCCTCGTTGAGCAGGTCCTTCAGGTGCTTGGTCAGCGCCTTCAGCTTCGCGTCGCCCGCCGGGCCCATCAACTCCTCGGCGCGTCCGGCCAGTTCCAGCAGGCGCGCGCCCGCGTCCTCCGACTCGGCGGCGCCGGGCGCGACGTCCATGCCCTCCAGGCGGTCGTTCTCCGCGGAGTCGGCGGCCACCGGGGCGCCGAGGACGTCCGCCTCGTGCGCGGTGCGGGCGGTGGCGGACTCGGAGCGGGTCTTCAGGGTCTGCGCGGCGGCGGCCGGGGACGACACCATCGAGCGCAGCAGGGCGATCACCGACCACCAGGCGATCCGGGCCTCCCGCTTGCCCTGCTCACCGGCCGCGTGGACGCGGTCCGCGGCGTAGGCGATCGCGTCGTCGAGGAGCGCCCGGTAGGCGGGCGTCAGCTTGTACGGCTCGTCCTTCGTCCAGCGGTCGGAGGGGAACGCGGTCCGCTCGATCAGGGAGTCGTCGGTGAGACCGTCCTCCTTGGTGAGGTAGGTGCGGACGTCGGCGCGCTTGCGGGCCACGAAGTGCTCGGCGAGCTTCGCGCGGCCCGCCGGCGTCTCCAGGTCGAGCGTCGCCAGCTCGGGCCGCACCAGGCCGAGCAGGTTGCGGAACGCGGACTCCTTGCCGGAGTGCGGGGTCGCCGTCAGCAGCAGCAGATGGCGGTCGGCGTCGGCGGACACCTTCCGCAGCAGCTCGTAGCGGAGCTGGTTCGTCGCGGAGGACGCGCCGCCCTGCGCGGCGTCGTCGGCGGCGACACACGTGTGCGCCTCGTCGACGATCACCAGGTCGGGGCAGTGCTTGACGAAGTCCTCGCGGTGCCGGGTCGACTTGATGAAGTCCGTCGAGATGATCGTGAACGGGTGCTTGTCGAACAGCGACTGCCCCAGCTCCAGGTTCCGCTCCAGACGCGACACCGTGGACGCCAGCACCAGTTCCGCGTCGATGCCGAACTTCTCCCGCAGTTCCGCCTGCCACTGCTCGGCCAGCGCGGGGGAGCACAGTACCGCCAGCCGGGTCGCCTCGCCCTGCGCCAGCAGCTCCTTGGCGATCAGGCCCGCCTCGACCGTCTTGCCGATACCGACGTCGTCCGAGATCAGCAGCCGTACCGTGCGCTGCCGCAGCGCCATCAGCAGCGGCACCAGCTGGTAGGCGCGGGGCTCCACGGCGATCGACGCCAGCGAGCGGAACGGGCCCGCGCCCGACCGGAACCCGATGCGCAGCGCCGTGCGCAGCAGACCGGCCGCGCGCTGGTCGCCCAGGTCGTCCGGGCTCGGCGCGGCGAACTCCGCGGGCCGCACCTCCTCGAACGAGGGGAACACGGCCGCGATGTCGTCCTCGCTCCCGCCCAGCGGGCGCAGCACCAGCATGTCGGGGGCGCTCTCGGGCAGCACCACCCATTCCCGGCCACGGGCGGCGACCAGCGAGCCGGCTGTGTACGTGGGGCTCATGGAATGTCTCAGTTCCTCAAGGGTCGATACGTCGGGAAGTCGATGCGTGCGGGGCGGGTCAGCGCAGATGGAAGTAGGCGGCGTGATGCTCGACGACGGCGTCCCAGTCCGCGTCCGCCGGGAAGCGCACCACGTCCCAGCCGGCCTCCTCCAGGCGGTAGCCGGCGTCCACGTCACGCGTGGAGTCGGCCGGGCGGCCCGGGGTGTCGACGAACACGGCGAGGTGGACGCCGTCCAGGCGGAACACCAGATCGGGCCGGGCCGCCGCCCCGTCGACGAACACGTCCACCTCGTCCGGCAGCCGGTAGCCCTTCGCCTTCAGCCAGCCCACCAGATCGCCCTGCGCGACGAGCGCCGCCAGATCCGACTCCAGCGGGGTCGGCACCGACACGGGGGAGACCTCGGCGGCGGGAGCGTCCCCGGCCGCCGTGCGGTCGCCGCCCGCGGCGGCAGCCGCCGCCGGGACGAGCCTGCGGAACGCCTCGCTGCGCGACTCGCCCCGGTCCTCCCGCTCGGTGCGGGCGCCGGCCAGACGCAGCAGCAGCGGACGCGCGGTGTGCCGGCTCAGCTGCCGGTGGTGTCCCTGGTTGGCGTACGTCAGCAGGCAGGTGTAGCAGCCGCGGGCGCACTTCTCGTGCTCCGAGGGACCGCCCAGGTCCTCGCCCGTGTCCGGGTCGAAGTGGCAGATCTCCAGCGCCGTCCGGGCGGCCTTCGCCAGCGCGTCCTTCTCGTGCTGGATGCGGCGCAGCACCCCCGCGCCGCCCTCCGCGGCCTCCGTGAACAGCATGCGGCGGCGCGGCCCGTCGTCCGGGGGCAGCAGCTCCGCCGTCAGCTCGGAGTCCTCCAGCTCGAACGCCGCCTCGATGCCCCGCTCCAGCGCGTACAGGAACGACAGCGCCACCGGCTCCGGCTGCGGCTCGTCCAGCGTCACCACCAGGATGTTCCGGCGGTCCTCCACGTACGGCAGGACCCGCTTCTTGCGGCGCTTCTCGTTGCCGTCCTCGTCGACCACCGGCATGCCCGTGCCCTCGATGGCGTCCGCGGCGGCCCGGTCGTTCAGCCAGCGGCCGTCGCCCAGGTCCAGCCAGTAGCCGTCCGGCTCGCCCTCCTTGTCGCGGACCCGGCCCAGGTTCGTGATGCGGACCGTCGCCGAGTCGCCGTAGTCCAGGTCCAGGACGGGCGCGCCCTCCGCGTCGCCGACGTGCGAGGTGAGACGGCCCTTGCGGGCGCCGTGATCCTGGAACGCGTACGACGTCTCCAGACGGAACCCGGCCCGGCGCCGCTCCTCCTCGTCGGAGGAGATCCGCTCGCGCGGCGTGGTGTACACGGTGTGCAGGTGGAGCAGGCCCGTGCGCTTGCCGCGCAGCGGCTCGCCGCACATCGCGCACAGGTCCGAACCCGCCTTGACGTCGTGGTGATAGCCGCAGCCGTCGCAGCGGCGCGCCTCCGCCGTCGCCAGGTCGCCCGAGGCGTCCGGCGGCAGCTGCACCCGCGTCACCTGGTAGCGGGCGCCCTCGTGGTAGATGAGCGCGCCGGGCCCGAACTCGCGGATCGCGAGGAACCGGGGCCGCTGGAGGTAGTCGCCGTCGGCGTTGCGCCGGTTCCCGAAGCGCGGGATGTACGCGGCCAGCGGCAGGCGCGGGAAACTGTAGCCGGGCAGGAACCCCTCGGACGCCAGATAGCGGTACGGGTTGAAGTCGCTCATCACCGACTTGCTGTCGGTGGAGCGGTTCAGCAGCAGGTTCGTCTGCGTCTCCGCCTCCCGGCGGCGGGTGCGCGCCCGCGCCTGCTCACCGGGGGACAGGGTGTGGTCCACGACCCGCTTGTTCTGCTCGTACTGGTCGATGACCGCCGCCCGGAACAGGTCCCGCCACCGGTCGAAGGCCGCGTCGAACTTGGCCGGGGCCCGCTCGATCCGGTCCTCGATCCACTCGTCGTACCACCAGGTCGTCGCCTCGAAGTCCGCGATCAGCGGGGCGAGGACCGTCCGGGCGGCGGCGACCGCACGCCGGCGCGCGCCCTCGTCCAGGGACAGGTCACGGATCCGGTCGAGCAGCGGCAGCGGCATCTGCGGGTCGGGGCGGTCGTCGCCGTCCGGGTCGTAGGCGACGTCGACGACGTCCGGGATCGCGGCGCCGAGCTTCATCCCGGTCTCCGCCAGCCAGATGCCCTGGATGTGCGAACGGACCAGGTCCTCGTTGGCGAGGTCCAGACGCGGCGGGGCCACCTGCCCCGACACCATGTCCTGGGACCGCCGGAAGTAGTACTGGTCGTGGCTGTTGCCCGTCGCGCAGTACGTGGTCACCAGCGCGGGCTGACCGGAGCGGCCCGCCCGGCCCGAGCGCTGCGCGTAGTTCGCCGGGGTCGGCGGCACGTTGCGCATCATCACCGCGTTGAGCGAGGAGATGTCCACGCCCAGCTCCATCGTCGGCGAGCAGTACAGCAACGGCAGTTCGGCGTCACGGAACTGCCGCTCGCGCTTCAGCCGGTCCTCCGGCGCGACCTGCGCCGTGTGCTCCCGCGCGAACAGCCCCGCCAGCTCGGACGCCGCCGTGCGGTACAGGTCGCGGAAGAACGGGTTGACGCGGGGTCCCTCGCCGCTGCTGTAGGTGCGCGCCAGCGGATCGACCGCGCCGCGCTCCCCGTCACCCGCCCGCCAGACCAGCGCTGCCGCCGCCACCCGGTAGCCGGTCCGCTTCTCCGACGCGCGGCGGCGGAAGGCCGGCCCCGAGCGCTCGGGGGCCGCCTCCACCTCACGCACCAGGTCCGCGTCGCGCAACACCTTCAACAGGTCCTCGATGACGCCCTGCACGTCGTCCAGGGAGACGGACGGCTCCCGCAGGGCGGGCATGTTCCGGCGCAGATACTTGCCGAACTTGCCGCGCGCCGACAGGAACAGCGCGGAGCGCTCCATGCCCGGCCGCGAACCGTACGGGTAGGCGGTGCCCACGGTCGGCTGGTCCGAGTCGCTCAGCACCCACGGCCCCGTCAGCCGCTCCTCGCTCGCCCGCTGCAACGTGTCGAAGTCGTCGCGGAAGTACTGCACGTCGATGGCGAGTTCACGCCGCAGGTAGTCGAGCAGCGTGCGGCTGATCTCCTCGCGCAGGGGCGCGTCGGCGTCACGCAGCACCGCGTGCGCGGACTGCCAGCGGTCCGGCTGGGCGGCGACCCAGGCCAGGTCCTCGTAGTCGATCCGCAGCAGACCCGTCTGCTCCAGGTTCGGCATCGTGATCCGCCAGCCGCGCTCCAGGTCGCGGTAGAGGCGGTACCCGACGACCTCCCGGAACACCTTCGTCGCCCGCCTCTCCATCGACGGCGGCAGGTTGGCGCCCGCCGCGTAGTCGCGGGGCGTCAGACCCATCACCTCGGTGACGGCCTCGGCGAGGTCGTCGTGGCGCAGCCCGTCCTCACCCGCCTGCACCGCCGCCTGGTACAGCGCCCCGCGCAACTGGGTCACCTGCGCGAAGTCGTTGAAGTGCCCCGCCTGGAGGGACGCGTCCTGCCGGTTGTCGACGAACGTGAGGAGCTTGCGCGCCTCCTTGCCCAGGCTGTCCTCCGGCACCGCCCGCAGCGACTTCACGATCGACGCGGAGATCAGCGACGTCGCCGACGACCGCCCCTCCTGGTCCAGCGTGGCCAGCTTGGCGAAGTCCCGGCCGCGCGTCTGCTCGTAACTGACCTGGCAGTGCACGCAGAACAGGAACGGCGCCGGCACGAACGCCGCCACCAGGCCCTCGCCCTCGCCCGACTCGTTGCCGAGGGCGTCCACGACGACCCGCTTCGGCACGCGCGGACGGTAGGACTTCTTGACGGTCGTCCCGCCGTTCGCGTCCGGCTCCAGCCACGACTCCGGCAGCCGGCGGTCGTCCACCGCCTTCTGCGGGTCGGCCGGCCACTCGTAGTCCTGCCCCGGCATGCCCAGATACAGGTAGCCCTCGCCCTCGCGGCCCCCGGACGCGGAGGTGTCCCGGCGCGGCTCGTACCGGAAGGCGCCGCCGTCCTCGGTGCGCCACACCGTCAGATACTCCTGGCCGCACTCCCGGCAGAACGCCAGCGGGAACAGCGGCTTGCCGCCGCTGTCCGGCTGCTCCAGCTGATAGGTGCGGGTCAGCGGCCGGGTGAGCGGGT
Organism: Streptomyces sp. NPDC014676; assembly: GCF_043084105.1. NCBI lineage: Bacteria > Bacillati > Actinomycetota > Actinomycetes > Kitasatosporales > Streptomycetaceae > Streptomyces > Streptomyces sp. NPDC014676. The sequence continues at coordinate 461,561 of NZ_JBIBZI010000003.1, read as the reverse complement.
CCTCCAGCGTCGTGTAGACGGTGTCGCCCTTGGACAGGAACTGGTGCAGCCGGAACGCGAACAACGGCCGCTCCGTCACCGGGTGCTTGGCCTGCGCGCCCGCCTCCAGCGTCGTCCGGATCGCCTCGCGCACGGTCTCCTCGGCGACACCCGACGCGGCGGACAGCTCCGCCGCCGCCTCCTCCACGGTCGCCGGGGCACGGCGGCGCAGCCGGCCCGTGCCCTCCTCCCGCTCCAGACCGAACCGCGACTCCACCCAGCGCGCCAGGGAGTCCTTCGTCAGAGCCTCGTACGACCGGGGCGCCGAGGGCACCCGCAGCCGCTCGGCGGGCACCGACTCCGACGCCTCCTCCGTCGCCCGGACCAGGGTCTCGCCGATGACCCGCTCCGGCAGCACCGTCGTGCCGAACAGCCGCCCGGCGACCTTCGCCACCTCACGCCGCTGGTCGTCCCAGGTGCCCTCGGTGGACATCGTCGCCGAGGTGCCGATGCACTGGAGCGACTCCGACGCCCGGCACGCCTCACGCACCCGGCGGATCAGGAACGCCACGTCGGCGCCCTGCCGGCCCCGGTAGGTGTGCAACTCGTCGAAGACCAGGAACCGCAACCCCTCCGCCATGCGGATCAGGCTGGACCGGTCGTCCGGCCGGGTCAGCATCAGCTCCAGCATCACGTAGTTGGTCAGCAGGATGTCCGGCGGGTTCTTGCGCAGCTCACGGCGCTCCTCGCTGGACTCCTGGCCCGTGTAGCGGGCGAAGGTGACCGGCTCGCGGCCCTTCCCGAAGCCGTGGCGCAGGTACTTCTCCAGCTCCCCGAGCTGCGAGTTGGCCAGCGCGTTCATCGGGTAGACGACGATCGCCCGCACCCTGCGCTCGGCGTTCGGCCCCGCCGCCTCCCGCTCCTTCAGCACCCGGTCCACGATCGGCACGATGTACGACAGCGACTTGCCGGAACCGGTGCCGGTGGTCAGCACGTACGAGTCGCCCGCCTGCGCGGCCTCGATCGCCTGCCGCTGGTGCAGATGGAAGGTCAGCGGCCGTCCGTCCGGACGCGACGACGTCTCCTTCTTCCCCGCCTGGAAGATCTCCGCGCACCTCGGGTGCAGGACGCCGTCCCGCACCAGGTCGGTGACCTGGCCGCCGTCGGCGAAGAACGGGTTCAGCGACAGCCACGGGTCGGGCCACTGCGACTTCGCCTTCAGGTCGTCCGCGACGAAGCCCTCGATCCGGGCGTCCCGGATCACCGTGCCACTGCGGGTGAAGCTCTCGTACTCGCCGATCAGGTCGGCGTGGATGCCGAAGACGTCCATCGCCTCCGGAAGCCGCGGCTGCCGGCGCGGCGCGGGCGCGGGCACGGCGGGGGCCCGCTCGGGAAGCAGGGCGCGCAGCCGCGCCACCGGGTCCATCTCCTGCCAGTGCGGGGCGAGCAGGGCGGCCGTGGGGTCCGGCGCGAGGGCGAGCGGCACCAGGGCCTCACGGACCAGGGCGGCGTTCTCCGGCCGCAGTTCGGCGTCCTTCTCCAGCAGACGCTCCACCAGCCGCACCAGCCCCGCGGGCAGGTCCGGGCGCACCAGCGTCAACCGGGGCGGCCGCTCGTGCAGATGCTGCTCGGAGATCTCGTAGTGGGTCCGGCCGGAGAACGGCGGCCGCCCTATGAGCAGCTCGTACAGGATGCAGCCGAGCGCGTAGAGGTCGGCCGGGGCGGAGACCTGCTCGGCGCGGAACTGCTCGGGCGCCATGTACCGGGCCGTGCCGAGGCTGACGCCCGTGCTGGTGAGCCGCGTCTGGTCGGGGTCGTCGACGATCGAGCCCATGCCGAAGTCGAGGACCTTGACCGTGCCGTCACCGGTCAGCATCACGTTGGCCGGCTTCAGGTCGCGGTGCACGACACCGGCCGTGTGCGCCGCCGTCAGCCCGGACGCGATCTGAGCGCCGACGGCCGCGACCCAGGAGACCGGCAGCTGGGGCTCCTCGTCGATGAGGTCCGCGAGCGGATTGCCGTCCAGCAGCTCCATCGCCAGGTACGGCAGACCGCCGCCGTCCGCCGAGTCGTCCACGCCGCCGTCGATCAGCAGCGTGAGGTTCGGGTGCCCCTGGGAGAGCATGCGCATGATGCGCACCTCGCGGCGGAAGCGGGCGGTCTCCTTGCCGGACCCGGAGGTGTCGATCGCGCCCCCGGTCCGGCTGCGCAGCAGGGTCTTGACGGCGACCTGCCGGTGCGGGGAGTCCGCGGCGGCCTCGAGGTCCTCCGCCCGGTGCACCTCGCCCATGTTCCCGCGTCCGACGACGCCCGTGATGCGGAAACGTCCGCCGACAGTCCCCAACCCCACTTACCCCTCCCCATGACGCCCGTCTCGTGCAAGATGGGTACATCTTGCAGGGAGCGTACACCTTAGCCCATACGGGCGGTGGCGTCTACGTGTTGATGGTGTCAACACGCTGCCCGGGTGTGAACGGCGAGGCTTGGGGCTCGGGATGGCGTCACTCCCCGAGCGACGCCACCGCCTCCTCGTAGCCCCCCGTCGGCGGCGCCGTGTCCGGCCCGTACACGAGGTTGAGCACACCCGTGCCGAACGTCTCCGACTTCAGCAGCTTCAGCGGGATCGACGGCTCGCCCTCGTCGAACAGCCGCATGCCCTTGCGCACGGCGATCGGGTGGACGATGAGCTGCAGCTCGTCGAGCAGCCCGGCGGCGAGCAGCTGCCGGATGATCGAGATCGAGCCGCTCAGCCCGATGTCACCGCCCGGCTCCCGCTTCAGCGCGGCGGCCACCTCGGCGACGTCTCCCTGCGCCTGCTCGGAGTTGCGCCACTGGAAGTCGAGCGGACTACGGGAGAACACGATCTTCCGCATGTCGCCGAGCTGCTTGGCGAAGCCCGCGTCCTCCTCGCCCGCCGCCTCCCGTCCCGGCCAGGCGCCGGCGAAGCTGTCGTACGTCACGCGGCCGAAGAGCATGGTGTCGGCGCTGCTCAGACCCGCGCCCACGGCCGCGCCCATCTCCTCGTCGAAGTACGGGAAGTGCCACTGGTCGGGCGCCTCGACGACGCCGTCGAGCGAGATGAACACGCTGGCCACGATCTTGCGGGACATGGGGTCCTCCTGGGGTGTCGGTCCGTGTACGGGTTACGACCGCGGCAGCCTCCGGAACTCATCGGCGGACGGCACGCGAGAAACCTCGCCGGACGGCCGCCCCGGCCCGCCCGTCCGGCGCCGGTCCGTGACGCTGCCCAGCCGGCCCGGCAGGAACCCGGCCGGCACCGTCACCAGGCCCGGGATCGTCACGTCCCAGATCCTGAAGTCGTGCTCCGGGAAGACCGACCCGGGGGCGCCGGACACATACGGCGACACCGCGAGCGCCACGACGGTCACCCCCGTCGCGCCCCACAGACACCACAGCGCACCACGGGCGGTGAACCCGGGCCAGTACAGGGCGTACAGCAGGACGGGCGCGAGAGCGGCGCCGCAGGCGGCGAGCCAGAGCGTCGAGACGACCACCAGGTTCCAGCCGGCGGCGACGACCGCCACGGCCGGAAGGCGGGCGGCTCCTGGACGTCCTGGAGGACCGGATGTCAGGTGCCGGCCTTGCCCGCCGGCGCAGGACACCAGCGTTCTGATGGGTATATGCCAGGTTCGGACGGGACTCCTGTCGAGTGACCGGCCGTGGTACAGGGATCCATGACGGCAGTTGTGCGTAGGGAGGGAGACGTCTCAGGTGAATACCGCCGTCCCGGCAGGGGTCGGCCATGCTGCGGCATGTGCGGGCCAGCCAGGGCTGCCGCGGCGCCGACTTCCACGCCTGGGCCCTGGAGGCCACCGTTATCACCGTGGAGATCGTGCGGCACCGTGACGCCGGTTTCCGCTCGGCCTGGGCCCTGGTGGGGGCACCGCCGCCGGCAGGGCCCCCGTTCGTGGTGGTCCCGCGTCGCCGGGTGGTGGAGCGGACGTTGTGCGCCTGGCTGGAACGGTGCCACCGCCTGTCGAAGGACTACGAGCACCTGCGCGCCTGCTCGGAGAATGCCCTCCACCTCGCCATGGCCGTGCTCCTGGTGCGTCGCCTCGCAGGACCAGCCTGCCGACAGGCTTCTCGGACGCCCTCCGACCCGGCGCTCAACCCGCTCGGTACCCGACCCCAGGAGCGTTTCGCCGGCTTCACCAGAGCCTGTGGAGCATGGCTCGTAGCCCGCCGCGGGCCCAAAGCCCCGGAGAAGTCCCGGAGATGCCGCCGCACCCCTCCCTGTCCCGCTGAAAAGCAGGCCAGGCGGGGTATGGCGGCATCGTCACATCAAATGTCCCGGAAGATCTCGATCTGCGCCCCGATCGAGTTCAGCCGCTCCGCCAGGTCCTCGTAGCCGCGGTTGATGACGTACACGTTGCGCAGGACCGACGTGCCCTCCGCCGCCATCATCGCCAGCAGGACCACGACGGCCGGGCGCAGGGCGGGCGGGCACATCATCTCCGCCGCGCGCCAGCGGGTCGGGCCCTCGACCAGGACGCGGTGCGGGTCGAGGAGCTGGAGGCGGCCGCCGAGGCGGTTGAGGTCGGTCAGGTAGATGGCGCGGTTGTCGTAGACCCAGTCGTGGATGAGGGTCTTGCCCTGGGCCGTCGCCGCGATCGCCGCGAAGAACGGGACGTTGTCGATGTTCAGGCCGGGGAACGGCATCGGGTGGATCTTGTCGATCGGCGCCTCCAGCTTGGAGGGGCGGACGGTGAGGTCCACCAGGCGCGTACGGCCGTTGTCGGCGAAGTACTCGGGCGTGCGGTCGTGGTCGAGGCCCATCTCCTCCAGGACCGCCAGCTCGATCTCCAGGAACTCGATGGGGACCCGGCGGACCGTCAGCTCCGACTCCGTCACCACGGCCGCGGCCACCAGGCTCATCGCCTCGACCGGGTCCTCGGAGGGGGAGTAGTCGACGTCGGCGTCGATGGTGGGCACACCGTGCACGGTGAGCGTGGTGGTGCCGATGCCGTCGACCTTGACGCCCAGCGCCTCCAGGAAGAAGCACAGGTCCTGGACCATGTAGTTGGAGGAGGCGTTGCGGATGACGGTGGTGCCGTCGTGCCGGGCGGCGGCGAGCAGCGCGTTCTCGGTGACGGTGTCCCCGCGCTCGGTCAGCACGATCGGGCGGTCGGGGGCGACGGAGCGGTCGACCACCGCGTGGTACTGGCCCTCGGTCGCGGCGATGTCCAGGCCGAACCGGCGCAGCGCGATCATGTGCGGCTCGATGGTGCGCGTCCCGAGGTCGCAGCCGCCGGCGTACGGCAGCATGAAGCGGTCCAGGCGGTGCAGCAGCGGGCCGAGGAACATGATGATGGAGCGGGTGCGGCGGGCGGCGTCCGCGTCGATGGACGCGAGGTCCAGTTCGGCCGGCGGCACGATCTCCAGGTCGACGCCGTCGTTGATCCAGCGGGTGCGCACGCCGATGGAGTTCAGCACCTCCAGGAGGCGGTAGACCTCCTCGATGCGGGCGACGCGGCGCAGCACGGTGCGCCCCTTGTTGAGCAGCGAGGCGCACAGCAGGGCCACGCACGCGTTCTTGCTCGTCTTGACGTCGATGGCGCCGGAGAGACGGCGGCCGCCCACCACGCGCAGATGCATCGGGCCGGCGTAGCCCAGCGAGACGATCTCGCTGTCCAGGGCCTCGCCGATCCGGGCGATCATCTCAAGGCTGATGTTCTGGTTTCCGCGCTCGATCCGGTTGACGGCGCTCTGACTGGTGTTGAGCGCCTCGGCGAGCTGCGTCTGCGTCCACCCGCGGTGCTGACGGGCGTCACGGATGAGCTTGCCGATGCGTACGAGGTAGTCGTCTGACATGAGAATGAGGTTATCTCAGATATGAGATGGCACCTCCTGGGGGGTTCATTCGGGTGATGTGGCGTCAGTGTCCCCTGGTGCGGCGGGTCTGGCGGGTCCGGCGCCATCCGAAAGGTCCGGGCAAATCCATCGATGTCGTACGTCGTCCCGTACTGCTGCGGGTGTGCCGGGGGCCGTTCCTGCCGCCGGTGGTGATGGACCACGACCGCTTGTTGATGTTCAGTCGTACTCCCGGAAGGATCCGAAAGCTCTTGCGAAACGTGAGCGGCATTCCTGTATCCCTTCCCGTCCCGAACTGACTTCGTCTCAGTCGGTTACCCCGTCCGGGCGCAAAGATGGCGCCGGGCCGTGGCGCGACGGAGGGTGGGGGTGGCGCACCGGGCCGGGCGCACCGGGTCCGGGCATGACCATTCGGCCCTTGTGTACTAGAGTTATCTCGACATCGAGATATCTGCCGAGGCGCACCGCAGCCGCCACCCTGGTAAGGGATGCCTAACTTAGCCTTACCTCAGCGGATAGGCCAGGGCGGCGTGGCGGCAGGATGCGGTGGTACGCGCACATCAATGAAGGAGACTGTCGTGTCGGCGAACAGCTTCGACGCCCGCAGCACGCTGCAGGTGGGCGACGAGTCGTACGAGATCTTCCGGCTGGACAAGGTCGAGGGCTCCGCGCGCCTTCCCTACAGCCTGAAGGTGCTGCTGGAGAACCTGCTCCGCACCGAGGACGGCGCCAACATCACCGCCGACCACATCCGCGCCCTGGGCGGCTGGGACTCCCAGGCCCAGCCGTCGCAGGAGATCCAGTTCACGCCGGCCCGCGTGATCATGCAGGACTTCACCGGCGTGCCCTGCGTCGTGGACCTCGCCACCATGCGTGAGGCCGTCAAGGAACTGGGCGGCGACCCGAACAAGATCAACCCGCTCTCCCCGGCCGAGATGGTCATCGACCACTCCGTCATCGCCGACAAGTTCGGCACCAACGACGCCTTCAAGCAGAACGTCGACCTGGAGTACGGCCGCAACCGCGAGCGCTACCAGTTCCTGCGCTGGGGCCAGACCGCCTTCGACGACTTCAAGGTCGTCCCGCCCGGCACCGGCATCGTCCACCAGGTGAACATCGAGCACCTGGCCCGTGTCGTCATGGTCCGTGACGGCAAGGCCTACCCCGACACCCTGGTCGGCACCGACTCGCACACCACCATGGTCAACGGCCTCGGCGTCCTCGGCTGGGGCGTCGGCGGCATCGAGGCCGAGGCCGCCATGCTCGGCCAGCCGGTCTCCATGCTGATCCCGCGCGTCGTCGGCTTCAAGCTCACCGGCGAGCTCACCCCCGGCACCACCGCCACCGACCTCGTGCTCACCATCACCGAGATGCTGCGCAAGCACGGTGTCGTCGGCAAGTTCGTCGAGTTCTACGGCGAGGGTGTGGCCGCCACCTCCCTCGCCAACCGCGCCACCATCGGCAACATGTCGCCGGAGTTCGGCTCCACCGCCGCGATCTTCCCGATCGACGACGAGACGCTGAACTACATGCGCCTGACCGGCCGCAGCGACCAGCAGGTCGCCCTGGTCGAGGCGTACGCCAAGGAGCAGGGCCTCTGGCTGGACCCGAAGGCCGAGCCGGACTTCTCCGAGAAGCTGGAGCTCGACCTCTCCACGGTCGTCCCCTCCATCGCCGGCCCGAAGCGCCCGCAGGACCGCATCGTCCTGGCGAACGCCGCCGAGCAGTTCAAGCAGGACGTCCGCAACTACGTCAACGACGAGTACGAGGCCAGCAAGGAGTCCTTCCCCGGCTCCGACGCCCCGTCCACCATCCCGAACGGTGCCCCGTCCAACCCGGTCCAGGTCACCGCCGCCGACGGCACGACCTACGAGCTGGACCACGGCGCGGTGACCGTCGCGGCCATCACCTCCTGCACCAACACCTCCAACCCGTACGTCATGGTCGCCGCCGCCCTGGTGGCCAAGAAGGCGGTGGAGAAGGGCCTGACCCGCAAGCCGTGGGTCAAGACCACCCTCGCCCCGGGCTCCAAGGTCGTCACCGACTACTTCGAGAAGGCGGGCCTCACCCCGTACCTCGACAAGGTCGGCTTCAACCTCGTCGGCTACGGCTGCACCACCTGCATCGGCAACTCCGGCCCGCTGCCGGAGGAGGTCTCCAAGGCGGTCAACGACCACGACCTCGCCGTCACCTCGGTGCTCTCCGGCAACCGCAACTTCGAGGGCCGGATCAACCCCGACGTCAAGATGAACTACCTGGCGTCCCCGCCGCTGGTCGTCGCCTACGCGATCGCCGGCTCCATGAAGGTGGACATCACCAAGGAGGCCCTCGGCACCGACACCGACGGCAACCCGGTCTACCTGAAGGACATCTGGCCCTCCGAGGCCGAGGTCAACGACGTCGTCGCCAACGCGATCGGCGAGGACATGTTCTCCAAGTCCTACGCCGACGTCTTCGCCGGTGACGCCCAGTGGCAGGCGCTGCCGATCCCGACCGGCGACACCTTCGAGTGGGACGCCGAGTCCACCTACGTCCGCAAGCCCCCGTACTTCGAGGGCATGGGCATGGAGCCGGCCCCGGTCGAGGACATCTCCGGCGCCCGCGTGCTGGCCAAGCTGGGCGACTCGGTCACCACCGACCACATCTCCCCGGCCGGTGCCATCAAGGCCGACACCCCGGCCGGCAAGTACCTCACGGAGCACGGCATCGAGCGCCGCGACTTCAACAGCTACGGCTCGCGCCGCGGCAACCACGAGGTCATGATCCGCGGCACGTTCGCCAACATCCGCCTGCGCAACCAGATCGCGCCGGGCACCGAGGGCGGCTACACCCGCGACTTCACCCAGGACGGCGGTCCGGTGTCGTTCATCTACGACGCCTCCCGCAACTACATCGAGCAGGGCATCCCGCTGGTCGTCCTGGCCGGCAAGGAGTACGGCTCCGGCTCGTCCCGCGACTGGGCCGCCAAGGGCACCGCGCTGCTCGGCGTCAAGGCCGTCATCGCCGAGTCCTACGAGCGCATCCACCGCTCGAACCTCATCGGCATGGGCGTCCTGCCGCTCCAGTTCCCGGAGGGCCAGACCGCGTCCTCCCTCGGCCTGACCGGCGAGGAGACCTTCTCCGTCTCCGGCGTCACCGAGCTGAACGAGGGCACCACCCCGCGCACGGTGAAGGTCACCACCGACACGGGCGTCGAGTTCGACGCGGTCGTCCGCATCGACACCCCCGGTGAGGCCGACTACTACCGCAACGGCGGCATCCTGCAGTACGTGCTGCGCAGCCTGATCCGCAAGTAAGCGGTCCGGCAGGGCAGTTGAGGGCCGTATCCCCGGCGTCGGGGATACGGCCCTCACCGTTGCCGCCGTTGTACGCTGAAGCCTCACCGGATGACGGGGGTGGCGGTGGACCGCACGGAACGCATGCGTCTTGTCCTGACCGGCGGTCGGGACGGCGACCAGGAAGAACTCGACGAGCTGACACTCCAGTTGCGCGAGCGGCTGCTCGAACTGGACGTCGAGGACGTCGAGACCGTCCGCTCCGGGGACGTTCCCGACGGGGCCAAGCCGGCCGACGCCATCGCCGTCGGCGCACTCGCCGTGACCCTCGCCCCCCTCGCGCTGCGCTCGGTGCTCGACCTGGTGCGGACCTGGATCGAGAACCGCCCGGTACGCACGGTCAGCGTCACCCTGGGCGACGACAGCCTGGAACTGGAGGCCGCCTCCTCCGCAGACCAGCGGCGGATCGTCGACGCCTTCCTCGCCGCACACGCTCCCGAGGCGGAACCGGCCGACGGCCAGGGTGAGTGAGGGACGTACGACCGTGTCCGCGGGACGCCACGCGCTGCTCGTCGCGACGGGCCTGTACGACAATGAGGCGCTGCGGCGGCTGAGATCGCCCGCCGGGGACGCCCGGGCGCTGGCGGAGGTGCTCGAGGACCCGGAGATCGGCGGCTTCGAGGTGAGCACGGTCGTCGACGGCAGCCATCGCGAAGTGACCCGGGCCATCGAGCACTTCTTCCTCGACCGCCGCCGGGACGACCTGCTCCTGCTGCACATCTCCTGCCACGGCCTCAAGAGCGACAGCGGCGAACTGCACTTCGCCGCCGGGGACACCGACCGGCGGCTGCTCGCCTCCACGTCCGTCCCCGCCCTCTTCGTGCACCAGCGGATGCGCGCCTGCCGGGCCCGGTCGATCGTCCTGCTCCTGGACTGCTGCTACAGCGGTGCCTTCCTGGCCGGGAGCAAGGGCGACACCACGGTCCACGTGAACGACGAACTGGCCGGACACGGCCGCGCGGTCCTCACCGCGACCAACCGCACCGAGTACGCCTGGGAAGGTGAGCGGATCACCGAACTGGGCCCGGAACCCTCGCGGTTCACCGGGGCCGTCGTCAGGGGCCTGCGCACCGGTGAGGCGGACGGCAACCAGGACGGCCTGATCGACGTGCACGAGCTGTACGACTACGTGTACGAGGAGCTGCGCTCCGCCGGGGCCGGGCAGAGCCCGCAGATGTGGGCCGAGCTGGAGCGGCGGGTGGTGGTGGCGCGGTCGGTCCCTCCCTCCGGTACGCGGTCCCGCCGGCGTGCCGAGGGAGGACCTCCCCGCCCCGGTTTCCCGGCACCACGCCCCGACGCCGGGCGCCGGGCGGAACGTCCCCGGAGCGCGCTCGCCCGGATGCTGCTGCTCACCGAGGTGATGTGCGGGCTGGCGTGCGTGGAGGACGCGCAGGGCCGTGCGCGGTTCGCGGCGGTGCTGAGGGAGCAGCTCGGCCGTCCGGTCGATGTCAGGGGTGTCCGTCTCCGCGAGGACGTGGCGAGCATGGTGCGGGCCGTGCTCGACGTCCCGGGCGGACAGCGTGTGCTGGCGGACGTGGTCCGGGTCTTCGAGGGGGACGAGGCGGCCGACGCGATCGAGCGGGCGGCCGCCACCGCCGGCTGACGACGGCACAAGTCTTCCTGTGGCAACCGTTTACAACGGCGTCACCCCGCGCTACCTTCCCTTCACGGTGAGGTGGGAGCGCTCCCACACTCAGGCGGACCGGAACCCGCCGTCGGGACACTCCCGCCTCGCCCTCTCCCCGCACCCCCGCATGCTCCGTCAACCCCACCGTCGGAACAGGTGTGTCATGACCGAAACAAGACCGGGGAGCGAGGCGGCTCCCCGATCAGCGCTCCCCGCCCGCACCCGGGCCCTCTTCCTCGTCCTGGTCTCCCTGCTCGCCACCGTCCCGGCCGTAGGCCTGGTCGTGACGGCGGGCGGTGCGAACGCCGACCAGGGCGTGACGGTCCACCACGGCTCCCTCGATCCGGGGGAGAGCGCGCTGTTCGGCCAGGTGCTCTCCGGCCCGGGCGGTGACAGGACGCCGGCCCTGCCCTGCCGGACCGGCTGAACCGTCCCGCGGGCGGCCCCGACGGCGTGTCCGGCCGTCATCGGTGCCGCCCGCGCACCCCGTCAGTCACCCGACAGCGAGGCGAGCCAATCCAGTTGGCGCCGTACATGCACCGCGTCCCCGCCCTCGTGCCCGTTGAAGGGATAGGCGTGGAGCACCTTGGCCGGGTCCCCGCCCGTGCGTTCCGCGTACCGGTTGAACGCCGCGTACGCCCCGCTCGGCGGGCAGACCGTGTCGCGCAGCCCGACCCCGAAGTGGGCCGGGGCGTGCGCGCGCCGGGCGAAGGACACGCCCTCGACGTAGGAGAGGGTGCGGTGGGCGGCCTCCTCGGTGCCCCGGTGCACCGCGAGATAGGCGGTGATCTCGCCGTACGGGGGCACGTCGGTGAGGTCCAGGGCGCGGCGGATGCCGCACAGCAGCGGGGCGGTGACCAGGAGCGCCGCCAGATCCGGGACGAGGCCCGCCACGGCCAGCGCGAGTCCTCCCCCCTGGCTGTTGCCCACGGCCGCGACGCGGCCGGCGTCCACCCCGGGCAGCGCGCGTACGGCGGCAACCCCGTCCACCTGGACGGCCTCACCGCCGACGCCCGCCTGGTCTTCGAGATCGTGCGGCCGCGCGGCGCCGAACCGGTCGGCACGTACGGCGCCGACTTCTACGCCGGAACCCCGGCCGTCACCCGCCACCGCGTCGGCGGGGGCGAGGCGTGGTACGTCGCCACGGCCCTCGACCAGCCGGGCGTCGACCACGTGGTCCGCCGGATCCTCGACCGCCACGGCCTCGTCGGCCCCTACGCCGGCCACCCCGCCGTCGAGACCGCGGCCCGCGTCGCCCCCGACGGCACCCGCCTGCTCTTCCTCCTCAACCACGCACCGGAGCCCGCCCGCCTGACGGCCCACGCCCCCGCCACCGACCTGCTCACCGGCGAACACACCGAGCGGGACAGGCCGTTCACCCTCGGCCCGCTCGGCGTGGCGGTCCTGCGCCTTCAGTGAATGGTCCGCCCCCGCCCGTCCGGCACCCCGGACTTGCGCAGGAAGTAGCTGTTGACCTGGTCGCGCCACTCACGGGCGCTGCGGAGCTGCTCCTCGAACCGCTCGGTCACGCGCGCGTGCCGGGCCGGTTCCACCAGGTCGGCGAGGCCCGCCCACACCCGGCGGGCCTCCTCGGCCTCCTCCACACCCTCGAAGTGCGTGTCGTAGATGTGCTGGATCACCGTCCTGCCACTGTGCAGCACATGCCCGTACGGCACATGGTGGAAGAACAGCAGCAGCTCGTCGGGGCAGGTCTCCGGCGACTCGTACACCTCGGCCCACGGCTTGGCGTACTGACCGGCGTACCCGGTGCCGGTCGCCGTGCTGCGGTCCACGCCGACGCCGTCACGGTCGGCGAAGTGGTAGGTGCCCCAGGGACTGTACTCGTAGCCGTCCACGCTCGGCCCGTAGTGGTGCCCCGGCTGCACCATGAAGCCCACGCCGAGCGGCGCGGTGTACTTCTCGTACGTCGTCCAGGAGCCGTCGAGCACCGCGTGCAGCCCGTCGGCCAGCCGCTCCTCCGCCCCCGGGTGGGTCAGCGCGATCCACTCGTCGAGGACCGCCCGTGGATCCGCCGCCGGGTCCCAGGCGAGGCGCCCGAAGGTGTAGAGGTTGGCCTGGGCGAGGGGATGACCGGTCCAGAACGGGTCGTCGCCGGCGTTCGACACGGCCACCAGCCCGTCCGCCAGCCGCCCGGCGCTCACCTCGCCGTCCGGCCGGAACCGCAGCACCTCGCTCCACATCGGACCCAGCCAGCACACGTGCCGCTGCTGCCCGGTGTACTCCTGCGTGACCTGGAGCTCCACCGCGAGCCGTGTGCCCGGCATGGCGCCGATCAGCGGGGAGACCGGCTCGCGCACCTGGAAGTCCATCGGCCCGTGCTTGACCTGGAGCACCGCGTTCGCCGCGAACCGGCCGTCCAGCGGGGTGAAATGGTCGTACGCGGCCCGCGCCCGGTCGGTGCTCCGGTCCCGCCAGTCCTGGTGGTGGTCGTAGACGAAGGCCCGCCAGTGCACCGTGCCGCCGTACGGCTCGAGGGCGGCGGCCAGCATGTTCGCGCCGTCGGCGTGCGAGCGGCCGTAGGCGAACGGGCCGGGCTGCCCCTCCGAGTCGGCCTTCACGACGTACCCGCCGAAGTCGCCGATCTCCTCGTACACCCGCCGGGTCGCCTCCGCCCACCAGCCGCGCACCGCCTCGTCCAGCGGATCGGCGGTGGGCAGCCCGCCCAGCACCATCGGCGCGGCGAAGGTGACCGACAGATGGGTGCGGATGCCGTACGGACGCAACACGTCGGCGATCGCCGCCACTTCACCGATCCGGTCGGTGAGCAGACGCGCCTCGGCGGCGTGCACGTTGACGTTGTTGACGGCGACGGCGTTGATCCCGCAGGCCGCGAGCAGCCTGCCGTACGCCCGCACCCGGCCGGCGTCCCCGCGCGCCCGGCCGTCGGCCCAGAACAGCGAACCGCCCGCGTAGCCGCGTTCGACCTGGCCCATGACCGGGTGCACGGCCACGTTGTCCCAGTGGTCCAGCATGCGTGAGGCGTACGCCGGACGGTGCTCCTCGCGGGCCCGTTCACCGGCGAAGGCGTCCTCTCCGAGCCGTACGACGTGGAACAGGCCGTACAGCAGACCGCGTCCGGCGGACGCGGTGACGGTCGTGACGCCGTCCCGGCGCGTCAGCGCGAAGCCCTCGTCACCGAGCCCGTCGGCCGATTCGAGCACCAACTCGGCGTCCTCGCCACCGTCCCGTACGACCCGCTCGCCGAACCGCTCACAGGCGTCGGCCAGTTCGCCGTACACCGTCTCCGCCAGAGGCCCGGCGCCGGCGGCGCGTATCAGCGAACGCCGGCTGCCGACCGCCCGGAACGCCTCCACCGGCAGCCAGGCCGCGTCGAAATCCCCCGAGTGGGTCATGTCGGTGCTCTCCCTTGCCGTGGAAGCGCCGTCCCCGGAGGGCACCGGGGCGGCCCCCATTCTGGTGCACCGGGGACGGGAGAGGTACCTGTCGGCCTGCGGAAAACCATGGAGAAGGCGGGCCCGGGCGACGCCCGGACCCGCCCTGTGAGCGGCAGTCGGCTCAGCTCAGCAGTTCCACCTCCGCCAGCGTCGCCTCACCGGTCAGCACCAGCCGGTAGTGGCCGTACGCCTTCGGCTCGCCGACCGAGAAGGCGCGGGTCTGGCGGTCCCAGCGGAACGACTCGCCGGCCCGCTCGTCGAGGTCCGTCCACGTCGTGCCGTCGGCCGATCCCTGGAGCACCCAGCCCGTGGGCGCCTTGGTGCGGTCCGAGGAGGTCAGCGTGTACTGCACCGCCTCGGTGTCCTTGGTGACGGGCAGCTCCACGGTGGAGACCGTGGCGCCGGTCGCCGACGTGTCGTCGAACAGGGCGCCCTCACCCTTCAGCGCGTCCTTGCGGGGCGCCGGCACCTCGTCGTCCTTCGTGATCGACACGGGCGCCGCGTTCTCGCCGGTGCCCCACGACGACGGACGCGAGCCCATGTCGAACTCCAGGACCCCGCCCTTCGAGATCACCGAGTGCGGCAGCGAAGTGGAGTTCCAGCGCTTGCCGTTGACCTTCAGGCCCTGCACGTAGACGTTCTTCGCGCTGTTCCTCGGCGCCTTGACGACCAGCTCGCGGCCGTTCTCCAGGTGCACGGTGACCTTCTTGAACAGCGGGGAGCCGATGGCGTACTCGCCGCTGCCCATGACCAGCGGGTAGAAGCCGAGCGAGGAGAAGAGGTACCAGGCCGACTGCTCGCCGTTGTCCTCGTCGCCGTGGTAGCCCTGGCCGATCTCGCTGCCGGTGTACAGGCGGGACAGCACCTCGCGCACGTTCTTCTGGGTCTTCCAGGGCTGCCCGGCCGCGTCGTACATGTACAGGGCGTGGTGGGCGACCTGGTTGGAGTGGCCGTACATGCCCATCCGGACGTCCCGCGCCTCGGTCATCTCGTGGATGACACCGCCGTAGGAGCCGACGAACTCCGCGGAGGCCGTCTCGGGGGTGGAGAGGTACTCGTCGAGCTTGTCGCCGAGGCCGTCCCGGCCGCCGTACAGGTTGGCCAGGCCGCGGCTGTCCTGCGGGGCGGTGAAGGCGTAGCCCCAGCCGTTGGTCTCGGTGTAGTCGTGGCCCCACACGCGCGGGTCGTACTTGGAGGACTCGACCCGCCAGTCACCCTTGGCGTTCCTGCCCTGGAAGAAGCCGGCCTCGGAGTCGAACATGTTGACGTAGTCCTGGGCGCGGTTGAGGAAGTACGCGGACTCCTCCTTGTAGCGCTTCTCGCCCGTCTTCTTGTAGAGGGCCTCGCCCATCTTGGCGATGCCGTAGTCGTTGAGGTAGCCCTCCAGCGCCCACGACAGGCCCTCGTGGGTGTCGGTGCTGGTGTAGCCGAGGAACGGCGAGGTGGCCATGCCCTTGCGGCCCACACCGGAGGACGGCGGTACGACGGTGGCGTTCTTCACCGCCGCGTCGTACGCGGCCTCCGCGTCGAAGTCGACGCCCTTGACGTACGCGTCGGCGAACGCGACGTCCGAGGAGGTGCCGGTCATCAGGTCGGCGTAGCCGGGGGAGGACCAGCGGGAGGTCCAGCCGCCGTCCTTGTAGTGCTGCACGAACCCGTCGACCAGCTCACCGGCCTTGGACGGGGTCAGGAAGGAGTACGCCGGCCAGGTGGTCCGGTAGGTGTCCCAGAAGCCGTTGTTGACGTACACCTTGCCGTCGACGATCTTCGCGCCGGTGTGCGTCGGGGTGTCGGCCTTCTCCATCTTCGAGAAGGGGGAGGCGTACTTGTACGTCCCGTCGACCTTCTCGTGGCCCGCGTTCGGGTACAGGTACAGCCGGTAGAGGCTGGAGTAGAGCGTGGTCAGCTGGTCCGGCGTGGCGCCCTCGACCTCGACCTTGCCGAGGATCCTGTCCCACTGCTTCCGGGCGTCGCGCTTGACCTTGTCGAAGGAGGCGCGCTTGCCGATCTCCTGGCGCAGGTTGTCCTTCGCCTGGTCCACGCTGATCAGCGAGGTGGCCAGGCGCAGGGTGACCGTGCGGTCCTTGCCCGCGTCGAAGCGCAGATAGCCCTTGACGCCACTGGCGTCGCCCTCGACGACCTTCTTGTCGAACTCGCCGTAGACGAACAGCCGGGTCGCGCCCGTCGACAGCCCGGACTTGACGTCCGAGTAGCCGGTGAAGGTGCCGTTCTCCTCGTCGAGGGTCAGGCCGGCCTGGTCGGTGACGTTGTCGAACAGCACGCTCGCGTCGTCGCCGGGGAAGGTGAAGCGCATCGCCGCCGCGTGGTCGGTCGGCGCCAGTTCGGCCTTCAGGCCGTTCTCGAACCGCACCCCGTAGTAGTACGGCCGGGCGGTCTCGTTCTCGTGCCGGAACGCCAGTTCGCGCTCCTCACGGCCGGTGTCCGGGGTGCCGGAGGCGGCCGACGGCATCACCTGGAAGGTCTGCCGGTCGCCCATCCAGGGGCTCGGCTCGTGGCTCGCGCTGAACGCCTGGATCGTCGGCAGGTTGTCCGCGTTGTTGCCGCGCGCGTAGTCGTACAGCCAGCTCAGCGAACCGGCGTTGGTGACCGGGGTCCAGAAGTTGAAGCCGTGCGGCACGGCCGTCGCGGGGAAGTTGTTGCCGCGCGAGAAGCCGCCGCTGGAGTTGGTGCCCCGGGTCGTCACCGCGTAGTCGGAGAGATGGGCCTTCGGCCGCTCGGGCTCGACCTGCTTCAGCGTCACGTCGTCCAGCCAGCCGCGGAACTTGGTCTCGCCCTTGGGGGAGTCGTACGCCACCAGGATCCGGTCGACGGTCTTGCCGGCGGCCACCGAGCCGATCCGGGAGGCCACGTTGTTCCACTGGTTGACGTAGAGGATCTTCGACGCGCCCTGCCCCTGCGGGGTGAGCGGGAAGCCGTGCTGGTCGGTGGCGCGCAGGTCGCTCAGATAGGTGCCGTCGGTGAAGGCGAGGTCGACGGAGACGTTGGTGGAGTCGTAGTCGAGGTCGCCGTCCGCCATGGAGGGGAAGACGCGGTACGACAGTTCGGTGTTCCGGTCGACCTTCGTGTTGACGTCGAACACCTTGTTGTACGAGTACGCCCGCCCGTCGGCGGTGTGCCGGCCGGCGTAGCGCAGGGCGCGCTTCCCGGTGAACCCGGCGCCCGCCTTGGCCGTCGGCGAGCCGGACGGGCCGCGGTCGACCAGCGAGAGCATGTCCTGCGGGATCGGCGCCTCGTCGTCACCGGTGGAGAACTGGACGTCGGCGAGCTGGACTATGCCGCCGCTGCCGTTCTTGGTGATCTCCAGCCGGAAGTGCCGGTACTCGGCGACGGCGGAGGCGTCGATGTCGTAGAGCTTGGTCTGGAAGCGTTCCGCGAACGTCTCGCCCGAGCGGGTGTCGAGGGTCTTCCAGTCCTCGCCGTCGGTGGAGCCCTTGAGGGTCCAGTCCCTCGGGTCCCGCTCGGCGGCGTCGTTGGCGGAGGTGAGCGCGTAACGGACCGCCTTGACGGGGGCGTCCAGGTCGAACTCCACCCAGCCGGTGGACTCGAAGGCCAGCCACTTGCTGCTCGGCTCGCCGTCGACGAGGTTCTCCTTCACCTCCCCGCCGCCGGTGTTCTCCGCGCTGGCGCGGACGTCCGTGACGTGGTCGGTGACATTGCCCGGAATGCCCGAACTGTAACCGCCGTTCACGCCCGAGGCGCGCTTCTCGCCGCCCCGCGTGGTGTCGACGGTGTTCTGCCAGTCCGGGGCGGGCTCCCCGGCCTCGAACGACGACGCGAACTCGCGGTCCGCCTTCGGCGGCGCCTGGGGCAGCGCCACCGCGACGCCCTGTGAGCCCGCGGCCAAGGCGAAGGCGGTCGCCGTGACGACCGCCGACCCCCATCTGTGCCGAACCCTGTTGTGCATGAGTGAGGACCCTCCCTGCGCCGGACAACGTTGTCAATGAGATGCGCAAGGTCTAGTAGTGGGTCAAGTGGCCCGTGGTGTCAAGGGGGTTGAATGCGGCATTCCAGTCCAACGGCAATAATTCCTCCGTGGAGGAACGTGCCGGAGGGGGATATTTCCGTGAGGTCTCAACTCGGAAAAGACCAGAGGCGAACCTTGCATTCGATCTTGCTCCGTTGACGGGAAGTGGACTATACCTGTCGGCACTCCGGGGCATCTTCACCGCACCCGATCCTGTACGGCCGCACTTCCTGCACGACCCAGCTTGACCAGAACGCGGTGCCGGGGAGGATCCGGTTCACCGCCTGAGTCCTGGAGAAGGCGAGGACTTGAGCATGGGATCCACTTCCGCCGAGAACAGCGGCACCGGTTCCACCGGGAACGCCGGCGACGGTTTCGCGCAGAACACCGGCAACGGTGAGAACAGCACGTCCGGCGTGGGGCGCCGCGCACTGATCAAGCGGTCCGCCGCGCTCGGCCTGGTTTCCGTACCGGCGATGAGCTTCCTGTCCGCGTGTGCCAGCGGAGGCGGGGACGACAACTCCGGTGAGAACAAAGGCGAGACGTCCGCATCCAACCCGTTCGGTGTCAAGGAAGGCAGCAAACTCGACGTCGTCATCTTCAAGGGCGGTTACGGCGACGACTACGCCAAGGCGTGGGAGGCCGCGTTCAAGAAGGAGTGGGGCGTCACCTCCGTCCACACCGGAACGCAGGAGATCACGGGCAAGCTCCAGCCCCGCTTCAACGCCGGGAACCCGCCGGACATCGTCGACGACTCCGGCAACCAGCAGATCCCGATCGACGTGCTCGCCAAGAACGGTCAGCTCCTCGACCTCGCCGAGGTGCTGGACGCCCCCTCGGTCGACGACCCGGGCAAGAAGGTCCGCGACACCCTGATTCCCGGCACGCTCGACGCCGGAATGCAGGAGGGCAAGGTCGTCGCCCTCAACTACATCTACACCGTGTGGGGTCTGTGGTACTCCGGCAAGCTCTTCCAGGAGAAGGGCTGGGAGGCGCCCAAGACCTGGGACGACTTCCTCGCCGTCTGCAAGGACGCCAAGGCCCAGGGCATCGGCGGCCTCGCCCACCAGGGCAAGTACCCGTACTACATCAACGTCGCCATCATGGACCTGATCGCCAAGAAGGGCGGCCTGGACGCCATGAAGGCGATCGACAACCTCGAACCCGACGCGTTCGCCGGCTCCGACGCCGCGCAGGAGGCCGTCGAGGCCGTCTACGAGGTCGTGGAGAAGGGCTACCTGATGCCCGGGACCAACGGCCTGACCCACACCGAGTCGCAGACCCGCTGGAACCAGTACAAGGCCGCCTTCATCACCAGCGGTTCCTGGCTCGAGAACGAGCAGCTCAAGACGACACCGGAGGACTTCGACATGAAGTTCCTGCCGATGCCGCTGCTGCCGGACAGTGCGCTGCCGTTCGAGGCGATCCGGGCCGGCTCCGGTGAGCCCTTCATCATCCCGTCCAAGGCCGGCAACCTCCCCGCCGCCAAGGAGTTCATGCGCAGGATGCTCTCCAAGGAATGGTCGACCCTGTTCGCCAAGGAGGCGAACTCGCTGACCATCCTCAAGGACGGCGTCGACCCGGACGTCCGGCTCCGGCCGGGCACCCAGTCCACGGTCGAGGCCTCCCGGGCGGCCGGCGACAACACCTTCCGTTACCTGTACACCGAGTGGTACAGCGAGATGAACGCCGCCATCGAGAACGCCTCCAACGAGCTGATGGCCAAGCGCATCCAGCCCAAGGAGTGGCTCAAGCGGGCCCAGGCCGCGGTCGACAAGCAGGCCAAGGACCCGGACTCGAAGAAGAACCACCGCGACTGATCTCGCTCGACCGACCGCGTTCCGGGCCGGGGCGGCCCCGGCCCGGAACGGCCGCACCCAGGGGCAGGAACGCCATGCGCAAAGGGCAGCACCGGTTCGTCGCGGGATTCCTCTTCTTTCCCGTGGCGCTCTATCTGATCTTCGTGATCTGGCCGTACATCCAGACGTTCGGTTATTCACTGACCGACTGGAAGGGCCAGTCGCAGACCTTCGGCTTCGTCGGCCTCGACAACTACACGGCGTTGTTCAAGGACGACATCTTCATGGGTGCCATCTGGCACAACATCCTGTTCCTGGTGTTCATCCCGGTGATCACCATTCTGCTCGCGCTGTTCTTCGCCTTCATGCTGAACGCGGGCGGACGCGGACGTTCCGGAGGGGTCTCGGGAGTCGCCGGGTCTAAGTACTACCGGGTCGTTTATTTCTTCCCGCAGGTGCTGTCCCTGGCCATCATGGCGGTGCTCTTCGGAGCGGTGTACCGCAGTGACGGCGGCGGAATGCTCAACGGCGTCCTGATCGAACTCGGGCTCGTCGACAAGAACAACCCGGTGGAATGGCTCAACGAGCCGGACTTCGTGCTCTGGGCGCTCATCGCGGTGGTCGTCTGGCACGGCGTCGGCTTCTACCTGGTGCTGTTCTCCGCCGCCATGCAGTCCATTCCGAGGGACATCTACGAGGCCGCGCTGATCGACGGCGCCGGCCGCGCCCAGTCCTTCTTCCGCATCACGCTGCCGCTGCTGTGGGACTCCGTGCAGACCGCCTGGGTCTACCTCGGCATCGCGGCGATGGACATGTTCATCCTGGTCTCCACCATGACCTCCGGCCGGGGCTACGGCGGCGGCCCCGACCACGCCAGCGAGGTCATGTCGACCGTGATGATGCGGAACTTCCTCGTGTACGGCCGCAGCGGCTACGCCTGCGCCATGGGCGTGGTCATGCTGCTCCTCACCCTGATCGTGTCCGTGGTCATGCTGCGCGCCACCCGTCGCGAGCGCATCGAGTTCTGAGGCGGAGTAACGACGATGAGCGCACCCCTCAAGGAAACCGCCCCCACCGGGGGCCCCACCCCGCCCCCGCCGCCGGTGACCAAGGGCACCGTCCGTCCCGGCGACCGGCGCGGCGAAGGCGTCGTACTGAACGTCTTCTCGCACGGCTTCCTCGCCGTGTGGGCGGTGCTGATCGTGCTGCCGCTGCTGTGGCTGGTGCTCAGCTCCTTCAAGACCGACACGCAGATCGGCGGCTCCGCCTTCGGGTGGCCGCGGAACTGGGACCTGGACGTGTTCTCCCGCGCCTGGGAGAAGGGCATCGGCGACTACTTCACCAGCACCGTCATCGTCCTCGTCATGTCCGTGCCGCTGACGATGCTGCTCGGTTCCATGGCGGCCTATGTGCTGGCCCGCTACGAGTTCCGGGGCAACCGCCTGCTGTACTACTTCTTCGTCGCGGGCGCCATGTTCCCCGTCTTCCTCGCCCTGGTGCCGCTGTTCTTCATGGTCAAACGGCTCGACATGCTGAACACCTACCACGGCCTGGCCCTGGTGTACGTTGCCTACTCGATGCCGTTCACGGTGTTCTTCCTGCACGCCTTCTTCCGGACCCTGCCCACGGCGGTCTTCGAGGCGGCGGTCCTCGACGGCGCCTCGCACACCCGGACCTTCTTCCAGGTGATGCTGCCGATGGCCAAGCCCGGTCTGCTGAGCGTCGGCATCTTCAACACGCTGGGCCAGTGGAACCAGTACATCCTGCCGACGGTGCTGATGCAGCCGCAGAGCGGCGACGATCCGGAACGCTATGTGCTGACCCAGGGGCTGATCCAGCTCCAGCAGCAGCAGGGCTACGCCTCGGACCTTCCCGTGCTCTTCGCGGGCGTGACGATCGCCATGGTGCCCATGCTGGTGGTCTACCTCTCCTTCCAGCGCCAGGTGCAGGCGGGTCTCACCTCCGCCACCCTGAAGTAACGCACTGGCACAGCCTTGAAGTGACGCACCGGAACGCCTCGCACACGCGCCGCTCCCGCCCCTGGGAGCGGCGCGTGTGCCTGTGTCCGTGCACCCGGAAACGGTTCAACCTCTTGACGGGAGGCAACCCGAACGGCTCATCTTAGAGTTCACTAGTTGGACATGAGAGGGGCCTCACCGAAGCGGCCCCGCGCGCAGGAGGTCGTCGTGGAGACTCCGGGGTCGCAGTCGTCGCTGCACCGAGCCAACCTGGAGCGGGTCGTCCGGGCAGTACGTCTTGCGGGTTCCCTCACCCAGGCCGAGATCGCGAGGACGACCGGTCTGTCCGCGGCCACGGTCTCCAACATCGTCCGGGAACTGAAGGACCGGGGAACCGTCGAGGTCACACCCACCTCGGCGGGCGGGCGCCGGGCGCGCAGCGTCTCGCTGAGCGGCGACGCCGGCATCGTGATCGGGGTCGACTTCGGGCACACCCATCTGCGGGTCGCGGTCGGGAACCTCGCCCATCAGGTGCTGGCCGAGGAGTCCGAGCCGCTGGATGTGGACGCCTCCTCGACGGAGGGCTTCGACCGGGCGGAACACCTGGTCAAGCGGCTGATCGAGGCGACCGGAGTGGCCCCGTCCAAGGTCGCGGGGGTGGGCCTCGGCGTACCGGGGCCGATCGACGTGGAGTCCGGGACCCTGGGCTCGACCGCGATCCTGCCCGGCTGGACCGGCACCAGGCCCGCCGAGGAGCTGCGGGGGCGGCTCGGCGTACCGGTGCACGTGGACAACGACGCCAACCTCGGCGCCCTCGGCGAGATGGTCTGGGGCAGCGGCCGGGGAGTGCGTGATCTTGCTTACATCAAGGTCGCGAGCGGTGTCGGCGCCGGTCTGGTGATCAGCGGGAACATCTATCGCGGTCCGGGCGGCACCGCGGGTGAAATCGGGCATATTACACTCGATGAGTCCGGCCCCGTCTGCCGCTGCGGCAACCGCGGCTGCCTGGAGACCTTCACGGCCGCGCGCTACGTGCTGCCGCTGCTCCAGCCCAGTCACGGCACCGACCTCACCATGGAGGGCGTCGTACGGCTGGCGCGGGACGGAGACCCCGGCTGCCGTCGGGTGATCGCCGACGTCGGCCGCCACATCGGCAGTGGAGTCGCGAATCTCTGCAACCTGCTGAACCCGAGCCGGGTGGTCCTCGGCGGTGATCTCGCCGAGGCCGGTGAACTGGTGCTCGGGCCGATCCGGGAGTCCGTCGGCCGCTACGCGATCCCCAGTGCGGCACGTCAACTGTCCGTTCTCCCCGGGGCGCTTGGGGGCCGTGCGGAGGTGCTCGGAGCGCTCGCCCTCGCACTGAGCGAGATGGGCGATTCGACCCTTTTGGACGGCACCGCGACCGGGTCGCTCACCGCGGCGACCCCTGCCTTCACTTAGAGAACGGATGGCACCGTTGCCATCTCGTTAAGGATTTACTTCTTGACGTCGCACGTGTGGCCGAGTTGACTTCCAGCCACCTCGGCCGCAACGACGCGGCCTCGTCAGGGAGGTTTTGTAGAAGTGAACACGCGTATGCGTCGTGCCGCCGTTGCCATCGCCGCCGGTGCGATGGCCGTCTCGCTCGCCGCTTGTGGCAGCGCCGCGGAATCGGGCGACAAGAAGGACTCCGGCGACTCCGCCGCCAAGGGTGATGACATCAAGGTCGGTCTGCTCCTGCCGGAGAACCAGACCGCGCGGTACGAGAAGTTCGACAAGCCCTTGATCGAGAAGAAGGTCAAGGAGCTCACGAACAACAAGGGCGAGGTCGTCTACGCCAACGCCAAGCAGGACGCCAGCCTGCAGAACCAGCAGGTCGACACGATGATCACCAACAAGGTGGACGTGCTCATCGTGGACGCGGTGGACTCCAAGGCCATCGCCGGCTCGGTGAAGAAGGCCAAGGACCAGGGCATCCCGGTCGTGGCCTACGACCGTCTCGCCGAGGGCCCGATCGACGCCTACACCTCGTTCGACAACGTGACCGTCGGCAAGACCCAGGGCGAGGCCCTGCTCGAGGCGCTGGGCGACAAGGCCAAGGACGGCCAGATCGTCATGATGAACGGGTCCGCCACCGACCCGAACGCCGCCCTCTTCAAGCAGGGCGCGCACTCCGTCCTCGACGGCAAGGTGAAGGTCGGCCGCGAGTACGACACCAAGGAGTGGAAGCCGGAGAACGCCAACTCCAACATGGAGGGCGCCATCTCCGCCATCGGCAAGAAGAAGATCGTCGGCGTCTACTCCGCCAACGACGGCATGGCGGGCGGCATCATCACCGCCCTGAAGGCCGCCGGCATCGACAACATCCCGGTCACCGGCCAGGACGCCGAGCTCGCGGGTGTGCAGCGCATCGTCACCGGTGAGCAGTACATGAGCGTCTACAAGCCGTACCCGCAGGAGGCCGACGTGGCCGCCGAGATGGCCGTGCTGCTGGCCCAGGGCAAGTCGCTGGACTCCCTCGCCAAGGACAAGGTCGACAGCCCCACCACCAAGGGCGTCCCCTCCGTGCTCGTCCCGGTCGTCTCGCTGACCAAGGACAACATCAACGACACCGTGGTCAAGGACGGCATCTACACCGTCCAGGAGATCTGCGCGGACAAGTACAAGGCCGCCTGCGACAAGATCGGCCTCAAGTAAGCAGTCACCGACTCCCGTGATGCCTCGGGGAGTCCGTGACCCGGACTCCCCGCACGGGACCGACTGCCACACGCTCCGCCGGCGCCCCGCACACATCAGCCCCGCAAGCTACGCGGGGCGCCGGACGGAACACCCCCCCCTCAGAAACTTCTGCACAACCTCCCGCCGGGTCAGGCGGCGAAGGAGATGGTTCACGTGTCCGCTACGCCCGTGCTGGCGTTGCGCGGGGTCTCCAAGCGTTTCGGTGCCGTCCAGGCGCTCACCGACGTAGAGCTTGAGGTCCACGCCGGTGAGGTGGTCGCCCTGGTGGGCGACAACGGCGCCGGAAAGTCCACGCTGGTCAAGACGATCGCCGGCGTGCATCCCATCGATGAGGGATCCATCGAGTGGGACGGCAAGGCCGTCCAGATCAGCAAGCCGCACGACGCCCAGAACCTGGGCATCGCGACGGTCTACCAGGACCTCGCGCTGTGCGACAACATCGATGTCGTCGGCAACCTCTACCTGGGCCGGGAGATCCGCAGGCGCGGAGTCCTGGACGAGGTGGAGATGGAGCGCCGCTCCCGCGAGCTCCTCGACACCCTGTCGATCCGCATCCCCAGCGTCCGGATCCCGATCGCCTCCCTCTCCGGCGGTCAGCGCCAGGTCGTGGCCATCGCCCGGTCTATGCTCGGCGAGCCCAAGCTGGTGATCCTGGACGAGCCCACCGCCGCCCTCGGCGTCGAGCAGACCGCGCAGGTCCTCGACCTCGTCGAGCGGCTGCGCGAGCGCGGCCACGCGGTCATCCTCATCAGCCACAACATGGCCGATGTGAAGGCCGTGGCGGACAAGGTCGCGGTCCTGCGCCTCGGGCGCAACAACGGCGTCTTCGAGGTCAAGTCGACCTCGCAGGAAGAGATCATCTCCGCCATCACGGGCGCCACGGACAACGCCGTCACCCGTCGTGCGGCGCGCACCAATGGGGAGATCAAGAAGTGAGCACCGAAAAGACCTCCACCCCCGCCGAGGACCACGCCGTGGAGAACCCCGAGGCGGCCGCCGCCGCGGTCACCGTGGTCGACCCCCGGCTGCTGGTGCGCGAACAGGGCCTGCTGGGCTACTGGAACGAGTTCAAGCGGAAGATGAAGGCCGGTGACCTCGGCTCCATCCCCGTCGTGGTCGGCCTGCTGATCATCTGGGCCATCTTCACCAGCCTGAACCCCAACTTCCTCACCGCCGGCAACTTCTCCGACATGTCCG
The DNA here is from genome assembly GCF_043084105.1 of Streptomyces sp. NPDC014676. Classification (NCBI taxonomy): domain Bacteria; kingdom Bacillati; phylum Actinomycetota; class Actinomycetes; order Kitasatosporales; family Streptomycetaceae; genus Streptomyces; species Streptomyces sp. NPDC014676. The sequence continues at coordinate 435,715 of NZ_JBIBZI010000003.1, read as the reverse complement.
TCGCCATGGTCGGCACGGGCATGATCGCCGTCGGTATCGTCTTCGTCCTGCTGCTCGGCGAGATCGACCTGTCGGTCGGCTCGGTCAGCGGTGTCGCGGGCGCCGCCTTCGCGGTCATGAACGTCACCAACGGGATGAACGAGATCCTGGCCCTGGTGCTGGCGATCCTCACCGGCACGGTGGCCGGCGCCATCCACGGCTTCATCTTCGCCCGCATCGGTGTCCCGGCCTTCGCCGTGACACTGGCCGGACTGCTGTTCTGGCAGGGCTTCATGCTGCAGATCCTGGGCGACAACGGCACGATCAACCTCGACTCCGAGGGCATCGTCGTCAAGCTGACCAGCTACTACTTCAGCGATGTGGCCGCCGCGTACGGCCTGGCGCTCGTCGCGACCGTGGGGTACTTCCTCCTGGCGTTCTTCGACAACCGCCGCCGTGAGGCCGCCGGTGTGCCGTCCCGCCCGCTGAACGAGATCATCGTGCGGACCGCACTGCTCGCGATCCTGGCCTTCGCCGCCGCGATCGTCTTCAACCAGTACAAGGGCCTGCCGCTGGCCGTGGTGATCTTCCTCGCGTTCCTGGTGCTCACGGACTTCGTGCTGCGCCGCACCGCGTACGGCCGCAAGGTCTTCGCGCTCGGCGGCAGCGTCGAGGCGTCCCGCCGCGCCGGTATCAACGTCGAGATGGTCCGCATCTCGGTCTTCGCGATCGCCGGCACCTTCGCCGCGATCGGTGGCCTGTTCGTCGCCTCGAAGATCGCCTCCGCCAACCAGGGCGCGGGTACCGGTGAGTTCCTGATGAACGTCATCGCCGCGGCGGTCATCGGTGGTACGTCGCTCTTCGGTGGCCGTGGCCGCACGTGGGACGCGCTGCTCGGTGTGATGGTGATCATCTCGATCACGTACGGTCTGGCGCTGGAGGGTATCGCCTCGCCGGTCCAGTACATGATCACCGGTGGTGTGCTGCTGGCGACCGTCGTCATCGACGCGGTCACCCGCAAGACGCAGAAGACCGCGGGACGCGCGTAGTGCCGCGACTGCCGGTCCGCCGTGGCTGACCGCGCAGTGCTCCGCGCCCCGTAGAGGGTGTTGCTGTTGCCCGGTGCCTTCCAGGTGCCGGGCAACAGTTCTTTGTCCATGGGTACCGCCGATCGGGTGATGTACGACGCACAGCCCGGGGGCCGATCGGTTGAGCGGAACATTAGACTCGACCCGCCCGGCAACAGCTCGATCAGCTCTACTGCAAGGAGGCACGGGTGCCGCTGCTGACCCGCATCAGGGGACCGCGCGATCTGGACCGGCTCACCCTCGAGGAGCTCGACCGGCTGGCCGGGGAGATCCGGACCTTCCTCGTCGACGCGGTCTCCAAGACCGGCGGCCACCTCGGCCCCAACCTCGGTGTGGTGGAGCTCACCATCGCCCTGCACCGGGTCTTCGAGTCGCCCAAGGACAAGGTGCTCTGGGACACCGGCCACCAGTCCTACGTGCACAAACTGCTGACCGGCCGGCAGGACTTCTCCAAGCTGAAGATGAAGGGCGGCCTGTCCGGCTACCCCTCGCAGGCCGAGTCCGAGCACGACGTCATCGAGAACAGCCACGCCTCCACCGTCCTCGGCTGGGCCGACGGCATCGCCAAGGCCAACCAGATCATGAAGCGGGACGACAGCCACGTCGTCGCGGTCATCGGCGACGGCGCGCTCACCGGCGGCATGGCCTGGGAGGCGCTGAACAACATCGCCGACGCCAAGGACCGCCCGCTCGTCATCGTCGTCAACGACAACGAGCGCTCCTACTCGCCCACCATCGGCGGCCTCGCCAACCACCTGGCGACCCTGCGCACCACCGACGGTTACGAGCGCTTCCTGACCCGCACCAAGGACCTCCTGGAGCGCACCCCGGTCGTCGGCCAGGCCCTCTACGACACCCTGCACGGCGCCAAGAAGGGCCTGAAGGACTTCATCGCCCCGCAGGGCATGTTCGAGGACCTCGGCCTGAAGTACGTCGGCCCCATCGACGGCCACGACATCGAGGCCCTGGAGTCCGCGCTGGCCCGCGCCAAGCGGTTCAACGGCCCGGTGATCGTGCACTGCCTCACCGAGAAGGGCCGCGGCTACCAGCCCGCCCTCCAGGACGAGGCCGACCGCTTCCACGCCGTCGGCAGGATCCACCCCGACACGGGCCTGCCGATCGCCACCTCCGGCGCCGACTGGACGTCCGTCTTCGGCGAGGAGATGGTGAAGCTCGGCGAGGAGCGCGAGGACGTCGTCGCCATCACCGCCGCCATGCTCCAGCCGGTCGGCCTCGACAAGTTCGCCAAGCGCTTCCCCGACCGCGTCTACGACGTCGGCATCGCCGAGCAGCACGGCGCCGTCTCCGCCGCCGGCCTCGCCCACGCCGGGGTGCACCCCGTCTTCGCCGTGTACGCCACCTTCCTCAACCGCGCCTTCGACCAGGTGCTCATGGACGTGGCCCTGCACCAGTGCGGCGTGACCTTCGTGCTCGACCGGGCCGGCGTCACCGGCACCGACGGCGCCTCCCACAACGGCATGTGGGACATGTCGATCCTCCAGGTCGTCCCCGGTCTGCGGCTCGCCGCCCCGCGCGACGCCGACCAGGTGCGCGCCCAGCTCCGCGAGGCCGTCGCCGTCGAGGACGCCCCCACCGTGGTGCGCTTCTCCAAGGGTGCCGTCGGCCCCGCCGTACCCGCCGTGGGCCGCGTCGGCGGCATGGACGTCCTGCGCGAGCCCGGCACCGACGCCCCCGACGTGCTGCTGGTCTCCGTGGGCGCGCTCGCGCCGATGTGCCTGGAGATCGCCGCCCTCCTCGACCGGCAGGGCATCTCCACCACCGTCGTCGACCCGCGCTGGGTCAAGCCCGTCGACGAGTCCATGGCCCCGCTCGCCGAGAAGCACCGCGTGGTCGTCACCGTCGAGGACAACTCCCGCGTCGGCGGCGTCGGCTCCACGATCGCCCAGGCCCTGCGCGACGCCGGCGTGGACGTGCCGCTGCGCGACTTCGGCATCCCGCCGCGCTTCCTCGAGCACGCCTCCCGCGCCGAGGTCATGGCCGAGATCGGACTGACCGCCCCCGACATCGCCCGCCAGGTCACCGGCCTGGTCGCCAAGCTCGACGGACGGTACGAGCGCTCCACCGCCGACGCGGTCGACTCGGTGGAGCCGGCCCGCGACTGACCCGCGCCTCACGCGTCGCCCGGACGGGCCGCCCGTGCCACTGTGAAGAGTGGCGCGCGCGGCCCGTCTGCGTGAAAGAGCCCGCGCCGGGGCATACGAGCTACGCCCCCTCTCGATCATGTCGAGGACGACAAGCGTGGGAGGTACCCGTGACAAGCCCCCTCTTCCGGACGAAGAAGGTAGAGCAGTCCATCCGCGACACCGAGGAACCCGAGCACGCGCTCAAGAAGTCCCTGTCCGCGCTGGATCTGACCGTCTTCGGCGTCGGCGTCATCATCGGCACCGGCATCTTCGTCCTCACCGGTACGGTCGCCAAGGACAACGCCGGGCCGGCCACGGCCCTGGCCTTCGTCGTGGCCGGTGTCGTCTGCGCGCTCGCCGCGCTCTGCTACGCCGAGTTCGCCTCCACCGTCCCGGTGGCGGGCTCCGCGTACACCTTCTCGTACGCCTCCCTGGGTGAACTGCCGGCCTGGATCATCGGCTGGGACCTGGTCCTGGAGTTCGCGCTCGGCACGGCGGTGGTGGCCGTCGGCTGGTCCGGCTACATCCAGTCGCTCATGGCCAACGCGGGCTGGGAGATGCCCGCGGCGCTGGGCAGCCGCGAGGGCTCCGACGTCTTCGGGTTCGACATCCTCGCCGCCGTCCTGGTGCTGGTGCTCACCGGCATCCTCGTCCTCGGCATGAAGCTGTCCGCCCGCGTCACCTCGGTCGTCGTCGCCATCAAGGTGGTCGTGGTCCTCGTGGTGATCATCGCGGGTGCCTTCTTCATCACCGCCGACAACTACGACCCCTTCATCCCGGACGCCAAGCCCGTGCCCGCGGGCCAGAGCCTCGACGCCCCGCTCATCCAGCTCATCTTCGGCTGGGCCCCGGCCAACTTCGGCGTGATGGGCATCTTCACCGCCGCCTCGGTGGTGTTCTTCGCCTTCATCGGCTTCGACATCGTCGCCACGGCCGCCGAGGAGACCAGGAACCCGCAGCGCGACATGCCCCGCGGCATCCTCGGCTCCCTGTTCATCTGCACCGTCCTCTACGTCCTGGTGTCGATCGTCGTCACCGGTATGCAGCACTACAGCGAGCTGTCCGTGGACGCCCCGCTGGCCGACGCCTTCAAGGCCACCGGGCATCCCTGGTTCGCGGGCTTCATCAGCTTCGGCGCCGCCGTCGGCCTGACGACCGTCTGCATGATCCTGCTGCTCGGCCAGACCCGGGTCTTCTTCGCGATGAGCCGCGACGGACTGCTGCCGAGGTTCTTCTCCCGGGTCCACCCCCGGTTCAAGACCCCGCACCGGCCGACCATCCTGCTCGGCGTCCTCATCGCGGTCCTCGCCGGCTTCACCCCACTGAACGAGCTCGCCGCGCTGGTCAACATCGGCACCCTGTTCGCCTTCGTCATCGTCGCGATCAGCGTGATCATCCTGCGCCGGACCCGTCCCGACCTGCACCGCTCGTTCCGCACCCCCTGGGTGCCGGTCCTGCCGATCGTGTCGGTCGCCGCCTCGCTGTGGCTGATGCTGAACCTGCCCGCCGAGACCTGGGTCCGCTTCGGCATCTGGATGGCGATCGGCTTCGTCGTCTACTTCCTCTACAGCCGCGGCCACAGCCGGATGGCCCCGGGCCACGACGAGGACCCGGCCGCCGCCCCGCCCGTCCCACCGTCCCGCTGAACCGGCACGGCCCGCCGTCAGGCTCTGGCCAGAACGAGGACGACGTTGTGCCCGCCGAAGCCGAAGGAGTGACTGACGGCGACCCGGACGTCCTGCCGGCGGGGCTCCTTGGTCACGCAGTCGAGGCCGAACCCCGGCGCCGGGGCGTCCAGGCCCGCGACCGGCGGCACCGTGCCGTGCTGAAGGGTGAGCACGGCCAGCGCCGCCTCGACGGCGCCCGCCGCGCCCAGGCTGTGGCCGAGCACGCCCTTGGGCGCGGTGACGCAGGGGCGGTGCGGCAGCACCCGGGCGATCAGGGCCGCCTCGGCGGCGTCACCCAGCGGAGTGGAGGTGCCGTGCGCGTTGACGTGGTCGACGTCGTGCGGAGCCAGGCCCGCGTCCGCCAGCGCGATGCGCAGCGCCGCCTCCGCACCCCGGGCGTCCTGGGCGGGCGCGGTGGGGTGGTGGGCGTCCGAGGTGCTGCCGCAGCCCACCAGCAGGGCACGGACGCGCGCACCGCGGGCGGCCGCGTCCCCGGTCCGCTCCAGTACGACGACGCCCGCGCCTTCCGCCAGGACGAAGCCGTCACGGTCGGCGGCGAAGGGCCGGGACGCCCCGGCGGGCTCGCCGGCCCGCCGGGACAGGGTGCCCGCACGCCAGAAACCGACGGCCGTCAGCGGGGTGACGGCGGCCTCGGTGGCCCCGGCCACCGCGACGTCGCACCGGCCGGAGACCAGGAGGTCGCGGGCCACGGCGACGGCGGTGGCACCCGAGGCGCAGGCGGTGGCGGGAGCGAGACCGGGCCCGCGGGCCCCGAGGTCGATGGAGACCTCCCCGGCCGCCATGTTCGGGATGATCTGGGGGACGGTGAGCGCGGAGACCATGCCGGCGCCCAGGTCCCGCAGCCGCCCGGCCTGTTCCTCGCGTTCCGCGCCCGCCCCCATCCCGCAGCCGATGACGACGGCGACCCGCTCGCCGTCCCACGCCCGGGGGTCGAGGCCGGCGTCGCGCACCGCCTCACGGGCGGCGAGCACCGCCAGTACGGCGTTGCGCGACATGCGCCAGGCGGTGCGCCCGACACGCCGGTCCAGGGCGTCGCGCGACAGGGGGACGCGGCAGGAGAAGTCCACGGGCAGGCCGGCCAGCGCCGGATCACGGGACGCGGTGCCCACCCCGCGGCAGACCCCGTCCCAGGTGGCGCCGGCGTCCTCTCCGGCGGGCGTGACCAGGCCGAGACCGGTGACGGCGACGGGCTCGGTCACGACGGCGCCACCGTGCTCGCGCCGTCCGCGAGCAGTGCGTCCAGGTGGCCGGCGACCTGCGCGAGGGTCGTGCCGCGGGAGAGGTCCTCGGTGCTGATCCGCACCCCGAGGCGTTCGTGGAGGACGAGCACCAGCTCCGTCAGGGCCAGGGAGTCCAGGTCCAGTTGCCCCAGTGTGCGCTGGGGCCGGATCTCGTCCTCCGGGACCCGGAAGGCGCTGGTCAGGATGGAACGGACGGCGGCGTAGGTGTCCGGCACGGGGTTTCCTCTCTGTCGTTCGGGGCGGACGGGGCGAGCCGGGTGAGCTCCGCGACACCGGCGTCGAAGGAGACCGGCGGCTCGAAACCCAGGTCGCGGCGGGCCGCGGTGAGGTCGAACCAGTGCGGATGCAGCAGTTCCGCGACCAGGAAGCGGCTCAGGGCGTGGGTACGGGGACTGCGGACCGCGCGCAGCAGCGCGTCGCCGGCCGCGGCGCCGGCGGTGGCGAGCCGGGGCGGTACGGCGCACCAGCGGGCGTCGATGCCGGCGGCCGTCAGAAAGTGCCGGATGAGCTCGCGCAGGGGACGCGGGTCGTCCTGGCCGATGAAGTAGGCGCGGCCGCCCACCGCCTCCGGTGACCGCCGCAGCCGGTCCAGGGCGAGCAGATGGGCGTGGGCGGCGGTGCGGACGTGGGTGGTGTCGACGAGGTTGCCGCCGTCACCGGGCATCAGCAGACGGCCGGCCCGCACGGCACGCGCGAGGGCGGGCGCGAAATGGGGGTCGCCCGGCCCCCAGATGATGTGCGGGCGCAGCGAGACGGTGGCCAGCTCAAGGCCGTGCGCGGCCAGCACCAGGGCCTCGGCGCGGGCCTTGGTCGCGGGATAGGCGGCCAGGTGGCGGGGGACGGGGGGAAGGCTCTCGGTGACTCCTTCCACGCCACCGGGCCGGAAGACGACACTGGCGGTCGAGGTGTAGAGGAGCGTGCGCACCTCGTGGGTGCGGCACTGCCCGATCACATGGCGGGTGCCGACGACGTTGGTGGCCCAGTAGGGCCGCGGCGGGCCGCTGACACCGGCCAGCGCGGCGTTGTGGACGACGGCGTCGCACCCGGCGACGGCACGGGAGACCGCGGCGGCGTCGGCGAGGTCCCCCAGGTGCTGGTGGACGCCCAGCCGCTCCAGCGCGCCGCTGCGGCGGCGGCACAGGGAGGAGACGGTGTCGCCGCGCGCCTTCAGCTGCCGGCAGATCTCCAGGCCGAGGAAGCCGCTCCCGCCGGTGACCAGTACCCTCATCGGACCCTCCCGCGCAGGCGCTTCGCGGCCCAGCCGGCCAGCCGCATCCGGTCGATCTTGGAGTTGTGCCGGGGGTCGGTGGGAAAAGCGGGACGGATCAGCAGGGCGCCGACGCGGTGCCCGTCCGGATGGTCCTTCAGGACGGCGCGCACGGCCGCCAGGGCGGCGGCGCGCGGAGTGGACGGCAGGGGCTCCACGCACAGCACGGGCAGTTGGCACACGGCCGTGCCGACGCCGACCAGGGCGGTGCGCCGGACGCCGGGGGCGGTGTCCGCCGCGGCCTCGATGTCCTCGGTGGTCAGGGTGAAGCCGGCGCCGGTGATCAGGTGGGCCTTGCGGCCGAGGAACCACAGCCGGCCCTCGTCGTCGAGCCGGCCGAGGTCCCCGGTGCGGTGCAGCACGCCGTGGCCGGTGTCGCTCTTGGTGGCGGCGTCGGCGTCGGGGCGCGCGTGGTAGGCGGGGCTGACGGTGGGGCCGGTGACGGCGATCTCGCCGAGCCCGGTGGCGTCGGCGTCCAGGATCCGGGCGCGGACGCCGGGCAGCGGCCGGCCCAGACAGGTGCCGGCGTGCCCGGTGGGCGGCGCGGCGCGTGAGGCCCGCAGGTCGTGGTCGCCGATCGCGGAGACGGGCAGGCACTCCGTGGCACCGTAGACGCTGAGGATCTCGGCGTCGTCCGGCACGGCCTTGCGCAGGGCGTCGGCGAGGCGGACGCGCAGCGGGGCGCCGAAGGACAGCACCTGCCGGACCGAGGGCAGGGTGATGCCGTGGCGGGCGCAGTGACGGGCGATCAGGGTGAGTACGGCGGGTGACGCCAGGACGATGCTCGCCCGGTGTTCCAGGACCGGCCCGATCAGTTCCTCCGGCGCTGTGCGGGCCGGGGCCAGGTGGTTCACCGCCGGGACGACGGTGGTCACGCCGAGCAGCGGGCCGAGCAGCGCGGCCGGCAGGAACCCGGCGAGCAGCACGTCGCCGGGCCGGGGGCCCATCAGCGTGGTCAGCGCGTCGAGCTGCCCGGCCAGGGTGGTGTGGCGGTACTCCGCGCCCTTGGGCCGTCCGGTGGAGCCGGACGTGAAGGCGATGAGGGCCGGCGCGTCGCCGTCGGGCTCCCGCACCCGCGGGAGCGGGACGTCGCCGGCCGGTGCGCGGGTGGTCAGCCGCCGTCCCAGGGGGAACGGCGCGGAACCGGTGACCAGGGGGATCCGTACGTGGGGGCGGCCCCATCCCAGGGCCCGGCGCCCGAGGTGGGCCAGCGGCTCCCCGACGAAGACGTCCGGGGCGACGTCCCGCAGGCAGCGGCCGACCTCGGCGCGCGGTTCGATCAGGACGGGGACGGCACCGAGGAGGCCGAGGGCGTACGAGACGGCGGTGAGGTCGTGGGCGTCGCGGGTCATCACGACGGCCTTGTGACCGGGCCGGACGCCCGCCTCGCGCAGGGCCCGCGCGAGGAGGTGGCAGCGTCGCACCAGCTCGTCACGACGGGTCGTCCGGGAGGTTCCCTTGCGGCATTCGACGAGGGCGACGGCGTCGGACCCGTCGGTCAGGCGTGCGGCGATGCCGGGAACGGTGGCGGTCATGGTGCCCCCTGGAGGAAGTCGCGGACGCGGCAGGCCAGTTCGGCGCCGGCGTCCTCCATCACGAAGTGCCCGGCGTCGGGGAAGCGGTGGACGACGGCGTGCGGGTGGCGGCGGACCCACTCCTCCAGCAGGGCCGGGGTGAAGACGGGATCGCGCATGCCCCAGCCGATGAGCAGGGGCAGTTCCGACAGGCCGGCCCCGCCGCCGGGAGGTTCGAGCAGCCGCCAGGCCGGGTCCGCCAGGTCGCGGGGGATCGCCCGGACGGCGTCGGTGAGCGCCCGGCGCTCCGCGCGGCGGGCGTGGGGCCGCAGGTAGGCCCGCCGCTCGGCCGTGAGCAGCGGGCGGTGGACTCCGGCGCGCACGGCGACGCGGGCGAACGCGTTGGTGGCGTGGACGAGTTCGGCGACCGGCCGGTGGTCACGGATCCACCGCAGGGGGAGCGGCAGCCGGAAGCCGTCCGGGAAGGGGAAGGCCACGGTGTTGCAGCAGACCAGCCGGGCCACGACACCCGGGTTCCGCAGGGCCCAGGCGGCACCGAGCGGGCCGCCCCAGTCGTGCAGGACGAACGTCCAGCCCCGCTCGGGCAGCCCCTCGTCCCGCACCAGGTGGCGGTAGAGGTTGTCCAGGCCCTCCAGTTGGGCCTCGTAGGGGTCCGGGACCCCGTCCGCCGGCCGCAGGTGCCGGGACAGCCCGAAGCCCGGCAGGTCCGGGGCCAGGCAGCGGGCGTGCGGGGAGAGCCGGCGCAGCAGCCCCCGCCAGACGTAGCTCCACGACGGGTTGCCGTGCAGGAACAGCACCGGCTGCCCGGAGCCGAGATCGAGATAGTGCTGCCCGGTGACCGGCACGCGCCGCCAGTGCCGGGGCGCGGGGTAGCCCGGCATCAGCCGCTCCAGTGCGGCGGGATCCGGTACGGGGTCGAGGGCCGGGGTGTCCACGGCTCGGGCGGTCACCACCGTACGAGCGCCAGGCCGAAGCTGAAACCGCTGGCCAGGCCGATCATCGCCACCAGGTCCCCGCTCTCGATGCGGTCGGCCTCCCGCGCCTTGACCAGTTGCAGGGGGAGGGAGGCCGCCGCACAGTTGCCGTGCTCGGCCACCGCGGGCAGGCAGCGGTCCTCGGGGAGGGAGAACCAGTCGATCACCTCGCGGTACTGCGGCATGGCGATCTGGTGGAAGGCGATGAAGGCGTAGGCGCCGGAGCGTGCCGCCTCGAGTCCCTCCCCGGCGGTGTCCAGGATCCGGGGGAGCACGTCGAGCGCGGCCCGGCGCAGGTCCCCGTTCAGCCGCAGGGTGGTGTGGTCGTCGTGGACGGAGAGGTGGTGCATGCTCCCCCCGCCGGACACCGTGCAGGCGTTCCAGGCCGCGGAGTTGCTGACGAACCGCTGGGCCAGGATGCCGGGATCGCCGTCACCCGCGGGGCCGGCGGTGAGCACCATCGCGGCGCCGGCGTCGGAGGCGGTGTAGCCGGGCAGGGCCCTCAGCAGGTCCTCCCGGCTGGGGGTGTGCCAGCGGGTGGCCAGGGTGGAGGGTTCACCGCAGGCGATGAGGACCGTGCGGCAGCGGCCGGTCTCGATGAACGACGCGGCCACCTCCATGGCGTTGAGGAAGCTGTTGCAGGCGTTCTTGACGTCGAACACCGGGCACGAGGCGCCCAGTTTGGCGGCCACGAGGTGGGACGTGGCGGGTTCGACCAGGTCCTGCGAGGTCGAGGCGAACAGCAGCAGACCGATGTCGCCGATCTTCAGCCCCGACTCGTCGAGCGCCGTGCGGGCGGCCGTCACGGCGAGGTCGGAGGCGTCCTCGCCGTCCTCGTGCACATGGACCCCGCGCACCCCGGTGAGGTCCTCCAGCAGGCCGGGCGGCGGAGCGTAGCCACCCGTCTCGGTGATCTTGACGCGGATCTCGTCCAAGGTCCGGTAGCGGGACGGAAGATGAGCGGAGACGGCGGCGATACGGGCACGGATGGCTTCGGGCACCGCGCCACCGTAGCCGCCGCCTGACCGTCATGACGCATACGCGGGGATGTCCACCCCAACGAGTGATATGGGATGGATTTTTCCGCTCGTTGTCCCCTCCGATCCGCTTCAATCCGCATGAGGGCCAGTAATCGGCGTGAAGGGGCGGGGACTTGGTGATGCAGCAGCGTGAACGGGCCGTGGCGGTGGTGGGTGTGGGGTGCCGGCTCCCCGGAGGCGTCACCGACCTGGACGGCCTGTGGTCCGTGCTGCGCGACCAACGGGACGTGGTCGGCGAGATGCCCGCCGACCGGCTGCCCCGCGACCGTACGGTCGACCCGGGCACCGTGCGCCCCGGCCGCAGCTACACCGCAGCCGGCGGCTTCCTCGACGACGTCGCCTCGTTCGACGCCGCCTACTTCGGCATGTCCCCCGCGGAGGCCCGGCACATCGACCCGCAGCAGCGGCTGCTGCTGGAGATGACCGCCGAGGCACTGGACGACGCCGCCATCCCCGCCGCATCGCTGGCCGGGTCGGACACCTGCGTGTACGTGGGCGTCTCGGACCCCGGCTACGGCGTGAACCTGTCGATGATGCAGGACCACACCAGCCCGCACACCATGCCCGGCGCCACCCTGTCCATCACGGCGAACCGGATGTCGTACGCCTTCGACCTGCGCGGGCCGAGCATGGCCGTCGACACGGCCTGCTCCTCCGCCCTGGTCGCCCTGGACCGGGCCTGCCGCACCCTGCGCGAGGGAACCGGCCGCGTCGCCCTGGCCGGCGGTGTCAACGTGCTGTCGAACCCCTACTCCTTCGCCGGGTTCTCCTACGCGAACATGCTGTCCCGGCGCGGGCGCTGCGCGGCGTTCTCCGCCGACGCCGACGGGTTCGTCCGCGCGGAGGGCGGCGCGGTGCTCGTCCTCAAGCGCCTCGCGGACGCGGTGGCGGACGGCGACCGCGTCCACGCCGTACTGGCCGCCACCGGCAACAACACCGACGGCCGCAGCACCGGCATGATCGTCCCCAGCGCGGAGACGCAGGAGGCGCTGCTGCACGCGGTCTACGCGGAGGCCGGGATCGGCGCCGACGACGTGGTCTACGTCGAGGCCCACGGCACCGGCACCCAGATCGGGGACCCGGCGGAGGCCGAGGCCATCGGCCGGGCCCTGGGCCGCAACCGGCGCGGCGGCCCGCTGCCGATCGGCTCGGTGAAGTCGAACCTCGGCCACCTGGAGCCCGCCTCCGGCATGGCCGGCCTGCTCAAGGCGATCCTGGTACTGCGCCACCGACTGGTGCCGGCGTCCCTGCACGCCCTCCCCCTCAACCCCCGCATCGACTTCGACGGCCTGGGACTGGCCCCCGCCGTCGAACCCGTCCCGCTGGAGGTGGGGGAGCGGTCCGCCGTGGGAGTGAGCGCCTTCGGCTTCGGCGGCGCCAACGCCCACGTCGTCGTCACCCCGCCGCCCGCCGCCCGCGGGACCGGGCCGAGTACCGTGCCGGACGGGCGCCCGCTGCCGCTGGTCGTCTCCGCGCGGTCCCCCAAGGCACTGAAGCAGATGACCGCCCGCATGGCGCGGCGGCTGCGGGACGCGGACCCCGGCGAGTTCTACGACCTGGCCCACACCAGCACCGTACGGCGCACCGCGCACCCGCACCGCGCCGCCGTCCTGGCTACCGGCCCGCGGGACGCCGCCCGGGAACTGGACCGGCTGACGGCCGCGGAGCCCGCCCGCGGGGCCGTCGTACGCACGGGCGAACGGGACGGGACCGCGTTCGTGTACTCCGGCAACGCCTCCCAGTGGCCGGGCATGGCCGCCGACCTGCTGGAGGGCGAACCGGCCTTCCGCCGGGCCGTCGAGGAGGCCGACGCGGCCCTGGCACCCCACCTCGGCTGGTCGGTGGCCAAGGAACTGGCCCACCCCTCCCCCCGGAAGTGGCAGCGCACGGAGGTCGCCCAGCCGGCCCTGTTCGCCGTCCAGGTCGGCCTGACCGGGCTGCTCGCCTCACACGGGGTGCACCCGCGGGCCGTGGCGGGACACAGCGTCGGCGAGGTCGCCGCCGCCCACGCCGCCGGGGCCCTCACCCTCGAACAGGCGGCACTGGTGATCGCCGCACGCAGCCGCACCCAGGGCGCCACGGCCGGCCGGGGCCGCATGGCCGCCGTCGGCCTGCCCGAGGCGCGGGCGCGTGAGGAACTCCTCGGCTACGACGGCACGTTGGAGATCGCGGGCATCAACAGCGAGAGCGACGTGACCGTCGCCGGGGACGCCGACGCACTCGCCGTCTGGGGCGCCGAACTGACCGGCCGCGGCGTCTTCTTCCGCGAACTGGACCTGGACTACGCCTTCCACAGCCGGGCCATGGACCCGATCAGGGAACCGCTGCTCGACGCCCTCGACGGACTCCGACCCGCCTCCGCCCGGATCCCGTTCGTCTCCACCGTCACCGGTACCGAGCTGAACGGGCCGGAGCTCGACGCCGCGTACTGGTGGCGCAACATCCGCGAACCCGTCCGGTTCGCCGAGGCGGCCGCCCTGCTCGCCGCCGGACACGCGGGCATCCTGGCCGAGATCGGCCCGCACCCGGTGCTGCGCCCCTACCTGCGCCGCACCGGCGCCACCTGCGTCGCCACCCTGCACCGCGACGGGGACGGACCCCGCGAGACCGCGGCGGCCGTCGCCGCCGTGCTCGCCGCCGACACCGGCACCGACTGGCGGCACCACTTCCCCCGGCCGGGCCGGGTGGCCGACCTGCCCGCCTACGCCTGGCAGCACGAGAGGTACTGGCACGGCACCGCGCAGGACCGGGTCGCCGGCACCAGCGGCAGCGGTCTGCTGGACCATCCGCTGGTGGGCGAGCGGATGCCCGCCCCGCACCCCGTGTGGCACGGCACCGTCGAGCCGCAACTGGTGCCCTGGCTGGGCGACCACCGGATCGGCGACGACGTCCTCATGCCGGCCGCCGCCTACGTGGAGATGGCCCTGAGCGCCGGCCGACGGGCCCTGGACCGCCCGGTCGAGGTACGGCACCTGGAGATCGGCCGCCCGCTGTCCGTGCCGTGGCCGGACCCGACCCCGGTCGCCCTGCAGACCGCGGTCACCCCCGACGACGGCGCCGTGACCATCAGCGTCCGCGAGGAACACCGAGGGGAGTGCCACCCCGTCGTACGCGCCCAGGTCCGCACCCTGCTCGGCACGGCACCGGCCCCGCTCGACCTCGCCGCGCTCCGGGCCCGCTGCGACCGGAGCGTCGACGGCCCCGACTTCTACCGGACGTGCCACGGCATCGGCCTGAACTGCGGGCCGGACTTCCAGCTCATCGACCGGGTGGAAGTCGGCGACGAAGAGGCACTCGTCACCTACCGGCTGGCGCACACCGCCGACGCCTACACCGCACACCCGGTCCTGATCGACGCGCCGCTGCAGGCCACCGTGGCCCTCGCCGGGGAGAACACGGAATCCGCCGCGTTCCTGCCGACCGTGTTCGGATCCGTACGCGTGTGGCGCACCCCCGCGCCCACCGGCGTCGTACACCTGCGCCGGCGCAGCCGCGGCGCCCACGAGATGTGCTGGGACATCACCTACGCCGACGCCGACGGCACGGTCACCGCCGAGATCGACGGCTGCCGCACCCGCCGCGGCCACCTGACCGAGCACACCCCGCTGACCGTCCAGCGCACCGTGCTCCGGGCCGCCCCCCACCCGGGAACCCCCGCCCCGTCCTCCCCGCTCCCCGCGCCCGCCGAGATCGCCCGCGCGGCCGAACCGCGTATCGCCGCCGCACGCGCCGCCCTGGACGACAGCGGCCACCACCGGTTCACCGCCGCCGCCGAACAGGCCGGCGCCCACCGCTGGGCCGAGACGCTGCACGGCCTCCTCGCCGATCCCACGGCCCCGTTCTCCATGGGGGACCTGGTGGCCGGAGGACTGCAACCCCGGCACCGGCGGGCGGTGCGGCTGATGCTGCCCCTGCTGGCCGAGCACGGCCTCGCCCGGACGACCGGACAGACCTGGCAACTGACCGGCGCGGAGACCCGCGCCGAGGAGCTGCTGCGCGGCCTGGTGGAGGACCACCCCCGGTTCGGCGCCGAGACGCTGCTCCTCAACCGGCAGCTGCGCCGGCTGCCCGACGTGGTGCGGGGACGCGTCGACGCAACGGACCTCCTGCCGGCCGGGGACAGCGCGTACGAGCAACTCCACGAGACCGGCCCCGCACACCGCTTCACCCACCGCGCCGTGCGGGCACTGCTCGGCGACATCGTCGGCCGCTGGCCCGCCGACCGTCCGCTGCGCGTCCTGGAAGTCGGCGCGGCCACCACCGCCCTGACCGCCGCGGCCCTGCCCGTACTGCCGGCCGACCGGACCCGCTACACCTGCGCCGCCCCCACCGGCAGCGGCCTCACCCGTGCCGAACACCGCTTCGCCGCCTACGACTTCGTCGACCACCGCACCCTGGACCCGGACGCCGACCTGATCGGTCAGGGCCTGCCCCGGTCCGGTTTCGACCTCGTCCTCGCGGGCGACGCCCTGCACGCCACCACCGACCTGGCCGCGACCCTGCGCCGGCTGCACACGGTGCTGGCCCCCGGCGGACACCTGCTGGCCACCGAACCGCACCACGCCCGGCTCCAGGCCCTGCTCTCCGGCACACTGGACGACTTCTGGGAGCGCGGCGACCACACCCTGCGCCCGGCGTCCCGCATCCTCCCCCGCGACCAGTGGGCCCCGCTGCTGCGGCGGTGCGGCTTCTCCGGTGTGGCACAGACCGGGCCCGAGGACCGCTCCGTCCTCCTCGCGGCGGCGGACCACGACGACGCTCCGGGCCACAACGGCGGTACGGGCCACGACCGCGACCACGGACCAAACCACGGACCGGACCACCACCACGGACCGGACACCGAGCCACCGCCAGTGGTCCCCGGCGCAGCCTGGACGATCGCCGTCGAGGACGACACCGAGACGGCGACCGCGCGGGCACTGGCCGCCCTCCTCGGAAAGGCCACCGTCGTCGTCGCGCCCGACCGGGCCGCCGCCTGGCGCGATGCCCTGCCCACGGGCCCCGATCCGCGCGTCGTCCTGCTGCTCGCCGAACCGGGCCCGCACGACGCCGTCGTCGCACGGACCACCCGCCGGGCGGCCCTCCTGCGCTCCCTGGCCACCGCCTGCGACGGCCCGAAGGGCGCCACCGGCCCCCGCGTATGGCTCGTCACCCGCCCGACCGGCCTCTTCCCGGCCCCGGAGCAGCCCTCCCACCCGGGCGACGCGGCCGTCTGGGCGGCCTGCCGCACCCTCTCCAACGAGCGCCCCGACCTCTCCCTGCGGCGCCTCTCCTGCCACCGCACCGGTGACACCCACGCCGACGCCCGCCGCCTGGCCGGCGAACTCCTCGCCCCCGGCGACGACGACCCGAACACCCAGGAGGACGAGATCGTCCTGACCGCCCGGGGCCGGTTCGTCCCCCGGCAGGTCCAGCACCCGGCGGACGAACCCCCCGGCGTCCCCGCCGGCACGCCGTACATCCTGGAAGCCCGCGACCCCGGCCTGCGCCGGCGGCTGATCTGGCGGCAGACGGACCTCCCCGCACCCGGACCGGGCGAGGTGGCCCTGGAGATGCGGGCCGTGGCCCTCAACTACCGCGACCCCATGAGGGCCAACGGCCTGCTGCCGCCCGAGGCGGTGGAGAACAGCCCGATCGGCCGCGGACTGGGCACCGACGGCGCCGGCGTCGTACGCGCCGTGGGGGAGGGCGTACGGGACCTGAAGCCCGGCGACCGGGTCTGCGGCCTCGTGCCCGCCGCCCTCGCCTCCCACGCGACGACCCCCGCCTCCGCCGTCGTCCGCATCCCCGACGGGCTGGGCTTCACGGAGGCGGCGACCTTCCCCGTCGCCTTCCTGACCGTCCACCAGACCCTCGTCAACCAGGCCCGTCTCGGCCCCGGGGAGACCGTGCTCGTGCACGGCGGAGCCGGGGCGGTGGGCCTGGCCGTCCTGCAGTGCGCCCGCCGACAGGGCGCCCGCGTCATCGCCACCGCCGGCACGGAGACCAAACGGGACCTGCTGCGCACGCTCGGCGCCGAGCACGTACTCGACTCACGCAGCCTGGACTTCGTCCCCCGCGTACGGGAACTGACCGGCGGCCGGGGCGTGGACGTCGTGGTGAACTCCCTCAGCGGCGAGGCCATCGCCCACGGCCTCGGCCTCCTGCGGCCCAACGGCCGCTTCATCGAGCTCGGGAAGAAGGACATCTTCCTCAACAACCCGATCACGCTGCGCCCCTTCGACCGCAGCCTCACCTTCATCGGCTTCAACCTCGACGCCGTCATCGACGACCCGGAACTCGGCGCCCTGCTCCTCACGGACTTCGAGGCGGAGGCCGCCTCCGGCACCTACCGCCCCCTGCCCCACACGGTCCACCCCGCCGCACGGGTCGAGGAGGCCTTCCACCTCCTGCAGCACTCCCGGCACACCGGCAAGGTCGTCGTCACCTTCGACCCCCTCGACGAACCCGTCCCCGTGGAACCCGCACCCGGCACCCTCCGCCTCGACGGCGAGGGCACCTACCTGATCACCGGCGGACTGAGCGGACTCGGCGCCGCCACCGCCCGTCTGCTGGCCGACCGCGGAGCCCGCCACCTGGCCCTGCTCTCCCGCAGCGGTCCCGACGCCCCCGACGCGCCCGCCCTGCTCCGGGAACTCACCGACCGTGGCGTGCACGCCACCGCCCACGCCGCCGACGTCACCGACGAAAAGGCGCTGCGCCGGGTCCTCGACGCCGTCGACGCCACCGGACACCCCCTGCGCGGCGTCGTCCACGCGGCGATGCACATGGACGACGGGGTGCTGGCCGACCTCACCGACGACCGGTTCGCTGCCGTACTGGCGCCCAAGGCGGGCGGCGCGGCCCTCCTGGACCGCCTCACCGCCGACCGCGACCTGGACCTGTTCCTCACCTGCTCCTCCGTCTCCGCCGCCATCGGCAACCCGGGCCAGGCCGCCTACGCGGCGGCCAACGCCTACCTGGAAGCCCTCGTACGGGCCCGGCGCGACGCCGGCCGGCCGGGTACGGCACTGGCCTGGGGGCCGATCGGCGAGACCGGCTACGTCGCCCGCAGCGGCATGGGCCCCGCCATGACCGGACGCGGCCTCGAACTGCTCACCCCCGCCGAGGTCCTCGCCACCACCGACCGGCTCCTGGCCGCCGGCACCGACGTCGCCGGGGCGGGCCGCTACCGCTGGGGAGCCGCACGCCACCTGCTGCCCGCCCTGGCCACCCCCCGGTTCGCCCCGCTGGCCCCGTCCTCCTCCACGGCCTCCCCGGACGCCCGCGACGAACTCCTGAGCACGCTGGCGGACCTCCCGGCGGACGAGGCGATCGGCAAGATCACCGAGACGATCGCCCAGCTCCTCGCGGACGTCCTGCAGACCGACCCGGCCGACCTGGACCCCACGCGCAACGTCACCGACTTCGGACTGGACTCGCTGCTGGGCATGCAGTTCCTGGTCCGGACGAGGGACCTGTTCGACATCCGCCTCGGCCCGGCCGACCTGGCCACCGGACGCACCCTGGCCCACTTCGCCCGCCTGATCCACCAGCGGCTGGACCTGAACGCCGACACGTAGCGGGCGCCGGGCGTCGCCGGTCTCAGCGGGGCACGGACCGCGGACCGGCGACCTCCGCGCCCACGGCGGTCACCCTGCGCCGCAGCTCGCGGTCGGCCGTGACGACCAGGACGGGGCGGTCTCCCGCCCCGGCCACCAGCGCGACCATGTGATCGTCACCACTGCCCGGAGCGGACTCCACACGCACCCCGGGCACCGACTCCACCCCGCGCGCCGCACCCTCGACCACCAGCACGATCTCCACCGGCCCCGGACGCCCGGGCACCCCGTCCGCGGCCAGCCGGTCGCGCAGCCGCTCCGCGGCCCCCCGCCGGTCCCGCCACCACCCGTCGGGCACCGACCCGACGACGTTCGCGGCGTCGACGATCACGAGCAGGGCGGCGGTGTCATCCATGGCGTCAGGGTCCCACGCGAGACCCGCCCGCCCCGCCGCACGCGGGCGAAGCCGCCCGTGGGGATCCGGCGACCGACGACAACACGGCGAACACGTGCCAGGGCCCGGGCCCGCACCGCTGGCCTGGGCCCCTGCCGGCACCGTCGACGACCGGGGCCACGCGCACGTCTTCGTCCGCATCCGTCCACCGGCACCCTTCTGCTCACCCGCCGCAAGGACGAGCCGGGGCCGGCGCTCCGGGCGTGGCGGGAGGTCCGAGGACGGCCTGACACCCGAGCCGACGGGACGGAGTCCGGGGGAACGGGTGAACGATCGACATATGATGTGTCGAGTTTCAGGGTTCCCGTGTCTGCGATGCGGCGGGCTTCAGGAAGGTTCACCAGGCGATGCGGAGAAAGCCGGCAGGTCCCACGGGTGCCTCCGTCAAGGACGGGCGCACCGCTGAGGAGCGCCGGAAGATCGCGTCCGGAGCGGCCCACGGAGACTGGCTCACCCGGGGCAAGGACGGTCGGCTCACGCTGTACGCCCCCACCGACGGTGGCCTGCTGCGCTGGACGGAGACCACCGTCGGCGGCCCGGAATGGAGCGGTCCGCACTTCGTGCCGGTGGCCGGGCTGACACACCTGACGGTGGTCCAGGGAGCCAACGCCTACGTCCACTTCCTCGGCCGCAGGGAGCGCACGGGCGCCGACGGCAAACGGAACGTGGACATCGTGCACGCCATCCAGTACCAGACCGGACTCGCCTTCAGCGACTGGCGGTCCCTCGGCAACCCGCACAAGGATCCGGAACAGTCCGGCCCGCCGGTCGGGGCGGTCGCCCGGGACGGCGCCGTGCACGTGTTCCTGCGGGGCGCGCACGGCGGTCTCATGCTGCGGCGCGAGGCCCCGAACGGCAAGTGGCGGGCGTGGGAGGACCTGCGCGGCGGCGGTATCGACGCCCGGCCCGCGGCGGTCGCGCTCACCGACGGACGGATCGAGGTCTGCGTCGCCGCCGAGACGGGCACGCTCGTCTGGCGTCAGTCCGAGCCCGGCGGTGACTTCGCGGGTCCCCGTGGTTTCTCGCTGCGTCCCGCGCCGGGCACGGTCGCGGCCCTGGAGACCGGTCCCGGCCGGGCCACGTTCTTCTG
Source organism: Streptomyces sp. NPDC014676 (assembly GCF_043084105.1). Classification (NCBI taxonomy): domain Bacteria; kingdom Bacillati; phylum Actinomycetota; class Actinomycetes; order Kitasatosporales; family Streptomycetaceae; genus Streptomyces; species Streptomyces sp. NPDC014676. Next base: position 415,674 of record NZ_JBIBZI010000003.1, on the reverse strand, counting down.
GACGGACGCCGAGAGTGGCGGTGCGGCGGCCTGGCGGGCGGGTGACTGGCCCGTGGCTCTGGGCGGCACTTCCGCCGAGCGGCCGTGCGCGGCCCTCCGTACGTCACTGGACGGCTACGACTGTGTCGTCCTCGCCTACCGTGACCAGGACGGCGCGGCCGTGCTCGGGATAGGCGGCACCGAGAACGAGGCCGCCGGTTTCTGGTGGTACGCGCTGACCGAGTCCTGCCAGGACGCCCCGGCCCTGGGCCGGGACGGGCGGGGCCGCGTGGTGATGGCGCTGATCGGCACCGACGGCAGGCCCAAGGTCGCACGCCAGGAGGACGGCGACGGTCTCGCTCTCACGCGGTGGGACACCCTCGGGAGCTGAGCGGTCGTCGCCGTCACGGCGCCGTGCCAGGGGTCAGCCGCCCGTCGCCGGCGACTTCTTCGCGGACTCGGGAATCTCCGTGTCGGAGCGGATCGCCTCCCACAGTTGATCGACCTGGGGATGTGCGGCCACCACCCGGTTCGGGTCGATCTTGTCGTACGCCACCGGAAGCATGATCGTATCCATGGATGCCGGATCGACTCCGTTCATGCTGCGCGCGAAGTCGGCCAGGCTGGTCAGTGAGGCCAGTTCGGCGTCGGTGGTCAGTGCCGAGGTCAGGGTGTCGGCGATCTTGTACGTCTTGGTGGGGCTGCCGAACAGGTCCTGCCGCTTCACCTCGCTCAGCAGGGCGATTATGAACTGCTGCTGGAGTCCTATGCGGCCCAGGTCGCTGCCGTCACCGACGCCGTGCCGGGTCCGTACGAACGCCAGGGAATCGGTGCCGTCCAGCTTGTGGGTTCCGGCGCTCAGGTCCAGGCCGCTGGAGGTGTCCTTGATGGGCTCGTCGATGGTGACGGTCACGCCGCCGATCGCGTCCACCAGCCCCTTGAAACCGGCGAAGTCGATCTCCATGTAATGGTCCATGCGGACGCCGGACATCTTCTCCACGGTCTTGACCACGCAGGCCGGGCCGGCCGTCGAGTACACGGAGTTGAACATGACGCGCTCGGCCTCCGGGAGGGCGGAGCCGTCCTCCTTGGCGCACTCCGGGCGGGTGACGAGCGTGTCGCGCGGGATGCTCACGGCAACGGCCTGCCGGCGCCCTTCGGGGATGTGCACCACCAGCGCGGTGTCCGACCGGGCGCCCGACACCTTGCCGGTGCCCAGCTCCGCGTTCGCGCCGGCGCGCGAGTCCGAGCCGAGAATCAGCAGGTTCTGTCCGGAGGTCGGCAGCTTCTCCGGACGGTCGTCGCCGAGGGCCTTGTCCAGGTCGACTCCGTCGATGTTGCCGTTCAGATCGCTGTAGAGCCAGTATCCCGTACCGCCTGCCGCGAGCAGGACGGCCAGGAACGACAGCAGGACGATGCGTCCCCAGCGCCGACGGGGACGCTGAGAGCGGCGGCGTCCACCGCCGCCCTCCGGCTGCGCACGCCGTGACTCCGTGGTGGCGCTGTGCGTCATGGTGTTCGGTTCCTCTCCTCACGGGCTCCGCGTGGCGGAGTGGCAGGGCCCGGGTGGGGGGAGACCGGTCCACTGATGCGATCACGTCAGTGGGAGAACTATAGGCAGCAGCTCATGACTCAGTCCCGCGTGGGTGGACATAGCACGGCAGAGCGATGAATGCCACATGAATGAACCTTGACCACCTTTAAGGGTGGCTTAAGATGTGGGGAACCTGTGGCCCATGTGGAGGGGGGCTTTCGCGAGGCCAGGGGTGCTGGTGGGGCATGGCGGCAGGGGTCGTCGTGCGCCACGCATGGGGGAGGAGCGTCCAGAGCGGACCGCTGATGTCCTGATGGGCGAAATGTCTTAGTAGGAGTACGAGTTGGTGGTTCACCCGCGCCTGAGTGTTGTCGTGCCCTTTCAGGACGTCGAGGCATACCTCGCCGAATGTCTGGAGTCCATCGCGCGCCAGTCGTTCCGTGATTTCGAGGTCGTCCTCGTCGATGACGGCTCCACCGACGGATCGGTGCGGATCGCGGCCGACTTCTGCGCGGCCGACCGCCGCTTCCGTCTCGTCCGCCAGCACGCCCACGGGCCGGGGCACGCGCGCAACATCGGGCTGCGCAACACCCACCCCGCGGCGGAGTTCCTCGCCTTCGTGGACGGCGACGACGTCATTCCCGAGTACGCCTACGAACTCCTGGTCCGCACCCTTGAGGAATCCGAGGCGGATTTCGTCTCGGGCAACGTGCAGATGATGAACTCCACCAAGAAGTGGCAGTCACCGCTGCACAAGGGCCCGATGCAGAAGAACCGGCGCGGCACGCACATCACGAAGTTCGATGCGCTGATCTACGACCGCACCGTCTGGAACAAGCTCTTCCGGCGCTCCTTCTGGGACCACCACTCCATCAGGTTCCCCGAGGGCGTGATGTACGAGGACTCGTGGGTCAACATGTACGCCCACTTCAGCGCCGCCAAGGTCGACGTCATCACGGACGTCGTCTACTTCTGGCGCCGCCGGGAGGGCGGAGCGGCGCCTTCCATCACCCAGCGCCACTCCGAACTGTCGAACTTGCGCGACCGCGTCGCGGCTGTGCGGTCCGTGAGCCGCTTCCTCGGCGATCAGGAATCCCGGGAGTACGCGGACAGCAAGCGGAAGTACGATCTCGCGTGCCTGAAGTCCGACCTCATGCTCCACCTGAAGGTGCTCCCGGACGCCGACGAGGAGTATCGGCACTCCTTCATGCAGTGGGCCAACGAGTTCCTCGACGAGACGGACCTCACCATCATCGACGAGCTGCCCGCGGACGCCCGCGTCAAGTGGCTGTTGGTGCGTGAGCAGCGCCTGGCCGAACTCCTCGAAGTCATCGAGTTCGAGCGTCGTGGCGGTCCCATGCCCGTGCAGCGGCGGTTCCGGCGCTACCTCAACTACCCCTACCTCGGTGACCGGGAGGTGGGCCTCGACAAGAAGGCCTACCGGCTGGACAAGGAATTCTCCCTGCACGGCTCGCTGTCCGGTGCCCGGTGGGGCTCCCAGTCCGACATGCTCATCCTCAACGGAACCGCCTACGTCCGGTTCATCAACGTGCACAAGAAGCACATGTCGGTGAAGGCGATCGCCCTGCGGAACAAGAAGCAGGGCCGCATGGTGATCACCACGGCGAAGACCGTCTATGCGCCGCAGGCCACCGAGGACTCCAAGCAGAATCGTTACTGCTATGACTGGGCCGGCTTCGAGGCGCGAATCGACACCACGCGTCTCAAGCGCAAGGGCCAGTGGGTCGAGGGCACCTGGGACGTGGCCACCGGTGTCCTCAGCCGCGGACTGTTCCGCTACCGGGGCATCGACCGGGGTGGCGCGGGCAGCGCCGCCAACCCGCCCTACCGGTACGTCGACAAGAACACGCGGATCCTTCCGGTCTTCCTGCAGGGCAAGCTCAAGCTGCGCGTCGAGATCGTGCGCTGCCGGATCACCCGGCACCGCCTCGTCGGTGATCAACTGGAGCTGCGCGGCGTCTACCTCGGACCCAAGGTGCCGGAATGGGGCAAACTCCGCGTCACCAGCATGAGCGGAGCCGGGCGGCACGACGCACGTGTCCACTTCACGCCCGGCGGTGACGGATGGTGCACGTTCTCCGCCAAACTGCCTCTGAGCAGCCTCGTACCGAAGTCCCGCGTCCACGCGGGGACGGACGCGGACGTCCCGCAGTCCTGGGGCATGGGCAGCAACGGGTGGAAGACGACCTTCCACGTCGAGGGCCGCAAGATGACCATGTACCCCGTCATGGCGGAGGAGACGGAGGACGGGCACTACCGCATGCCGGTGTCACTGCAGACCGGGGAGGGCGACCGCGAGGTCGTCGTCCACCGCAACGGATCCGGCTATCTCGTGCTCTTCGAACGCGCGACCCTTCCCACCGCGACCCGGTGTGCGTGGCGGGAGGACGGTTCGCTGGAGATCCAGGGGCGGTACCTGGCCGCGGACCGGCTGACCCAGGAGCAGTACCGGGCCGCTCATCTGGTGGTCCGTTCGCGTGCGCACGGCGCGGAACGTTCCGTACCCCTGGTCTGGGACGGCTACGAGTTCCGCTGTGTACTGGCCCCCGCCGCCATGCGGACCCTGGCCGGAGAGATCCCGCTCGCGGCCGGACGATGGGATTTCTTCCTGCGTCGCCAGGACCTCTCCGCCGTGGCGCGCGAGGACCGCCTCGAAGACCTGATGGTGAAGATCGAGCAGGACCACATCGAGGCGTTCCCGCAGGAGTACGAGAGCAACGAACGCCGCTACGAGATGCAGGCCGAGGCCTACGACCGGCTGTCGCTCCTTGTCCACTCGGCGATGCCCGATCACGCCCGCGGCCCCTACCGGCAGAAGCTGCTGCGCACCAAGGCCTATCCCGCGGCCCGCCGGGAGCCGGTGCGTGACGCGGTGCTCTTCGACGCGTTCAAGGGCACTCAGTACTCCGACAGCCCCCGCGCCCTGCACGAGGAACTCGTACGTCGTCGTGTCGGCCTCGACCATCTGTGGGTGGTACGCGATGACCAGGTTCAGGTGCCGCCCACGGCGACGCCCGTCCGCATGTGGTCACCGGAGTGGTACGAGGCCCTCGCCACCAGCCGGTACGTCGTCGCCAACAACCACCTCCCGGACTGGTTCAAGAAACGGGACGGCCAGGTCGTCGTGCAGACGTGGCACGGCACACCGCTGAAGAAGATCGGCCACGACATCGAGTCCATTCACTTCGCCGACCAGCGCTATCTGGAACGCGTCGAGAAGGAGGTGCAGAACTGGGACATGCTGGTGTCCCCCAACAGTTTCTCCACCCCGATCCTCAAGCGCGCCTTCGGTTTCCCCGGCGAGATGGTGGAGAGCGGCTACCCGCGCAACGACATCCTGCGCCGGCCCGACATGGAAGCCCGGGAGCAGCAGATCCGCCGCAGGATCGGACTGCCGGAGGGCAAGCGGGTGGTGCTGTACGCGCCGACCTGGCGCGACGACCAGTTCTACGCGCCCGGCAAGTACAAGCTGGACTTCCGTATCGACCTGGAGGCCGCGCGTGCGGGGCTCGGTTCCGACCACGTCCTCATGGTGCGCCGCCACCCCAATGTCGTGGATCCGGTGCCGGGCGCCGGTGACGGATTCGTCTTCGACGTCTCCGACTACCCGGACATGGCCGACCTCTCGCTGATCACCGACGTGATGATCACCGACTACTCCTCCCTGATGTTCGACTACGTCAACACCGGGCGGCCCATCCTGTTCTTCACGTACGACCTGGACCACTACCGCGACACCCTGCGCGGCTTCTACTTCGACTTCGAGGGCAGTGCCCCGGGCCCCCTTCTCTACACGTCCGAGGAGTTGGTGACGGCCATCCGCGACATCGACCGGATCCAGGACCTGTACGCCGAGCGGTACCGCTGGTTCCAGCGTGAGTTCTGCGACCTGGACGACGGTTACGCCGCCGCACGGCTCGCCGACCGGATGCTGGTCGCGGGCGGAGACCTGGAGCCCGGACAGGCACACGCACCGGCCGTCGGTACCGTCGACACGCGGCATGCGGGAAGGCCGATGACCTCCGTTCAGCGGGGTCCGGCGCAGTGGTTCACCGGCCACCACACGGCCGCAGGGCTGATCGGCGCCGTCCCCGCCCAGCCCTCTGCGGCACAGACCTTCGAAGAAGTGATCGTGCGATGACGATGGCTTCGCCGGGTGGCCGGCCGTCGGCGTGCCCGGCCGTGCCGGATGGTCCGGGCATCCGATGACCCGCCCCCCGCGCATTCCCCCCGGTACGGCCTCAGCCGGTGCGGGTGTCCATCCGGATCAGCAGGGCCAGGTGGTCGGAGACACCGGTGTCGCGCACCCGGCACTCGAGCACGGGCAATCCGGTGAAAAGGTAGTCCAGCTTGTGCCGCGAGACATGCGTCGCCCGCGCCGGTCCGGGCCTGCCGGACTCCTGGTCGCACTCCCGGTGCACGCGATAAGGCCGGTCCGGCCACACCCAGGAGTCGGGGTTGTTCTCCCCCGGCGGATCCACGTTCAGGTCTCCGCCGTAGACGGTCCGCCGCTCGGGCACCGCGCCCACCAACGCGTTCAGTTGGTCGTCGCGGAGCTCCTGGCCGCGGTCTGCCCGGCCGCTCCCGGGCGGACTGAGATGAGCGGCGCACACCCTGATGTCCTGCGCCGCGATCGACACGCAGAGGATGCCGCGCCGCACGCCGGCCGAGGGCTGCCGAGAAGGCACCGTGCGCACGGCGGAGAGGGGATACGCCGAAAGCACGGCACGACCGGCGGGTCCCGCCGTGCCGCATCGCACCGTGCCCGTACGCCCGGCGCGGTCGCTCCATGTGTAGGGGCGAAACGCGGTGTGCCAGGACGGGCCCAGGTTTCTGCGTACCGCCTCCACATCCGTGGCGCAGGCTTCCTGCAGCAGGATCACCTCCGCCCCGGAACGGGTGGCGAGACGCTCCAGTTCCCGCTTCTTCGCGGCACGGCTCCCGGTGCCCGCGCAGTTCCACTCCCGTACGCCACACATGTTCCAGGTCGCGGTGATCAGCGTCCGAGGCGGGGTGGAGGAGCGGGGAGGGCCCGCCGTCTGCACGACGGCCACCGTGCTCACGATCCCCAGCAGTGTCGCCGAGACAGCCAGGTACCGGCCCCTACGACGCCTTCGTTCGGAGGACGGGGACGGGGAGACGGTGTGCGGCATCCCTACATGATCTCCGATCGGAAAGTGGCACCGCACCATGTCTGATGCAGCAGCGAAGGGCCGACAGACGGTCCAGGGGATCGACACCTCCGGTCCCTGCCCCGTCGAGTACCGGTTCGCCCACGCGAGGAACGGCAATCGGCACCTGACCGTCGTCTTCGCCAATATCTTCGCGCCGGACGACTACGGGTGGGCCACCGGTGTCTTCGACAGCCTTCGGTCGAACATTCTCTGGATCCGTGACCTGTTCGACGGCCAGAACACCTACTACCTGTGCAAGGGGATGGACTTTTCCGTCGAGAGATCCGTCATCGGGCTCATCTCGAAGGTCATGACGTCCCTTGGCCTGACGCCTGGCGACGTCACACTGTGGGGGAGCTCGAAGGGCGGCAGCGCTGCCCTCTACTTCGGGTTGAGATACGGGTTCAGGAACATCGTGGCCAGTGTTCCCCAGCTCCGGATCGGCACGTTCGTGCGCGACGTCTATCCCCAGGTCGGCCGCCACATGCTGGGCGAGACGATGCCGGACGACAACGTCGGAGTGCTCGACGCGGTTCTGCCCGACCTGCTCACGTCCGGGGCGAACCCCGAGGCCAACATCTACATGGTGTCCTCGCCGCAGGACGAGCAGTACAGCACCCAGGTGGAGCCGTTCCTGGGACTGCTGCAGCGCTACCGCAACTTCAACTTCGTCTTCAGCGAATCCCCCCTCATCACCGGGCACGGAAAGGTGACCCAGCGCAACACGCCCCCTCTGCTGGGCATCGCCTACCTGCTCGTCGAGGGCATCGCCCCACGTCTGGGCCTCACCCGTCATGGGTACGAGGAGCCGGACGCCGACAAGTCGGGTATCGAGGCCTATCTCAAGTCGACGTCCGTGGTGCAGGAGTCGTTCGCCGCACCGGTCGTCACCCTGCCCGAAGCGCGGGCTGTGCTGCCGCCCGAAGCGGTCCGCTTCACGGGCTACGCGCCCGGAGCGGTCCGCGTGAGCATCTGGCAGAACGGCAAGTACCTGGCGTCGGCTCCGGTCGGCGCCGACGGCGGCTGGGTCTGGGACCGGGGCAGCCAGTGGAGCACGGGCGACCACATGGTCAGGCTCTTCGCCGTCGACCCCGACGGCTACCAGTCCGAGCGCACCGACGTCCGGTTCACCGTCGCACGGTACGTCACGGTGCGGACGTGACCGCAGCCGAGTCGCCCGCGACGTCCTGTCCTTCCCGGTGACGAGCGCCACGGCCGACGCGACGCCCGCAGGGTACTGAGCACGCGACCTGCACGGGAGATACCTGCCGCCCGCCTTTCGAGACACAACAGAGAGTGGAGTCCCCATATGTCAAAAGCACCCCCGAAGGGGCGGCAGCTGCTCACGGGTATCGAAGCATCCGGGACCTTCCCGGTCGAGTACCGCTTCACCCACGCGCAGAAGGGCAACCGCCATCTGGTCGTCGTCTTCGCGAACTTCGCCGCGCCCGGCGACTACGGCTGGTCCAACGGAGTGTTCGACAAGCTTCGGGCGAACATTCTCTGGATCCGCGACAAGTTCGAGGACAACCGGAGCTACTACCTGTGCAAGGAGATGGACTTCTCCTTGGAACAGTCCGTCGTCACCCTCATATCCAAGGTGATGAACGCTCTCGACCTGACCCCGGATTCCGTCACTCTGTGGGGCGGTTCGAAGGGCGGCAGCGCGGCCCTCTACTTCGGTCTGAAGTACGGCTTCCGCAACATCGTCGCCATCGCGCCGCAGTTCTCGGTCGGTACGTACGTCCGGGACGTGCATCCGGGCGTCGCCCGGTTCATGCTCGGTGAGGGCGTGCCCGAGCAGAACGTGCGGATCGTGGACGCGCTCATCCCGGATCTGCTGCGCGCGGGGGCGAACCGCACAGCCAACATCTACCTGGTGTCCGCGGCCCAGGACGACCAGTATCCGGTTCAGGTGGAACCCTTCCTGGGGCTCTTCCAGCACTACGAGAACTTCAACTTCATCTTCAGCGACTCCCCGCACATCGCCGACCACACTCAGGTGGCGGGGCGCAATGTTCCCGTCCTGATGGGCATCGCCAACTTCCTGATCGACGGGATCGCGCCGCGCCTGGGGCACGTGCGCAACGGGTATGAGGAACCCGACCGTGACCGGCTGGCCATCACGTCGTATCTCTCCTCCACATCGGTGGTGAGGGGCCCGGAGTTCCCACCGCCCGTGATCACCGCGCCGGCCTTCCAGGAGGAGGTGCGCAGGGACGCCGTACGGCTGACGGGCCACGCCCGTGGTGCCGTCCGTGTGATCGTCTGGGAGCACGGCAAGTACCTGGGGCAGACGGACGTCGATGCCGACGGCAACTGGTCCTGGGAGCTGGGAAGGTCCTGGAGCACGGGCAGGCATCCGGTGAAGGTGTACGCGGTGGACGCGGCGGGCTACCAGACCGAGCGGACAGAGGTGAACTTCACGGCGGTCGAAGCGCCCGCCGGGGGAACCGTTCCGCCCGTGTCCGGAAGGGTCGGCACGGACTGGGGCTCCGGGATGTCGACGGTCGGGCAGAGCGCCGGAGCACCGGTGGTGCTGGAACCGGTGGCCCACGAGCAGGTGATGGACTCCAGGGTCGTGTTCACCGGGTCCGCCACGGACGCCGCACAGGTCGGGTTCCGGGAGAACGGTGTGCTCCTGGGCGGCGTCGCGGTCGGCTCGAACGGCATCTGGTCGTGGGAGTCGGGCTGGCCCTGGAGTCCGGGCACGCACGTCATCGACGTCTTCGCCGTGCACGCCTCGGGAGCGGAGTCCCCGGTCACACAGCTTCCCTTCACCGTCATGGACGTCGCGTCCATGGGGGTGAGAGACGCCTACTACGGCGGAACCCACTGAAGGAACGAAGGAAAGGAGGGTCTCCGCCGTAGGCGGAGACCCTCCTTCACCTGGAGGTCCGGTCAGGCATCACGCCGGAACCGAGGCCACCCCCGCCTCCAGGAACCGCTTCCCGTTCACCCGCTCGGAGACGCCCTCGCGGTCCAGGTACGGCGTGATGCCGCCCAGGTGGAAGGGCCAGCCGGCGCCGGTGATCAGGCAGAGGTCGATGTCCTGGGCCTCGGCGACGACGCCCTCGTCGAGCATCAGGCCGATCTCCTGGGCCACCGCGTCCAGGACGCGGGCGCGGACCTGCTCCTCGGTGAGGACGGTGTCGCCCTGCTTCAGCAGCGCCGCGACCTCCGGGTCCAGCTCGGGCTTGCCGCTGTCGTAGACGTAGAAGCCGCGCTTGCCGGCCTTGACGACGGCCGCGAGGTTCGGGGAGACCGTGAAGCGGTCCGGGAAGGCCCGGTTGAGGGTCTCCGAGACGTGCAGGCCGATCGCGGGGCCGACCAGCTCCAGCAGGACCAGCGGGGACATCGGCAGGCCGAGCGGCTCCACCGCCTTCTCCGCGACCTCGACCGGCGTGCCCTCGTCGATGACGTTCTGGATCTCGCCCATGAAGCGGGTCAGGATGCGGTTGACCACGAACGCCGGGGCGTCCTTGACCAGCACCGCGGTCTTCTTCAGCTTCTTGGCGACGCCGAACGCCGTGGCCAGCGAGGCCTCGTCGGTCCGCTCGCCGCGGACGATTTCCAGCAGCGGCAGGACCGCGACCGGGTTGAAGAAGTGGAAGCCGACGACCCGCTCGGGGTGCTTCAGCTTCGACGCCATCTCCGTCACGGAGAGGGACGAGGTGTTGGTGGCGAGGATCGCGTGCGCCGGGGCGACCGCCTCGACCTCGGCGAACACCTTCTGCTTGACGCCCATCTCCTCGAAGACCGCTTCGATGACGAAGTCGGCGTCCGCGAAGCCCTCGGCCTTGTCCAGGACGCCGGAGACCAGCGCCTTGAGGCGGTTGGCCTTGTCCTGGTTGATCCGGCCCTTGCCGAGCAGCTTGTCGATCTCGGCGTGGACGTAGCCCACACCCTTGTCGACGCGCTCCTGGTCGATGTCGGTCAGGACGACCGGCACCTCCAGGCGGCGCAGGAAGAGCAGCGCGAGCTGGGAGGCCATCAGGCCGGCGCCGACGACGCCCACCTTGGTGACCGGGCGGGCCAGCGACTTGTCCGGGGCGCCGGCCGGGCGCTTGCCGCGCTTCTGCACCAGGTTGAAGGCGTAGATGCCGGAGCGCAGTTCGCCGCCCATGATGAGGTCGGCGAGCGCGGTGTCCTCGGCGTCGTAGCCCCGCTGGAGGTCGCCGTCCTTGGCGGCGGCGATGATGTCCAGGGCGCGGTAGGCGGCCGGGGCGGCGCCGTGCACCTTGGAGTCGGCGATGAACCGGCCGCGCGCGACGGCCTGGTCCCAGGCCTCACCGCGGTCGATCACCGGACGCTCGACGACGATCTCGCCCTTGAGGACGGCCGCCGTCCAGATCAGCGACTGCTCCAGGAAGTCCGCGCCCTCGAAGATGGCGTCCGCGATGCCGAGTTCGTGGACCTGCGCGCCCTTGAGCTGCTTGTTCTGGTTGAGGCTGTTCTCGATGATGACCGAGACGGCCTTCTCGGCGCCGATCAGGTTCGGCAGCAGCGTGCAGCCGCCCCAGCCGGGGACCAGGCCGAGGAAGACCTCGGGGAGGGAGAAGGCGGGCAGGGCCGCCGACACCGTGCGGTACGAGCAGTGCAGGCCGATCTCGACGCCGCCGCCCATCGCCGCGCCGTTGTAGTACGCGAACGTCGGCACGGCCAGCTTCGCCAGCCGCTTGAAGACGTCGTGGCCGCCCTTGCCGATGGCCAGCGCGTCCTCGTGGCGCTTCAGCAGTTCGACGCCCTTGAGGTCGGCGCCGACCGCGAAGATGAACGGCTTGCCGGTGACGCCGACGCCGACGATCTCGCCGTCCGCGGCCTCCTTCTCGACCTGGTCGATCGCGGCGTCGATGTTCGCCAGCGACTGCGGGCCGAGGGTGGTCGGCTTGGTGTGGTCGTGGCCGTTGTCCAGCGTGATCAGCGCGAAACGGCCCGCGCCCAGCGGCAGGTCGAAGTGGCGTACGTGCGCCTGCGTGACGACCTCACCCGGGAACAGCTCGGCCGCACCCTTCAGCAGCTCTGCGGTGGTGGTGCTCACTTGTCCCCCTCGAAGTGCGGGTTCTCCCAGATGACCGTCGCGCCCATGCCGAAGCCGACGCACATGGTGGTCAGGCCGTAGCGGACGTTCGGCTGTTCCTCGAACTGGCGGGCCAGCTGCGTCATCAGACGGACGCCGGAGGAGGCCAGCGGGTGGCCGAAGGCGATGGCGCCGCCGTACTGGTTGACGCGCTCGTCGTCGTCGGCGATGCCGTAGTGGTCCAGGAAGGCGAGGACCTGGACGGCGAAGGCCTCGTTGATCTCGAACAGGCCGATGTCGGAGATGGACAGGCCGGCCTGGGCCAGGGCCTTCTCCGTGGCCGGGATCGGGCCGTAGCCCATGACCTCGGGCTCCACACCCGCGAAGGAGTAGGAGACCAGGCGCATCTTGACCGGGAGGCCGTTCTCGCGGGCGAAGTCCTCGCTCGCGATGAGGGAGGCGGTCGCACCGTCGTTCAGACCGGCCGCGTTGCCGGCGGTGACCCGGCCGTGGACGCGGAACGGGGTCTTCAGACCGGCCAGGTTCTCCAGCGTGGTGCCCGGACGCATCGGCTCGTCGGCGGTGACCAGGCCCCAGCCGGTCTCGCCGGCCTCTTCGTTGGTGCGGCGCACCGAGACCGGCACCAGGTCGGCCTGGATCTTGCCGTCGGCGTACGCCTTGGCGGCCTTCTCCTGGGAGCGGACCGCGTACTCGTCGGCACGCAGCTTGGTGATGTGCGGGTAGCGGTCGTGCAGGTTCTCGGCGGTCATGCCCATGAAGAGGGCGGACTCGTCGACCAGCTTCTCGCTCACGAAGCGCGGGTTGGGGTCCACGCCCTCGCCCATCGGGTGGCGGCCCATGTGCTCGACACCGCCCGCGATGGCGATGTCGTACGCGCCGAAGGCGACGGAGCCGGCCACCGTGGTGACGGCGGTCAGGGCGCCGGCGCACATGCGGTCGATGGAGTAGCCCGGGACCGAGGTGGGCAGGCCCGCGAGGATGCCGGCCGTGCGGCCGATGGTCAGGCCCTGGTCGCCGATCTGCGTGGTCGCAGCGATGGCGACCTCGTCGATCTTCTTCGGGTCGAGACCGGGGTTGCGGCGCAGCAGCTCCCGGATCGCCTTCACCACGAGGTCGTCGGCCCGGGTCTCGTGGTAGATGCCCTTCGGGCCCGCCTTGCCGAACGGGGTACGGACGCCGTCGACGAAGACGACGTCCCTGACGGTACGAGGCACGATGGCTCTCCTCCAGGTGCGGGACGCTGAGCGCTTGCTTACGGGCCATGCTACTTGTGGGTAACGTGACTGCACAGTCCCGCCGCCCGGAGCGGCGAACATCACACGTCCGGCGGCATCCCTCACGGCGGAGCCGTGGATCCGCGAGGCGTCAGGACCGGGGTCGGTACCGGGTGGGAGCCCGATCCCTCACCGGTGATGACACCGAACAACGTGCGCGCCACCTCCGCCCCGAACCCGTGCACATCATGGCTCATCGCCGACAGCGTCGGATGCGTCAGCCGGCACAGCTGCGAGTCGTCCCACGCCAGCAGCGACACGTCGTCCGGCACCCGCAGCCCCATCTCCGCCGCCACCGACAGCCCCGCCACCGCCATGATGTCGTTGTCGTACACGATCGCCGTCGGCCTCTCCGCCGGCGCCGCCGTCAGCAGCGAGCGGGTCGCCCGCGCGCCCGCGTCCCCGGAGAAGTCCGTCGCCACCTGCCACGCCCGTGCCGCCGGCTCCAGCGCCCGCACCGCCTCGTCGAACGCGGTCGTGCGGATCGCGGTGTGCCCGAGCGCCGCCGCGCCGCCCACCCGGGCGATCCGCCGGTGCCCGAGCGCCGCCAGATACCGCACCGCCTCGGTCACGGCCGTGGCGTCGTCCGTCCACACGGAGGTCAGCCCGCCCGTCAGCGACGGGTGCCCGACGGCCACCACCGGCAGCCCGAGCCGCCCGGCCACCGCCGGGCGGGGGTCGTCGGCCCGGAAGTCCACCAGGATCGACCCGCCGATCTGCCGGCCCCGCCACCACGACTCCATCAGCCCGACCTCCTCGTCCGGGCTGCGCACCAGCCGCAGCAGCAGCGAGCAGGACCGTTCGACCAGGACGCTCTCCACCCCGGAGACGAACTCCATGTAGAACGGTTCCAGGCCGAGCAGCCGGGCGGGCCGGCACACCGCGAGACCCACCACGTCCACCCGCGAACCGGCCAGCGTGCGCGCGGTCGGACTCGGCGCCCACCCCAGTTCCCGCGCCGCCCGGAAGATCCGCTCGCGGGTCGCCTCCGACAGGCCGGGTTTCCGGTTGAAGGCGAGGGACACGGCCCCCTTGGACACACCGGCGCGCGCGGCGACGTCCTTGATGGTGACGCGGGGGGTCGGCGTTGCCGTCATCGAGTGGGCTCCACGCAGTACAGGGCGGAACGGGCGGTGTCCGGGTCCGGAGTCTTCCAGCCCCGCACCCCGATGGTCACCTCTTCTCCGGGCAGCAGGGTCACCAGCCCCCGGTCGGCCACCGCCTCCGGGTCCAGCCGGTCGGCCTGGAGCAGCAGGTCCCGCACGAGGGTGCGGGCCGTGACCGTGATCCCGCCCGGCGCGAGCGCCACCTCGAACTCGGGCCGCGGGTACGGGATCTCCCGGTCCGGCACCGGGAAGTGCGTGGCCCGCAGGTCACCCGCGTCGGCGACCAGGAACTCCTTCGGGCCGACCGGGACCAGAGCGGCCGGGACCTCGGTCACCGCCACCGTCCGCCCCCCGGCGGCCAGCGCCGGGACCGCCTCCCCGATCACCGTGCCGTCCACGGACATCCGGCGCAGCCGCAGCGTGCCCTGCCAGTCCTCGGCGGACTGGTTGACCGCCGCCACCGCCAGGCCCCCATCCTCCGCCCGCACGGTCAGCAGCCGGTCCGCGTACAGCCGCCGCAGCTCGTGGTAGAGCGGTTTCTCCCGCCCGTCCCCGTCGATCGCGGCCCACGAGGTCACCGGCCAGCAGTCGTTGAGCTGCCACACCACCGTGCCCGCGCACACCGGCCAGTGCGAGCGCCAGTGCTCGATCCCGGTGGCGATCGCACGCGTCTGGTTGACCTGCGTCAGATAGTGCCAGCGGTCGAAGTCCCCCTCCGGCACGGCGAAATGGCGGGCCAGCCCGCGCTCCAGCTTGCCGTTTCCGTCGTCCGCCTTCTGGTGGTGCAGCATGCCGGGGGAGTCCGGAGCGAGTTCCTCCCCGGGCAGCGTCCGCCGCAGCGTGGCGTACGCGGGCGGCGCCTGCCAGCCGAACTCGGCCACGAAACGCGGCACATGGCGGCGGTAGTCGGCGTAGTCGGCGCGGTTCCACACCTCCCAGGAGTGGTGGGTGCCGTGCGCCGGGTCGTTGGGGTGGCGCCGCCAGGAACCGGACCAGGGGCTGCCCGCCGTGTACGGCCGCGTGGGGTCCGACTCCGCGACGATCCTGGGCAGTACGCCCAGGTAGTAGCCCTCGCCCCAGGAGTCCCCGGCCAGCCCCGGCTCCCAGTCCCAGTCCCGGAACCCCCACAGGTTCTCGTTGTTGCCGTTCCACAGCACCAGCGAGGGGTGCGGCATCAGCCGTACGACGTTCTCCCGCGCCTCCGCCTCCACCTCCCCGCGCAGCGGCTGCTCCTCGGGGTAGGCCGCGCACGCGAACGGGAAGTCCTGCCAGACCAGCAGCCCCAGCTCGTCGCAGGCGTCGTAGAAGTCCTCGCTCTCGTAGATCCCGCCGCCCCAGACGCGGACCAGGTCCACGCCCGCGCCGGCCGCCTGCTCCAGCCGCCGCCGGTAGCGCTCACGGGTGATCCGGGACGGGAAGACGTCGTCCGGGATCCAGTTGACGCCCCGCGCGAACAGCCGCTCCCCGTTGACGACCAGGGTGAACCCGGTGCCGTGGGCGTCGGCCGAGGTGTCCAGCCCCACCGTCCGGAACCCGATCCGGCGCCTCCACGAGTCCAGCGCGTCCTCAC
The DNA here is from genome assembly GCF_043084105.1 of Streptomyces sp. NPDC014676. Taxonomy (NCBI): domain Bacteria; kingdom Bacillati; phylum Actinomycetota; class Actinomycetes; order Kitasatosporales; family Streptomycetaceae; genus Streptomyces; species Streptomyces sp. NPDC014676. The sequence continues at coordinate 399,975 of NZ_JBIBZI010000003.1, read as the reverse complement.
CGTGCAGCAGTGTCAACTCGACGTCGTACAGCGGCTGTTCGCCGTAACCCTGGGGCCACCACAGCCGTACGTCCGGCACCCGCAGCCGTACGGTCCCCTCCGTCCCGTCGATCTCCGCGCGGGCGCGTACGCCGCCGACGCCCGCCTCCACGGCGAGCGGTGCCCCGCCCCGGGAACGCTCCACGTCGACCGCCAGATCGACCTGTCCCACGCCGTCCTCGACGGTCACCAGCGGGCGCACCCGGGCGATCCGTGCCGTCGACCAGTGTTCCAGCCGCACCGGCCGCCAGATCCCGGCCGTCACCAGCGTCGGCCCCCAGTCCCAGCCGAACGAGCAGGCCATCTTGCGCACGTACTGGTACGGCTCGGCGTACGCTCCCGGCCGCTCGCCCACTGCGCCGCGCACCGCCTCGGCCTCGGCGTAGGCGGACGCGAACCGCACGGTGAGCCGCCCGCTCAGCCCCGTCACGTCGAAGCGGTACGAGCGGTGCATGTTCCGCGTCCGGCCCAGCGTCCGGCCGTCGAGCAGGACCTCGGCGACGGTGTCGAGACCGTCGAAGACCAGGTCCGTCCGCTCGTGCGCGCCCGCCCCGGCGGTCAGTTCTGTCTCGTACGTCCACTCCCGCCGGCCCACCCACGCCACCTCGGTCTCGCTCTGGCCGAGGAACGGGTCGGGGATCAGCCCGGCCGCCAGCAGATCGGTGTGCACACACCCCGGCACCGAGGCGGGGAGCGCCTCCCCCGTGTCGTCCGGGTGTCGCAGGGTCCATCCCTCGGTGAGCGGTGTGACCTGACGCATGCACACTCCCTAAACCGGTCGAGCCATGTCTGGGCAACGTTTTGTCATCGTTGGCGCAATAGAGACTTTACCGGTTCAGTGAAGGGCTGTCAGAGTGCCGAACCAGCCAACCCACTCGTGCTCGTCCGCCCCGTGAACGGAGCTGATGCACATGTACCGCCGCACCGCACTTGCCGCATCGATCGCCCTCCTCGCCCTGCTGGCCTCCGCCTGCACGGGCACGGGGGGTTCCGCCGAGGGCGCGGACGCCAAGGCCCCCGACGACCCGTCGGCGGTCAAGGGCTCCATCACGGTCCTCACCCACCGGACCGACCTGGTGCAGGACGGCACGATGAAGAAGTACGCCGCCGAGTTCAACAAGACCTACCCCGGTGTGGAGGTCGAGTTCGACGGCCTCACCGACTACGAGGGCGAGGTCAAGATCCGTATGAACACGGAGAACTACGGCGACGTCCTCATGATCCCGGCGGTCATCGAGAAGAAGGACTACCCGAAGTTCTTCGCCTCCCTCGGCACCCGGGCCGAACGCGGCGCCACGTACCGCTTCACCGACTACTCCACCGTCGACGGCAAGGTCTACGGCCAGAGCCCCCTCGGGGTCGTCCCCGGCTTCCTCTACAACAAGAAGGTGTGGAGCGAGGCCGGCGTCACCGACTGGCCCACCACCCCGGCCGAGTTCCTCGACGACCTGAAGGCGATCAAGTCGAAGACGGACGCGGTGCCGTACTACACCAACTTCAAGGACATGTGGCCGCTGACCCAGTGGACCAACGTCAACGGCTCCGTCGGCTGCGACACGAACGCCACCACGAAGCTCGCCGAGGGCGACCCCTGGGCCGAGGGCGCCGACCTGCGCGTGGGCGACACCCTGCTCCACGACATCGTCAGCGGCGGACTCGCGGAGAAGGACCCGACCACCACCAACTGGGAGGGCTCCAAGCCCAAGCTGGCCAAGGGCGAGATCGCCACCATGTGGCTCGGCTCCTGGGCCGTCGTCCAGATGCGGGACGCCGCGAAGCAGGCCGGCGCCGACCCCGCCGACATCGGCTTCATGCCCTTCCCCGCGCAGCAGGACGGTGCCTTCTGCGCGGTGACCTCCCCGGACTACCAGCAGGCCGTCAACGTCCACTCCGACCACAAGGAGGCCGCCCGCGCCTGGATCGACTGGTTCACCGACGAGTCCGGCTACGCGGCGGCCAACCTCGCCCTGTCCCCGCTGAAGGACGCCCCGCTGCCCGACGTCCTCAAGCCGTACGAGGAGCAGGGCGTCAAGCTCATCGACCTCGACGACACCAAGGGCGCCGAGGTGAAGTCCATCGACAACCGGTCCGAGGTCGGCATCTACAAGCCCGACTACCGCCAGGAACTCGTCGACCTCGCCCGCGGCGCCCGCGAGGGCGGCCTCGACGACTTCCTCGGCGACCTCGGCGAACGGTGGGCCGAGGCACGGAACTCGCTGGGGTCCTGATGACGGACACCACCCGCAAGGCGGCGCGGCCGGACGTCCCGGCCGGGCCCGCAGGGCCGAAGCGGGCGGCGCCGGCCCCGCGCCGCGCCCGGCTGTCGCGCCGTCTCACCCCCTGGCTCTTCCTCATCGCCCCGCTGGCCCTGCTGCTGACCTTCACCTACGCGCCGATCGCCAACATGCTGGCGTACAGCTTCACCGACTGGGACGGCGTCAGCCCGGAGCTGAACTGGACCGGCACCGAGAACTACACCGAACTCCTCACCCGCTCCGAGCTGTTCGAGGTCTTCTTCGTCAGCGGCTACTACCTCGTCGCCTCCGTGGTGCAGATCGTCCTCGCCCTCTACTTCGCCACGGTCCTCAGCTTCGACGTCCGCTTCCGGAACTTCTTCAAGGGCGTGCTGTTCTTCCCGTACCTGATCAACGGGGTGGCGATCGGCTTCGTCTTCCTCTACTTCTTCCAGGACGGCGGCACCCTCGACTCCGTACTGAGCCTGCTCGGCGTCAGGACCGACCACGCCTGGCTGGGCACGCCGTTCTCCGCGAACACCTCACTCGCCGGCGTCTCCGTCTGGCGCCACCTGGGCCTGAACTTCGTCCTCTTCCTCGGCGCGATCCAGTCCATCCCGGGCGAGCTGTACGAGGCGGCCGAGATCGACGGCGCGAGCCGCTGGCAGCAGTTCCGGCACATCATCGCGCCCGGCATCAAGCCCATCCTGGGCCTCAGCGTGATCCTCTCGGTCTCCGGCTCGCTCTCGGTCTTCGAGATCCCGTACATCATGACCGGCGGCGCCACCGGCACCGAGACGTTCGTGATCCAGACCGTGAAGCTGGCCTTCCAGTTCAACAAGACGGGCCTCGCCTCGGCCGCCGCCGTCGTCCTGCTGCTGATCGTCCTGGCGGTCACCTGGGTGCAGCGGCGCGTCGTCCCCGACGAAAAGGTGGATCTGGTATGACCCGCCGCACCGTGGCCCGCACCCTCGTGTACGTGTCCCTGGCCCTCGCCACGCTCGTCGTGCTGCTGCCGCTCACCGTGGTCTTCCTGACCTCGCTGAAGTCCTCGGAGGAGATGGCGGGCGGCAGCGGGGCGCTCGCCCTGCCCGACGACCCGCTGAATTTCGACAACTACGTGACGGCGTTCCGGGACGGCCAGATGCTGTCCGCGTTCGGCAACACGGCGATCATCCTCGTCGTCGCCGTCGGCGGCACGATCCTCATCGGCTCGATGACGGCGTACGCGATCGACCGCTTCCACTTCCGCTTCAGGAAACTGGTCGTCGCCCTGTTCCTGCTCGCCGCGCTGGTGCCCGGGGTGACCACCCAGGTGGCGACCTTCCAGATCGTCAACGGCTTCGGCATGTTCGACAGCCTGTGGGCGCCGATCGCGCTCTACATGGGCACGGACATCGTGTCGATCTACATCTTCCTGCAGTTCATCCGCTCCATCCCCGTCTCCCTGGACGAGGCGGCCCGTCTGGACGGCGCGGGCGCCTTCGCGATCTACCGCAAGGTGATCCTCCCGCTGCTCAAACCGGCGATCGCGACGGTGGTGATCGTGAAGGGGATCAACGTCTACAACGACTTCTACATCCCCTTCCTCTACCTGCCCTCCGAGGACCTCGGCGTGATCTCGACGTCCCTGTTCCGCTTCAAGGGCCCCTTCGGCGCCCACTGGGAAACCATCTCGGCAGGCGCGGTCCTGGTCATCCTCCCCACCCTGCTGGTCTTCCTCTTCCTCCAGCGCTTCATCTACAACGGCTTCATGAGGGGGGCGACGAAATGAGGGGCCGCCGAAGTGGGGGTGCCCGGAAGGAAGCGCCCACGTGAGCGCCCCATAGGGGCGCGGGGCTGAGTCGATGTGCGGCTCCGCCGCGTGGGCGCGACCAGCCACGACGCACCCGCACCCGCCGTACGACGAAACCCGCCGTACGGCGACTAGGCGCCCCCCGCCGAAGCCAGCGCGGCGACCAGCACAGGCGTGACCTGCTCGACCTGCCACACCCGAGCCCCGTGTCCCGTCAGTGCCGAGGCGACCGCCTCGGCACTGACGACCTTCGGCGGCTCCCAGCAGACCCTGCGCACCGTGTCCGGCGTGATCAGGTTCTCCGGCGGCATGTTCAGCCGCTCGGCCAGCGCGCTGACCCCCGCCCGCGCCGCGGACAGCCGTGCCGCCGCCGCCGGGTCCTTGTCGGCCCACGCGCGCGGCGGCGGGGGGCCGGTCACCGGCTGGCCGGGCTGGGGCAGTTGCGCCTCGCTCAGTGCCTTCGCCCGGTCGACGGCCGCCTGCCACTGCTCGAGCTGGCGCCGTCCCACGCGCTGCCCGAACCCGTTGAGCGCGGCGAGGGCGTGGAGGTTGGCCGGGAGGGCGAGCGCGGCTTCCACGATCGCCGCGTCCGAGAGCACCTTGCCGGGGGAGACGTCCCGGCGCTGCGCGATCCGGTCGCGGGTCTGCCACAGCTCCCGTACGACGGCCATCTGCCGGCGCCGGCGCACCTTGTGCATGCCGGAGGTGCGCCGCCAGGGGTCCTTGCGGGGCTCCGGCGGCGGTGCCGAGGCGATCGCGTCGAACTCCTGCCGGGCCCAGTCCAGCTTGCCCTGCCGGTCCAGCTCCTTCTCCAGCGCGTCGCGCAGGTCGACCAGGAGCTCGACGTCGAGGGCGGCGTAGCGCAGCCAGGGCTCGGGCAGCGGGCGGGTGGACCAGTCGACGGCGGAGTGGCCCTTCTCCAGGACGAAGCCGAGCACGTTCTCGACCATCGCGCCGAGCCCGACGCGGGGGAACCCGGCGAGGCGTCCGGCCAGCTCGGTGTCGAAGAGACGGGTGGGCACCATGCCTATCTCGCGGAGGCAGGGCAGGTCCTGGGTGGCGGCGTGCAGCACCCACTCGACGCCGGACAGCGCCTCGCCGAGCCCGGACAGGTCGGGGCAGGCGACGGGGTCGATCAGCGCGGTCCCGGCGCCCTCGCGGCGCAGCTGGACGAGGTAGGCGCGCTGGCCGTAGCGGTAGCCGGAGGCGCGCTCGGCGTCCACGGCGACGGGGCCGCTGCCCGCGGCGAAGGCGGCGACCACCTCGGCGAGGGCAGCCTCGTCCGCGATCACGGGCGGAATGCCCTCGCGGGGTTCGAGCAAGGGGATCGGCGCCTCCGTAGCAGAAGATCCGCCGTCGTCCGGAGGGGCGCCTCCGGTGGTGCGCAGTGAACGGTCTGCTGCGGTGTCGTGGGCGTCGGTCACCTGTCAAGGGTATCCGTGCCGTGAAGGCGCCCGTCGACGGTTGTGTTCCGTGACGGGCGCCGGTGGGTCGTATTCCGGTCAGGAGGGTGAGCGATCGTGTGCGTGAGCCCGTGGGCGGGGCGGAACGGGACGGGTGGGAGCGGTCAGTGGATGATGCCGGTGCGCAGGGCCACCGCCACCATGCCGGCGCGGTCGCCCGTGCCGAGCTTGCGGGCGATGCGGGCGAGGTGGCTCTTGACGGTCAGCGCCGACAGGCCCATGGAGACGCCGATCGCCTTGTTGGACTGGCCCTCCGCCACCAGTCGCAGCACCTCGACCTCGCGGCCGGACAGTTCCCGGTAGCCGCCCGGGTGGCTCGGGGCACCCGGGGGGCGGCGGTGCAGACGGGCGGCGGCGGCGCCGATGGGGGCGGCACCGGGGCGGGTGGGGAGCCCGAGGTTGGTGCGGGTGCCGGTGACGACGTACCCCTTCACTCCGCCGGCCAGCGCGTTGCGTACGGCGCCGATGTCGTCGGCGGCGGAGAGGGCGAGGCCGTTGGGCCAGCCGGCCGCGCGGGTCTCGGAAAGGAGGGTGAGGCCGGAACCATCCGGCAGATGGACTTCGGCGACGCAGATGTCGCGGGGGTTGCCGATGCGGGGACGAGCCTCCGCGACGGACGAGGCCTCGATGACATCGCGTACACCGAGCGCCCACAGATGGCGGGTGACGGTGGAACGGACGCGTGGGTCGGCCACGACCACCATGGCGGTCGGCTTGTTCGGGCGGTAGGCGACCAGGCTTGCGGGCTGCTCGAGGAGAACGGACACCAGGCCTCCTGGGTGCGGGACGGGCCGGCTCGTGGGGGGTGCAGTGGGGACGAACCGTGCTTTCAAGGTCACAGTCGTCTTCGGCAATAAACCTGATGTCCTTTAACGAATGATCACGAAGTGATGAGTAACAATCCGAGCAATTCGGACGCACGAGCGATCATTCGAAGACCGAACGGTTTCGATCCGCGTCGCAACGCTTCCGAAAGTGGCCGTGTCGACAAAGAGACGGGCGAGAGTGATCGCCGGGAGCCCCGCGCGGGAGGCTCAGCGCGACTGCGGCCCCCTCCGCTGCGGCAGCGTCACCACGGACGCGTCCCCGGCGGCGGCCGGCGGCAGCCCCGCGACCTGAGCCAGCAGATCGGACCACGCCGCCAGATGGGCGGCCGTGTCCGGGGCCCCGCCCAGTCCCTCCCGGGGCGTCCAGGACGCCCGGATCTCGATCTGCGAGGCGGCGGGCCGCGCGGACAGCCCGCCGAAGTAGTGGGAACTCGCCCGCGTCACCGTGCCGCTCGGCTCGCCGTACGTCAGCCCGCGCGCCGCCAGCGCGCCGGTCAGCCAGGACCAGCACACGTCCGGCAGCAGCGGGTCCGCCGCCATCTCCGGTTCCAGCTCCGCGCGCACCAGCGTCACCAGACGGAAGGTGCCCCGCCAGGCGTCGTGCCCGGCCGGGTCGTGCAGCAGCACCAGCCGCCCGTCGGCCAGGTCCTCCTCGCCGTCGACGACCGCCGCCTCCAGCGCGTACGCGTACGGGGCGAGCCGCTTCGGGGCGGGCGCGGGATCCACCTCGATCTGCGGCCGCAGCCGCGCGCCGCGCAGCGCCTCGACGGCGGCCCGGAAGGGCAGCGGGGGCGCACCCCCCGCACCCCCCGCACCCCCGGCACCTCCCGCACCCCCCTGACCGGAGTCCCCTCCGGTCTCCTTCCGTTCGTCCATTCCGCCAGCGCCGTCCGACAGTCGTCCCTGAGCCGCAGCCATGCGGGGAAGATTAAGCGGAACGGGCCCCCGGCGCAGGGAGGGACACCCGCGCCGCCCGGCGGTGTCCGGATCCCGCCCCGTGAGCCCTGGGGTCCGGGCGCGCCGGAGGGTCGTGCGAGACTTGCCGGTGTGAGTGCCAACGCAAGCCCGACGGGCCAGACGCCGACCGCGACCCCCGATCCCGTCAGGAACGACGCAGTCCAGGAATCCGCCTTCCTCAAGGCGTGCCGGCGCGAGCCCGTGCCGCACACGCCGGTGTGGTTCATGCGGCAGGCCGGGCGCTCACTGCCGGAGTACCGCAAGGTCCGCGAGGGCATCGGGATGCTCGACTCCTGCATGCGCCCCGACCTGGTCACCGAGATCACCCTCCAGCCGGTGCGCCGCCACCAGGTGGACGCGGCGATCTACTTCAGCGACATCGTCGTCCCGCTCAAGGCCATCGGCATCGACCTCGACATCAAGCCAGGCATCGGCCCGGTCGTCGAGCAGCCGGTGCGCACCCGCGCCGACCTCGCCCGGCTGCGCGACCTCGCCCCCGAGGACGTCTCCTACGTCACCGAGGCGATCGGCATGCTGACCCGCGAGCTCGGGCCCACCCCGCTCATCGGCTTCGCGGGCGCCCCGTTCACCCTCGCGAGCTACCTCGTCGAGGGCGGCCCGTCCCGTACGTACGAGAACGCCAAGGCGATGATGTACGGCGACCCGGAGCTCTGGGCCGACCTGCTCGACCGCCTCGCCGACATCACGGCCGCGTTCCTGAAGGTGCAGATCGCCGCCGGCGCGTCCGCCGTCCAGCTCTTCGACTCCTGGGCCGGCGCGCTCGCCCCCGCCGACTACCGGCGCTCGGTGCTGCCCGCCTCGGCGAAGGTGTTCGACGCGGTGGCCGGCCACGGCGTCCCGCGCATCCACTTCGGCGTCGGCACCGGCGAGCTGCTGGGGCTCATGGGCGAGGCCGGCGCGGACGTCGTCGGCGTCGACTGGCGCGTCCCGATGGACGAGGCCGTCCGCCGCGTCGGCCCCGGCAAGGCGCTCCAGGGCAACCTGGACCCGACCGTGCTGTTCGCCGGCCGGGAGGCCGTCGAGACGAAGGCGCGGGAGGTCCTGGAGGCGGCCGCCGGGCTGGAGGGCCACATCTTCAACCTCGGCCACGGCGTCATGCCGTCCACCGACCCGGACGCCCTGACCCGTCTCGTGGAGTACGTCCACACGCGGACCGCGCGCTGACCCACCGCGTGCGCGCCGCACGCGCGTCGGAACCCGGGGGCGGGGTACTGGGCACACGTCGCCCGCCACGTTCGCTCCCGGGTACGGGCAGGTGGAGGCCGCATGAGGCTCGAGATGTTCGACCCCGCCCCGATCGGTGTGGTCGTCACCCAGGGGCCGGAACACCGGCTCGCGTACATGAACGCCGTCTACCGTGACACCTTCGGCGACCGTCCGCTGGGCCGGACGGTCCGCGACGCCTTTCCCGACCTCGCGCAGTCCGGCTACTTCGACATCTTCGACAGGGTCTTCGCCACGGGCACGGCCGAGGTGCTCACCGCCGTACCCGTCGACCTGGCCTACCCCGGCTCGGCGGGCAGCACGACCCGCTACTTCTCGTTCAGCATGTCCCGCGCCACGATGAGCGACGGCCGGCACGGGGTGCTCGGCGTCATCGTGGAGGTCACCGAGCAGGTGACCAGCGAGGAACGGATCCGTGTCCTGTCCGAGGAGCGTCGCCGCGCGCTGCAGCGCTACCGGAGTCTGGTGAACGCCGGATCCCAGATGGTGTGGGTGACCGGCCCCAAGGGCGGGGTGACCGAGCCGAGCCCCGGCTGGCAGCGGGTGACCGGGCAGAGCTGGGAGGAGTTCCGCGGCGACGGATGGATCGACGCCGTCCACCCCGACGACCGCGCCGCCGCCGTCGAGTCGTGGCAGCGGGCGCTGGAGGAGCAGACGCCCCGCTGGACCCACACCTACCGGCTGCGACTGGCCACGGGGGGTTACCGGCACTTCGCCGTCGACGCCGCACCGGTGCGCGACGGGGACACGGTGATCGAGTGGACGGGCACCTGCACGGACGTCGAACAGCAGTGGCAGGAGAACCGGCGTGAGGAACTGCTGGCGCGGGCCACCACCGCCACGGCCGGCGTCGTGCGGCTGGAGGAGATGCTCGCCGCCCTCGCCGGTGTGATCGTGCCCGACATCGCCGACACCTGCACCATCCACCTGCTGCCGCACGCCCTGCACCGCCCGTCGGGCACCCCGCTCACCGCCGAACGGGTCGCCGCCGTCACCCGCCCGGGGCTGCCGGACCCGCCCCCGCACCACGAGGAGCACCTGCGGCCCGGTAGCCCGCTCGCCCGCGTCGCCGACCGGCGCAGCCCGCTGCACGCCGTCTTCCCGCCCGGTGAGCCCCCGCCCGGCCTCGCCCCGCCCGGCGGCGAGCCCTGGCTGGCCCGGGACGCCAACAGTGTCGTCCTGCTCCCCGTCGTCGTCGACGGCACCACCGCCGCCCTGGTCACCGTGTCCGTCAGCGGAGACCGCCCGCCCCTCGGCCGGACCGAGATCGGCCTGCTGCGGACCCTCCTGGAACGGGCCCACACCCCCCTCAGCAACGCCCTGGAGTACCAGCGCACCCGGCAGGTGGCGCTGGCCCTCCAGCGCAGCCTGCTCACCGATCCGCCGGACGTGCCCGGCCTCGGCATCGCCGTCCGCTACCGGCCCAGCACCGCGGCCGCCGAGGTCGGCGGCGACTGGTACGACTCGTTCGTGCTGCGCGACGGCGCCACCGTCCTCACCATCGGCGACGTCTCCGGCCACGACCTGCCCGCCGCCGTCACCATGAGCCAGTTGCGCAACATGCTCCGCGGACTCACCCTGGACCGCCAGGAACCGACCGGCACGATCCTGCGCCGGCTGGACGTCGCCGTGCAGACCCTGTACCTGGAGTGCACCGCCACCTGCGTCCTGGCCCGCGTCGAACGCCCGGCCCCCGGCCGTTTCCAGCTCAACTACTCCGTGGCGGGACACCCTCCGCCCCTGCTGGTCGAGGCGGACGGCACCGCGCGCTTCCTGACCGGGGCCCGGTCCCCGATGCTCGGACTCGATCCACAGCCCGAGTACGCCAGCGCCGTACAGCCGCTGCTGCCCGGCTCGACCCTGCTGCTGTACACCGACGGGCTGGTGGAGCGCCGGGAGGAGGACCTCACCGTCGGCCTGGAACGGCTGCGGCTGCACGCCTCGGCCGCCGTCGGACACCCGCTGGAGGCCTTCTGCGACGCGCTGCTCGCCGACCAGCTCACCGTGGACAACGACGACGACGTGGCCATGCTGGCCCTGCGCCTGCCCGTGGCCCCCGCCGACGACCACGGGACGGCCGGCCGGTAGGGCCGGACTACCAGTCCGGCCGCGCCCGCCGCCCGAAGAGGATGCCGCGCGGCTCCGGCGGTGGGGGAGTGCCGGGCTTGAGCGGCCAGGCGAGCAGCATGCCGGCCACGAAGCCGACGACGTGCGCCACGTACGCCACCGTCCCGGCGTCGGTGACGCCCCGGCCCGACGAGTACACCGCCTGGAGCACGAACCACAGGCCCAGCACGATCCAGGCGGGCAGCCGCAGCGGCAGGAAGATCAGGAACGGTACGAGCACCCACACGCGCGCCTTCGGATACAGCACCAGGTAGGCGCCCAGCACCCCGGCGATGGCCCCGGAGGCGCCGATCAGGGGCTCGCCCGAGTCGGCGTTCAGCAGGGCGAAACCGTACGAGGCCGCGTAACCGCAGACGGCGTAGAAGAGCAGGAAGCGGATGTGGCCCATGCGGTCCTCGACGTTGTTGCCGAAGATCCACAGGAAGAGCATGTTGCCCAGCAGGTGCAGCCAGCCGCCGTGCAGGAACATCGCCGTCAGGATGCTCAGCTCCGGTGACTTGTCGTAGCCCGGCGCACCGATCACGCATCCCGGGCCCTGCGGGCCCACCCCGGTGTCGCCCGTGGGCACCAGGTCCGGCATCCGGTGGTGGATCAGCTCCCGCGGCACCACCGCGTAGCGGTCCAGGAACGCCTGGAGACGGCACAGGTCGGCCAGACCGCTCCCGCCGGTCAGCGAACCGACGACACCCGGCGTGAGGGCGACGAAGACGACGATGTTGGCGGCGAGCAGCGCGTACGTCACCCAGGGGGTGCGCCGCGCGGGGTTCACGTCATGGACGGGGATGACCACATCCCCCTTGTGCCCGGGTGACGGGCGGTGAATCCGCGACGCCGCTGAACGCCGCCGTCCGGTCGTGCGTATGACTCGTCGACCGTCCGCGGCCCGGGGAAGGGGCCGCGGGGCCGACGTGAGGAAACTGGCGATGAACGACCGAGTGGCTCCCGCGATGCACGCGCTGCCCGACGGCGAGGCCGAGCTCACGCTCGTGGTGCGCCTTCCGTGGGAGGACGTCGCCCGGCTGGGGCAGGAGGCGGGGCGGCTCGCCTCGCAGATGCGGCGGCCGGTGACGCTGGAGGAGGCGGTGAGTCATCGGTTGCGTTCCGCGAAGGCCGCTGCGCATGCGAGGCCGGCGGGGGAGCCGGCGCCTGCGGCGCCGACCGCCGCCGGCGCCGCAGGCGCGTCGGTGGCCTCGCTGCCGTCACGCCCGCCCGCGGAGCAGGCGCGGCAGGCGATCGAGAGGATCAATGGGACGGCGTGAGGGTTTTTCGGGTCGCGCCGTAGGGGTTCGGTCGCGTTGCGGGGTGCCGGTCCGTTGTGGCTGGTCGAGCCCACGCGGCGGAGCCGCACATCGACTCAGCCCCGCGCCCCTTTCAGGGGCGCTGAACCTGCCCCTCTTTACATGGTCGCCCGGATTTTCGCCGCCGCCTTGCGGGCCGCCACCAGGATCGGGTCCCAGACCGGGGAGAACGGTGGGGCGTAGCCCAGGTCCAGGGCCGTCATCCGGTCGACCGTCATGCCGGCGGTGAGGGCCACCGCCGCGATGTCCACGCGTTTGCCCGCGCCCTCGTGGCCGACGATCTGGACGCCCAGGAGGCGGCCGGTGCGCAGTTCGGCGAGCATCTTCACCGTCATGGGGGAGGCGTCCGGGTAGTAGCCCGCGCGGCTGGTCGACTCGATGGTGACCGCCTCGAAGCGCAGGCCCACGCGGTGGGCGTCCTTCTCCCGCAGTCCGGTGCGCGCGATCTCCAGGTCGCACACCTTGCTGACCGCCGTACCGACCACGCCGGGGAAGGTGGCGTAGCCGCCGCCGGCGTTCGCGCCGATGACCTGGCCGTGCTTGTTGGCGTGCGTGCCCAGCGGGATGTACCGCTGCTGTCCGGAGACCAGGTCGAGGACCTCCACGCAGTCGCCGCCGGCCCAGACGTTCTCGTGCCCGCGCACCCGCATCGACCGGTCGGTGAGCAGCCCGCCGTGTTCCCCCAGGGAAAGCCCGGCGGTCCGTGCCAGGGCGGTCTCCGGGCGTACCCCGATGCCGAGCACGACGACGTCCGCCGGGTACTCGGCGTCCTCGGTGGCGACCGCGCGCACCCGGCCGTCGTCCCCGGTGAGCAGCTTGGTGACCTCGGCGTCGTTCACCATGGTGATGCCCATGCCCTCCATGGCCTCGCGCACCAGGCGCCCCATGTCGGGGTCGAGGGTCGCCATGGGCTCCTCGCCGCGGTTGACGACCGTCACCTCGTAGCCGCGTTTGATCATCGCCTCGGCCATCTCCACGCCGATGTAACCCGCCCCGACGACCACCGCGCGGCGCCCGCGCGTGCGGGACAGGGTGTCCAGGAGGGCCTGTCCGTCGTCCAGGGTCTGCACGCCGTGCACCCCGGGGGCGTCCATGCCGGGCAGCTCCGGGCGGACCGGCCGCGCACCGGTCGCGATCACCAGTTTGTCGTACGACGTCCAGGACTCGGCGCCGGAATCGACGTCCCGCGCGCGGACCCGCCCCCGGTCGAGGTCGATCTCCGTGACCTCGGTGCGCAGCCGCAGATCGATGTCCCGCGCGCGGTGCTCCTCGGCGGTGCGCGCGATCAGCCGGTCCCGGTCGGGGACGTCACCGCTCACCCAGTAGGGGATGCCGCACGCCGAGAAGGAGGTGAAGTGGCCGCGTTCGAACGCCACGATCTCCAGCTCGTCCGGACCCCTCAGCCGGCGGGCCTGTGACGCCGCGGACATCCCCGCGGCGTCACCGCCGATCACCACCAGGCGTTCCCTCGTACCGCGCGCATCGCTCATGTTCATGCGAACACGCTACGGGGGGAGGGGATTTCAGTCCCGTTCGAGGGCCTCTCAGTCCTTCCCGTCCCCGTCCGGTGCCTGCCGGGGCGCCGGGGAGGGCGCGGGAGACGACACCGGACGGGCCGCCGGCAGCGGGCCGAAGGCGCTCGGCACGGGCGCCGGCTCCGGCCGCCGCGGCAGCCGGGGGCGTACGGCCTTCCGCCACAGCAGGACCAGCAGCACCGCCAGCGCCGCGAACGGCAGCACCGCGCCGATCGCCACCGCCAGCCAGCGCAGCATCGTCACGAACGCGTCCCAGCCGCCCGCGAGGGCGTCCGTGAACCCCGGATCGTCGTCCTTCGGCGTCTCCTCCACCGGCGTCTCGGACAGGGACAGGGTGATGGTGGCCAGGCCCGTACGGTCCTTCAGGGACGCCTGCTGGGCGAGCAGGGCCTCCAGGTCGGCCTGGCGGCTGCTCAGCTCGCCCTCCAGGGTGACCACGTCGCTGAGCTTGTCGGCCCGGTCCATCAGTTCGCGGATACGGGCCACGCTGGCCCGCTGGGTCGTGATGCGGCTCTCCACGTCGACGACCTGGTCGGTGACGTCCTGCGCCTTCGCGCTGCGTTCGAGGAGCTTGCCCGTGCCCTCCAGGTCGGCGAGGACCTCGTCGTACGTCCCGACGGGCACGCGCAGCACCACGCGCGTGTGCTCGTGGCCCTCCTCGTCCCGGTCGGTGGTCTCGTCGCCGATGTAGCCGCCCGCGGTCTCGGTCGTCGTCCGGGCCTCGGCCAGCGCCTTCGGGACGTCCTCGACCCGCACGGTCAGGGAGGCGGTGCGGATGACGTGGTTCGCGGTGACCTTCGGCGCCGCGGTCGCCTTCGCGCCGTCCGCCGCGCCGCCGCCGGCACCCTGCTTCGCGTCCTCCTGCGCGGCCTGCCCCTCCGCCGGCGCGGCGGCGGCCTCGTCGGCGACCCCGGACGCGCCGGAGTCGTCCGTGCTGCCGCTGCACCCGCTGACGGCGACGGCCGCCGCCAGCAGGACCCCGGCCAGGGCGTGGGCGGGTCGCAGGGATCGTCGTGTACGCATCTGGGGCTCCCCCGGTGTCGTGATGACTGACGCTCCTTCGACGCGGCAGGGGTGCGGAACGTTGGCGCCGGACGGTCCCGATGCGGTCACGGTAGGGACTCGGCAGGGCCACATGGCCCTGGCGGGGGCGCCGGTGGTGTTTGAGAGGGTGGAGCCATGAGCGGATCACATACGGGCTCCGGGCGGCACATCGTCGTCGTCGGAGCCGGAATCGCCGGGCTGGCCGCCGCCCACCGGCTGCGGGAGCACGGGGCGCGGGTCACCGTGCTGGAGGCCTCGGACCGGGTCGGCGGCAAACTGCTGCCGGGGGAGATCGCGGGCGTGCGCGTCGACCTCGGCGCCGAGTCGCTGCTGGCCCGCCGTCCCGAGGCGGTGGGTCTCGCCCGCGCGGTGGGCCTCGCCGACCGGCTCCAGCCGCCGGCCACCGCCACCGCCTCGCTGTGGACCCGGGGCGCCCTGCGCCCCATGCCGAAGGGCCACGTCATGGGCGTGCCCGGCACCGCCGAAGCCCTCGCCGGCGTCCTCTCCGACGAGGGGCTGGCCCGGATCGGGCGCGACGCCGACCTGCCCCGCACCGAGGTCGGCGACGACGTGGCCGTCGGTGAGTACGTGGCGGCGCGCGTCGGCCGCGAGGTCGTCGACCGCCTGGTGGAGCCCCTGCTCGGCGGGGTGTACGCGGGCGACGCGTACCGCATCTCGATGCGCTCGGCGGTCCCGCAGCTCTTCGAGGCCGCCCGCACCCACACCTCCCTCACCGAGGCGGTCCGCGGGATCCAGGCGAAGTCCGCCGCCTCGGCGGGGACCGGCCCCGTCTTCATGGGCGTCGCGGGCGGCGTGGGCACCCTCCCGCTCGCGGTCGCCGACGCGCTGCGGGCGGACGGCGTGGAGATCCTCACCGGCACGCCGGTCACGGAGCTGCGCCGGGAACCGGAGGACGGCTGGCGGATCGTCGCCGGGGACCGGGCGCTGCACGCCGACGGGGTCGTCGTCGCCGCCCCCGCCCCGGCCGCCGCCGGCCTGCTGCGCGCCGAGGCGCCCGGCGCCGCCGCCGAGCTCGCCGGCGTCGAGTACGCCTCCATGGCGCTGATCACCCTCGCCTACCGCCGCGCGGAGACCGCCCTGCCCGAGGGCAGCGGGTTCCTGGTGCCGCCGGTCGACGGCCGCACCGTCAAGGCGTCCACCTTCGCCTCCGCCAAATGGGGCTGGATCGCCGAGGAGAACCCGGACCTGGTCGTCCTGCGCACCTCCGTGGGCCGCCACGGCGAGACGGAGATCCTCGACCGCGACGACGCCGACCTGGTGGAGGTCTCCCGGCACGACCTGAAGGCCGCCGTCGGCCTGGACGCCGCCCCGGTCGCCGCCCGCGTCACCCGCTGGCAGGACGGCCTGCCCCAGTACCCCGTCGGCCACCACGCGCGCGTGGCCCGCGTCCGCGAACACCTCGCCGGGCTCGCCGGGCTCGCCGTGTGCGGCGCGGCCTACGACGGCGTCGGCGTCCCCGCGTGCATCGCCAGCGCGTACGCCGCCGCCGACCAGATCCACGGTGACCTGCACGGTGTGCAGCAGCTCACCGCCCACCCGGTGCAGAGCCTCCACGGCGGAGCGGGAGAATGAGGAACATGAGTGACGACGCCACCACCCCCGCCCCCGACCGGATCCCGAACAAGGGCAAGCTGGCCAAGGACCTCAACGAGGTCATCCGCTACACCCTCTGGTCCGTCTTCAAGCTGAAGGACGTCCTGCCGGAGGACCGCGCCGGGTACGCCGACGAGGTCCAGGAGCTGTTCGACCAGCTCGCCGCCAAGGACGTCACGATCCGCGGCACCTACGACGTGTCGGGCCTGCGCGCGGACGCCGACCTCATGATCTGGTGGCACGCCGAGACCGCCGACCAGCTCCAGGAGGCGTACAACCTCTTCCGCCGCACGAAGCTGGGCCGCGCCCTCGAGCCGGTCTGGTCGAACATGGCGCTGCACCGCCCCGCCGAGTTCAACCGGTCGCACATCCCGGCGTTCCTCGCCGACGAGACGCCCCGCGACTACGTGAGCGTCTACCCCTTCGTGCGCTCCTACGACTGGTACCTGCTGGACGACGAGGACCGCCGCCGCATGCTCGCCGACCACGGCAAGATGGCCCGCGGCTACCCCGACGTGCGCGCCAACACGGTCGCCTCGTTCTCGCTCGGCGACTACGAGTGGATCCTCGCCTTCGAGGCCGACGAACTGCACCGCATCGTGGACCTCATGCGCCACCTGCGCGGCTCGGAGGCCCGCAGGCACGTCCGCGAGGAGGTCCCGTTCTTCACGGGCCGCCGCAAGGACGTCGCGGAACTGGTCGCGGGCCTGGCCTGATCAGACGGCGGGCCGGTCCTTCCCGGCCCGATCGCTCGCCGGCTCGGGTTCGGGGTGCGGTGCGCAGGAGGCGCGCCGCCCCGGGTCCCGGCCGTCCAGCAGATACGCCTCCAGGTGGCCGTGCACGCAGGCGTTGGTCCCGCCCACGAGGCCGTGACTGCCGGCGTCCCGCTCGGTCACCAGCGCCGACCCCGCCAGCCGCCGGTGCAGCTCCAGGGCCCCGTCGTACGGGGTGGCCGCGTCCCGCTCCGCCGCCAGGACCAGCGTCGGCGGCAGCGCACCGCTGCCCGCGCGCACGTCCAGCGGCCGCTGCCGGGGCGCCCGCCAGTAGGCGCACGGCAGGTTGGTCCACACATTGCCCCAGGTCTCGAAGGGCGCCCGGCGGGCGAGCCGGGTGTTGTCCCGGTCCCACACCGCCCAGTCCGTGGGCCAGGGCGCGTCGTTGCACTCCACGGCGAGGTACACCGCCCGCGCGTTCTCCGCCTCCGCCGCCGCCTCCGGATACTCCTGGGCCTGCTCCACCAGCGGCGCCGGATCGCCCTTCAGGTACGCCGACAGCGCGTGCGCCCGGTGCGGCCAGTGGTCGTCGTAGTAACCGGCCTTCAGGAACGCCGCCTGCAACTGCCCGGGCCCGACCTTCCCGCCCGCCGGCTCCTTCGCCAGCCGCGCACGGGCCCTGTC
The DNA here is from genome assembly GCF_043084105.1 of Streptomyces sp. NPDC014676. Lineage (NCBI taxonomy): Bacteria > Bacillati > Actinomycetota > Actinomycetes > Kitasatosporales > Streptomycetaceae > Streptomyces > Streptomyces sp. NPDC014676. The sequence continues at coordinate 382,400 of NZ_JBIBZI010000003.1, read as the reverse complement.
GTAACCGTCCTGCACCTCGTGCGCCGTGTCCCCCAGCCCGTACACGTCGTCGTGCCGGGCGGCCCAGGCCTTGAAGTCCGCCCAGCGGTCCTCGAACGCCGCCGACTGGTCGAGGTTGTTGCGGTACCAGACCCGCTCCGGGTCCGGGTTCACCGCCGAGTCGAACACCATCCGCCGTACGTGCGAGGGGAACAGCGTGGCGTACAGCGCCCCGAGGTACGTGCCGTACGACGACCCCAGGAACGTCAGCCGGTTCTCGCCGAGCGCGGCGCGCAGGACGTCCAGGTCACGGGCATTGTTGAGCGAGTTGTAGTACCGCAGGGAGTCGCCGTTCCGCTCGGCGCACCCCCGCGCGTACGCCTTGGCCCGCGCGACGCGCTTCCGCTTGTACGCCGCCGTGGGGTGGACGGGCGCCTCCGAGGGGCCCTCGAAGAACGTCCCCGGGTCCGTGCAGGACAGCGGGGCCGAACGGCCCACCCCGCGCGGGGCGTAGCCGACGAGGTCGTACGCCGCCGCGAGGCGCTTCCACTCGGGCAGCGCGCCCATCATCGGGAAGTACATGCCGCCGGCGCCCGGCCCGCCCGGGTTGTGGACCAGGGAGCCCTGCCGGCGCACCTTGCGCTTGCTGTTGCCGGGGTCCTTCCCGGTGGCCCGGGCGCGGCTGACGGTGAGTTCGATCTGCTTCCCGTCGGGGCGGGCGTAGTCGAGCGGGACGCGGACCGTGCCGCACTGGACGGTGCCGGGGAGCTCCTGCCCGGCGGGGCACGGACCGAAGCCGATGCCCTCGGCCGCGGCCCGCGCGGCGGCCGTCGCGGTGCCGCGCGACTCGGCGGTGAGGGGTTCCGCGCCGGCCGGGGCGGCGGCCAGGGTGGTGAGCAGCAAGGACCCGGCGGCCACATGGACGGCGACGGCGGTTCTCATCGACGAACGATCCCTTCGAGGCACAACAACGACAAAAGGGATGTTTCGCTTGGAGTTGGCGTGAGGCAAGCACCGCCCGCCGGGGTGTCGGCATCAATGCCCTTGATGCGGCCCCCGGTGCGCGAAGGCCGCGCGCAGTTCCGGCTCGCCCACCGCGCGGATGCCGTGCACCGCGACGGAGGTGAGATACGTGCGGTCGTCGCCGGCGCCGCGGGGCAGCGCGCCCAGCAGCCGCTGACCGGCCGGGGAGGCCCAGGGCGAGTACGGGTGGACCTCGAACCGCGCGACGGCCAGACAGCCCAGCGTGAAGACCAGCGGCAGCGCGAACCACAGCGCGACCAGATGGCGCGGCATGTCCGACGGGACGGGCATGAGCAGGGCGGCCGCCCCCAGTCCCGCCACGGCCGGCACGGCGAGCCGCACCTGCCGTACCGCCTCCGCGACGGTCGTACCGGCACCGTCGGGCACCGCCAGCCCGGCGCCGACCAGCCGTTCGGCGATCCCGCGCACGGCGTCCGCGGTCGCCGCGGCGGCCCGCACCGGCGCGATCGGCGACTGCCCCTGGGGTCCTATCGCCCCTATCACCGACCGCTCCATCTCGTCCCGCCCGCGCGGATCGACCACCGTCGCCCAGCCGGTGTGCGCGAGCAGCAGCCGCCGCTGACGGGCCATCGCGACGAGCGTGACGTCGGCGACCCGCCCGGGGCCACCGGACAGGAACGCGGCCTCGTACAGCGTCAGATCGCGTCCCGCCCCCGCGTCGGAGTCGGTCACGGCGGCGCCGCGCACGGCGGCCAGGCACAGCCGCAGGCACGTCACACCGGCGACGGCCCAGGCCAGGAGCAGAAGAGGGACCCAGAACATGAAATGTTTGTAAGCGCGCGGTCGTGACAACACCATGCCCTGTTCACGATCCGGGACGGAGTGTTGCCGGTATGTGACGTTCCGCTCGGATTGCCGGGCGCCGGCGGTCAGCGCCGCAGCAGCACCCGCCGGGTGGCCCGCGCCAGCCGCACCGCCGGCCTGCGCGAACGCGGCCTCGACCCGGAGCGCTCCAGCCACCACTCCCGCAACTCGCGCCGCGCGGCCGTGTTCTCCGGCCGCTCGGCCAGCACGTGCTCGGCGAAGTCCAGCGCGTCCCGCCGGTAGCCGCCGGTCATCGGCTGCGTCTGCGCGTACGCGAGGAACGCGGGCCGGTACCCCTTCCCGAGGATCACCGGAAGCTCGGGCGCGACCTTGGCGACGACATCGGCCCGCTTGGCGGCGAGCGCCCGCGCCTGCACGCCCATCCGCACCCGGTCGAACCCCTCCGGTACGGGCGTCCCCGCGACCAGCGCGGACAGCACCGCGGTCTGCACGAGCGCGAGCCGCTCCCGGGCGGCCTCGGAGGCACCCCGCCCGGAACCGGGACGGCCGCCCACGACGGGTGCCGCGCCCGCCTCCCGGCGTCCCGCCCCCTCCTCGACCGCCCGCCGGATCGCACCCAACTCCCGCTCCATCTCCTCCGCTTCCGGGAAGTTCTCGTCCCGCTCCAGCAGCACGCCGGGCGGGGCGACCCGGGAGGCGAGGTCGGTGAGCACGTCCAGCACGGGTCGCGGCACGGGGTGGGCGTGGCTGTCGTGCCACACGCCGTCCCGCTCGAACCCGCCCGCGACATGGACGTACGCGATGGCCTCCAGGGGCAGCTCGGCGAGCGCCTCGGCCGGGTCCTCGCCCCGGTTGACGTGGTTGGTGTGCAGGTTGGCGACGTCGATGAGGAGCCGTACGCCGGTCCGGTCGGCCAGCTCGTACAGGAACTGCCCCTCGGTCATCTCCTCGCCGGGCCACGAGAACAGCGCGGCGATGTTCTCCACGGCGAGCGGCACGGGCAGCGCGTCCTGCGCGATACGGACGTTCTCGCACAGCACGTCGAGGGCGTCACGGGTGCGCGGCACGGGCAGCAGGTGCCCGGCCTCGAGCGGGCCGGAGGCGGTCAGTGCCCCGCCCGCCCGGACGAACGCGATGTGCTCGGTGACGAGCGGCGACCCGAGCGCCCCGGCCCGCTCGGCGAGGGCGGCCAGCCGCCCCGCGTCGGGCCGCTCGGCCCCGCCGAGACCCAGCGAGACCCCGTGCGGCACGACGGTCACCCCCCGCTCCCGCAACCGCGTCAGCGACTCGGGCAGATGCCCGGGACACACGTTCTCGGCCACGACCTCGACCCAGTCGATCCCCGGCATGTGCTCGACGGCCTCCGCGATCTCCGGCCGCCACCCGATCCCCGTCCCCAGTCGCACCATCGTCCCCTCCTCCACCGGCGTGTCCGGCCCCCCGTAGGTGAGAGGGATATGGCCCCCCGGCGCATCCCCGAACCGCACCCGGTCCACCTTCAGAGGAACATTTGAGGTTGGGACGCCGGCCGGACGAGGGCGAAGAGCCGGCCCGTGCCCCGGGGCGGGCCCCCGCGCGACGGCCACCGGCGCGACGGCGGTGGCCGGCGGCCCACCGGGGGCGCGGCCCCTGAGGGTTCCGCCCCTTCGCTCCTCGGCTCGCCGGAACTCCCGCGGGGAGCCCCGGCCTTCACGCCGGGGACGACGGGACGGCGTGCGGCCGAGGCGCTGCCGCCGGAGCCGCGGGGGTGTCCCCGCCGCGACGGATCCACAGGAGGGCCCCCGCCAGCAGCACGGTGCCGCCCAGCGTCCAGGGCAGCGGGCCGGGCGGGAGGAGGCCGACGGCCAAGCCGGTGAGCGCTCCCGCCAGTTGCAGGGTGAGGGACTGGACGGACAGCGCGGTGGCCCGGACGGAACGCGACACCCGGCGGTGCAGGATGTCGTTCTCACTCGGTCCGGCCAGGCCGAGCCCGAAGTAGAGGGAGCCGTAGCCGACGGCCGCGAGGATCACGGACCACACTCCCGTGGACGCCGCGGTGGCACCGAGCAGGAGCAGACCGCTCGCGCCGGTGCCGAGGCCCGCCAGGACCGCGCGCTCGCCGCTGCCCGCGAGCCGGGCGACCGACGGTGCGAGGTGGCTGCCGACACCGGAGCAGACGAATCCGGCACAGGCGAGTGCGGCGAAGAGCACCGCGCCCGACGCCGACGTGCCCGTGAGGGCCGCGGCGCGGCCCGGCGTGAGCAGTTCGATCGCGGCCAGGGCGCCGCCGGCGGCCCCCGCGCTGAGGAGTACCCGGCGGACCGGCGCGTCGCGTCCCGCCAGGCGCAGTCCGCCCGCGACGGTGGCCGGGACGCCCCGGAGCACGTCGCGCAGGGTGGCCGTCGGGCGGGGCGGTTCGGGCAGTGCGGTCAGGACGTACAGCACGAAGGCGATCTCGACCGCGGCGCCCAGCAGCAGCGGGACCGAAAGGGGCAGTACCAGCCCGGAGCTCGCGTCGCTCAGCCGGGCGCCGAGACCGGGGCCGAGCCCGAGCAGCCAGGGGAGGGCGCCGCCGAGCAGGGTGCCCGTGGCGAGTGCGGCGGAGGTCGCGGAGGAGCCGCGGGCCAGTCCGGTGCGCAGTTCGGCGTCCGGGCCGGACCGCGCGTGGACGGTGTCGACGTACCAGGCCTCGGCCGGTCCGCTGGACAGGGCACGGCCCGCGCCCATCAGGGCCATGCCCAGACCGAGTGTCCACAGGGCGGAGCCCAGCCCCAGGAGGATCAACGCGGCCAGGTTCAGCAGGCCGGCGGCGGCCAGGACGGTGCGTCGTCCCAGAACGTCGGACAGTCCTCCGGTGGGCAGTTCCAGAACGGCGGCGGTCAGGGAGTGCGCGGCGAACAGGCCCGTGACGGCCGCCATCGTCATGCCGCGCTCGGTGAGCAGAAGGACCAGGGGGGCGATGCTCAGTCCCAGCGGCAGCCAGAAGAGAACGCAGACCGTGACGTAGCGCCGCCGTGCCGTGCGCACGTCGAGGGGCCCGGTCACGACGCCTCCCCGGCGTCCGCCCCCGCGGGGGCGGAGGCGTCCGGCTCCGCGTCAGGGCCGCGCGGCGCCAGGGGCAGTCCGGCCGTGAGGAGGACGACCCGCGCGGCACGCGGGTCCCCCGCGTCCCGGGCGGTCAGCTCCTCCAGTTTCCGGTCGAGCACCTCCCACAGTTCGGCGAGCGACTCGGGGGTCAGACGGGGCATCAGGTCGGTGATCCCGGAAGGCCCCGCCCACTCCCGCCCCAGTCGCCCGTCGGCGACGTCGGCCTCGTGCCGGACCAGGGACGCCCCCAGGTGCTCGATCTGGGCCCTGCGCGACACGCTGAGCCAGGCACCGCTGGCCGGTGAGGCCGCCAGCGCCTCGTTGCTCCAGGAGGTCACCGAGTGCACCGCCCGCCAGCGGCGCTCCCGCCCGTCACGGTGCTCGGCCTCGGCGACGAACGCGTACTTCGCCAGAACCCGCAGGTGGTAGCTGGTGGAAGCGGATGACTCACCGGTCCTGACCGCGAGTTCGCTCGCGGTGGCCGGGCCGTCCTGCCGCAGCATCCCCAGCAGCCGGATACGCAGGGGGTGCGTGAGGGCCTTCAGGGCCGCCGCGTCCTGCTCGGGATCGAGTACACGTCTGTGTTCTTCGCCGGCCATGACAGAAGGGTAGAGCGGGTCGGACACTTTCCAAAAGAAGTTTTGCAGAATTTTTTTGGGAATGGGGAAGGAGGCCTGTGCAGGTGGACGTCATGGCCTGCGGAGCACTCGGTCCGGCCGGGTACATGGGGGCGGTGCGGGACCGCCGCCCTGGCCCTCAGCCGGTCCGACTCCCTTTACCGCACGGCTCGTTGACGCTCTTCTTGCTCAGTACTACTTTGTGAGAGCGCTCTCACACCCCCCACCTCCGCCTAGTACCCTGCCCCCGCATACGCGGGCCCGCCGCTTCCGCCGACGGGCCCGCGCACGGCCGCACCAGGTGACATCAGGGCAGGAAGGCACCCCACACAGGGAGCAGTCCGCCCATGAATCCCGTAGGAAGATCCCGCCGACGGCGGCTTGCCGCCCTCCTCGCCTTCGTGCTCGCGCCGACCCTGAGCACGCTCCTGCCCCCGACCGCGTCCGCCGCAGACACGGCGAGCGCGGCGGCCGCCGTCTGCAACAAGTACTGCGACGCCCGCGACCCCGCCCTCTCCCCGGGCGACCGCACACCCGTCACGGCGAGTGTCCACGGACGCTCGATCGTCCTCCACTTCGACGACGCCGACGCCATGGGCTGGGCCTCCGTCGGCAACGGGAACCCCGGCGACGAGGTCTGGCTCGACCGCTCCTTCGACGGCGGCCGGACCTGGAGTTCGGGAAGCAGGCTCGGCGCCACCGCCGTACCGTCCGGGCAGCGCGGTTGGCGCACCCTGATGTACAACGTCGACGACTGGGGCGCGCACGGCGTCGGCGCGCTGCGGGCCTGCGGCAAGGCCGGTGACCGCCCCGAGATCGCCTGCACCGCCTGGGCGCGCACCACCTGGAACGCCGGCGACCGGCGCACCGCCGCGGCCACCGGACTGATGACGCTCTACGACTACTCCACGGGCCTGTTCGCCACCACCGGCTGGTGGAACTCGGCGAACGCCCTCACCTCCGTCATCGACAACATCCGCGTGTCGGGCATGGGCAGTCACCAGTACGCCATCGCCCGTACCTACGACCTCAACGTGAACGCGCGGGACGGGCAGTTCCGCAACGAGTACATCGACGACACCGGCTGGTGGGGCCTGGCCTGGGTGGCCGCCTACGACCTGACCGGCGACAGCCGCTATCTCGCCACCGCCCGCGCGGACGCCGACCACATGGCCGCGTACTGGGACTCCACCTGCGGCGGCGGGGTGTGGTGGAGCACCGCGCGGACGTACAAGAACGCCATCGCGAACTCCCTCTACATCGAGCTCAACGCCGCGCTGCACAACCGGATCCCGGGCGAGCGGACCTACCTCGACCGGGCGCGGGCCGGCTGGTCCTGGTTCCGGGGCACGGGCATGGTGAACGGCTCGAACCTGGTCAACGACGGCATCGACCTGGGCACCTGCCGCAACAACGGCGACACGGTGTGGTCGTACAACCAGGGCGTGCTCCTCGGCGCCCTCACCGAGCTGCACCGGGCGACCGGCGACGGCGCCCTGCTCACCGAGGCGCGCCGGATCGCCGACGCCGCCACCACCTCGTCCGCGCTCAACACGGCGGACGGCATCCTGCGCGACCCCTGCGAGAGCGGCGACTGCGGCGCGGACGGGCCGTCGTTCAAGGGGGCGCACGTACGCGGGCTCGGGGAGCTGAACACCGTCCTCGCCGACCACCCGTACACCCCCTACCTCCGACGCCAGGCCGACCGCGCCCACGCGAGCGACCGCAACGCCCTCGACCAGTACGGGCTGCGCTGGTACGGGCCGCTCGACAGGGTGGACGCGGCGCGTCAGCACAGCGCCGTCGATCTGTTCAACGCCGCGCCCTGACCGACGGAAAGGAAGAGATGATGTCCGACCGCACTCACCGCTTCCTCGGCGTACTCGTGGCCCTCGGCCTCGCCCTGGCCGGGCTGGCCGCCCTGCCCGCCCCCGCGCAGGCGGCGACGCCGGTGTGCGCGCTGGCCTGCGACACCCTCGACCCGTCCAGGGCCGCGCGGGACACCTTCCCCGTACCGGCCCGGAACATCAGCGGACGGACCCTGCGGCTGCATGTCTCCGACCCCGACAGCATGGCCTGGGCGAGCATCGACAACGCTGTCACCGGTGACGCCGTGTGGCTGGACCGCTCCTGGGACCGCGGCGCCACCTGGGAACCCCTGCTGGGCAAGGCGTCCGTCCCCGGCACCTGGACCGGCACGCGGACGCTGATGTACAACATCACCGACCCGGTCGGGCACCGGCGCGGCTGGATCCGTGCCTGCGGCGACGCGGCCGGGGTCGCCTGCACCGACTGGGTGTACCCGAAGGTCTGCGACGGTTCCTCGTGCGACGGCGCCGACCCGGCCGGCGCGGCCGGCGGCGACCGCCCGGTACCGGCGACGACCCTGTTCGGGCGCACCATCAGCCTCCACATGGACCACGCGGGCGGCATGGCCTGGGGCGTCGTCGAGAACGGCGGCGCGGGCGACGAGATCTGGCTCGACCGTTCCTGGGACGGCGGAGCGACCTGGCCCGAGGGCGCATCCCTGGGCCGTACGGCCGTCCCGTCCGGCGCGGCCGGCACCCGGACGGACATGTTCGCCACCCGGGACCCGCGCGGCCTCCTCTTCGGCGGCGCGGTCCGCGCGTGCGGCCGGGAGGCGGCCCACCAGGAGGGCAGTTGCACGGCCTGGGCCCGGCCGGTGCCGACCCGGGCGCGTGCCGCGGCCGACGCGCTGATGGCGTCGTACCGGACCGACGAGGGCTGGTGGCGCAGCAGTTGGTGGAACTCGGCCGTCGCGCTCACCGCCGTCATGGACTTCGCCCGGCACACCGGACGGCACGACTACGACTGGGCCGTCCCCCGCACCTTCGAGCGGAACAGGGGCGTCTTCCCCGCGGGCGTCCGCAGCTCGGACCCGGTCGAGGGCCACTTCATCAGCCGCGCCGTCGACGACGCGGGCTGGTGGGGCATCGCCTGGGTGACCGCCTACGACCGGACGCGTGAACGGCGCTACCTGGACGAGGCGGTCACCGTCGCGGACTACCTGCACCGGCACTGGGACCCGTCCACCTGCGGCGGCGGGGTGTGGTGGGACCGGGAGCACACCTACAAGAACGCCGTCACCAGCGGCCTCTACTTGTGGCTGACCACCGCGCTGCACCAGCGCCTCGCCGGTGACACGGTGTGGGGCGAGCGGGCCACCACGGCGGCGGACTGGTACCTGGACAGCGGGCTGATCGGCTCCTCGGGCCTGGTCAACGACGGCCTGACCCGCGACTGCGCCAACAACGGCCAGACGGTGTGGAGTTACAACCAGGGCCTGGCCATCGGCGGCTTCACCCAACTGTGGCGCTCCACCGGCGAGGCCCGCTACCTCGACACCGCCCGACGGCTGGCGGACGCGGCGATGACCTCACCCCGGTTGACCCGCGACGGCATCCTCACCGAGTCCTGCGACATCTCCACCGCCACCTGCGACGACAACCAGAAGCAGTTCAAGGGCATCTTCGTACGCCACTTCGCCGACCTCGCCGAGGCCACCGGCTCCACGGCCTACCGCGCCTACCTCGCCCGCCAGGCCGACTCCGTCTGGACCACCGGCCGCGACCCCCTCAACCGCCTCGGCCAACGCTGGGCGGGCACCACCCCCAACCCGGCGGACTGGCGCACCCAGGCGAGCGCCCTGGCGGCGCTCACCGCACACTGACACCCGGTCACCGCCGTGTCAGCGCAGTGCCGGGTGGTCCGCCACCACCGTGCAGGAGCCCGGGGCGATCTCCGTGAAGCCCGCGTCGCGGACCGTGGGGAGGCCGCCGGCCGTCAGGGCGGGCCAGGCGGCCGGGGTGGCGGTGCGGACGGTGAGGGGGAAGCCGGTGGCGTGCCAGGTCGCGCGGGCCTCGTCGGAGAGCTCCCACCAGGCCAGTTGGGCGCCGTGGCCGACCTGGGCCATGGCCTTGCCGGCGGACATGCCGAGGGCGGGGTTGAGCCAGAGGGTGGGGACCCCCGGCTCCGCGGGCGGCACGGGGTCGGGGTCGTCCAGGTCGGTGCCGGAGACCTGGAGGCGGGCCAGGTCCTTGGGCCAGCCGTCCAGCGGGACCGGCGGGAAGACACGGACCTCCGCCGACTTGCCGGTGACCGTGATGCCCGGCAGTGCCTCCGCGCGGCGCCACTCCGCGCCGCGCGCCCGGCGCACCACCTTGCGGATGCGGGCGTCCTGCCAGTCGCGCATCGCCCGCGCCCACTCGCCCTCGCCGGCCGAGCGCTCGTCGGTCAGCATCACCAGCACCGCGCGGGCCGCCGTCTCCAGCGCGTCCGTACGGGCCGGGGGTGCCGCCCGCTCGATGCGGACCACCAGGGGCAGGACGAACTGGGGCGCCTCGTCGCGGGCACCGGGGTCGGGGCGGAAGGGGCTGTCGACGGCAGGGGTTCGGTTATCGCTCACGGGGCCAGTGTGCCAACCCGCGCGGCGGTCCCGTCAGCCCGAGCAGGCCGTGCGTTCCGCCTCCCGCCACTCGCAGACCGGGCACAGCGTGATGCCCTTGTACGACTCCGGGTACTCCGTCGGCTCCTGGCACAGCACGCAGGCCGCGTACGGCGGGCCGTCGGCCTCGGGCGGCCGGGTGGCGTCGATCAGGCAGTAGTCCTTGTCGGTGTCGCTCATGCCTCCAGCGTAGGACGGCTCAGCCCCGGCCGTTCGCCGCCGAGATCAGTTCGGAGACCTTCACGAAGCGGTAGCCCTGGCGGCGCAGCTCCGGGACGATCCTCCGAACGGCCCGTTCCGTCGTCGGGGCCGCGCTGCGGGTGCAGTGCAGCACGACCACCGAGCCGGGGCGCACGCCCTCCAGCACCTGTTCGGCGACCGCCTCCGCGTCCGTCGCGAACGCGTCACCGCCCACCACGTCCCACTGCACGGCCGTCACCCCGGCCGGGGTCAGTGCCTTGAGCGCCGTACGGTCGTAGCAGCCGCCGGGGAAGCGGAAGTACGGCTTCGGATCGGGCACGCCCACCTTCCGGAACACCGCGTACGCCCGTTCCACGTCCGTCCGCATCCGGTCGGCGGAGACGGTCGGCAGGCCGTAGCAGTCACCGGTGAACGCGTAGTGGCTGTAGGAGTGGTTGGCGACCTCGAAGAGCGGGTCCCGGCCGATGGAGCGGGCCTGGTCCGGGTACTCCTCGGCCCAGCGGCCCGTCATGAACACCGTGGCCGGCACCTTCAGCGCGCGCAGGGCGGCGATGAGCCGGGGGTGGTCGAAGTGCTCGCCGGCCGCCGCCCTCGGGCCCTGGCCGGCGGTCATGTCGGCGTCGAAGGTGAGGGCGACCGTCCTGGCCCCGGTGCGCGGGCCGTTGCGGAAGACCGGGGTCAGACCGGACGGGCCCGGAGCGAGCGTGGGCGGCGCCGAGGGCGCCACGGATGCGGAGGGTGCCGGTCGGGGGGCCTGCGGCGGGGCGGGGCGGGGGGCGGCGCAGGCGGCGAGCGCGGTGGTCAGGACGCATACGGCGGCTGTTCGACGTACGAAAGTGATCACCGTATGAAAATATGGGTGATGTGGTGGGGTTGTGGGGCTTGTGGGGTCGCTTCGGGATCGGCCTCACCCGGGTGGGCGCCCGTGGGCACCCACCCGGGGCGCGTCAGATGTCGCGCCGCTCCAGCGGCCGCGTCGCCGGGCCCTGGATGACCTTGCCGTCGGTGTCGAAGCGGGAGCCGTGGCAGGGGCACTCCCAGGCGCGTTCGGCGGCGTTGAAGTCCACCAGGCAGCCCATGTGGGTGCAGCGGGCGGAGACGGCGTGCAGGGTGCCGTCGTCGTCGCGGTAGACCGCGACCCGGCCGCCCTCCGTGCGGACCACGGCGCCCTCGCCCGGCGGCAGCGCCTCCGCGGGCGGGGCAGGGCGCAGCCGGTCGCCGACGAAGTGCCTGGCCACCTGCGCCTGGTGCTTGAGGAACGACGGCGCCTCACGCACGGCGGAGGCCAGCCGGCGCGGGTCGTACAGCCCGCTCCACGCGCACTCCCGGCCGGTGATGTGCGCGGTGAGCAGCAGGCCCGCCATCATGCCTCCGCTCATGCCCCAGCCACCGAAACCGGTGGCGACGTAGGTGTGCCGGGCGCCCGCGTGCAGCGGGCCGACCAGCGGCACGGTGTCGGTGGGATCGTTGTCCTGGGTGGCCCAGGAGTGGGTGAGCTCCACGTCGGGGAAGTGTGTGCGGGCCCACGCGGAGAGGCGGTCGAAGAGGGCGCGGGTGTCGCCCGTGCCCGGCGTGAAGTGCTCACCGGTGATCACCAGGAAGCGACGGGAGCCGTCCTCGCCGTAGGGGGCCGTACGGACCGAGCGGGTGTTCTCCTCCGGGGTGATGTACATCCCGCCCGGGTCCTGGCCGGCCGGGACCGGTCCCGCGACGACCAGTTCGCGGCGCGGGGAGAGGCGGGTGAACAGCAGCGCCCGGTCGAAGACCGGGTAGTGGGTGGCGACCACGACGTCCCGGGCCGTCACCGTCGCCCCGGCCGCCGTCGACAGACGGCACGGCGTGCCCTCCTCCAGACCGACGACGGTGGTGTCCTCGTGGACGCGCCCGCCGTGCGCGACGATGTCGTCCGCGAGGGCCAGCAGGTACTTGCGCGGATGGAACTGCGCCTGGTCCGTCACCTCGACGGCGCCCGCCACCGGGAACGGCAGGCCGGTCTCCGTCACGAAGGAGGCCGGCAGCCCCGCCTCCCGCGCCGCCTCGGCCTCCGCGCGCAGCTCCTCCACCCGGTCCGCGTCCCGGACGTAGGTGTACGAACTGCGGCGCTCCCACTCGCAGTCGACGCCGAGCTCCTCCACGACCCGGGCGGTGTGCTCGATCGCCTCGGACTGCGAACGGGCGTACAGCCGCGCGCCCTCGACGCCCCGGGTGCGGCGCAGCTTGTCGTAGACCAGCGTGTGCAGGGCGGTGACCTTGGCCGTGGTGTGTCCGGTGACGCCGGCCGCGACCCGTCCGGCCTCCAGCACCGCGACGCTCTTCCCGGCCCGCGCCAGCTCCCGGGCGGTGCACAGACCGGCGATGCCCGCGCCGATCACGGCCACGTCGACATCGAGGTCCCCGGTCAGTGCGGGGTGCCGGCCCCCCGGTGCGGTCTGGAGCCAGTACGAGCCGCCTGCCTGCTGCTTCTCCGTCATGCGGGGCCGAGTACCCGCGTGCGCCGGGTTCAGTGGCACGGCTGTGCCCTTGCGGGGCGGGCGGCGCGGGGTTAACGTACAACCAAATGGTTGTAGATGGGAAGGAAGAGGCCGACGGCGGCAGCGTGGACCGGCTGTTCCACGCCCTGGCCGACGCGACGCGGCGCGACATCCTCCGCCGCTGTGTCCGGGGTGAGCTGTCCGTGTCACGTCTGGCCGTGGCGTACCCGATGAGCTTCGCGGCGGTGCAGAAACACGTCACGGTGCTGGAGCGGGCCGGTCTGGTCACCAAGGAGCGACGCGGACGGGAGCAGCTCGTGCGCACCGATCCCGACGCGGTGGGCCGGGCGCGGCAGGCCCTGGACGAACTGGAGTCGGCCTGGCGGGCGCGGGTGGACCGGATGTCCGGTCTGCTCACGGAGGACGCCGTCGGGACCGGCGACTCCGGGGCCCCGGCCCACGACGAGAACACGGACGAGAACACGACGGAAGGACCGGACGGATGACTGTCACCAGCGTGGACAAGGACGTCGACGAACTGACGCTCACCCTCGTCGCCGACTTCACCGCTCCCGTGGAGCGGGTGTGGCGGCTGTGGGCCGACCCCCGGCTGCTGGAGCGCTGGTGGGGCCCGCCGAGCTACCCGGCGACCTTCGAGGAGCACGACCTGACGCCCGGCGGCGGCGTGAAGTACTTCATGACCGGCCCGGAGGGCGAGAAGTACGGCGGCTGGTGGCGGGTCTCCTCGGTCGCGCCGCCGACCACCCTGGAGTTCACCGACGGCTTCTCCGACCAGGAGGGGAAGCCGAACCCCGAGATGCCGACCACCTCGGTACGGATGACGCTCACCGAGCACGAGGGCGGCACCCGGATGGAACTGCGGTCCGTCTTCGACACCCGGGAGCAGATGGAGCAGCTGGCCGAGATGGGCATGGTGGAGGGGATGAGCCAGGCCGTCGGCCAGATGGACGCGCTTCTGGCGGGCTGAACGCCGTGCCGGGACGGAGGACGGTACACCGCCCTCCGTCCCGGTCGCCGTGCGGTCGCGGCTACCCGCGCCAGGGGCCCGTCACGGCGAACGTCGTGCCGGGGTCGTAGCAGTTGACGTACATCGTGCGGCCGTCCGGGGAGAAGGCGACCCCGGCGAACTCGCCCCACTCCGGGTCCTCGGGGGTGCCGACGTTCTGGCGGTTGCGGGCCATCGCGTAGACCTCGCCCCGGCGCGTGACGCCGTAGACGTGCTGGGCGCCTCCGCCGTCCTCGCACACCATCAGGCCGCCACCGGGCGCGAGGCAGATGTTGTCCGGTGACTCGCCGGGCAGCTGGACGCCGGCGTCCGGACCGAAGACGATCACCAGGGTGAGGCGGCGCCGGTCCGGGTCGTAGCGCCAGATCTGGCCGTGGTGGTCGGCCGCCGAACCCTCGGCGCTGCGGGCGAAGGACGACACGAAGTAGACCGAGCGTCCGCCCCAGTAACAGCCCTCCAGCTTCTGCGCGTGGGTGATGCCCTTCGGGCCGAAGTCCTGGTGGCGGATGGCTGTTCCGGCGGCCCCCGGGTCCGGTACGTCCACCCACTCGATGCCGTCGAAGCGGGCGCCGACGTCCTGGATCGAGGACAGGTCGGGCACCCCGGGCACCCGCATCGCCTGGAGCCGGCCGCCCGCGTGCAGCGAACCGGTGCCGCCCAGGGGTCTCTCCGGCAGGAAGCGGTAGAAGAGGCCGAAGGGCCGTTCGAAGGCGTCCTCGGTCTCGTAGACCACGCCCCGCCTCGGGTCCACGGCGACCGCCTCGTGCTGGAAGCGTCCCATCGCGGTCAGCGGTACGGCGCCCGTGCGGCGCGGGTCGGCGCCGTCGACCTCGAAGATGTAGCCGTGGTCCTTGGTGTAGCCGCCCGTGCCGGCCTTGTCCTCGGTCTCCTCGCAGGTCAGCCAGGTGCCCCAGGGGGTCGGTCCGCCCGCGCAGTTCACGGCCGTACCGGCGATCGCGACCCGTTCCGAGAGCACCCGGCCGTGGTGGTCCAGGGTGAGTGCCGTACAGCCGCCCTTGCCCTCCGGGTCGTAGGTCAGGCCGTCGACCACCGGGACGGGGACTCTGCCGTCGGCGCGGTTCTCGTGGTTGCGGACCAGGTGGACACGGCCGTGGCGGCCGGCGAAGGCGGCCATGCCGTCGTGGTGGGAGGGGACCGGGCCCTCGCCGGAGCGCAGCGGGTCGCCCTCGCGGGAGAGGACCTCGTAGCGGAAGCCCTCCGGCAGGTCGAGCAGTCCGTCGGGGTCGGGGACCAGGGGGCCGTAACCGCTGTGGCCGAGGCCCCGGGCGGCGGCGGTGCCGGTGAAGAGTTCGGAGAGGGCGCCGGTGAAGACGATGCCGATGCCGAGGGCGCCGGAACGGGTGAGCACCTGGCGCCGTGTCGCGGGGGAGCCGGTGGTGGACCCGGTTTCTGACATGGGGAAACCTTCCTGCTGGCGGACAGGAACTGTGACCCGGTCGTGTCTATCACCTGGTGCGGGTCCCGGGAACCACGCGCGTAGCACGTGTCACGGCCCGGAGCGGGGGCCGCCGGGCTCCGGGCGGGGCTCCGGCGCGGGCTGCTGGGCCCGTTCGAGGAAGCGGAGGAGTTCGACGGGGAAGGGCAGGACGAGGGTGGAGTTCTTCTCGGCGGCGACGGCCACGATGGTCTGCAGCAGGCGCAGTTGGAGGGCGGAGGGGGTCTCCGACATCTCCTGGGCGGCCTCGGCGAGTTTCCTGGACGCCTGGAGTTCGGCGTCGGCGTTGATGACGCGGGCCCGGCGTTCGCGGTCGGCCTCGGCCTGGCGGGCCATGGACCGCTTCATCGTGTCGGGCAGGGAGACGTCCTTGATCTCCACGCGGTCGATCTGCACGCCCCAGCCGATCGCGGGGCTGTCGATCATCAGCTCCAGCCCCTGGTTCAGCTTCTCGCGGTTGGACAGCAGGTCGTCGAGGTCGCTCTTGCCGATGATCGACCGCAGCGAGGTCTGCGCCATCTGGGACACCGCGAACCGGTAGTCCTCGACGTTGATGATGGCCGCCGGCGCGTCGACGACCTTGAAGTAGACGACCGCGTCGACCCGTACGGTCACGTTGTCCCGGGTGATGCCCTCCTGGGCCGGCACCGGCATCGTGACGATCTGGAGGTTCACCTTGTGCAGCCGGTCCACGCCGGGGACGACGAGGGTGAAGCCGGGCGGGCGCGCGGTGCCGTGCAGACGGCCGAGGCGGAGGACGACGCCGCGCTCGTACTGCTTGACGACCCGGGCTGCCGCGATGAGGTAGGCGGCTGCGGCCGCGGCGGTGCCGGCGGCTGCGGTGAGCAGTTCCTCGACCATGGTGACCTCCCGTTCAGAGGTCTGTGTGCTTCGGGGTGCATTCGCAACGATATGCCCGGTGGTCGGTGCGGGGCCATCCCGGGGGCCCGAGGGCTGGGCGGCAGGGTTTTTCGCCCCCGCCGCCCCTTCCCTTCCCGTCTCCGGGGGCGCTGCCCCCGGACCCCCGGTCGCGCCCACGCGGCGGAGCCGCATGTCGGTACGGCCCCGCGCCCCTGATGCCTGCACCCCTAGGGTGTCGCGACCGGTGTCTCCGTGAGTTTCACCGGGACCGTGCCCGGTGTGCTGTGGCGTTCGGACCAGTTCCTCAGGGCCGTGTGACAGGCGTGGTCCAGGTGGTGGAGGCCGGTGAGGTCCAGTTCGACGGGACGGTCCTGGGGGAGGGACTCCAGGGTGTCCAGGATCTTCGGGAGGCGCAGGAAGGTCGCGTTGCCCGACAGGTACACCTGGAGGGGGCCCGCGCCCTTGTCCACGACCTCCAGCTTCGCCTGCGAGGCCTCCCAGGCCGTCTTGGCGACCGACAGGGCCAGACCGATCAGCACGCCCTCGAACATGTTGACCACGACGATCGACACGGCGGTGACCACCAGGATCAGCGCCTCGCCCCGGTGGCCCCGCCAGAGCGCGGCCACGGCCCGGAACGGGATCAGCTTCCAGCCGGCGTGGACCAGGATGCCGGCCAGCGCGGGCAGCGGTATCAGTGCCAGCGCGGACGGCAGCAGCGCCGCGAACAGCAGCAGCCACACGCCGTGCAGCACCCGGGACGCCTTGGTCCTGGCGCCCGCCTGGACATTGGCCGAGCTGCGCACGATGACCGCGGTCATCGGCAGCGCGCCGAGGACCCCGCAGACCGCGTTGCCCGCGCCCTGCGCCATCAGCTCCTTGTTGTACTGGGTGCGCGGACCGTCGTGCAGCCGGTCCACCGCGGCGGCGCTGAACAGGCTCTCGGCGGAGGCGATCAGGGTGAAGGCGGCGATCGTGCCGAGGATGCCGATCTCCAGCCCGCCGAAGACGTCCGCGCCGGGCGGCTGTACGGCGTCGAGCAGACCCTGTACCTCGACCGTCGCGACGGGCACGCCGAACGCGAGGGTGACCGCCGTCGCCAGCAGCACCGCCGCCAGCGCGCCCGGTACGGCGCCGGCCGGGCCGGGTATCCGGCGCCACAGCACCATCACGGCGACGGTGCCCGCGCCGACCGCGAGCGAGGCGAGCGCCTCGGTGCTGCCGAGCGCGTCCACGGCGGCCCCCGGCAGCCCGAGGATCTTGTCGAGGCCGGAGGCGGGCGCCGGCAGTCCGGCAGCCGCGTAGAGCTGGCCCGCGATGAGCACGAGACCGATGCCGGCCAGCATGCCCTCGACCACCGAGAGGGATATCGCGCGGAACCAGCGCCCGAGCCGCAGCGCGCCCATGGCGAGCTGGAGCAGCCCGGTGGCCAGCACGATCACGCCGAGCGCGGGCAGCCCGTAGGTGTCGACGGCCTCGAAGACCAGCACGGTCAGCCCGGCGGCCGGACCGGACACCTGAAGGCTGCTGCCCGGCAGCAGACCGGTGACCAGTCCGCCCACGATGCCGGTGACCAGGCCGAGTTCGGCCGGGACGCCGGAGGCGACGGCGACGCCCACGCACAGCGGGAGCGCGACGAGGAACACGACGAGTGAGGCGGCGAAGTCCTGCCGCAGATGGGGGAATTTCGACACGGCGGTGCTCACAGCGCCTCGAACGCGTCGGTGTCCGCGCGGTGTTCGCGTACGGCTCCGGTGTGCACCTCGTAGTACCAGCCGCGCAGCCGGAGCCGGCCCGAGGCCAGCCGCCGCTCGACGCACGGGTACGAGCGCAGCCGCAGCAGCTGGGCCAGGACGTGGTGCTGGACCGCCTGGGCGCAGGCCGGGTCCGTCGCGTCGGCCGACGCCGGCTCGTCGGCGGCGTGCGCCAGCCAGTCGCGCACGGCGGGCACGGCGTCCAGGTCGTCGCCGCGCACCAGCGCGCCGATGGCCCCGCAGTGGGAGTGGCCGCAGACCACGATGTCCGTGACGCCGAGGACCCCCACGGCGTATTCGACGGTGGCCGCCTCGGAGGTGGGGCGCCCGGGGGCGTACGGCGGGACGATGTTGCCCGCGGTGCGCAGCTCGAAGAGCTCGCCGGGCCGGGCGCCCGTGATCAGGGCCGGCACGACCCTGGAGTCGGAACAGGTGATGAACAGGACGTCGGGGGATTGACCCTCGGCGAGGCGGGCGAACTCCTCAGGGCGCTGTCCGAACGTGCGGGCGTTGTCGATGAGGGGCTGCATCTGGTGATTCCTCCTGGCGCGCGTGGGGGCGCGTCGGACGGGCATGACAAAGGTCGGACTCCGCTGACCCGTGGTCCTTGCCTCACGGAATGTGTACGCGGGTGTGAAGGGTGAGGGAAACGCGAGGAAGTGAAGCGAGGGTAAAGCGACGGCAAGGGGCCGGGGTGGGGCCGCGGTCGCCGGACCTCGGGACATGCGTGTTTCGCAAGGCGGTTCGCACCTCTTCCGCACACCAAGGCTTGGTCAACGGTTGGTCAAGAGACACGTTAACCCTGCAAAGTCGTTTGCAGGGTTAACTCGATGTTTCGTGGCGAAGAGAGCCTGAAAAGAAAGGGTGGATTGGCGCGAATGAGCCCCTGATCGGAGGTGGTTCGATCAGGTGTCCGACATGCGGTTCAGCGGGCCTCGGCTCAATGGGCCTCGGCGAGCCGCCCCGCGTCGCGGGCCAGCGCGGTGAGCCGCGAGATCGCCCGGAAGTACTTCTTGCGGTAGCCGCCCTTCAGCATCTCCTCGCTGAACAGCCGGTCGAACGGCAGCCCCGAGGCGAGGACGGGCACCTCACGGTCGTAGAGCCGGTCCGCGAGGACGACGAGCCGGAGCGCGGTCGACTGGTCCGGCACCGGACGCACACCGGTGAGGCACACCGCGCGGAGCCCGTCGGTCAGGGCGCCGTAGCGGCTGGGATGGACCCGCGCGAGATGCTCCAGCAGGTCGGGGAAGGCGTCGAGCGAGGCACCCTCGGTGGCGTGCGCCGTCCGCGTCACCCGCTCGTCGGAGTACGGCTCCGGCGCCTCGGGCAGGCCCCGGTGGCGGTAGTCCTCGCCGTCGATGCGCAGGGCGCGGAAGTGGGCCGACAGGCCCTGGATCTCGCGCAGGAAGTCGGCGGCGGCGAACCGGCCCTCGCCGAGCTTGCCCGGCAGCGTGTTCGAGGTGGCGGCGAGCGCGACGCCGGCCTCGACCAGCTTCCCCAGCAGGGTGGAGACGAGCACGGTGTCGCCCGGATCGTCCAGCTCGAACTCGTCGATGCACAGCAGGCGGTGCCCGGAGAGGGTCTTCACGGTCTGCTGGAAGCCGAGGGCGCCGACCAGATTGGTCAGCTCCACGAAGGTGCCGAACGCCTTGAGCGCGGGCTCGGCCGGGGTGGCGTGCCACAGGGAGGCCAGCAGGTGGGTCTTGCCGACGCCGTAACCGCCGTCGAGGTAGACGCCGCGCGGCCCGGCCGGGGCCTTCTTCGGCGCCCTGCCGAAGCCGAACAGCCGGCGCCGGCCCGAGTCGCCGGCCGCCGCCCCGTCGAGACCGGCCGCGAAGCCCTCGAGGACGCGCACGGCCTCGGTCTGGCTCGGCTGGTTCGGGTCCGGTATGTAGCTGCCGAAGCGGACCGAGTCGAACCGCGGCGGCGGCACCATCTCGGCGACGAGCCGGTCCGCGGGCACGTGCGGCTCACGGGCGCACAGCGACAGCGGGGCCACGTCGGCTGCCGGACCGGGACGGGAGGCGGAGGAGGAGGACGACACGGTCCCCCATGCTACGGGCCGTGGAACACTGCTCGGCATGCGACGCCTGTTCCCCGTGACCGACGTGACCGACGAAACAGCAGCTCCCGGCGGGGAGGACGGCCGTGAGTGGAGCCTCGCCGAGCTGGCCGCCGCGTACGCCTACCCCGAGCCGGGGCCCGGCGGGCGGGAGCCGTGGCTGCGGGCCAACATGGTGTCCACCCTCGACGGGGCCGCCCAGCACGACGGCCGCTCGCAGCCCATCTCCTGCCCGGCCGACATGCGGATCTTCGGCACGCTGCGGGCGCTCGCCGACGTCGTGCTCGTCGGCGCGCAGACGGTACGGCAGGAGGGCTACCGTCCGGCACGCGCACGCACGGAGTTCGCGGCCGCGCGGGAGGCCGCCGGACAGGGGCCCGCGCCCGTGATCGCGGTGGTGACGGCGAGCCTGGACCTGGACTTCTCGCTGCCGCTGTTCACCTCCCCCCTGGCGCCCACGCTGCTGCTGACCGGAGCCGGGGCCGCCCCCGGCCGCGTGGCCGCCGCCGAGAAGGCGGGCGCCCGGGTGATCACCGCCGGGGAGGGGGGAGCGGTGGACCCCGCGCGGGCCGTGCGGGCCCTCGCGGACCTCGGACACACCCGGCTGCTGACCGAGGGCGGACCGCGACTGCTGGGCCAGCTGGTGGCGGCCGGGGTGCTGGACGAGCTCTGTCTGACCGTCTCGCCGATGCTCACCGCCGGTGACGCACAGCGCATCGCCGGCGGACCGTCCGTAACACTTCCGCGGCGCTTCACGCTGAAGTCGATGCTGGAGGAGGACGGTTTCCTGTTCACGCGCTACCAGCGGTCCTGACGTCCGCGTCCGTGGCCGCGTCCGCGGGAGCGCCCGATGGTGGCCGCTTGTCCGGTGATCGGCGGAACGCATCCGTCCGGCCGGTGCGGGAAGGGGCGACACTGAATCCGGCAGTACCCGTGCGCACACGGGGCAGAAGGGTTTCCGCAGGACCTGGCAGGGTCCACGGAGCACAGAGGGGACCCCAGGGTCCTCCGAGGAGAAGGGGCGCCTGGTGTTCACCAGCGTACTGATGATCGAGAAGGCCCTGACGTCCGCCGACGTGGAGTTCGTCACCACCTTGCACGGCGACGAGCCGGTCTCCTTCCACGTGCTGCTCCAGCCGCGCGGCGAACAGGCCGACCGGCTGCTGAGAGCCATCGACGACGTCGCGCTCGGCGAGCTCGACGAGGCCGCCCGCGAGGGCGAGACCCCCGAGGGCGAGGAGGCCCAGGACATGGGGGAACAGGCCCTGGAGGTGTCCCTGCGGGCCCTGCGCGCCACCGGCGACACGGCGGACGGCCGCCTCATCACGGACCACCCCCTGGACGCGCTGAAGACCATGGTGGAGGAGGTCGGGGCGGACGAGGTGATCGTCCTGACCGACCCGCACTACGTGGAGGAGTTCTTCCACCGCGACTGGGCCTCCCGCGCCCGCCACAAGGTCGGGGTGCCGGTGCTGAAACTCTTCTCCCACAGCAAGGCATAGGCTGGGGCGGCGCTCTCCCGGTTCTCCCGCGAGAGCGCGAAGACCGCCGTCCCGCTCGTCGCACCACTGGGAGAACACGCATGGCACCCGGCCTTCCTACCGCCATGGACCGACCGCACTTCATCGGCATCGGCGGCGCCGGGATGTCGGGCATCGCCAAAATCCTCGCCCAGCGCGGCGCGAAGGTGGCCGGCAGCGACGCCAAGGACTCCGCGACCGCCGACGCCCTGCGCGCCCTCGGCGCCACCGTGCACATCGGGCACGCCGCCGGACACCTCGCCGACGACGCGAGCTGCGTGGTCGTCTCCTCCGCCATCCGCGAGGACAACCCCGAACTGGTCCGCGCGGCCGAGCTGGGCATCCCGGTGGTGCACCGCTCCGACGCCCTCGCCGCCCTGATGGACGGACTGCGCCCGATCGCGGTGGCCGGCACCCACGGCAAGACCACCACCACCTCCATGCTGGCCGTCTCCCTCACCGCGCTCGGCCGTGAGCCGTCGTACGCGATCGGCGGCGACCTGGACGCCCCCGGCTCCAACGCGCTGCACGGCGCGGGCGACATCTTCGTCGCCGAGGCGGACGAATCGGACCGCAGCTTCCACACGTACGCCCCCGAGGTCGCGATCATCCTCAACGTGGAGCTGGACCACCACGCCAACTACGCGTCCATGGAGGAGATCCACGAGTCCTTCGAGACGTTCGTCGGCCGGATCGTGCCCGGCGGCACCCTGGTGATCTCCGCCGACCACGAGGGCGCCCGCGAGCTGACCCGCCGGCTGGACGGCTCGGTGCGGACCGTGACGTACGGCGAGTCCGCGGACGCCGACGTACGGGTCCTGTCGGTCGTCCCGCAGGGGCTGAGGAGCGAGGTGACCGTCGAGCTCGACGGCGCCCCGCTCACCTTCACCGTGTCGGTGCCCGGCCGGCACTACGCGCACAACGCGGTCGCCGCGCTCGCCGCCGGCGTGGCGCTCGGCGTCCCGGCCGCCGAACTGGCCCCGGCGCTGGCCGCGTACACGGGCGTCAAGCGCCGCCTCCAGCTCAAGGGCGAGGCGGCCGGCGTTCAGGTCGTCGACTCCTACGCGCACCACCCGACCGAGATGACCGCCGACCTGGAGGCGATGCGCGCCGCCGCCGGGGACGCCCGCATCCTCGTCGTCTTCCAGCCCCACCTCTTCTCCCGCACCCGCGAGCTCGGCAAGGAGATGGGTCAGTCCCTGTCCCTCGCCGACGCCTCGGTGGTCCTCGACATCTACCCGGCCCGCGAGGACCCGATCCCCGGCGTCACCAGCGAGCTGATCATCGAGGCGGCCCGGACGGCCGGCGCGGACGTCACCGCCGTCCACGACAAGGCGGAGATCCCCGAGGTGATCGCGGGAATGGCGAAGCCCGGTGATCTCGTTCTCACCATGGGAGCGGGCGACGTCACCGACCTCGGCCCGCTGATCCTGGACCGTCTGACGAAGTAAGGGGCTGGAAGCTCATGCCGTACGACGTGGAGAAGCCGGACGAGCAGTGGCGCGCGGAACTGTCCCCGTCCGAGTACGCCGTCCTGCGCCAGGCGGCCACGGAACCGGCCTTCACCGGCGAGTACACCGACACCAAGACCGAGGGCGTCTACTCCTGTCGCGCCTGCGGCGCCGAGCTGTTCACCTCGACCACCAAGTTCGAGTCGCACTGCGGCTGGCCGTCCTTCTACGACCCGAAGGACACCGACGCCGTGGAGCTGATCGAGGACCGGTCGCACGGCATGGTCCGCACCGAGGTGCGGTGCGCCCGCTGCGGCTCCCACCTGGGGCACGTGTTCGAGGGTGAGGGCTATGCGACGCCCACCGACCAGCGGTACTGCATCAACAGCATCTCGCTGACGCTGCAGCCCACCGAGGGCTGATCCGTACCGGCCTGCTGCTCACCAGCCGGTGAGCAGCAGGTGGTTGAGGAGCAGGGCGAGGACCGCCTGCCCGGCCAGCCAGGCGCGCGGGCCGGGCAGGAAGGCGGCGGCGGGGAGCAGCCAGAACGCGAAGGGCAGCCAGATCCGTTCCGTCTCCGCCTTGCTCATCCCGGACAGATCCGCGATCAGCAGCGCGAGGAACGCGGACGCCATGAGCACCGCGAGACGGGCGCCGGCGCCCCGGTCCCTGAGGACGCCCCCGGCCCTGCGCAGCCCGGCCACCGTCGCCGGGCCGGTGATCAGCACCGTGCACGCGAGGTTCGCCCACACCCAGTACCCGTACGGCCGTACCCCGCCCGCGCCCTGGTGGTAGCGGGTGACCAGCAGGCGGTACGCCTCCCACCAGTCGAAGCCCAGCACGGCGAAGACCACCGGCACGACCAGGAACCCGGCGACGACCCAGGGCAGTACCCGCAGCCGCCGCGTGCCCAGCAGCAGAACCGCCGCGCCGGTCACCGCGAACAGGGTGAGCCCGTACGACAGATACACGGTGAGCCCGAACAGCAGTCCCGAGCCGAGGCCCGTCCAGGCCGGGCGGTGTCCCGTCACGGCGAGCGCGAGCAGCGCGACGGCCCAGGCGGCCACCGCCGTGAAGTAACCGTCGGCGGACGTGCCCACCCACACCGCCGCCGGGGCCAGGACCAGGAAGGGCGCGGCGCGGCGGGCGAGCGACTCGCCGGCGAGCCGGCGTACGGCGATCAGGATCGCGACCGCCGCCGTGGTGCCGGTGACGATGACGAAGGCGCCCGCCCACCCGCCGCCGCCCAGCCCGATCCGGTCCAGCAAGACGAAGGTGAGCGTGGCGCCCGGTGGGTGCCCGGCGACATGGGCGGGCCAGTTGTCGGGGCTGTCGAGCAGGATGCGCGCGTCGAAGTCGCGCAGGGCGGCGGGGATGTCCCGGAAGCGGTCGACGGCACGCAGGTATTCATGGGTGCTGGTCAGCTGCCCGGCGACGCCCCGGAACCAGCCGTCGACGAGGGCGAGCGACCAGGTCCACGCCAGGGACGCCGCCCACGCGGTGAGCAGCAGCCGCCGCCAGGACAGCCGTACGGCCAGGGACGGGCCGTACGCCACGACGGCGGCGGCGACGACCAGGGCGGCCGGCGTGCCGGGGCCGACGTGCGGAGCCCAGTTCGCCAGCAACGGCGGCCAGTTCACCCGCAGGGAGCCGTCCCGGTCGATCCACGCGCCGATCAGCGCGGCGGCCAGGACGAGCAGGGCGGCGGCCACGACCGCCGAGAGGTCGCGGGCGGTGCAACGGGGAAGATCGCGGTTCACGCCGTCACGCTAGGCCGGGGGAGCGGGGCCGAGCGGCTGACGAGGAGGGATGTCAGCGTTTCGTCATCCCTTCCGCACCCTTTCATGGGGTGGTGCGGTCCTACGGTCGGCGCATGGCTCGGTCATTCCTCCCCACCGTCCCCGCGCGCGGCCCGTTCTCGCCGGACTTCTGGCGCAGCCCGCTGCGCGGCCCCCGGTTCACCGCGGTGCTCGGCGTGGTCCTCCTCGCCGGCATCACGATCCTGTTCGTGACGGGACTGCTGTCGTACGCCGCGTACAACCCGGACCTCGCGCGGGTGAACGACAAGACCCCCGGCAAGGGGATCCTCGGCTTCTATCTCTTCTCCTGGCCCACCGACCCGCATTGGCTGTACCGGCTCACCCAGGGCGTCCACGTCACGCTCGGCCTGGTGCTCGTCCCGGTGCTGCTGGCCAAACTGTGGTCGGTCGTGCCCAGGCTGTTCACGCTGCCCCCGGCCCGCTCGCTCACCCACGCGCTGGAGCGGATCTCCCTGCTGCTCCTGGTCGGCGGGGCGCTGTTCGAGTTCACCACGGGCATCCTCAACGTCCAGCTCGACTACGTCTTCCCCGGCTCCTTCTACCCGCTGCACTTCTACGGCGCCTGGGTGTTCTTCGGCGCGTTCGTCGCCCATGCGGTGCTGAAGGCGCCGATGGCGTTCAGGAACCTGCGGACGATGCGGGACGGCAGCGATGAAGAAGCGGACGAGCTGGTCGCTCCCCGTCCCGACCCGCCGACCGTCTCGCGGCGCGGGGCACTCGGACTGGTCGGCGGCGGCTCGCTGCTGCTGTTCGCCACCTCCGCCGGGCGCAGCTTCGACGGGCCGCTGCGCGAGACCGCCGTCCTCACCCCGCACGGCGGTCCCGAGCCCGGCGGCGGACCGGGGGGCTTCCAGATCAACAAGACGGCCGCGTACGCCGGGATCCGCGCCGCCGAGACGAACGAGGAGGCGTGGCGGCTGGCGGTCGCCGGGCCCACCGGCACCGTACGGCTCAGCAGGGCCGAGCTGCTCGCCATGCCGCTGCACAGCGCGGCCCTGCCCATCGCCTGCGTGGAGGGCTGGTCCACCTCCGACCAGTGGTGGCGGGGGGTACGGCTGAGGGACCTCGCGGCGCTCGTCGGCCATGAGGAGCCGGTGGACGTGTTCGTGGAGTCGCTCCAGCGGCGTGGTGCGTTCCGGCGGGGGGCGCTGCGGGCCAATCAGGTGGCCGACCCGCGTTCGCTGCTCGCCCTGTTCGTCAACGGCGAGGAGCTGACCCCCGATCACGGCTGTCCGGCCCGGATCATCGTGCCCGCGGCGCCCGGTGTGCTCAACACCAAGTGGGTCGCCCGGCTGACCTTCGGCGAACTGTGAGGCGACCTGTGAAGCCGGTGGTGCTGCTGTGTTCGTTCGTCCTCTGCGCGTACGCGGGGGTGCGGCTGCTCGACGGGGACTGGTTCCCGGTCGCGCTGTGGTTCGTGGGGGCGGCGCTGGTCCATGATCTGGTGCTGCTGCCGTTGTACGCGGGGGCCGACCGTGTGCTGGTGCGAGGGGTGCGGCGGGGGTGGGTCACCTACGTGCGGGTGCCGGCGGCGCTGTCCGGGTTGCTGCTGCTGGTGTGGTTCCCGCTGATCAGCGGACGGGTGTCGGAGCGGTACGCCGGCGCCGCGGGGCAGTCCGCGGAGGGGTACGCGGTGCGGTGGCTGATCGTCACGGCCGTGCTGTTCGGGGGGTCGGCGGTGGTGTGCGCGGTGCGGCGCGGAAGGGGACGGGGGCCGACGGACGGGGCCTGACGAGCCGCGTCCTCGAACTCTCCAGAGGGGGGACCCCGGAGGGGCTGAATTCAGCCCCTCCGGCGTTCGAGGAGCGAGGTCCGGGGCGGAGCCCCGAGTTCGGGACGGGAAGGGCGGCGGGGGCGGGAAAAAGGTCCCTACTCCGCCCGCAGCGCCACGAACGAGCGCCCGCCCGCCGACCACTGGCCGTCCGCCCGCCACCCCGCCCCCGCCGCACACCGCAGCAGCGCCGGCGTCCCGAGGCGGGCCCACGGAAACGGCGCCCCGGGCGGACGACGCGCGTCGGTCACCTGGACCAGGACACGTTCGTCGACGTCCGGGCACGGCACCGTCTCGACGATCAACAGCCCGCCCGCCACCACCAGCCGCGCGACCCGCCGCAACAGCGCGACCGGATCCCCGCCGATCCCGACGTTGCCGTCCAGCAGCAGTGCCGTACCCCAGCGCCCGGTCCCCGGCAGCGGGTCGAAGACCGACCGGAGCAGCGCCGGCCCGCCGCGCCCGACCGTGTGCGCGACCGCGGCCTCGCTGACGTCGATGCCCAGCACGCTACGACCCCGGGCACCCAGAGCCGCGACCAGCCGCCCCGGCCCGCAGCCCACGTCCAGCACCGCGCCCTCGCAGCGCCGCAGCACCTCCAGGTCCGCCGCGTCGGCCTCCGCGCACCAGCGCTCCACGTCCAGCGGCAGCAGCCGGCCGTCGGCACGGCGCAGGAACAGCGGCCCCCGGCCGGCGCGCAGGGCGTCGGCGTACGGGTCCGCCGACCAGGCCCGCTCGGCGGCGGGAACCGTCCGCTGGTGTCCGACGCGCGCCGCCGCCCGCACCCCGCTCACCGGTGGGCCGCCGTCAGCCGGGCCAGCCGCGCGGCGAACCGTCCGCCGGGTGCCTCACCGGCGACCAGCGTCGCGTCGTCCGCCGTGTCCACGTCCCGCAGCAGCGGCAGTTCGCGGACCCGCAACCCCGCGAGCCGTCGCCGTTGCACGGCCCCGGTCTCCGGTGCCGACATGGGGACCCCGCGCAGGAGCGCCGGGTCGGGTGCGGCCAGGCCGAGCGCCCAGAAGCCGCCGTCCTCGGCGGGGCCGAAGTACGCGTCGCAGTCACCGAAGTCCACGGTGAGCAGCTCCGGGGTCACCTGGGGCGTGTCCATGCCGATGAGGAGGGCCGGTCCGTCGCACCCGGCGAACGCGGCGGCCAGCCGCTCGTCGAGCCCGCCCGCGCACTGCGGTACGACCTCGATGCCCTCCGGCAGCCAGCGCCCCGGCGCCCCGTCCAGCACCAGCACCCGGCGCCGCGCGGGCGTGCGCGCCACCACGTCCAGGGTGTCCGCGAGCGCGGCCTCGGCGAGTCCCGCCGCCTCCTCCGGGGTGAACGGAGGGGTCAGCCGGGTCTTCACCCGGCCGGGGCGGGGCTCCTTGGCGATCACCAGCAGCGTGACCGGCGACGACGTCATGACGCCGCCCCTTCCCGCACCGGTGCCTCCTGGAGTACGCGGCTCATGTCCCGTACCGCCTGGAAGGTGCCCCGCCAGGTGCCGGTCACCTTGGAGGTGCCGGTGCGCGGCGCGTACGGGACGTCGTGCTCGGTGACCCGCCAGCCGGCGTCGGCGGCGCGCACCACCATCTGCAGCGGGTAGCCGCTGCGCCGGTCGGTCAGGTCCAGGGCGAGCAGTTCCTCGCGCCGGGCAGCCCGCAGCGGGCCGAGGTCGCGCAGCCGCAGTCCGGTACGGCGGCGCAGCAGCCGGGACAGCGCGAGGTTGCCCGCGCGGGCGTGCGCCGGCCAGGCGCCGCGCCCCCGCGGCCGGCGCCGGCCCAGGACCAGGTCCGCCTCGCCGGCCCGTACCTCGCGCACGAACGGCACCAGGTCCGCCGGGTCGAGGGAGGCGTCGCAGTCGCAGAAGCAGACGATGTCGGCCGTGGCGGCGGTCAGCCCGGCGTGGCAGGCGGCGCCGAAACCGCGCCGCTCCTCGTGCACGACGGTCGCGCCGAGCTCACGGGCGATGCGGTCGGAGCCGTCCGTGGAGCCGTTGTCCACGACGAGGGCGCGCCAGCCGGGCGGCACGCGCCCCAGCACCCACGGCAGTGCCGCGGCCTCGTCGAGACAGGGGAGGACGACGTCCACGGACGGCGGGCCCGCTTCCGGAGCGGGGGAGGAGGTGGTCACGGCTCTCACCCTACGAACGCGAAAAGGGCATACCGGGCAGCGGCTCCTTACGGAACGCGGACATCGGCGGCCCGGCCGGCCTGCTCGCGCGCGCGTGGTGCGAGGCTGGCGGCATGGAGCAGCGACCACCGAACGCCGAGGCCGGAGCCCGGGTCCTCGTCGTCGACGACGACCCCACCGTCGCCGAGATCGTCACGGGCTACCTGGACCGCGCCGGATACGTCGTCGACCGGGCCGGCGACGGCCCCGACGCGCTCGCCCGCGCGGCGGCCCACTGGCCGGACCTCGTCGTCCTCGACCTGATGCTGCCCGGCATGGACGGCCTGGAGGTGTGCCGGCGGATGCGCGGGCAGGGGCCGGTGCCGGTCATCATGCTCACCGCGCGCGGCGACGAGGACGACCGCATCCTCGGTCTCGAGGTCGGCGCCGACGACTACGTCACCAAGCCGTTCAGCCCGCGCGAGCTGGTCCTGCGCGTCGAGTCCGTGCTGCGCCGCGCCCGCCCCGCCCCGGCCCCCGCGTCCGGCCTGCTGCGGGCGGCGGGCCTCTCCGTCGACCCCGCCGCCCGCCGGGCCGTCAAGAACGGCACCGAACTCGCCCTCACCATCCGCGAGTTCGACCTCCTGGCCTTCTTCCTGCGGCACCCCGGGCGGGCCTTCGCGCGGGAGGAGCTGATGCGTGAGGTGTGGGGTTGGGACTTCGGCGACCTGTCCACCGTGACCGTCCACGTACGGCGGCTGCGCGGCAAGGTCGAGGACGATCCGGCGCGGCCCCGGCTCATCCAGACGGTGTGGGGCGTCGGCTACCGCTTCGACCCCGCCACCGCGGCCGGGGAGGCGTGAGCGATGCGGGACATGCTGCTCATCGCCCTGTTCGCCTTCCTCGGCGCCGCCTCGGCGGGTGTCCTCGGCGCGTGCGTCCTGCTGCTGATCCGGCGGTGGTCGCTGACGGCGCATCTCGCGGTCGTCGCCGGGGTCGCGGTGGCCGCGATGCTCGCGGGCACCCTGGCCGTCGCCCAGGCGATGTTCCTGTCGGCGCACGACCTGAGCGTGGTGACCACGGTCGTCGCCATGGCCGCCGTGGTCTCCATGGTCACCGCGCTGCTGCTGGGCCGCTGGGTCGTCGCCCGCAGCCGCGAACTGGCCCTCGCCGCGCGCTCGTTCGGTGACGGCGGTGACTTCGCCGCGCCCGAGCGCCCGTCCACCGCCGAACTCGCCGCGCTCAGCCGCGAACTGGAGGCGACCAGCGTCAGACTGGCCGAGTCACGGGACCGCGAACGCGCCCTGGAGTCCTCCCGGCGCGAACTCGTCGCCTGGATCTCCCACGACCTGCGCACCCCGCTCGCCGGACTCCGCGCGATGGCCGAGGCGCTGGAGGACGGCGTCGCCGCCGAACCCGACCGCTATCTGAGGCAGATCCGCACCGAGGTGGAACGCCTCAACGACATGGTCGGCGACCTCTTCGAACTCTCCCGCATCCACGCCGGCACACTGACCCTCTCGCCCTCCCGGATCTCCCTGTACGACCTGATCGGCGACGCCCTCGCCGGCGCGGACCCGCTCGCCCGCGAGCACGGTGTCCGGCTCCTCGGGGACGGGGTGGAGCCGGTGCCGGTGGAGGTGGACGGGCGGGAGATGAGCCGGGTGCTGGGCAATCTGCTGGTCAACGCGATCCGCCGGACCCCGGCCGACGGCACGGTCGCCGTCGCGGCCCGGCGTTCGGACGAGGGCGTGGTGCTGTCCGTGACGGACGGCTGCGGCGGCATCCCCGAGGAGGACCTGCCCCGCGTCTTCGACACCGGCTGGCGCGGCACCCACGCCCGCACCCCGCCGGCCGGCGCGGGCCTCGGCCTCGCCATCGTCCGCGGCATCGTCGAGGCCCACCGCGGCAGCGCCACCGTCCGCAACGTCACCGGCGGCTGCCGCTTCGAGGTGATCCTCCCGGCGACGGAGGGGTGACTCGCCCGCCCCGCGGCCTCACTCGCCCCGCAGCCCCGCCGACGCGAACTCCCGCATCCCCTCCTCGAAGCCCACCTCCGGCCTCCAGCCCAGGTCGGCGCGGAGCCGGGAGGAGTCCGCCGTGATGTGCCGGACGTCGCCCAGGCGGTACTCGCCGGTGACGACCGGGTCCGGGCCGCCGTACGCGGCGGCCAGGGCGCGGGCCATCCCGCCGACCGTGTGCGGGGTGCCGCTGCCGGTGTTGTACGCGGTGAGCGTCCCGGCCGCCGGGTCCGCCGCCGTCAGGGCGGCGACGTTCGCCGACGCCACGTCCCGTACGTGGACGAAGTCCCGGCGCTGACGGCCGTCCTCGAAGACGCGCGGGGCCTCGCCGCGGGCCAGCGCCGAGCGGAAGAAGGAGGCGACGCCCGCGTACGGGGTGTCGCGGGGCATCCCGGGGCCGTAGACGTTGTGGTAGCGCAGCGACACCGCCGAACCGCCCGTCGAGCGGGCCCAGGCGGCGGCCAGGTGTTCCTGGGCCAGCTTGGTCGTGGCGTACACGTTGCGCGGGTCGGCCGGGGCGTCCTCGTCGACCAGGCCGGGTTCGAGGTCCGCGCCGCAGGTCGGGCAGGGGGGTTCGAAGCGTCCGGCCGCCAGGTCGGGGACGGCGCGCGGTCCGGGGCGCACGACTCCGTGCCGGGCGCAGCGGTAGCGGCCCTCGCCGTACACCACCATCGAACCGGCCAGCACGAGCCGGCCGACCCCGGCCTCCGCCATGGCGGCCAGCAGGACGGCCGTGCCCAGGTCGTTGTGGGAGACGTACTCCGGGGCGTCGGTGAATCCGGTGCCGAGACCGACCATGGCCGCCTGGTGGCAGACGGCGTCCACGCCGGAGAGGGCGTCGCGGACCGCTCCCGGGGAGCGGACGTCCGCCGTGGGGTCGGTGCGGATGTCGAAGACGACGGGGTCGTGCCCGTGGGCGCGCAGCGCCTCTACGACGTGGGACCCGATGAAACCGGCGCCGCCGGTGACCAGTACGCGCATGTGCTCACGCTAGGCGTGGACTTCTTCAGGCGGGGGTGCCGCGCCCGTGACGTCACGGGTCCGTAAGACCGGGGCGCTCGGTGCTGAGGTGGGCCGGGGTTGGACGGTTGCCCGGGGTGGGAGCCGGGCGGGGGTGGGTCGCGCAGCCCGACGCTTCGGGGTGCCGTCGCGCCCACCCGTGCCGCCCTGCGGCACGACTGCCCGCGGGAACGGGGGTGTGCGGCACGACTGCCCGCGGGAACGGGGGTACGACCGCGCGGGCGCGCCAGGTCAAGGGGCGGTGTGCAGCGGCAGCCGGACCGTGAACGTCGTCGCCCCCGGGGCGCTGCTCAGGTCGATGTCGCCGCCGTGCGCCCGTACCAGTGAGCGGGCGACCGCCAGGCCCAGGCCGCTGCCGCCGCGGTCCCGGCTGCGGGCCTTGTCGACGCGGTAGAAGCGGTCGAAGACGCGCTCCCGGTCCTCCGCCGGGATGCCGGGCCCCGCGTCGGCGACCCGCACCGAGGCCGAGCCGTCGGCGACGGACACCGCCACGGACACCCGGGTCCCGGCCGGGGTGTGCACGGCCGCGTTGGTGAGCAGGTTGTCCAGGACCTGCCGGACGCACTGCGGATCGAGCCGCAGGACCAGCCGGCCGGGGCCCGCCGTCACCGTCAGCGGATGCCCCGGATGGCTCGCCCGGAACGCGTCGGCGGCCTGCTGGACCAGTTCCGCCAGGTCCGTGTCCGCCGTCCGCAGCGGCGCCTCCACCTCCGCCGCGTCCAGCCGGGCGAGCAGCAGCAGGTCGTCGAGGAGTACGCCCATCCGGGCGGCCTCCGCGCGCAGCCGGGCCAGGTGCCGTTCGCGTTCGGCGGGTTCGTTGGCGGCGGCGTACTGGAACAGGTCCGCGTAGCCGCGTACCGACATCAGCGGGGTGCGCAGTTCGTGCGAGGCGTCCGCGACGAACCGGCGCAGCCGCAGCTCCGCCTCCGCGCGCACCGCGAGGGAGTCGTCGATGTGCTCCAGCATCGTGTTGAACGCGGTCCGCAGCTCCGCCACCTCCCGGCCCCCGTCCCGCCCGTCGGCGCGCAGCGGCAGCCGGGCCGCCGACTCGGTCAGGTCGTGCGAGGCGATGCCGTGCGCGGTGTGCGCCATGTCGCTCAGCGGCTTCAGACCGCGCCGCAGCATCCGCCGTCCGAACACCACCAGCGCCAGCAGCGCGAGGGCGAACACCACCACCTGCACGGTGATCAGCTGCCCGACGGTCTCCTCGATGTCCTCCACGGGTGCGGCGCTCACCAGCACCACCCCCGGTTCGACCTCGCAGCCGCGCAGCCGGTAGGTGCCCTCCCCGTCGATGCGCGCGGTGCGCGTCAGCTCGGTGTCGGAGTGCGCCATCGCCCGCGCGAGATCGGCCAGCGCGCGGGTGTCGGCGGGCACGTCGGCGGGCCTGCGCAGGGTGACGGCGTCGTCGGAGACGTCGTACACCGCCGTGTACCAGCCGTAGTACGGCTTCCGCTTGACCGTGCCGTGCGCCGCCGCGTCCTTGGCCTGCACGGCCTGGATCAGCTTGAGCTGGTCGCCGAGCTGCCGTTCCAGATAGTCGTGCATGTACGTGGTGAGCGCGGTGCCGACGACCGCGAACACCGCGAGGGACAGCACCCCGAGGCCCAGCGCCAGCCGGGTGCCCAGGCGCACCCCGCGGTAGGTGTCCCGCAACCGCCGCAGGGACGCCGTCACTCGGCGGCCTGCCGGATCACGTACCCGAAGCCCCGTACGGTCTGGATCAGCGGCTCACCGGTGTCGTCCAGCTTGCGCCGCAGCCGGCTCACCACCAGTTCCACCACGTTGGAGCGGCCCCCGAAGCCGTACTCCCACACATGGTCCAGGATCTGCGCCTTCGTCAGCACGGTCGGTGACCGGCGCATGAGGTAGCGCAGCACCTCGTACTCGGTCGGCGTCAGCGACAGCAGCCGCTCGCCGCGCCGCACCTCACGGGTGTCCTCGTCCATCGACAGGTCCGCCACCCGCAGCACCGACCGCTGGAACGCGGGCCCCGCACTGCGCCGCAGCACCGTCCGCAGCCGCGCCATCAGCTCCTCCACGGCGAACGGCTTGACCAGGTAGTCGTCCCCGCCCCGGGTCAGCCCCGCCACCCGGTCGGCGACCCCGTCCCGCGCGGTGAGGAACACCACCGGCACCATCGTCCCGGAACGCCGCAGCCGGTCCAGGACGCCGAAGCCGTCGACGTCCGGCAGCATCAGGTCGAGCACCACGATGTCCGGGCGGAACTCGGCCGCGCGGCGCAGCGCCTCCTCCCCGGAGTTGGCGGTGACCGCGTCCCAGCCCTCGTACCGGGCGACGGTCGCGACCAGGTCGGCTATCGGCGGGTCGTCGTCCACGACGAGGAGTCGTACTTTTTCCACCCGCCCATACTGCGGCACACCGCCCCCGGCACCAGAGGCGGTGCACGATCGCGTCTCGATCGATAAAAACTTGAAAGTTGACCGACAGGGAATCGACAGCGCCTGTGACCAAGCTCGGAGTCCCAGGACCCGATCAAGGAGTTTCCGGCGTGACAGCTGTCGAATCGCCTCCCGCACCCCCCACCGCGAGGCGACGCCCCAAGGCGGTGGCGCGCACCGGCCTGTACGGCCTGCTCGCCGCGAACGCGGTGGTGGTGGCCGTCTTCTTCGTCCAGGCGGGCTTCGGCGCCAACGCCCTCGTCGTGCTCGGCCGCCTCACCGGCCTGTACGCCGCCCTGCTGATGGCGTTCCAACTGCTGCTGGTGGCCCGGCTGCCCTGGCTGGACCGCCGGATCGGCATGGACCGGCTGACCCTGTGGCACCGCTGGACCGGCTTCGGACTGCTGTGGACGCTCCTCGGCCACGCCGTCTTCATCACCTTCGGCTACGCCGAGATGTCCTCCATGGACCCGGTGAACCAGCTCGTCGACCTCGCGGAGACCGTCGAGGGCGTGCTGCGCGCGGTCGTCGCGCTGGCGCTGATCCTGGTCGTCGGCGCGGTCTCGGCCCGCCGCGCCCGGCGCCGCCTCGCCTACGAGACCTGGCACTTCATCCACCTGTACACGTACGTCGCCGTGGTCCTCGCCTTCACCCACCAGGTCGCCGTCGGCTCCACCTTCACCGCCTCGGCCGCCGCCACCGCCTACTGGTACGGGCTGTGGGGCGCCGCCCTCACCGCCGTGTTCGCCGGCCGGCTGGTCCTGCCGCTGTGGCGCAACCGGCGCCACCGGTTCCGGGTCACCGCAGTCGTCCCCGAGAACGACAACGTGGTGTCCGTCCACATCACCGGCCGCGATCTGGACCGGCTGCCCGCCCGCGCCGGCCAGTTCTTCCTGTGGCGGTTCCTGACGAAGGACCGCTGGTGGCAGGCGAACCCGTTCTCCCTGTCCGCCGCGCCCGACGGCCGCACCCTGCGGCTCACCGCGAAGGCGGCCGGCGACGGCAGCGCGGCCCTGCGCCACCTCAGGCCCGGCACCCGGGTCTTCGCGGAGGGCCCCTACGGCGCCTTCACCACCCTGCACCGCACCCGCCCCGACGCCCTGCTCATCGCCGGCGGCGTCGGCGTCACCCCGATCCGAGCCCTGCTGGAGGAGCTGCACGGCCACGCCGTCGTCCTCTACCGGGTGAGCACGGAGACCGACGCCGTCCTCCACGGCGAACTGCGCGAACTCGCCCTCGCCAAGGGCGCCGACCTCCACCTGATCACCGGCCCGCCCGTACCGGACCGGCTCGCCCCCGGTGAACTGTCCCGCCTGGTACCCGACCTCACCGACCGGGACGTCTACGTCTGCGGTCCGCCCGGCATGACCACCGCGGTCCTGCGCGGCCTGCGCGAACTGGGCGTACCGAAGCGGCAGATCCACTACGAGCGCTTCAGCCTGGCCGGATGACGAACGCGGGTCGATCGAGGAGAACACCGTGAAACGAGCACTGCCCGTCCTGGTCCTGACCGTCGCCGGACTGATCCCCCTCTGGCGCTACACCCCGTCCGCCCCGGAGCCGGCGGTGGCCGAACCCGCGCCCGCCCCCTCGGTGTCCGCCTCCCCGGGCGGCACCACCCGTGTCGTCGCGGGCCCCACCGTCGACACGGAGAAGGGTCCCGTGCAGGTCGAGGTCACCCTCGACGGCGACCGCATCAGCGCGGTGCGGATGCTCCGGCAGCCGGACCACCCGCAGACCACGGCCGCCGTACCGGTGCTGATCGAGGAGACGCTTCAGGCCCAGAGCGCCGACGTCGACACGGTCTCCGGCGCCACCGTCACCAGCGACGGCTACCGGGAGTCGCTGCAGGCCGCCCTCGACGCGCAGGGCTCCTGACGTGCGGCGCGTCGAACACGTCATGGGCTTCCCGGTGTCGCTCCGCGTCGACGACGAGGGGTTCCGGGAATCCGCGGTGGACGACCTCTTCACCTGGCTGCGCGAGGTCGACGCCCGTTTCAGCCCGTTCCGCGAGGACAGCGAGGTCTCCCGCCTGGACCGGGGCGAACTGGACCCCGACCGGCTCAGCGACGACCTCACCGAGGTCCTCGCCCTGTGCGAGCGGTACCGGACCGCCACCGGGGGCGCGTTCGACGTACGGCTGCCGGGTCGGCGCCTCGATCCGTGCGCGGTGGTGAAGGGCTGGTCGGTGCAGAGGGGCGCCGAACTGCTGCGGGCGGCGGGAGCGCGGCGGTTCTGCCTCAACGCCGGCGGTGACGTGGTCGCCGCCGGCGGCCCGTGGCGCGTGGGCGTACGGCACCCGGAACACGCCGGCCGGCTCTGCACCGTCCTGGACCTCACCGACGGCGCGGTCGCGACCTCCGCGCGCTACGAACGCGGCGACCACATCATCGACGGCCGCACCGGCCGCCCGGCGACCGGCCTGCTCGCCCTGACCGTCACCGCCCCCACCCTAACCGAGGCGGACACGGTCGCCACGGCGGCCTTCGCCCTGGGCCCGGAGGGCATCGCGTGGGCCGCCGCACGCCCCGGCTGCGAGGTGTTCGCCGTGACGGCGGACCGCCGGGTCGTACGGTCACCGGGCTTCCCGTCGGCGCGGGAGGCGGCGTAACGCTTGCAGGGCCCCGCGCGAAGCTCCGGCGTACACGACACCCCACCCACGCACGGACACTCCTGGTGTGCGTGGCGAGCCGGCCGACACAACCGGCCCACCGGCGAACTCGCCTTCTCTTGCGCTGGTCGCCCACCGAAGTGCCCCTGTCCGAACTGGTCCGCGCCGCCGGCATCCGCCGGAGCATCGACGAGTGCTTCCAGTACCTCTTTTGAAAAGCGGGAGCATTTCGGCCTCCGATGTTCACATTCTGCTCATCTGAGTGCGTGAGGTGCATTCGCCCGCTGGATGTTCACTCTTTCCGGCAGAGCAAGGGGACGTGAGCCTCCGGGAGATCATGTCCCGCCGGGTGTGCGGTCGGCCAAGTACGTGGAAAGCGCGGGTCACCGCCGCTCCGGCAACCGGTGCGGGGGGTGACTTCCGGTCCGGAGTTCGGGGACGGCGAATGCGGCGGTGTCGGCGAGGGTGCCCCACTCGCGTGTGCGGTAGCCGTTGCGGTGGCTGACGCGTTCATCGCCGACCTGGCCGTATGCGGCGTCACCGAGGGCGTCGGCCTCCGCGAGGCACATGGCCGGCCTTGCCGGTCCCAGACCGAGCAGGCTGACGATGACGGTGGTCGACGCGCCCTGCCTCTTGATATGGACACAGCTTCCACCGCGATCACAACACCACGCTGACCGCGACTCAGAACCGCAATGACCATGAGCTGCCGTGGTGATCGCCGATGTCATCACCCTTGTGGGCGTGCGGTCGCGTGAGCCGATGGCATCCAGGGACGGCGGCAGCCCGTTCCCGCCGCCGGCCCGTACAGCACCCCGCACGCCCCCCCCGACACCCGTGTGTCCGTCCCGGCGGCGACACGGGCGTCCGGCGCTTCAAGGCGCTTGCCGAGGGTGCCGTCTAGACTCGACCGGCGTCAGACCGTCAGGCCCTGGCCAGAACCGTCCGCCCACCGGAAGGGTATTCCGCGTCTTGATACGGATCGATTCAGTCACGAAGCGGTACCCGGACGGCACGGTGGCGGTCGACCGGCTGTCTCTGGACATCCCCGACCGCTCGATCACCGTCCTCGTCGGACCCTCCGGGTGCGGCAAGACGACCACCCTCCGCATGATCAACCGGATGGTCGAACCCACCGAGGGAACGATCCTGCTCGACGGCGAGGACACCCGGCGGCAGCCGGTCACCACGTTGCGCCGGTCCATGGGGTACGTCATCCAGAACGCCGGGCTCTTCCAGCACCGCACGATCGTCGACAACATCGCCACCGTGCCCCGCATGCTCGGCTGGGGCAAGCAGCGGGCCCGGGAGCGGGCGGCGGAGCTGATGGAGCGGGTGGGCCTCGACCCCTCGCTGGCCAAGCGGTACCCCTACCAGCTCTCCGGCGGCCAGCAGCAGCGCGTCGGCGTGGCGCGGGCGCTCGCCGCGGACCCGCCGGTGCTGCTGATGGACGAGCCGTTCTCCGCCGTCGACCCCGTGGTGCGCAAGGGACTGCAGGACGAACTCCTGCGCATCCAGGACGAACTGGGCAAGACCATCGTCTTCGTCACGCACGACATCGACGAGGCGATCACACTCGGCACCATGGTCGCCGTCCTGCGCGAGGGCGGCCGGCTCGCCCAGTACGCGCCGCCCGCCGAGCTGCTGTCGAGCCCCGCGGACGGCTTCGTCGAGGACTTCCTCGGCGCCGACCGCGGCATCCGGCGGCTGTCCTTCTTCCCCTCCGCCGCACTGGAACTGACCACCGACGCCGTGATCCCGGCCGACGCCGGCGCCGGCCGGATCGCCACCACCAAGGCACCCCACCTCCTCGTCACCGACCCCGACGGCCGCCCGCTCGGCTGGGCGGAGCGCGACGAGTTGACCGCCGGTGACATCCGCACCGACCGACTGCTGCCGTACGGAAGGCCGTTCGTGCCCGGCGCCGACTCCCTGCGGGTCGCCCTCGACTGCGCCGTGCTCTCACCCGTCGGCTGGGCGGTCGCCGTGGACGGCGCGGGCCGGGTGACCGGCGTCGTCTCCCAGCAGACCATCGGCGAGGCCATCCGCGGCGCCCACACCGTGAGCCGGGCGGACACGCACGAGGCCGGGGTCGCCAAGTGACCGGCTTCTTCGACATCCCCAGCGACCTCCAGCACAGCTGGGCCGGGCTGATCGGACTGCACATGAGGGAGGCCCTGCTGCCGGTGGCCGCCGGGCTGCTCCTCGCGCTGCCGGTCGCGCAGCTGTGCGGGCGCTTCCGCTGGCTGTACCCGCCCGTACTGGGCCTGACGACCGTGCTGTACGCCGTCCCCTCCCTGGCGTTCTTCGTCGTCCTCATCGACTACACCGGCCAGACCGAACTCACCGTGATGATCCCGCTGGCCCTGTACAGCCTGGTCGTCCTGGTCCCGGCCCTCGTCGACGGCGTGCGCTCGGTGCCGGACGAGACCCTCGCCGCGGCCACCGCCATGGGCTTCGGCCCCGTACGCCGCTACCTCCAGGTGCAGTTGCCCATCGCCGCGCCCGCCGTCATCGCCGGACTCCGGGTCGCCACCGCGTCCAGCATCTCCCTGGTCAGCGTCGGCGCCCTGATCGGCAACCAGGGCGCCCTCGGCAACCTGCTCGCCGCCGCGCAGAAGTACGACCGGCCCGAGCTCGCGGTGAACGCCGTGGTCACGATGGCCGTCCTGGCGATCCTCTGCGACGTCCTGCTGGTCGGGCTGCGGATGCTGCTGACCCCGTGGATGCCGCGCGGCGGAACCCGCACGAAAACCACCGCACGGCGGGCGGAGATCACC
Source organism: Streptomyces sp. NPDC014676 (assembly GCF_043084105.1). Classification (NCBI taxonomy): domain Bacteria; kingdom Bacillati; phylum Actinomycetota; class Actinomycetes; order Kitasatosporales; family Streptomycetaceae; genus Streptomyces; species Streptomyces sp. NPDC014676. The sequence goes on along the minus strand of NZ_JBIBZI010000003.1, from coordinate 343,136 downwards.
CCGGAGGGCGCGGTCCGGTGAACGTCCTCGACTTCGTCAACGCCTTCTTCAGCGACAGCGCCCACTGGCACGGCTACGACGGCATCCCGCAGCGCTTCCGGGAACACCTCCAGTACTCCCTGCTGGCCCTCGCCGTCGCCGCCGCCATCGGGCTGCCCGTCGGCCTGCTGACCGGCCACACCGGACGCGGCGGCAACGCGCTCGCCTTCGTCGCCAACGCCGCCCGCGCCCTGCCCAGTTTCGGCCTGCTGGTCCTCGCCGTCCTGCTGATCGGCTTCGGTCTGCTGCCCGTGATGATCCCGCTGGTCGTGCTGGCCGTCCCGCCGATCCTGGTGACCACCTACGAGGCGGTCCGCTCCGTCGACCCCGCCCCCGTGGACGCCGCCAGGGGCATGGGCATGCGGGAGTCGCGGATCCTCTTCCAGGTCGAGGTGCCGGTGGCGCTCCCGCTGATCCTCAGCGGACTGCGCTCCGCCGCCATCCAGATCGTGTCGACGGCCACCATCGCCGCGTACGTCAGTCTCGGCGGACTCGGCCGGTACATCATCGACGGGCTCTACCAGCGCGACTACGAGAAGGTGGTCGGCGGCGCCACCCTGGTGGCCGTCCTGGCGCTGCTCACCCTCGCCCTGTTCTGGGCGGCGGGACGACTGGCCGTGTCGCCCGGGGTACGCAGGCGCTGACGCTCGATCACCTGTGCGACAAACCGTAATCCGTACGTTCTTGACTCACCGTACCTGGCTGGATTGGATCGGCGAATGACTTCCACCGCGAAAAGCAGCAGATCCAGGACGAGGCACACCGGCGCGGCGGCCGTCGCGCTCACCGCCGCGGCGGCGCTGCTCGCGGGCTGTTCCTCCTCCGACGGCACCTCCGACAACCCCCTCGACGGGGAGAAGGCCGAAGCCGGTACCGTCGTCGTCGGCTCGAACAACTTCGCCGAGTCCACCCTGCTCGCCGACATCTACGGCGAGGCGCTCCGCGCCAAGGGCCTCAAGGTCGACTACAAGCACAACATCGGCAGCCGTGAGACGACGTACGGCCTGATGAAGAACGGCTCCATCACCGTCCTGCCGGAGTACAACGGCTCCCTCCTCGCCTACCTCGACCCCAAGGCCGGGCAGGAGTCCGCCGAGGCCGTGAACGAGGCCGCCAAGGCCAAGCTGGACAAGTCCCTGACGCTGCTGGAGTCCTCGCCCGCCGAGGACAAGGACTCGGTCAGCGTCAATGCGGCGACGGCGAAGAAGTACGGCCTCACCGCTGAGTCGACCCTCGCCGACCTCAAGGACGCCGCGCCGGAGCTGGTGATCGGCGGCTCGCCCGAGTTCCAGACCCGGCAGCAGGGACTGAAGGGCCTGGAGACCGTCTACGGACTGAAGTTCAAGTCGTTCAAGGCGCTCGACGCGGGCGGCCCGCTCACCCAGGCGGCCCTCACCGGGAACGAGGTCCAGGCCGCGGACATCTTCACCACCGACCCGACCATCGTCAAGGAGAAGTTCGTCGTCCTGAAGGACCCCGAGAACCTCTTCGGCTTCGCCAACGTCACCCCGCTGGTGCGCAAGGAAGGGCTGCCGAAGGAGGGCGTGGAGGCGCTGAACGCCGTGTCCGCGAAGCTGGACACCGAGACCCTCCTCGACCTCGACGCCCAGGTGCAGCTGGAGAAGAAGGACCCGCTGGACGTGGCGAAGGCCTGGCTGAAGTCGTCCGGCCTGGACTGACCCGCACGGGGTGCGGCCCGCCGGCCGCACCCCACCGGCGGGTCACCCTGCCGGCGCCGCCTCCGCGATCAGCAGGTCGATCAGCGCGACCAGCACGTCCCGGCACGACTCCCGCTCCCGCGCGTCGCACAGCAGCACGGGCACGCCGTCCGGCAGCGCCAGCGCGTCCCGGATGTCCTCCACCGGGTACGGATGCTCCCCGTGGAAGCCGTTGACGGCGATCACGAACGGGATGCCCCGGTTCTCGAAGAAGTCGATCGCGGCGAAACTGGTCTTGGGCCTGCGCACGTCCACCAGGACCACCGCGCCCAGCGCGCCGACGGCCAGGTCGTTCCACATGAACCAGAACCGCTGCTGGCCCGGCGTACCGAAGAGGTACAGCACGAGATCGTCCGAGACGCTGATCCGGCCGAAGTCCAGCGCGACCGTGGTGGCACGTTTCTCCTCGACGCCGTTGAGGTCGTCGACGTCCAGGCCCGCCATGGTCAGCGGCTCCTCGGTGCGCAGCGGGGCGATCTCGCTGACCGAGCCGACCATGGTCGTCTTGCCCACGCCGAAACCACCGGCGATCAGGATCTTGACCGTGTCGGGTGCCGAACGTCCGGCGGACGCCCGCGCGGTGGTGTCAGAGCCGGCCAAGGCCCTCCCTCACTTTCTGCAGCAGATCCAGGTCCACCGTGGTCCGGTCGACGGGGTGCGGCGGGCGGACGGTGATCCGGCCCGCCTCCAGCAGGTCGCACAGCATGATGACGACCACGCTCATGGGCAGGTCGAGACGCGCGGCGAGCTCGGCGACCGCCACCGGCTCGGCGCACAGCCGCAGGATCCGGGAGTGCTCGGGCTGCGGCCGGGCCGCCCCCTCGGGCTGCGGATCCACCGCCGTCACCGTCGTGATGAGCGTGAAGTCGGCACGGCTGGGCCGGGTCCGGCCACCGGTCAGGGTGAACGGCCGTACGAGCCGGCCCGCCGAGTCGCTTCCGCCCACCTCACACGCCGGGGTCGACGGCCGGCCCCGCGATGTCCCGCGGGGCCGCGCTGAGATGCTCACCGATCTTCTTCACCAGCATGTTCATCTGGTACGCCACCACGCCGACGTCCGCGCCCGGACCGGTCAGCACCACCAGATGGGCGCCGGGACCGGCCGAGGTGAGGATCAGGTAGCTGTGCGCCATCTCGATGAGCGCCTGGCGCACCGGGCCGCCGCGGAAGTCCATGCTGACGCCCTTGCTGAGGCTCATCAGCCCGGACGCGGTCGCCGCCAGGCGTTCCGCGTCGTCCCGCAGGAAGCCGGTGGACTTGCTCACCACCAGTCCGTCCTCGGAGAGCACCACGGCCTGGTTCACGTCGGCGACCCGTTCGACGAGTCCGGTCAGCAGCTGGTCGAGCTGGGTGTGAGTGGCGGGGATGGGGCGTGTCATGACGGTGTTCCTTCGTGAACGGTCGGCGGTCGGCGGTCGGCGGGCGGAGTCGGGGGCTCGGCGTGAGCGGCGGGCACGTGCGCCGGCGCGGCCGTACCGTCCGCGTCGTCCGGCGGCCCGGCCTCGTCGGCGTCGTCCCGCGCCTGGGACGTGCCGCGCTGGAAACCGGCGAGGGAGGAGGCGGCGTGTTCCGCGGTGAAGTCGCCGGAGTCGTCCCCGGCGTCCGGGACGGCCTCCTCGCGGAGCTCGGCGGCCAGGCTGGTCTGCGGCACCCGGCGGGGGAGCGGGGTGAGCCCGTCCCGGCGGGGCGCGGGCACCGGCACGGCCGGTGCGGGGGCGGTCCGTACGGCGGCCGCCGCCCGGGACGCCGAGGCCTGCTGCGCACCGACGGTCACGGGCTCCTCGCGCCGGTCGTCCGCCCGGTCCCGTACGGCCTCGGCGCGCGTCCCCCGCCGGTCACCGCCGGACGGCACGTCCCGCACCACGATCTCGTGCGGAATCAGCACGATCGCCGTCGTCCCGCCGTACGGCGAGGGACGCAGGGTCACGGAGACGCCGTGCCGGTGCGCGAGCTGGGAGATCACGAACATGCCGAGCCGGAGGTCGTCGGCGAGCGCCACCACGTCGAACTGCGCGGCCTTGGCCAACTGGGCGTTCAGGGAGGCGTAGTCGTCGTCCGACATGCCGAGGCCACGGTCCTCGATCTCGACCGCGAGGCCCTTGGCCACCATCGTCGCCCGCACCGTGACGGGGCTCGGCGCCGGCGAGTACACCGTCGCGTTGTCGATCAACTCGGCCAGCAGGTGGATGACGTCGGCCACCGCGGGCGGGGCGAGCGACACCTCCTCCTCGGTGAGCACCTCCACCCGCTGGTACTCGGCGACCTCCCCGACGGCACTGCGCACGATGTCGATCAGCGCGACCGGCTCGCTCCAGGTACGGCCGGGACGCTCACCGCTGACGATGACCAGGTTCTCCTCGTACCGGCGCAACTGGCTGGCCGTGGAGTCCAGTTCGTACAGGCCCTTGAGGACCTCGGGGTCGGTGTGCCGGCGCTCCAGCGCGTCGAGCTTGCTGAGCTGGAGGTTGACCAGGTTCTGGCTCTGCCGCGCGATGCCGAGGATGACCTTCTGGAAACCGCGCCGGGCGTCGGCGAGTTCGACCGCGGTGTGCACGGCGGTGCGCTGCGCGGTGTTGAACGCGCTCGCGACCTGCCCCAGTTCGTCGTCACCGTAGTCCAGCGGGGTCGTCGCCGACTCCGGGTCGACCTTCTCGCCCCGCTCCAGCCGGGCCACCACATCGGGCAGCCGCTCCTCGGCCAGGCCGAGGGTGGCCATCCGCAGCCCGCGCAGCCGGCGGGACAGCGAGCGGGTGATGCGCCAGGACAGGCCGACGCACAGCAGCAGCGCGAGCAGTCCGGCGGCGCTCAGGGAGGCGGCCGTGATCAGCAGGCTGCGGGCCTCGTCGGCGCTGCGGGTGAGCAGCGCGTCGGTCTGCTGCCGGATCATGGCGGCGTACTGCGGGGAGACCCGGTCCATGGCCTCCTCCCACCGCTCCCGCAGGTCCGGCAGTTCGACGGTGCGCTTCTCGCCCGTGGGAGCGGTCGCCAGTACCTGGTCCTCGACCGCCAGCAGGGCGCGCCACTCGGCGCTCTGCAGGATCCGCTCGGTCTGGGTCTTGGTCTCGCCGCGCAGGGAGGGCACGATCTGGTCGTTGACCAGCCAGGTGCGGGTGTGCACCAGCTCCGCGAACCTGCTCCAGTCCTCCGCGTCGAGTTCTCCGCCGGACCAGGCGAGGGTGAGCAGCGCGTCCTCCTCGGAGATCAGTTCCGCGGCGTGCTCCAGCGAGATCAGCGGTTCGGCCTCCGAGGTCAGGTCCCCGTCGTCGACCTGGGAGAGTTCCTGGAAGGCGTGGATCTGGTCGTCGATGATCGAGGTGTACTGATCGAGCGCCTCCTCGGCGGTGATGTCGCTGGGGTCGTCTATCTGGTCCCGGTAGTACTCCAGGCTGCCCACCGAGCCGAGCACCCCGTACATGCGGTCCGAGATGCGTGCCGGTGCCTCGGCGATCGCGTCCGCCTGGCCGACCAGCTTCGCCACCGCCTCGTCGGTCTTCTCGCGCTGTGCGTCGAGGGCGGTCCGGGGGCTCTCCGGCGCGGTCAGCCACGCGGCGGTCAGCCTGCGCTCCTGCTGCAGCGCGAGCGCGGCGTGCGTGCCCATCGCGCCGGTCGACCGGCTCAGTTCCGTCTGGGAACGCAGTTGCAGCCCCTCGGAGAACATCTGGATCGTCGTCAGGCCCCACATGCCGGCGAGGGTGACACTGGGCACCAGGGCGAGGAGGAACAGCGAGAGACGTATGGAGCCGATACGGCGCCGGGCACCTGTCCGTGGAGACATCGTGGTCCTAGAGCGGTCGGATGGTGGGGGAAGTACGCACGGGCCGGCCCGTCAGCGGGTTCCGTCGGCGGCGAACCCGGCGACCGAGGCGGCGTTGGCCTTGGTGACGAACGCCGGTCCGGTGAGCACGGGCGCGACCCCGCCGCCGCTGACGTTGCCGTTGGTCCGGTACAGCCACAGCGCGTCCACGGCGAGATAGCCCTGCAGATAGGGCTGCTGGTCGACGGCGAACTGGACGTTGCCGCCGCGCACGGCTTCCACCAGGTCGCCGTTGAGGTCGAAGGTGGCGACGTCGGTGTCGCTGTCCGCCTCCGCGGCGGCGTCGACCGCGGCGAGCGCGAAGTCCGCCCCGTTGGTGATCACCTCGTCGATGGTCGGGTCCTGTCGCAGCCGGGCGGCGATGATGCCGGAGACGGCGCGCATGTCGGTGCCGTCCACGTAGAGGTTCTCGGTGATCCCGCCGAACGTCTTCCTCACGCCGGCGCAGCGGGCCTCCAGGGCAACGTTGCCACGCTCGTGGACGACGCACAGGGCGTGCTCGGCCTTCAGATCGTCCAGCTTGTCGCCGACGGCCCGGCCCGCCACGCTCTCGTCCTGGCCGAAGAACCCCAGCAGTCCCGCCGACTTCCAGGCGTCGATACCGGAGTTGAGCCCGACCACGGGGATGTCCGCGGCCCGTGCCTCGTTGACCGGCCCCTTCATGGCCGCCGGCTTGGCCAGCGTCAGCGCGATGCCGTCGACACCGTCGCGGACCGCCTCGCGGACCAGGTCGGCCTGTCCCGCGGGGTCCGGGTCGCTCAGGTACGTCAGCTCGATGCCGTCCTTGGCGGCCGCCGCCTCGGCCCCCTTCTTCACCCGGTCCCAGAACGCGTCGTCCTCGCTGCCGTGGGTGACCATCGCGACCTTGATCCGCCCGGCGCCGGAGGTGCCCACGCCGTCGGAGTCCGAGGAGTCGTCGGCCGAGCCGAAGGCGGAGCAGCCGGTCGCCAGCAGACCGACGGCGGCTGCCAGGGCGGCCAGACGGCGTCGCGTGAGGCGGTGGGACGGGGGACGAGTGTTCATGGAGAGTGCGGACCTCGCTGTGCGGCCGAGCAAGAGCAGGGGAGAGCACGGACGGAACCGCACGGGGGTGCGTACTCCGACCGGGTGACTCTCGCTGGCCCGGAGCCAACCCTGTGGAACCATTGGTCGTCAAGTGAACAGCCACGCGAAGTGAGGTGATGCTGCCGCATTGTGATGAACCGTGAGTGTGGTACGGCCGTTGTCCGCCACCGAACCGCATGGACGGTACGGAGCGGCTCCGGTCCCCCTCGCGGACGCCCGCCGTTCAGCGCCGGCGCAGCCGCAGGACCAGCGCGGCGCCACCGGTGAGCACCAGGACGGCGGCGGCGCCGCCCGCGAGCAGCGGGGCGGAGGGCCCGGAGGGAGTGGCCGCGGTGGTGTGCGAGGCGGGGGTGGCGGCGGTCGTGGCGGCACGGGGTGCCGGGGTGCGCGCGGCCGGGGTGCTCGCCGTCCGGGGGCGTGGAGACGGTGACGAGGGTGCCGGGCTCTCCCGTACCGGTTCCGCCGGCTTCTCCTCCTTCTCCTTCTTCTTCGCCGCCTCCGGGAACACCACGTCCGAGCACGAGTAGTACGTGTCCGGGGTGCTGCTGTTCTCCCAGACCGTGTACAGCACATGACGTCCCGTCCGGTCCGGCGGCAGGGTCACCCGGAACCGGTGGGCGCCGTCCGTCAGGGCCGGGTCCGTCACCTCGGCGAACGGTTCCTCGGGCAGGTCGGCCCAGGTGAGCGGCTTCGCCGGGTCGTAGCCGGGCTCCGTCAGATACATCCGGAACGTGCCGGTGTGCGGGATCGTCGAGACGTACGTCATCGGCAGCGCCCCACCGGGCTCCACCCGGGTCGCCGGCCAGTCCGTACGGGCCAGGTCCAGCCCCCGGTAGGCGGGCAGGCCCCCGCTGCACAGGCGTCCGTCGGAGATCCGCTGCCGGTCCCGGCCGGCGACGTCCGCCACCCGCAGGTTGTCCCACGCCGTGAACGGCGCGCCGTTCGCGGCGACGGCGGCACGACAGGCCGCCGATTCCGCGCGGTCGCCGCCCTCGGGCGAGCAGGCCACGACCCGGCTCACCGGGTCCGTCGGCGCCCCGTGGGCGCCGGCCGGCGCCGCCGCCCACAGCGGCAGCAGCAGCGGGGCCACGAGGGCCGCCGCGAGCACGGTGCGGTGTGCGGTCGTCCGGGGCATCCGGACCGCCTCCTTCGGCGGGCGGGGAACGGGGGAACTCTTCCGTGCAGTACGGCGGAAAAGCCCGGCGCGTTCATCTCCGAGGCGATGCGGGCATAGCGGTCCGTTCCTGGTCAACCGCCTTTCGGCGAGGGGGGTCTGCCGGCCGGATCGAGGGTTTCCCCCGTATCCGGGCGGCCCGCGCGCTGCCTATCGTTCGACCGCAGTCGGCCCACCGGTGACCCCGCACGGACCGCTGCTCGCGCCCGGCCGGCCGATTCGCCGCACCTCGATTCACCCCACGCTGCTTCGACGACGAGACGACAAAACGACGAGACGACGAAGCGAATCGATTCTCCTCCCCACACTCCGCGTTGCCCGGAGTCCCGGCACGAAAGGCACCCCCCTTGCGCACCTCATCGAGCTCTTCCCGCGGCTCCTCCCCGAGACGGAAGCTGATATCCGTCGCCGCTCTCTCCGTCGCCCTGCTGACGACCGCCTCCGCCCAGGCCGCGGTCGCCCAGGACGCCCCCTCCGGCGCGCCGGCCGGCCCCGCGGCCCGCACCGAGGCCGCCCCGGGCACCCCGGCCGAGCGGCTCATCGTCGGCTACAAGTCCGGTGCCGCCGAGGCGAAGTCGGACAAGGCCGCCGCCGCGGACGCCGCGGCCAAGGGCGAGAAGGCCGGCGAGGACGTCGGCTTCCGGCGCCGCCTCGGCACCGGCGCCGCCCTCGTCGACCTGGGCGCGAAGCCCACCACGGCGGACGTCGCCGACGTCGTCGCCGAGTACCGGGCCGACCCGCAGGTCGCCTACGTCGTACCGGACCGCCTCAACAAGCCGCTGGCCACCCCGAACGACACCGAGTACGGCAAGCAGTGGGACCTGTTCGAGTCCACCGCCGGCATGCGGGTGCCGGGCGCCTGGGACCTCACCACCGGCAGCGGTGTCACCGTCGCCGTCATCGACACCGGGTACGTCACCCACTCCGACCTCGCCGCGAACATCGTCGGAGGCTACGACTTCATCTCCGACACCGCCGTCTCCGTCGACGGCAACGGCCGCGACAGCAACCCGGCCGACCCGGGCGACTGGTACGCGGCCGGCGAGTGCGGCCAGGCCACCGGCGGCAGCTCCTCCTGGCACGGCACCCACGTGGCGGGCACCATCGCCGCGGCCACGAACAACGGCAAGGGCGTCGCCGGCATCGCGTACGGCGCGAAGATCTCCCCGGTGCGGGTGCTCGGCAAGTGCGGCGGCTACGACTCCGACATCATCGACGCCATCACCTGGGCGTCCGGCGGCACCGTCTCCGGCGTGCCCGCCAACGCCGACGTCGCCAAGGTCATCAACATGAGCCTCGGCGGGGGCGGCGCCTGCTCCACCGCCACCCAGAGCGCCATCAACGGCGCCGTCAGCCGGGGCACCACGGTGGTCGTCGCGGCCGGCAACGAGAACCAGAACGCCGCCAACTCCTCCCCGGCCAACTGCGGCAACGTCATCACCGTCGCCGCCACCGACCGCTCCGGCAACCGCGCCTCCTACTCCAACTACGGCACGATCGTGGACATCGCCGCGCCCGGCGGTGAGACCGCGACCGCGGCCAACGGCATCCTGTCCACGCTGAACTCCGGCACCCGCACCCCGTCCACCGAGAACTACGCCTACTACCAGGGCACCAGCATGGCCACCCCGCACATCGCGGGCCTCGCCGCGCTGATGAAGTCGGCGAACCCCGCCCTCACCCCGGCCCAGGTCGAGTCGGCGATCAAGTCCAACGCCCGTGCGCTGCCCGGCACCTGCTCCGGCGGCTGCGGCGCGGGCCTCGCGGACGCCGCGAAAACCGTCCAGGCGGTCAAGGGCGGTACGTCCACGGGCTCCACGTACTCCAGCACCACCGCCGTCGCCATCCCGGACAACGGCTCGGCGATCGAGTCCCCGATCACCGTGAGCGGCCGCGGCGGCAACGCGCCGTCCGGCCTCCGGGTGGGCGTGGACATCACCCACACCTACCGCGGTGACCTGGTCGTCGACCTGGTGGCCCCGGACGGTTCGGTGTACCGGCTGAAGTCCGCCGACGGCTCGGACTCCGCGGACGACGTCAACACCACCTACACGGTGAACGCCTCCGGCGAGACCGCCGACGGCACCTGGAAGCTGCGGGTGCAGGACACGGCCTCCTACGACACCGGCCGGCTCAACGGCTGGCGGCTGACCTTCTGAGCCACCCCCGGAACAGGCGGGCCGGCCGGTGCGGATGGGGCACCGGCCGGCCCGCCTTTCTCTTTTGTCCCCGCACCTGACACACTTAGATACCGGACGTGCCGTTTTCTTTCGGAGATCGAGTTCGTTTTGCCCGATGTGTTCAAGTCCGGTGCGATAACGGCATGGTGAACATGGGCGCAGGGTGAGATATCGTGTACCGCGCGTGAAAACAAACAGCATGACCCGTTCCTTTCCGGCTCAGGAGTTCAGGCGATGGCGAGGCAGGTACGCGCCGAGCAGACCCGCGCGACGATCATCACGGCCGCCGCAGAGTTGTTCGACCGGCAGGGCTATGAATCGACCAGTCTCAGCGACATCGTCGAGCACGCCCACGTCACCAAAGGGGCCCTCTACTTCCACTTCGCCGCGAAGGAGGACCTCGCCCACGCCATCCTGGAACTGCAGTCCGCGACCAGCCGCCGGCTGGCCAGGGACACCGAGATCCGGGGGCACACCTCCCTGGAGGCGCTGATGCGCCTCACCTTCGGCATAGCCAGGATGTCGGCCGAGGACCCCGTCCTGCGGGCCGGACTGCGGCTCGCCACCGGCGGCGCCCGGCCGCGCCCCCCGCTGAGCCACCCCTTCACCGAGTGGCTGGACATCGTCACGGCCCGGCTCCTCGGCGCCGTCAAGGAGTCCGACGTCCACCCGGACGTCGACATCGACGTCGTGGCGCACTCCCTGGTCTGCTTCTTCGTCGGCACCCGTGTCGTCGGCCACTCCCGCGAATCCGTCGCCCGGCAGCCCCGCCGTACGGCCGAGATGTGGCAGATCCTCATCCGGGGCCTGGTCCCCGTCACCCGGCGCGCCCGCTATCTCAGCCTGGCCGCACGGCTGGAGCGGGAGATCGCCCCCGTGTGACCCGCGGCGCGCGACGACCGGCGCGCGTTACGGTGAGCCACATGTCCGACCACCCCACCGCACCCGTGATCGTCGCCGACGAACCCGGCACCTTTCCCCACAGTGTGCTGGCCGAGCGGCACCCCGCGATCATCCGGCAGGTGCGCGAGGCCTTCCCGTACGAGCCCTGGCAGCACCGCGCGCTCGACGCCCTGCTCGCCGACTGCACCCGGGGCACGATCGAACCCCTCCCCGCCGACGCGCACGACCGGCGGCACTGGGAGACCTGGGGGATGGACACCTACGCCGGCCGCTCCTGGTACGAGGTGCCGTGGCTGTGGTCCGAGAGCTGGTTCTACCGCCGACTGCTGCAGGCGGTGGGCTACTTCGCCCCCGGCCCCTGGCAGGGCATCGACCCGTTCCGCCCCGCCAAGCTCGCCGAACTCGACTCGCCCGCCACGGACGAGGAACTGGCCGCGCTCGACGACCTCGCCGGCCGCCCGGAGGAGGAACGGGCCCGCGCCCTGCTGCACGGCTCCCTGTGGGGCAACCGCGCCGACCTCGGCTTCCGGCTGTCCGCCGAGGGAGCCGAGGAGACGGCCGCCGTCCCCGCCCTGGTGGCCGACGACAGCGAACGGCTGTGGCCGCTGCTCGGCCCCTCGGGTACGGGCACGCTGTGCCTGGTCGCCGACAACGCGGGCCGTGAACTCGTCCCGGACCTGCTGCTCATCGCCCACCTGCTGGCCCGCGGCCGGATCGGCCGGGCGGTGCTGCACGTCAAGCCGTACCCGTACTACGTCTCCGACGCCACCGCCGCCGACGTGATCGACGCGGTGCGCCGGCTCACCGACGCCAAGGGCGCGGCGGCCGAGTACGGCCGTGTCCTGTGGGCCGCGCTCACCGACGGCCGGCTCACCCTCCGCGCCCACCCGTTCTCCTGCTCGCCGCTGCCGTACGCGGACATGCCGGACGGCCTCCGCGCGGACTTCGCCGCCGCCGCGCTCACCGTCGTCAAGGGCGACCTCAACTACCGTCGTCTCGTGGGCGACCGGTACTGGCCCCCGACCACACCCTTCGCACAGGTCACGGCCTACTTCCCGGGCCCGGTCGCCGCCCTGCGCACCCTGAAGTCCGACGTGATCACCGGACTGACCGCCGGCACCGAGGCGGCACTGGTCGCGGCCGAGGAACAGCGCTGGCGCACCGGCGGCACCCACGCGCTGATCCAGGTCCGGACATAGGGTCCGTGACTCCCGTACGGGACACGGTTCACGCGATGGTGTGATCATGTCCGGCCCGGTGGATGCCGCCACCGGGCCACGGGTAGCCCCCGGCCATGACGCAGCCGTTCGAACTCCCGCACTTCTACCTGCCGCATCCCGCGCGGCTCAACCCGCACGTCGAGGAGGCCCGCGCCCACTCGACCGGGTGGGCACGCGAGATGGGCATGCTGGAGGGCAGCGGGGTCTGGGAGCAGGCCGACCTCGACGCGCACGACTACGGCCTGCTCTGCGCCTACACCCATCCCGACTGCGACGGGCCCGCCCTGTCGCTCATCACCGACTGGTACGTGTGGGTCTTCTTCTTCGACGACCACTTCCTGGAGAAGTTCAAACGCACCCAGGACCGCGCCGCCGGCAAGGCCCACCTGGACCGGCTGCCGCTGTTCATGCCGCTCGACCCGGCGGCCTCCGTGCCCGAACCGGAGAACCCGGTCGAGGCGGGCCTCGCCGACCTGTGGGCGCGCACCGTGCCGGCGATGTCCGCCGGCTGGCGCCGCCGGTTCGCCCTCGCCACCGAACACCTCCTCAACGAGTCGATGTGGGAGCTGTCCAACATCAACGAGGGGCGCATCGCCAACCCCGTCGAATACATCGAGATGCGCCGCAAGGTGGGCGGCGCCCCCTGGTCCGCCGGGCTCGTGGAGTACGCCACCGCCGAAGTGCCCGTCGCCGTCGCCGGGACCAGGCCGCTGAGGGTGCTGATGGAGACCTTCTCCGACGCCGTGCACCTGCGCAACGACCTGTTCTCCTACCAGCGGGAGGTCGAGGACGAGGGCGAACTCAGCAACGGCGTACTCGTCCTGGAGACCTTCTTCGGCTGCACCACCCAGGAGGCCGCCGACATCGTGGGCGACGTCCTCACCTCGCGGCTCCACCAGTTCGAGCACACCGCGTTCACCGAAGTCCCCGCCGTGGCCCTGGAGAACGGGCTCACCCCGGCCGAGACCGCGGCGATCGGGGCGTACACCAAGGGCCTGCAGGACTGGCAGTCGGGCGGCCACGAATGGCATCTGCGCTCCAGCCGCTACATGAACGAGGGCGCCCGGTCCGCCGCCCCCTGGCAGTCCCTGTCCGGCCCCGGGACGTCCGCCGCCGACGTCGGCGCGCTCCTCGCCGGCGCGGGGGCCGAGCGGCTGCGCTCCTACACACACGTGCCGTACCGGAAGGTCGGCCCGTCGATCATCCCCGACATCCGCATGCCGTTCCCGCTGCGACTCAGCCCCGCCCTCGACGGCGCGCGGCGGCACCTGCTGGAGTGGTCACGGCGGATGGGCATCCTCGGTGAGGGCGTCTGGGACGAGGACAAGCTGGAGAGCTGCGACCTGCCCCTGTGCGCGGCGGGCCTCGACCCGGACGCCACCCAGGAACAGCTCGACCTCGCCTCCGGCTGGCTGGCCTTCGGCACCTACGGCGACGACTACTACCCGCTCGTCTACGGCCACCGCCGCGATCTGGCCGCCGCCCGGCTGACCACGGCCCGCCTGTCGGCCTGCATGCCCCTCGACGCCGGGGAGATCCCGCCGCCGCCCGTCAACGCCATGGAACGGTCCCTGATCGACCTGTGGGCACGCACCACGGCGGGTATGACGCCCGACGAGCGCCGCCCCCTGAGGGCGGCCGTCGACACGATGACCGAGGCCTGGGTGTGGGAGCTGTCCAACCAGATCCAGAACCGTGTCCCGGACCCCGTGGACTACCTGGAGATGCGGCGCGCCACCTTCGGCTCCGACCTCACCCTGGGGCTCTGCCGCGCCGGACACGGACCGGCGGTGCCGCCGGAGGTCTACCGCAGCGGTCCCGTCCGCTCCCTGGAGAACGCGGCGATCGACTACGCGTGCCTCCTCAACGACGTCTTCTCCTACCAGAAGGAGATCGAGTTCGAGGGCGAGATGCACAACGCGGTCCTCGTGGTGCAGAACTTCTTCGGCGTCGACTATCCGACCGCGCTGCCCGTGGTGCAGGACCTGATGAACCAGCGCATGCGCCAGTTCGAGCACGTCGTGGAGCACGAACTGCCCGTCCTCTACGACGACTTCCAGTTGTCGGACGAGGCGCGGGCGATCATGCGGGGCTATGTGACGGACCTGCGGAACTGGATGGCGGGCATCCTCAACTGGCACCGCAGCGTCGACCGGTACAAGGACGAGTACCTGTCCGGCCGGGTCCACGGCTTCCTCCCGGACCGCTCACCGGCACCGCCGGTCCTCGTCTGACACCCGGCACTTCCCAGCCCGGCACCACCCGGCCCCGCACTGCCGTCGGAGGCGAACCATGGAACAGACCGCGTTGCGGCCCAGGCCGATGCCCGGCGACGGGGGCAGGGGCGGAGGCGGGGGCGGCGACGGATCCGGGGACGGGCCGGACCCCGGCCCGCCCGCCCGGCGGCGCGAACGGCGGCTGATGACCGTGCTGCTCGGGGTGCTGGCGGGGGCGGTCCTGGTGCTGTCCGGGGCCGGGCTGGGGGCGGTGGGGGCCACGGTCGTCGGCGCGGGCGGGCTCACCGGTCTGGAGCGGCAGACCGGAGCGGCCCGGGCCCCGGCCCCGTCCACGGCACCGCGGTCCGCCCCGTCCGTGCCCGCGGTCACCCGGCTCGGCGTGGAGGTGGCCGACGACAGGAGACCCGGGGCGCTGGTCGTCGCCGTGCACGTGCCCGGCCCGGGGGCTTCGGCCGGTCTCGTACGCGGTGACGTCCTCCTCGCCTTCGGCGCCACCCGTGTCGACTCGGCCGCCGACCTGGCACGCGCCGTCGCCCGTGCCCGCCCCGGTGACGAGGTGAGACTGACGGTGCGCCGTCGGGGCGGCGGCTACCAGCAGCTGACGGCCGTCCCCGGCATCGTCACGTGACCGTGCGGAGGAGACCGGTGCGCCGGTCCTCGTCGTCCCGTACCCGGAAGGGGAACGCTCGGCCATCGGTCGTGGCGGGCACGGGGCGCGGGGCGAACACGGCGAACCGGCTCGCGCCGCCCCCGCCCGCCGGGCAGGATGCTGCCCGTAACCCGCTGTCGCCCTGGGAGGCCCCCGCATGACCGGCGCCGTGCCCGCGTCCTTCACCGCCGACGACTACGAGGCCCGCATGGAGCGTGCGGCGCGGCAGGCCGCCGACGCCGGGCTCGCCGGACTGCTCGTGGCACCCGGCCCCGACCTGGTGTGGCTCACCGGCTACACCCCCACCGCCGTCACCGAGCGGCTCACCCTGCTGGTCCTGGCGGCCGGCCGGGACCCCGTGCTCGTCGTCCCCACGCTGGAGGCCCCGGACGCCGAGCACGCCCCCGGCGCCTCCGTGCTCACCCTGCGCGACTGGACCGACGGCAAGGACCCCTACGCCGCCACCGCCGCCCTGCTGGACGCGGACGGCAGGTTCGGCATCAGCGACAACGCCTGGGCCATGCACCTGCTCGGCCTGCAGAAGGCGCTGCCCGGCACCTCGTACGCCTCCCTCACCGAGGCCCTGCCGATGCTCCGCGCCGTCAAGGACGCGGCGGAGCTGGAACTCCTGGCCGCCGCCGGGGCCGCGGCGGACGCGGCCTTCGAGGAGATCAGACAGGTCTCCTTCGCCGGCCGCCGCGAGACCGACGTCGCCGCCGACCTGGCCGCCCTGCTGCGCCGGTTCGGACACTCCCAGGTCGACTTCACGATCGTCGCCTCAGGACCCAACGGCGCCAACCCGCACCACGAGATCGGCGACCGCGTCATCGAACGCGGCGACATGGTCGTCCTCGACTTCGGCGGCCTCAAGGACGGCTACGGCTCAGACACCTCCCGCACCGTCCACGTCGGGGAACCCACCGACGAGGAGCGCCGGGTGCACGACCTGGTGCGCGAGGCACAGGAGGCTGGCTTCCGCGCGGTGCGGCCCGGGGCCGCCTGCCAGGACGTCGACCGCGCCGCCCGCGCGGTCATCGCCGGCGCCGGGTACGGGGAGTACTTCATCCACCGCACCGGGCACGGCATCGGCGTCACCACGCACGAACCGCCCTACATGATCGAGGGCGAGGAGCAACCGCTCGTCCCCGGCATGTGCTTCTCCGTCGAACCCGGCGTCTATCTGCCCGGCCGGTTCGGCGTGCGCATCGAGGACATCGTGACCGTGACCGAGGACGGCGGCCGGCGGCTGAACAACACCGCGCGGGAGATGGTCATAGTGGACTGAACGGCCCCCTCGTCCCCTCCCTGCCTCCCCGAACGGCAACGGCGCGATCATGACCCAGGCACCGACACCCACCGCGGACACCGTCCGCCGACTGGCCCGCTCCCTGCTGAAGGACAGCGGGAAGGGCGGCGGGTCCGGCGGCGGCGCGCAGTCCGCCGCCGGCCCCGACGTCCGGCCCGTCGCCGCGTCCGCCGAGCCCGCCACCTGGTGGGTCGGCACCCGCCATGTGCTGCGCCTCGCCCCGGACCGTGAGGCGAGCGTGCGCCGCCGCCGCGAACTGCGGCTGCGCGACCTCGTCCGCCCGCACGTCCCGGTCGCGCTGCCGTCCGCCGTGGCGCACGGCGAGTGGGCACCCGGACTGTTCTGCAGCCTGGACACCCGGCTGGCCGGCGGGACGGCCGAGGAGCACCGCGTCTCCGCCGTCGGCGAGGCCGACCTGGCCGGGCTGCTCACGGGGCTGCGGGAGGTTCCGGTGCGGCAGGCGGAGACGCTCGGCGTGCCGCGCGTCCCCCCGCGCTCCCTGGAAGCCCTGCGCCGGGCCGCTGAGGAGGCCGCCGGACGGCTCGCCGAGGCCGACGAGTTCGACCCGGACCGGCTGAGCCGGCTCACCCCGCCCGCCGCGGTCCAGCTCGCCGCCCAGCCCGGCACGGCCGTCCTCGTCCACCACGCCCTCACCGGCGGACACCTCGTGGTGAGCGCAGACGGCCGCGTACGGGGCGTCCTGGGCTGGGACGCGGCGGTGGTCGGCGACCCCGCCGAGGACATCGCGGGCCTCGCCCTCGCCGTCGGCGCTCCGGCCGCCGTGCGCGCCGCCACCCTCGCCGGCTACGGCGCCCGCCCCTGTCTGCGCGGCCTGTGGCTGGCCCGCTGCGACTCCGTCCAGCACCTCGCCGAGGCCCTCACCGGCCGCCCCGCCCCGCCGCCCGCGCTCCGCACCCGTCTGCGGCACGCCTGGGAGCCGATCATGCTGGAAAGGGTGACGGACCTCGACCGCGCGGACGACACGCCGTAGAGGGCCCGCCCGGCGCGATTCCCGGAGGGCCCCGGCCACGACGCGACCCACCCGCCCCGGCCGCCGGTGAGGCGCTCCGGGACCGCTCGGTTCCCGGTCCCGGTCCCGAATCCGGACCGTTCCCGGACCGCTCCGTTTCTGGTTCCGGTCCCGGACCGATTCCCGGTCCCGGACCGATTCCCGGTTCTGGACCTGGTCCCGAATCTGGACCCGGACCCGGATCGGGCCCCGGATCGGGACCGGACCGTGTGACCGGGGCAGGCGTGTCGCGGCCTTCGCGGGCGCCGGACGGTTCTCAGCCCTGGAGCAGGACGACAGCCGACCGGCCCGGCAGCCGCAGCACCCCGTCCGGGCCCGGAGTCTCCACCGGCTCCCACGCCGCGAGGACGCGCGCGTCGGGGACGCCCAGGGGGATCGCCGCCTGCTCGGTACCGAGGTTCACCGCGACCCGGACGTCCCCCCGCCGGAAGGCCAGCCAGCGGTGCTCCTCGTCGTAGGTCACCTTGGTGTCGCCGAGGTCGGGGTCGGTGAGGTCCGGCTGCTCGTGGCGCAGGGCGATCAGGAGCCGGTACCAGGACAGCACGCGCGCGTGGGGCTCGCGTTCCGGCTCCGACCAGTCCAGGCAGGAGCGGTCGCGGGTGGCGGGGTCCTGCGGGTCCGGCACGTCCTGCTCGGCCCAGCCGTGTGCCGCGAACTCCCGCCGTCTGCCCGCGCTCACCGCCTTGGCGAGCTCCGGGTCGGTGTGGTCGGTGAAGAACTGCCAGGGCGTGCCCGCCGCCCACTCCTCGCCCATGAACAGCATGGGCGTGAAGGGGGCGGTCAGCGTGAGGGCCGCCGCGCAGGCCGACAGCCCGGGGGAGAGGAGCGCGGCCAGCCGGTCCCCCTGGGCACGGTTGCCGACCTGGTCGTGGGTCTGGCTGTAGCCGAGGAGACGGTGCCCGGCCACCCGGTTGCGGTCCAGGGGGCGGCCGTGGCGCCGGCCCCGGAAGCTGGAGTACGTCCCGTCGTGGAAGAAGCCACCGGTGAGCGTCTTGGCGAGGGCCGCGAACGGGGCACGCGCGAAGTCGGCGTAGTAGCCCTGCGCCTCACCGGTCAACGCGGTGTGCAGGGCATGGTGGAAGTCGTCGTTCCACTGCGCGTGCAGCCCGAGGCCCCCCTCCGCGCGGGGCTTGATGACCCGGGGGTCGTTCAGATCCGACTCGGCGATCAGGAACAGGGGCCGGCCGGTGTCGGCGGCGAGGGCGTCCACGGCCCCGGACAGCTCCTCCAGGAAGTGGCACGCGCGCGTGTCCGCCAGCGCGTGCACTGCGTCGAGGCGCAGCCCGTCGATCCGGTAGTCCCGCAGCCAGGCCAGCGCGCTGTCCACGAGGAACGCGCGCACCTCGTCGGAGCCGGGCGCGTCCAGGTTGACCGCCGCGCCCCACGGGGTGTGATGGGTGTCCGTGAAGTACGGCCCGAACCGCGGCAGGTGGTTCCCGGACGGTCCCAGGTGGTTGTGCACGACGTCCAGGACGACGCCCAGGCCGAGGGAGTGCGCCCGGTCGACGAACCGTTTCAGTCCCTCGGGTCCGCCGTACGGCTCGTGCACCGCCCACAGCGATACCCCCTCGTACCCCCATCCGTGCCGGCCCGGGAACGGGCACACCGGCATCAGCTCCACATGCGTCACGCCCAGCTCCGCGAGATGGCCGAGCCGCTCGGCGGCGGCGTCGAAGGTGCCCTCGCGCGTGTACGTGCCCACGTGCAGTTCGTACAGCACCGCGCCGGGCAGCGGGCGTCCCGGCCACGGCGTGCGCCAGGCGAACCGGTCGTGGTCGACGACGGCGCTCAGGCCGTCGGGACCGTCCGGCTGCCGGCGCGAGCGCGGATCGGGCAGGACGGGACCGTCGTCCAGGGCGAAGCCGTACCGGGAGCCGTCGTGCGCCCCGGCCTCCCCCCGCCACCACCCCTCCCGCTGCGGATCGCGCTCCAACGCGCGCGTGACGCCGTCGCACTCGAGCGTCACTCGGCCGGCCTGCGGTGCCCACACCTCGAACTGCACGGACGGTTCCCCTTCGTCTGCTCACTGTGAGGTAGCCCGTCCATCGTGCGCCATCGGAGATCAATTCGCCGGGGGATCCGCCCTTTTGCGTCGGGTGTCGCCGGGCGCGCCCACGCGTGCGGCCGTTTCCCGCTTTCTGGACAGTCCGGCCGTCACTGACCGACAATCGGCGGCGTGACGTCGTCCTTCGAGTTCCACACGTATCCCGCGCGGCTCTCCGACGCGGAGCGGGACAAGGCGCTGAGCGTGCTGCGGGACGGCGTCGCCATGGGCCGCCTGTCCCACGACACGTTCGTCCGGCGCATGGAACTCGCGCTCGTGGCGCGCCGTTCCGACGAACTCGCCGCGCTCATCGCCGACCTCCCGCGGGAGAACCGCTTCTCCCGCCTGGTGTTCGGCAGTGTGGAGGCCGTCTCCGGGTTCACCGTGCGGCTGCGCCGGGCCTGGCAGGCCGAGAAGCTCCCCAAGCTGCTGCTGCCGCACCCGGCGAGCGGCCACCCCCTGCGCATAGGCCGCGACCCCGGCAGCGGACTGCGGCTCAGCCACGAGACGGTCTCCCGCGTGCACGCCGAACTCCGCCACCAGGGCGGCCTCTGGGTGCTGCGGGACCTCGGCTCCACCAACGGCACCACGGTGAACGGGCGTCGGGTGGTCGGCGCGGCCGTCGTCCGCGAGGGCGACCAGATCGGCTTCGGGCGGATCACCTACCGGCTCGCGACGCACTGCCCCCCGGCGGGACCCCGGCGAAATCCCCACGATCGTCGCGGTGTTGACGTACCCCCGAAGTCGTGACTGACTGTGTGTACGCCATGTACTCCCGGTGAAACGACGGCGCCGCTTCGTGGAGGTGTGTTCTGCCGCCCCTCCCGCACTACCCGACCGTCGACGAACTGGGCGCGCGGGCCGCCGCCCTCGTCGCCCGGCATCCCCGCGACGCCCGGCTGCGCCGGGTCGGTGCCTCCCGCGCGGGCATCCCCCTGTGGCTGCTCAGCGTCGGCCACGGCAGCCGCCAGGCGCTCGTCGTCGCCGGGCCGCACGCCAACGAGCCCGTGGGCGGCGCCACCGTGCTGCGCCTGGCCGAGCGCGCCCTGGCCGACCCCCGGCTCACCGAGGGCGCCGACGCCACCTGGAACCTGCTGCTCTGCCTCGACCCCGACGGGCTGCGCCGCAACGAGCGCTGGCTGACCGGTCCGTACACCCTCGGTCACCACTTCCGGAACTTCTTCCGCCCCGGCTTCCTGGAACAACCCGAATGGCTGCCCGACGGCGCCGCCGCCGCGCTGCCCGAGACCCGCGCCCTGCTCGCCCTCCAGGACGAACTGCGGCCCTTCCTCCAGTGCTCCCTGCACGGCGTCGACGTCGGCGGCGGCTTCGTCGAGCTCACCCGTGACCTGCCCGGCCTCGACCGGCGGGTCGCGGGCATCGCCGCCCGCCTCGGCGTCCCGCGCGAGCTCGGCGCCTGCGACGCCCTGTACTGGCCCGGACTCGGCCCCGCCGTCTACCGCATCCCGCCCCCGCGCCGCCGCGACCTCGCCGCCGCCATCACCGAGGCCGCCGTCGAGTCGACGTGGTTCCACCCGCACCGGCACGGCACCGTCACCGCGGTCGTCGAGGCGCCCATGTGGGGGGTGGCGGCCGTCGGGGACGACTCCCCGCACGCCGACGTGGAGGCGGAACTGCGGTCCGTCAGCCACACCCTGCGCCAGGACACCCGGCTGCTGGCCGGCCTGGCGGCCCGCGTACGGCCGTACCTCGCCGGCGTCCCCGACGCGGCGCGGCTGCTCGCCCCGGTCGACGACTGCCTCCTGGTCTGCCCAGGGCTCGCCGACGCGTGGGACCCCGACTGCGGGAACGATTCTTCTCGTCCGCTGCCGCCCATGACCACGGCACACCTCGCCGCGCTGCGCCTCTCCGGGCGGCGGCTGGCCGTGCGCACCGCCGGCCTGTTGCACCAGCTGGTGACGCGTGCCGGGCGCGACCCGGCCGGGGCGCTGCCGGAGCTGGACCGGCTCATCGACGCGCGGTGCGCCGACTTCCGGGAGGTGTCCGGGGCACGCTGGATCGCGGTCGCGCGGCAGGCCGAGTACCAGGCGCGGGTCGTCCTCGCCACGTTCGAGCTGGCCGGCCGCGTAACCTTCCGTTCGGGTGAGTCGGGGTGGGGTCCGGACACCGTCGTGCCGATGCATCGGGAATGACGCACATCTCACTGAGAACGGTACGGGCGGGACTGCTCGCCGCCCTCGTCCTGCTGACGTGCACGGCGCCCGCGCGGGCGGGTGACGGACACTCCGGCGAGGACAACTGGCTGAGGCTCACGGTCACGCACGGAGAGACGCCGCCCACCGCGGAGAACGGCACCATGCTGCGGTGCGACCCGCCCCGGGGCCACCGGCACGCCACCGAGGCCTGCGCGGAGCTGACGGCGGCGGACGGCCGCATCGCCGACATCCCGCCGAGGGAGGACGTCGTCTGCCCGATGGTCTACGCACCGGTCACCGCCCACGCCGACGGAATGTGGCGAGGCCGCTCCGTCGACTACACGGAAACCTTCCCGAACGCCTGCACGATGACAGCCCGGACAGGCTCGGTCTTCGCCCTCGCATGACCGCGGGCCCCGCTCCCGCGGGCAGTCGTGCCTCCCCCATGCCTCGAAGGCCGGGGAGGCACCCCGCGGCGGGGAGGCGGAGCCAAGGGCGCTCACTCCGGGAGCCGCTCCAGCAGCGCCACGGGTGAGCGCCCGAGCAGTTCCGCCAGGTGCGCGTGCCCGCCGAACTCCCGTCCGGTCTCCAGTACGTCGGCCCACCGTCCCGGTGGCAGGGGGAGAAGGGTGTCGCGCCAGCCGCCCGCCTCCGCCAGCCGGAGCGACAGCCGGGTCACGGCGGCGAGCACCTCGCCGGAACGCGTGAAGGCCAGGCAGTGCGCCGCCGCGGGACCCTCGGCGGACAGCGGTTCGTACGAGGCCGTGGCACCGAAGACGTCCGGCCGCCGCGCCCGCAGCCGCAGCGCCGCCCGCGTCACCACCGCCTTGCCGCTCCCGTCGCTCCCGTCGGCCGTGAACCGGACGGGCCGCCGGTTGTCCGGGTCGACCAGCGCCCGGTACTCGTGTTCCGTGCCCTGGTAGAGGTCGGGCACTCCCGGCATCGTCAGGTGGACCAGCGCCGTACCCAGCACGTTCGCCCGGATGTGTGCCTCCAGCGAGGCGCGCAGCGCCGCCATCCGCTCGCCCGGCACCCCGCACGGCCCCGCCGTCACGAACCGCGCCACCGCCTCCTCGTACGGCGGCTCCTGCTCCGTCCAGCTCGTGTACAGGCCCGCCTCCCGCACATGCTTCAGCAGCGCCCCCCGCACCCGCTCCTCCTCCGCCGGGCCGAGCCCGAACACCGTCTGCCAGGCCGCCCACGCCAGCTGCGCGTCCGGTACGGCCTCGCCCGCGCGGGTGACCTCCGCCAGGACGTCCGCCCAGCGCTGCGGGCACTCGGTGAGCACCCGCAGCGCCGCCCGCACGTCGGCGCTGCGCTTGGTGTCGTGCGTCGAGACGACCGTCCCGGTCGACGGCCAGTCGCGCTGCACGCGCGCGCAGTACGCGTGGAACCGCTCCGGGGACACCGCCGGGTCACCGGGGTTCCCGCCCACCTCCGTCGCCGACAGCAGCGGCACATAGCGGTAGAACGCCGTGTCCTCCACGGACTTGGCCCGCAGCGCCGACGCGGTCTGTGCGAACCGCGTACGGAACTCCACGTGCTCCGCGCCGTCCCCGTACCGCCCGAGCACCAGGTCCCGTACGACGTCCACCGCCCCGGCCTCCTCGGGGACGGCGAAGGCGAGCCGGGCCTCGGCGGCGGCCTCCTCGGTGACCACCGCGGACGCGTCCACGGAGTCGTACGGGCGGTACACCTTCAGCCGTACCAGCAGTTCCTGGAGGGCGGTGCGCAGCGCCCAGGGCGCTCGGTCGCGCAGCGCCGGCTCCGGCGAGGTCGCGCACAGCCGGTCCGCGACCCGGGTCAGCCGGTCCACCTCGGCGGCCAGCTCGTGCGTGAGCACCTTGTACGCGGCCCGCCGCACCGTGGCGTCCCAGTCGCCGCCCCGGTCCGTCTGCGGGGCCGCGAACCGCCGGTACCGGCCGAGCAGCTCCCCGAACCCCGCCGGGTCCGTGAACAGCCCGTCCACGTGCCGCAGGGCGTCGTAGCCGGTGGTGCCGGCGACCGGCCAGGAGGCCGGCAGCGGCTCCCCGTCGGAGAGGATCTTCTCCACCACCGTCCAGCGGCCGCCCGTGGCCTCGTGCAGCCGCCGCAGATAGCCGTCGGGGTCGGCCAGCCCGTCGGGGTGGTCGACGCGCAGCCCGTCGAACACGCCCTCCCGGAGCAGCTCCAGGATCTTGGCGTGCGTGGCCTCGAACACCTCCGGATCCTCCACCCGCACCCCGATCAGCTCGGAGATGCTGAAGAACCGCCGGTAGTTCAGCTCGGTCCGCGCCAGGCGCCACCACACGGGGCGGTACCACTGCGCGTCCAGCAGCTCCGGCAGCGGCAGCCCGGCCGTCCCCTCGCGCAGCGGGAACGCGTGGTCGTGGTAGCGCAGCACGTCGCCGTCGGTCCTCAGGTGCCCGGCCTCCTGGCCGAGCGGCCCCCCGAGCACCGGCAGCAGCACCTGGCCGCCCCGCGCCTCCCAGTCGATGTCGAACCACCCCGCGTGGCGCGACGCGGGGCCGTCGCGCAGCACCTCCCACAGGACGGGGTTGTGGCGCGGGGACATCGCCATGTGGTTCGGGACGATGTCCACGACCAGGCCGAGCCCGTGCTCCCGCGCGGTGCGCGCCAGCTCCCGCAGGCCGCTCTCGCCGCCGAGTTCCTCGCGCACGCGCGTGTGGTCCACCACGTCGTAGCCGTGCTGCGAGCCGGGGACGGCCTCCAGGACGGGAGACAGGTGCAGATGGGACACGCCGAGCGAGGCGATGTACGGTACGGCGTCCGCCGCGGCCTGGAACGGGAAGCCGGGTTGCAGTTGCAGGCGGTAGGTGGCCGTGGGCGGGATCATGGGGGTGTTCCTCCGTTCGGGGTACGGGTGGATGCTTCTTCGCCCCCGCCGCCCCTTCCCGTTCCCGTCTCCCGGGGGCAGTGCCCCAGGTTCGGGACGGGAAGGGGCGGCGGGGCGACAACACCGAGGGCTACACCGGCCGTCGCAGGACCGTCATGCTGCGATCCGTCAGCGTCAGCCGCGTACCGGCCGTCACCTTCGGCCCGCTCCCCGGCGGAACACCCTCCGCACGGGCCGTGTCCACGACCACCTCCCACTGCCGCCCATGATCCACCGGCACCACGAAGTCCAGCGGTTTCGGCGAGGCGTTGAACATCAGCAGGAACGAGTCGTCCGTGATGCGCTCCCCGCGCTGACCGGGCTCGGAGATCGCGTTGCCGTTGAGGAACACCGTCAGCGCCGACGCCCGCGCCGAGTCCCAGTCCCGCTGGGTCATCTCTGCGCCCTCGGGAGTGAACCAGGCGATGTCGGAGAGGTCGTCGTGGGTGCCCTCCACCGGCCGGCCGTGGAAGAAGCGGCGCCGCCGGAACACCGGGTGGTCCTTGCGCAGCCACACCATCGCGCGGGTGAACTCCAGCAGCTGCCTGCGGACGTCCTCCTCGTCGTCCGGCCAGTCCAGCCAGGACAGCTCGTTGTCCTGGCAGTAGGCGTTGTTGTTGCCGCGCTGGGTGCGGGCCACCTCGTCGCCGTGGCTGAGCATCGGCACGCCCTGGGAGAGCATCAGCGTGGCGATGAAGTTGCGCATCTGCCGGGCCCGCAGCCGCAGGACGTCCGGGTCGTCGGTCTCGCCCTCGGCGCCGCAGTTCCAGGACCGGTTGTGGCTCTCGCCGTCCCGGTTGTCCTCGCCGTTGGCCTCGTTGTGCTTGTCGTTGTAGGAGACCAGGTCGTGCAGGGTGAAGCCGTCGTGGCAGGTGACGAAGTTGATCGAGGCCAGCGGACGGCGTCCGTCGTCCTGGTACAGGTCGGAGGAGCCGGTCAGCCGGGAGGCGAACTCCGCGAGCGTGCGCGGCTCGCCCCGCCACAGGTCCCGCACGGTGTCCCGGTACTTGCCGTTCCACTCGGTCCACAGCGGCGGGAAGTTGCCCACCTGGTAGCCGCCCTCGCCCACGTCCCACGGCTCGGCGATCAGCTTCACCTGCGAGACGACCGGGTCCTGCTGGACCAGGTCGAAGAACGACGACAGCCGGTCCACCTCGTGGAACTGCCGCGCGAGGGTCGCCGCCAGGTCGAAGCGGAACCCGTCGACGTGCATCTCGGTGACCCAGTACCGCAGCGAGTCCATGATCATCTGCAGTACGTGCGGGGACCGCATGAGCAGCGAGTTCCCCGTGCCCGTCGTGTCCATGTAGTACCGGGGGTCGTCGGTCAGCCGGTAGTACGACGGGTTGTCGATGCCCTTGAGGGACAGCGTGGGGCCCAGGTGGTTGCCCTCGGCGGTGTGGTTGTAGACCACGTCGAGGATCACCTCGATCCCGGCCTCGTGCAGCGCCTTCACCGCCGACTTGAACTCCAGCACCTGCTGGCCCCGGTCGCCCCAGGACGCGTAGGCGTTGTGCGGGGCGAAGAAACCGATCGTGTTGTAGCCCCAGTAGTTGTTCAGGCCCATGTCCACCAGACGGTGGTCGTTGACGAACTGGTGCACCGGCATCAGCTCCAGCGCCGTCACCCCCAGCCCGGTCAGGTGCTCGATCACCGCCGGGTGCGCGAGGGCCGCGTAGGTGCCGCGCAGCTCCTCCGGCAGCCCCGGGTGGCGCATGGTGAGACCCTTGACGTGGGCCTCGTAGATCACCGTGTGGTGGTACTCCGTACGGGGGCGCCGGTCGTCGCCCCAGTCGAAGTACGGATTGACCACGACCGACGTCATCGTGCGCGGAGCCGAGTCGAGGTCGTTGCGCCGGTCACGGTCGTCGAAGTGGTAGCCGTACACCTCCTCGCCCCAGTCGATCTCCCCGCTGATCGCACGCGCGTACGGATCGAGCAGCAGCTTCGCCGAATTGCAGCGCAGCCCCCGCTCGGGGGCGTACGGCCCGTGCACACGGAAGCCGTACCGCTGCCCGGGCATGACCCCGGGCAGGTACGCGTGCCGCACGAACGCGTCGCTCTCGCGCAGTTCGACCGCGGTCTCGGAGCCGTCGTCGTGCAGCAGACACAGCTCCACTCGGTCCGCGGCCTCCGTGAAGACCGCGAAGTTCGTTCCGGCGCCGTCGTACGTGGCACCGAGCGGATACGCCTCGCCAGGCCAGACCTGCATGGATAGGACTCTTTCAGGTGTACGGCGCCGGTGGGGCGCCTTGGCTCCGAGTGTTTCCGTGTCTCCCCGAACGGACGGGAACCACCTTCTACCCAGCTCCGCCGGGTCCGATGACCCGTGCCCGCCGTTCATCCCGCTATGAATCAGCTCACTCCCGGGGTCCCGCGGGGTGGAACGGTCCCGTGATTGCGGGAAGTTGGGAAACGACCCCGTCCATCGGGCTGCACCGTGCGCCGCTGGCGGAGTAGTCTCCTTGATCGTCGGGACGGGAGAGCTCGGGGGAGCGGAAGGCGGTAAGCGGGTGGGCACGGGAGGGCTGGAACTGCCCCCTGGTGACGACGGTCACGAGGGGAGTGGTTCCACGGACGTCCCGCCCGGTGCGGTGTCCCTGGCACGGCCGATGGACGCGGGCTCGATCGGGCCGGAGCTGGACTGGGGCGCCGACGCCTGGCGCGAGGTGCGCACGCGCGCCCAGCGGGCCGGCCGCGCCTACATCTGGCTGAACCTCGTCGAGCAGCGGCTGCGCGCGGTCGTGGCGGCCGTCCTGCGGCCCGTCTACGAGCCCGTGCACGGCGACGACTGGGTGGTCGCCGCCGCCGGGCCCGCCGGACAGGAGTGGGTGCAGCGCGCGGTCGCGGTGCGCGAGGTCAGCCGCCGCAAGGGCTATCTGCTCGACCCGGCCGACGACAACGTCCTGTCCTTCCTCACGCTGCCGCAGCTGCGCGAGCTGATGGTGGCGCACTGGCCCTGCTTCGAGCCGTACTTCGACGACCGCCGGGACGTCGAACTCGCCCTGGACGAGCTGGAGGTCACCCGCAACGTCGTCTCCCGCAACCGCGCGCTGTCCGAGGCCGTCCTCAGCCAGGCCGAACGGGCCTCCGCGCGGCTCCTTGAGATGCTCGGCGCCGGCGGCGACGTGCCGTCCGCGCGGCGGCTGCCCGTCGACGCGGTCGAGGACCTGGTCGGCGACCGGTACGCCGACGTCGTCGCCGTCCACCCGGACCGGGTGCGGCTGCTGCGCCAGTTCCCGGCCGAGGACATCTTCGGCGGGGCCCGCCGGCTCGACGCCCTCGGCATCGGCCTCAACCTGCTGGTGCAGAACTTCTCCGGGCGCCGTCTGGTGCGCCTCGCGGAGTCCGGCTGCCGGGTGCGGCTGCTGTTCCTGAACCCGGCCTCCAGCGCGGTCAAGCGCCGCGAGCGCGAACTCGGCCTCAAGCGCGGCGAGCTCGGTCGCAGCGTCGAGATGAACAT
The DNA here is from genome assembly GCF_043084105.1 of Streptomyces sp. NPDC014676. NCBI lineage: Bacteria > Bacillati > Actinomycetota > Actinomycetes > Kitasatosporales > Streptomycetaceae > Streptomyces > Streptomyces sp. NPDC014676. The sequence goes on along the minus strand of NZ_JBIBZI010000003.1, from coordinate 315,263 downwards.
CCTGCACATGCGCCGGGTCCGCTCCCGGCTGCGCGACCCCGGCGCCTTCGAGATCCAGGTCTACGACGAGACGCCCCGCTGCACCGCCTACCTCGTGGACGGGGACGGGTCGGACGGCATCGCGGTCGTGCAGAACCACCTGCGCCGGGCCCGGGGTATGGAGGCACCGGTGCTGGTCCTGCGCAACGGGACCAAAGTGGTCAAGCCGGGTGAAGCCGAGGAAGGCGGGCTGTTCCCCACCTACCGCGAGGAATTCGAGCTGATGTGGACGGATTCGCGCCCGGTGTCGTGAACGCCCCTGGTCGGAGCCGGTAAGCGGAACGCGATCCTCTGATTGTCAGTGGTGCGTGCGAAGGTGGGAACCACTGGGGGAACGCACCACACAGAAGGGGGACGGCCCATGGGCTGGCACCGGGAGCTGCTGATCGGCTTCGACCTGGAGACGACGGGTACCGACCCGCGCGAGGCACGGATCGTCACGGGGGCCGTGATCGAGGTCAGGGCGGGAGAGCCGCTGGAGCGCCGGGAGTGGCTGGCCGATCCGGGCGTACCGATCCCGGAGGACGCGGTGGCGGTCCACGGCATCAGCAACGAGCGGGCGACCGCCGAGGGCAGCCCCGCCGACCGGGTCGCCGACGCCATCGCCGACGCCCTCACCGCCCACTGGAGGGCGGGCGTCCCGGTCGTCGCCTACAACGCCGCCTTCGACCTGTCCCTGCTCTCCGCCGAACTGCGGCGGTACGGGCTGCCGTCCCTGCGCGACCGCCTGGGCGGCGCCGATCCCGGCCCGGTCATCGACCCGTACACCATCGACCGCTCCGTCGACCGCTACCGGCGCGGCAAGCGCAACCTCGAAGCGGTCTGCGCGGAGTACGGCGTCGTCCTCGACGCGGCGCACGACGCGACCGCCGACGCCCTCGCCGCGGCCCGGCTGGCCTGTGCGATAGCCGGCCGCCACCCCAAGGTGGCGGCCCTCGACCCGGCGGAGCTGCACCGCCGCCAGATCGGCTGGCACGCCGCGTGGGCGGCGGACTTCCAGGACTTCCTGCGCCGCAAGGGCGACGCCACCGCGGTGATCGACGGCACCTGGCCGCTGCGGGAGCCGGCGGACGAGCGGGTCTGACGCGCCGGGCGGTCCGAAGGCCGGAGGGCCAGAAGGTCAGAAGGGATACCAGCGCACCGTCTCGTCCCCGTCCCGCAGCGACGCCACCCGGCGGCGGAACTCGGCCAGCGCCTTGGGGTTGCCCGGGGCGTGCTGGGCGACCCAGGCGCAGCTGGCGGTCTCCCGCGCGCCGCGCAGCACCGAGCAGCCCTCCCAGGTGCGCACGTCCCAGCCGTAGGCGGTGGTGAAGGACGCGTACGCCTCGTCCGGCAGCCCGTAGCGGTCGTGGGAGAGGGCCATGACCACCAGGTCGTGCTCGCGCAGATCGGCCGAGAAGGTCTCCAGGTCGACCAGGACCGGCCCGTCCGGCCCGATGTGCACGTTGCGGGGCAGCGCGTCCCCGTGGACGGGGCCCGGCGGCAGATGGGGCGTCAGCGCCACCGCGGCCGACGCGAAGCCGTCACGCCGCTCGCGCAGATACGCCGCGTCCGCGGGGTCGATGGCGTCGCCCGCCAGCCGCAGCCAGCGTTCCACACCGCCCAGCAGCTCACGGGGCGGAAGCCCGAAGGGGGGAGCGGGCAGTGCGTGGACCAGTCGCAGCAGTTCGGCCAGATCCCGGGGTTCGGCGGGCCGCACCGCCTCCGGCAGCCGGTGCCACACGGTCACCGGGTGCCCGTCGACCAGCAGCGCCTCCGGCTCGGCCGCCCGCACCGCCGGCACGCCCTCCTCCGCCAGCCAGCCCGCGACGGCCAGCTCCCGGCGGGCCCGCTCCAGCAGCTCGGCGTCGCGGCCCACCTTGACGACCAGGTCACCGACGGCGAACACCGCGTTCTCCCCGAGGGAGAGCAGCCGCGCGTCCGCCGCCGCACCGGGCAGCACTCCCGCCGCCGCGAGTACGTCCCGCGCCCGTGCCTCGTCCATCCGTCCGCCTCCGTGTCCATGCGCGTCCGACCGCCGGGATCCGGCCATCCGTCGGCCAGTGTCGCATTCGCACAGGTGGCGGCGGTGTGCGTGGTCCCTTGACGAGGCAGACCCCCTTCACGACCATGACCTGGCCCACCCGCGTCGCGCAAAGGGGCTGATTCCGTGACATCGGTGACCGAGGCGAGGAGATCCGCGCCCCGCGCGCCCGGCCCGGGCCGCAGAGCCGGGCGGGCCGTCGACCACGGCCCGTGGTTCCTGGTGCTGCCCGCGCTGATCCCGATCCTCGTCCTCAGCGTCGGCCCGCTGCTCTACGGCATCCTGCTGGCCTTCACCGACGCCCAGTCCGGCCGCACCGAGCCGACCCGGTGGATCGGCGTCCTCAACTTCCAGGACCTGCTGCACGACACGCTGTTCTGGGAGTCGTTCCGCATCGGCCTGGTGTGGGCGGTCGGGGTGACGGTGCCGCAGTTCCTGCTGGCGCTCGGCCTCGCCCTGCTGCTCAGCCAGGACCTGAAGCTGCGCTGGCTGGCCCGCGCCCTGGCGATCGTCCCCTGGGCGATGCCCGAGGTCGTCGTCGGCGTCATGTGGCGGATCGTCTACAACCCGGACGCCGGCATCCTCAACGAGACGCTGCGCGACCTCGGCCTGGGGGACGGCCGGGACTGGCTCAGCGGGCTCGCCACCGCCCTGCCCGCGGTGATCGTCGTCGGCGTGTGGGCCGGAATGCCCCAGACCACGGTCGCGCTGCTCGCCGGGCTCCAGAACACCCCGCGCGAGCTGCACGAGGCGGCGGCGGTGGACGGCGCCGGAGCCTGGCGCCGCTTTCGCACGGTCACCTGGCCCGCCATCCGCCCCGTCGCCCTCGCCGTCACGGCGCTCAACCTGATCTGGAACTTCAACTCCTTCGCCCTGGTCTACGTCCTGACCAGCGGCGGCCCCGGCGGACGCACCCGGCTCCCCATGCTCTTCGCCTACGAAGAGGCTTTCCGCTACGGGCAGTTCGGCTACGCGGCGGCGATGGGCTGCGTCATGGTCGCCGCGATCTCGATCGCGCTGGCCGTCTTCCTCGCCGGCCGGCTCAGGGGAGGTGACGGGACATGAGAACCTCCACCGGCGCCCGCGTCGGCCAGTACGCCGCGCTGCTCGCGTATCTCGTCTTCCTCGCCTTCCCGTTGCTCTGGCTGCTCTCCACCGCGTTCAAGCCGCCGGCCGAGCTGGCCGGTCTGCATCCGACCTGGATCCCCCGGGACCCCACCCTCGCCAACTTCCGCCAGGCCTTCGACGAACAGCCGCTGCTGCGGGCCGCCCTCAACTCCCTGCTCGCCGCGCTCACGTCGGCCGTCGTCACCGTCGTCGTCGCCACCCCGATGGCGTATGTGACGGCCCGTCACCGCACCGCGCTCGCCCGGGCCGCGACCGGCTGGGTGGTGGTCAGCCAGGCGTTCCCGTTCGTCCTGCTGATCATCCCGCTGTTCCTGGTGCTGAAGAACCTGCGGCTGATCGACTCCGTGCCCGGTCTGGTGCTGGTCTACGTGGTCTGGGCGCTGCCCTTCGCCCTGTGGATGCTCACCGGATACGTCCGTGCCGTGCCGGCCGAGCTGGAGGAGGCGGCGGCCGTCGACGGGGCCGGGCGGCTGCGGATCCTGGTGTCGGTGACCGCGCCGCTGCTCGCGCCGGGGATCGTGGCGACCGCGCTGTTCGCCTTCGTCACCGCGTGGAACGAGTTCTTCTTCGCCCTCGTCCTGCTCAAGACCCCGGAGAAACAGACCCTGCCGGTCGTCCTCACCCACTTCATCGGTGCCGAGGGAGTCGCCGACCTCGGCCCGCTGGCGGCCGCCGCGTTCCTCGCGACGCTGCCCTCCCTGGTCGTCTTCGCGATCATCCAGCGGCGGATCACGGGCGGCATGCTCGCCGGGGCGGTGAAGAGCTGATGCGGACCAGAATCCTCGTGGCGGTGCTCGCCGCCGCCCTGCTCCTCGCGGGCTGCTCCTCCGGCGGCACCCGCGACGACGGCCGCATCACCCTGCGCTTCCAGTCCCTGGCCTGGCAGGAGGAGTCGGTCGAGGCCACCAAGGAACTCGTCGAGGAGTGGAACGCCACCCACCCGGACATCCGGGTGGAGTACGTCCAGGGCAGCTGGGACAGCGTCCACGACCAGCTCCTCACCTCCTTCGAGGGCGGCGAGGCCCCCGACATCGTCCACGACGCCTCCGACGACCTCGCCGACTTCGCCTACGGCGGCTACCTGGCCGACCTGACGGAGCTGCTGCCCGAGCGGCTGAAGTCCGACATCCCGCCCAGCGGCTGGGAGACCGTCACCTTCGACGACGGCGTCTACGGCGTCCCCTTCCTCCAGGAACCGCGCGTGCTCATCGCCAACGCCACCTGGCTCAAGGAGTCCGGCGTCCGCGTCCCGACCCCCGGACACCCCTGGAGCTGGGCCGAGTTCCGTCAGGTGACGGACCAACTAGCGGGCGACGGGAAGTATGGCGTGGCCTGGCCGCTCAAGGATCCCGTGTCCGCCACCCTCAACCTCTCCCTCTCCGCCGGCGGGCGGCTCTTCCACCGGGGCGACGACGGCAAGGTGACCGTGCGGTTCGAGGAGGGCGACGAGGTCGTCCCGCGCACCGTCCACGAGCAGGTGAACACCGACCGCAGCGCCTCGCCCACCACGCTCGGCAGCGGCGGCTCCGACACCCTGCCCGGTTTCTTCGCCGGCAAGTACGCGATGGTGCCGCTCGGCTTCTCCTACCGCCAGCAGATCGTCCAGCAGGCGCCGGAGGGCTTCGACTGGCAGGTGCTGCCCGCCCCGGCCGGGACCGGCGGACTCACCCAGGGCGTCAGCCCGCAGACCCTCTCCGTCGCCGAGGACTGCCCGCACAAGAAGGAGGCCGTGGCCTTCCTCGACTTCCTGCTCCAGCCGCGGAACATGGTCCGGCTCGCCCTCGGCGACTGGATGCTCCCCACCGGCCGCCGGGCCCTCGCCGACCCCGCCCTGCACACCGCCGAACACGGCTGGGCCACCGGCATCGCGCTCGCCGCCCGTCTGCGCCCGGCCCCCGCGCAGACGGTACGGGGCTACCCCGAATGGAAGGACAAGGTCGCCACCCCGGCGCTCCAGGAGTACTACAGCGGCGCGATCGACCTCGACGAGCTGCGCGAGCGGCTGGAGGAGGACGGCAACCTGGTCCTGGCCCGCTACCAGCGCTGAGTACGGCCGGGTTCGGTGACCGAGCCCGGCGCATTGCCATTGGTCCGGGGTGGGGTGCGGCGTTCCTTCCTGGAAAGACCTACTCGTCCGGGGCGGAGGTTCAATCCGCGAACGCGGCCGCGTACGACGCCACGCACGGCTCCGGGGTGGCCAGGGAGGTGACGACATGGCCGTCGACGGTCACCGGCGGGTCGAGCGGCATCCGGAGCAGCCGCTCGGAGCGGGACCCGTCGAACTGCTCGGCCGGCATCAGCGTCCAGCCCTCGGTGTCCCGGCCCACCTCGAACAGCACGTTGAGCATGTCCCCGGCAGGCGGCCGCAACGGGGGCACGGGCAGGGCGGCGAGGATCGCGTCATGCATCGGCGGGTCACTGTCGCGGGCGGGAAGCCGCAGACCGTACGGATCGAGGTCGTGCAGGCCGACCGCGAGCTTGCGGGCGGCGGGGTGTTCACGCGCGAGCACCGCGTGCAGCGGCTCGGACCAGGCGCGCACCACCGTCACTGTCGCGGAGGTGAGCGCGCCCCGCACCAGCGCCAGGTCCAGCTCGCCGTCGCGGACGGCGTCGAGTCGCGCGGCCACCGGCAGGTCGACCAGCTTCGGTTCGGCGGGGCGTTCGCCGGCGCTCAGGCGGCCCACCGCCCGGTCGAGCCGTCGGGTGACGCAAGACGCGACCCCGATCCGCAGGACGGCCGCCGGTTCTCCGGCGACCACCCGCACCCGGGCCGCCGCAGCGAGGGCCTCACGGGCCGCAGCGAGCACTCGTTCGCCGGCCGGGGTGAGCCGTACCCGGCGAGAGGTGCGGTCGAGCAGTCGCACGCCGAGCTCGCGTTCGAGCCGGGCGATCTGCTGGCTCACCGCCGGCTGCACTATGCCCAGCCGTTGCGCCGCGCGCCCGAAGTGCAGCTCCTCGGCGACGGTCACGAAGTACTGCAGCGCTCTCAGTTCCATCCGCCTGATCTATCACATGATGTGATTGCTGCCGAGCGTTTCTGACCATTGTTCGCGCAGGTCACTCCGGCTGTGATGGGTACGAGCCCGCCGGAGCGGTCCTGTCAGCCGGATGCCGCGACGCGGGGAAACGCGAACGGAGAACAGAGTGAGCACAACAACCCTCGGCGTCATCGGTACCGGCATGGTCGGCCTCGGGGCCGCCCGCCGCGCCGTCGACGCCGGCCTGAGCGTCGTCCTGAGCAACTCACGCGGCCCCGAGACGCTGGCCGATCTCGTCGCGGAGCTCGGCGAGCGGGCCCGCGCGGCCACCCCGGCCGAAGCGGCGAGCGCCGGTGATCTGGTCATCGCGGCCGTGCCGCTGGCCGCCCACGAGCGGCTGCCCCGGGCGGAGCTCGCCGGCAAGACCGTGATCGACCCGATGAACTACGCGCCGAATCCCGACTTCGAGGTGCCGGAACTCGACAGCGACGAACTGACCTCCAGTGAACTGGTGCAGCGCCACCTCGCGGATGCCCAGGTGGTGAAGGCATTGCACAACATCGGCCCCAAGCAGTTGCTGGAGCTGTTCCGCCCGACCGGAGCCCCCGACCGCACCGCGCTGCCACTTTCCGGCGACGACCCGGACGCCAGGAAGGAGGTGGCCGACCTGCTGGACGTCCTCGGCTTCGATGCGGTGGACCTCGGCACACTGGCCGACAGCTGGCGCAGCGAACCCAACACCCCTTTGTACGCCCTCCCGTACGTGGGACAGCCGCCGTCCGGCCTCACCGCCGAGGAATTCGTGGCCTGGGTCCAGCAGGCGCCCGGTGTGCCCGCGCCCGCCGCCCGGGTCGAGGAGCTCGCCGCCGCCGCGGTGCGGGGGCCCGCGGGTTTCCGGATGGAGTAGAGGGCGATCCGCCCCGAGCGTCCGCTCACCGTCACCGCGACCGTCATCCGGGCGCTGCGGCACGGGGATCCCCGGGACCTTCGCCTGGGTGCTTACCGGGCAGCGGCCATTTCCCGGCCCCGGTCCCAGAGGGGCGTCCGCCGCAGTCGGGGCGGGCAGTGATGGACACCGTGTCGCGGATGACGCTCCGGCCGGTGGGCCGGCGGGCGGGCCCGGCCTGCTCGGGACGGCGCCCACGCGCGTAGGCGGCCGCTCCGGCTCCGGGGACCGCGCGCCCGCCGTCACCGAGCCGTCGTCGACCCCGCCGGGCTGCCGCCGGAATCCGGTCCGGTCCCCCTCGCTGCCCGACCCCGACGCCCACCGGAGCCGGCGGCACCTGGTCGAGTCGGGATTCTCCGGAGTCGGCGGTCGGCTGCACGTGGAGCCGACGGCATGAGATCAAAGAGGTTGCACGAGACGTATCGTCTCGTCTACTGTCGGCGCATGACCAGTCCCGCGCACATCGCCATGTTCTCCATCGCCGCCCACGGTCACGTGAACCCGAGCCTCGAGGTGATCCGCGAGCTCGTGGCGCGCGGCCACCGGGTCACGTACGCGATCCCGCCGCTCTTCGCCGAGAAGGTGGCGGAGACGGGCGCCGAGCCCAAGCTGTGGAACAGCACGCTCCCCGGCCCCGACGACGACCCGGAGGCCTGGGGCACCACACTGCTGGACAACGTGGAGCCGTTCCTCGATGACGCCGTCCAGGCACTTCCGCAGCTCATCGAGGCCTACGAGGACGACACCCCCGACCTCGTGCTGCACGACATCACCTCCTACCCGGCCCGCGTGCTCGCCCACCGCTGGGGCGTGCCCGCCGTCTCCCTCTCGCCGAACCTCGTCGCCTGGGACGGGTACGAGCAGGAGGTCGCCGAGCCGATGTGGGAGGAGCCGAAGAAGACCGAGCGGGGGCAGGCGTACTACGCCCGCTTCCACGCCTGGCTGGAGGAGAACGGGATCACCGAGCACCCCGACCCGTTCGTCGGCCGCCCCGCCCGCTCCATCGTCCTGATCCCCAAGGCGCTCCAGCCGAACGCCGACCGGGTCGACGAGAGCGTGTACTCCTTCGTCGGGGCCTGCCAGGGCGACCGGAGCGCCGAGGGCGACTGGCAGCGGCCCGCCGGGGCCGAGAAGGTCGTCCTGGTGTCGCTCGGGTCGTCCTTCACCAAGCAGCCGGCCTTCTACCGGGAGTGCGTCGAGGCGTTCGCGGATCTGCCCGGCTGGCACCTGGTGCTCCAGGTCGGCAGGCACGTCGGCCCCGCCGAGCTGGGGGACGTACCGGAGAACGTCGAGGTGCGGTCCTGGGTGCCGCAGCTCGCGATCCTGAGGCAGGCCGACCTGTTCGTCACCCACGCGGGGGCCGGCGGCAGCCAGGAGGGGCTGGCCACGGCCACCCCGATGATCGCCGTACCGCAGGCCGTGGACCAGTTCGGCAACGCGGACATGCTCCAAGGGCTGGGGGTGGCCCGGCACGTTCCGGCCGGCGAGGCGAAGGCCGAGGTGCTGAGGGCGGCGGCCCTCGCCCTCGTGGACTCCCCGGAGGTCGCCGGCCGCCTCGAGACGATCCAGGCGGAGATGGCACTGGAAGGCGGCACACGGCGCGCGGCCGACCTGATCGAGGCGGAGCTGCCGTAACGCGTCCGCGGGCAATCGTGCCGCGTCACCGCGGGCAATCGTGCCGCAGGGCGGCACCCCGCAAGCGCCGGGCAGCGCGACCCACCCCCGCCCACGAAGAAGGGCCCGGCGGAAAACCGCCGGGCCCTTGCCGCGCCTACCGGATCACACCGGTACGCGGTCGCCCTCGTCGTCCCGGGACGACGGCGGTACCGCCGCCGCCTCCGGCGACTCGTCGTGGGTCAGGTCGGGCATCCGGTGCAGCCACTTCGGCAGGTACCAGTTGCGCTCGCCGAGCAGCGTCATCACCGCCGGCAGCAGCACGCCCCGGATGATCGTCGCGTCGATCAGCACCGCCGCCGCGAGGCCGACGCCCATCTGCTTCATGGACTGCATGGACAGCGTCCCGAAGATCCCGAACACGGCGACCATGATGATCGCGGCACTGGTGACCACGCCGGCCGTGGTGACCACACCGTGCTGGACGGCGTCCCGCGTCGTCCGGCCCCGCAGCCGGGCCTCGCGGATCCGGGAGACCACGAACACGTGGTAGTCCGTCGACAGGCCGAACAGGATCACGAAGAGGAACAGCGGCAGCCACGTGATGATCGCGCCGACGCCCTCCGCGCCCACCAGGGACGCGCCCCAGCCGTGCTGGAAGACCGCCACGAGGATGCCGTACGCGGCGCCCACCGACAGCAGGTTCAGCACGATCGAGGTGACCGCGACCGTCAGCGAGCGGAACGACAGCAACATCACCAGGAAGGCGAAGACCACCACGAAGGCGAAGACCGGGACCACGGAGCCGACCAGCTGGTCGTTGAAGTCCTTGTTCCCGGCGACCTGCCCGGTGATCGGCGCCTCGACGCCGTCGACCTCGCCGAGCGTGGCGGGCCGCACCTCGTCGCGCAGCGTGTCCAGGCTCTCGGCCGCCTTGTCCTGGTCGGATCCGCCCACCAGCGGGACGTAGACGAACGCGACGTTCCGCTGGTCGTGCAGCTTGATCTCGACCGGGCCGCGCGAGGCCCCCGAGCTGATCGCCCGCTCCCGGAACTCGGCGAGCGCGGCCTTCACCTCGGGCGCGTTGATGTCGTCCGCCTTGACGACCACCTCGGCCGGCTCGGAGCCGCCCGGGAAGGCGTCGTTGACCCGGTTGTACGTCTGCACGATCGGCAGCGAGTCGCCGAACTCCTGGTCAAGGGTGAGGTTCTGCGTCTTCATCCCGACCGCCGGAGCGGCCACGGCCAGCAGCGCACCGGTCGCCACCACGACCGACAGCACCGGCTTGGCGAGCACCCGCTTCAGTACGGCCGACCAGAACCGGCTGTCACCGTCGCCGCCGGTGCGGCGCCGGCGCAGGAACGGCACGCGGCCCTTCTCGACCCGCTCGCCCAGCAGCGACAGGAGCGCCGGCAGGACGGTGACGGAGCCGACCATGGCGACCGCCACGACCATCAGCGAGGCCAGGCCCATCGCCTCGAACTCGGCGAGCCCGGTGAACAGCATGCCCGCCATGGCGACACACACCGTGACACCGGAGACGACGATCGCGCGGCCACTGGTCGCGGCGGCGATCCGCAGCGCGGTCTGCGCGTCCCGTCCGGCCGCCCGCTCCTCACGCTCACGGCGCAGGTAGAACAGGCAGTAGTCGACCCCGACGGCCAGGCCGACAAGGAGCATCACCGAGTTCGCCGTCTCGCTCATCGGCTGGAGGTGGCTGACCAGGCCCATCAGGCCCATCGTCGCCATGATCGCGGTGATCGCCAGCGCCACCGGCAGCAGCGCCGCCACCAGCGCGCCGAACGCGATCAGCAGGATGCCGAGGGCCACCGGCACCGCGGAGTACTCGGCCTTCTTGAAGTCGTCGCCGAACGCGTCGTCGAACGTCTTCATCATGCTGGCGCCGCCGATCTCCTCGATCCGCAGCGACTCGTGGTCCTTCTGAACCTCCTCCACGGCGTTCAGCACCGGCTCGATCCGCTCACCGGCGGTGTCCGAGTCACCCCGTATGTCGAACTGGACCAGCGCGCTGCGCCCGTCCTCCGAGATGGTCTCGCTCTCGTACGGCGAGGTGACGTCCGTGGCCTCGCCGGTCTTCTCCACGGCCGCGACGACCGCGGTGACCGCCGACCGGAACGCGGCGTCCGTGGCCGTGAGGCCCTCGCCCTTCGCCTGGACGAGCACGGTCTCACCGGCCGGCTCCTCGATGCCGGCGTCCTCGATGATGCGGGCGGCGGTGCTGGTCTCTCCCTTGAGCTGATCGCTGTCGCCGACGTCGACCCGGCCCGCGGCCGAACCGAGTCCCATCGCCAGCACGACGAACAGCACCCAGATGCCGACGGCCGCCCAGCGGTGCCGGGCGCTCCAGCCGCCGGCCCGTGCGGCGAGGCCCCGCACCCGTGATTCTCCGTTCCCCATGACGGGCTCGCTCCCTCGTGTTCGGCAGCGACCCCCTGCCGCCACCTGACCCATTCGAAGGTAGGGGCCGGATAAGCCCGTCTCGTCGTGCTGTCCGGTGAAGCCCGGGAACCCCGGGTCATCCCATCGGCGCCCGTCTCCTCCCCACTGGGGAGGACAGCGGCCCCCTACACGTATCCGGGCGTGTCGGGGCCGAGGACCAGGGTTCCGGTGCGCCACCGCCGTCGGGCACACCCCCGCGGGGTACGACGGCCGTCCTAGGGTGTCCCCATGGCGACGACGAGATACGCGGCGCTGCTGCGTGGGATCAACGTGGGCGGCAGCAGGAAAGTGCCGATGGCCGAACTGCGCGCCCTCATGGACGGGCTCGGTCACGACGGGGTGCGCACCCATCTGCAGAGCGGCCAGGTGGTGTTCACCGCCGCGCACGGCGACGAGGAGTCACTGGCCGCGGAGTTGTCGGCGGCGATCGGGCGGCACTTCGGCTTCGCCGTGGACGTGATCGTGCGCGACCACGCCTATCTGAAGGGGATCGTCGACGCCTGCCCGTTCCCGGCGGGCGAGCTGGAGCCCAAGCAGCTCCACGTCACCTACTTCTCCGCGCCCGTCACCCCCGACCGCTTCGCCGAGATCGACCAGGAGGCGTATCTGCCCGAGGAGTTCCGCCTCGGCGACCGCGCGCTCTACCTGTACGCCCCGAACGGCCTGGGCCGCTCCAAACTCGCCGAACACCTGGCCAGGCCTCGCGTCACCAAGGGGGTCGTCGCCACCAGCCGCAACTGGAACACGGTGCGCAGACTGGTGGAGCTCACCGCGGGGTGAGATCAGGCGCCGACCGCCGCGAGCAGCGGCACCCGCGCCCCGTCGTACCGCTCCAGCAGCACCCGCGCCACCTCCGGCGCCGGACCCAGCACGTCCGCCAGGACGTCCGCCTCCGCCGCGCCCCGGGCGATCCGGTCCGGGAGGAAGCCGGGGGCCAGGACGTACGGGGCGACGGCGACGCGTGCGCAGCCGAGGGCGCGCAGTTCGCGGACCGCCTGCTCGGTGCGGGGGAGGGATGCGGAGGCGAACGCAGGCCGCACGGCGCACCAACCGGTGTGCCGCCACTCCCGCGCGATTGCTGCGATCACTGCGATCGCCTCCGGGTCGGAGGACCCCGCCGAGGCCAGGACGACCCCGGTCGAGGACTTGTCGGCGGGCGCCAGACCCGCCTCGTACAGCCGCCGCTCCAGCGCCGACATCAGCAGCGGGGACGGGCCCAGCACCTCGGCCTGGCGGATCCGCAGCCGCGGCGGGGCCTGAGCCAGCACCGCCGGGATGTCCGCCTTGGCGTGGAAGGCACGGGTCAGCAGCAGCGGGAGGGCGACCACATCGCGGACGCCCTCCGCGTCCAGGGACTCCAGCACCCCTTGGACGGAGGGGATGTTGAAGTCCAGGAACCCGGTCTCCACCCGCAGCCCCGGCCGCAGCGACCGCACCTGCCGCACCAGGGCGTGCACGGTCGCGGCGTGCCGCGGGTCGCGGCTGCCGTGGGCGACGACGAGAAGTACCGGACGGCGCATGGTGTCCCTCAGCCCTTCACCAGCAGACCGCGGCTGCGCAGCACCCACCGCTCCAGCGGACTGAAGATCAGCAGGTCGATGGCGATACCGACGGTCAGGATCAGCAGGATGGCCTCGAAGACCATGGCCATGTCGCTGGCGTTGCGGCCGTTCTCCAGCAACTGTCCGAGGCCCACGCCGAGGTCCGGGAACGACGCGATGATCTCCGCGGCCATCAGCGAACGCCAGGAGAACGCCCAGCCCTGCTTCAGCCCCGCCACATAGCCCGGCAGCGCGGCCGGCAGCACGATGTGCCAGGTGCCCTTCAGCCCCGTCGCGCCCAGCGTCCGGCCGGCCCGCAGGAACAGCGGGGGCACCTGGTCGACGCCGGAGACCAGGCCGTTGGCGATCGAGGGGACCGCGCCGAGCAGGATGACGGCGTACATCATCTGGTTGTTCAGGCCCAGCCAGATCACCGCCGGCGGCACCCACGCCACCGACGGCAGCGACTGCAGACCGGACAGGACCGGCCCGATCGCCGCGCGCACGAACTTCACCCGCGCCACCAGCAGCCCCAGCGGGGTGCCGATCAGCAGCGCGAAGAAGAAGCCGAGCAGACCGCGCGAGACGCTGGTCCAGATGTAGCCGAGCAGCTCGCCCTGGAGCCACGCCTGGCGCAGCACGTCCCACACGGCGCCCGGCGAGGGCAGCTTGGTCGGATCGTCGACGATCTCGAACGAGACCAGGGCCTGCCACACCGCCAGCACCAGCGCGATGGCGAGGACCGGCGGCAGGATCTTCTCCACGAAGGTCTGCCGCAGCGGCTTGCGTCCGGTCTGCACCGTCTCCAGTGCGTCGAGGCCCGCCTCCAGACCGGCGAGGTCGCCCCCGTCCCTGTCCTTGGCGGTCGTCTCAGTGCTGGCCATGACGGCGGATCTCCCCACGGAGTTCTTCGGTGATCTCTACGGACAGTTCCGCCACGGCGGTGTCCTCGATACGGCGCGGATGCGGGATGTCCACCGTCCACTCGCGGGCGATCCGGCCCGGACGGGACGACAGCAGCACCACCCGCTGCGCGAGCCGCACGGCCTCGCGCACGTTGTGCGTGACGAACAGGACGGACAGCCGTGTCTCGCGCCAGATCCGGGTCAGCTCGTCGTGCAGCACGTCCCGAGTGATGGCGTCCAGCGCCGCGAACGGCTCGTCCATCAGCAGCAGCCGGCTGTCCTGGGCGATCGCCCGCGCCAGCGCCACGCGCTGTCGCATACCGCCGGACAGCTCGTGCACCCGCTTGCCGTGGGAGCCCTTCAGCCGGACGAGCTCAAGGAGCTCCTCGGCCCGTTCGCGGCGCTCGTTCTTCTGAACGCCCCGCAGCTTCAGGGCGAGTTCGATGTTCTTGCCCGCGGTCAGCCACGGGAAGAGGGCGTGCTCCTGGAACATCAGGGCCGGCCGTCCGTCCGTGCCGATCGTGCCGGCCGTGGGGCGGTCGAGCCCCGCGACCAGGTTGAGCAGGGTGGACTTGCCGCAGCCCGAGGCACCCAGGAGGGTGACGAACTCACCGGGTGCGACATCGAGGGTGATGTCGTCCAGCACGAGCTGCTGTCCGGCGGGGCCCGCGAACGACTTCGAGACGTGCTCGATGCGGGCGGCGTGCGTGGCCGCCCCGATGCCGTCGGCGGCCTTGGCGAGGGTCGTGGCCATGGTCGTCACCTCCTGGGAACTCTTCGTGATCCGGGCTTACTTGGTGCCGAGTCCGGCGTCCTCGACGGCGGACCTGCCGGCGGCCTTCAGGACCTCGTTGAGCAGCGTGAGGTCGTAGATGCCGTCCAGGTCCGGCTCCTCCAGCAGACCCGCCTCGACGGCGTGCTCCGCCTGGGCGTCGAGCGTGGCGGCCAGCGGGTCGTCGGTGAACTCGATCGACTCCCACGCCGGGTCCAGCACCTCGGCGGGCAGCGCCTTGCCGGAGTCGGCCGCCAGCTGCTCGTTGGCGGCGGCCTTCGCCTCCTCCGGGTTGGCGTCGATCCACTTGTTGGCCTCGACGGAGGCCCTCAGCACCGCCTCGACGGCCTTCGGGTGCTCCTCGAGGAACTCCTGGCGCACGATGATGTTCGTGATCACGAACTCCTCGTCCGGCCACAGCGTCGCCTCGTCCAGCAGCACCTTGCCGCCCTCGGCGACCAGCTTCGACGCGGTCGGCTCCGGCACCCAGGCGCCGTCGACCGACCCGGCCCTGAACGCGTCCGGGGTGACCTTGTTGTCGCTGCGGACGACCGTGACGTCGCCCTTGCCGCTCTGGGCGTCGACCTTCCAGCCCTGCTCGGCCACCCAGTTGAGGAACGCCACGTCCTGGGTGTTGCCGAGCTGCGGGGTCGCGATCCGCTTGCCCTCGACGTCCTTCAGGGACTTCACCTTGTCCGGGTCCACCACGAGCTTCACCCCGCCGGACGCCGAACCGCCGATGATCCGCAGGTTCTTGCCGCCGGACCTGGTGTAGCCGTTGACGGCGGGGGACGGGCCGATGAACCCGATGTCGAGAGAGCCGGAGTTGAGCGCCTCGATCTCCGACGGCCCCGCGTTGAAGACGGCGTACTTCGCCTCGGTGCCGCCGAGTTCCTTCTGGAACAGGCCCTTGTTGTTGCCCACCAGCGCGGTGCCGTGCGTGAGGTTGCCGAAGTAGCCGATCCTGACGGAGTCGAGACCGTCGATCTTCTTCGCCCCGGCGGCGACCTTCGCGGTGTCGTCGTCCTTGGCCTGGGAGCCGTAGCCGCAGGCTGCCAGGGTGAGCAGCGGGAGCACGGCCATCACCGCGAGGGCACGGCGCAGGGCGGAGGTGGCAGGCACGGGAGGTGTTCCTCTCGGAGGCCCGGCGGTCACGGTCCTGGTCTCTCAGGCCGTGGCCGGGAAGTCGGCGGGTTTTCGTCTGCGGCGGTGGGGGGTGAGGACGCGCGAGTGGTGCGCGTACGTCATCGCGCACATCGGGCCACTCCCCCCTGTCCGCTGCCGAGGGCGCCGCTGCCGACGCGGCCGCCCTCCTTCGCGAACCCGGAGTAGAAGTCGGTGGGGTTCATGCTCAGAAGTCCCACCCGTCGTCCTCGGCCTCGTCCTTGACGGGCTCCGGTGCGGCGAAGGACTCACCGACCATGCCGGCGGTGAGCGTGGTGCCGTCGCTGGGGTCGATGAGGATGAACGAACCGGTGCGCCGCGAGTCCGCGTAGGAGTCGGCGGGCAGCGGCTCGGCGGTACGGATCTTCACCCGGCCGATGTCGTTGGCGTTGAGGGTGCCGGGGTGCGGGTGCAGCGACAGGTCGTCCAGCGTCAGCCGGGACGGGATGTCCTTGACGATCGCCTTGACGGTGCGGGTGCCGTGCTTGAGCAGTACCCGGTGGCCGACGGCCAGCGGCTGGTCGGCGACGTGGCACACGGTGGCCTCGACGTCCTGGGTGGTGGCCGGCGCGTCCTTGCTGGGGACGATCAGGTCACCGCGGGAGATGTCGATGTCGTCGGCCAGCAGCAGCGTCACCGACTGCGGCGTCCAGGCGACGTCGACCGGCTCGCCCAGCAGGTCGATCCCCGTGACCGTCGTCGTCCGCCCGGACGGCAGCACGGTCACCTCGTCGCCCACCCGGAACGTGCCGGCGGCGATCTGGCCCGCGTAGCCGCGGTAGTCGGGGTGCTCGGCGCTCTGCGGCCGGATCACGTACTGCACGGGCAGCCGGGCGTGGCAGTGCGCCAGGTCGTGGCTGACCGGGACGGTCTCCAGGTGCTCCAGCACCGTGGGGCCGCCGTACCAGTCCATGTGGGCGGACGGCTCCACCACGTTGTCACCGACGAGCGCCGAGATCGGGATCGCGGTGACCTCGGGGACGCCCAGCTCGGTCGCGTACGCCGTGAACTCCTCGGCGATCGAGGCGAACACGGACTCCTCGTAGTCGACCAGGTCCATCTTGTTGACGGCGAGGACGACGTGCGGCACGCGCAGCAGGGCGGCGATGGCGGCGTGCCGGCGGGTCTGCTCGACGACACCGTTGCGGGCGTCGACGAGGACCACCGTCAGCTCGGCCGTGGAGGCGCCGGTGACCATGTTCCGCGTGTACTGCACGTGGCCCGGGGTGTCGGCGAGGATGAACCGGCGCCGGGGCGTGGCGAAGTAGCGGTAGGCCACGTCGATGGTGATGCCCTGCTCCCGCTCGGCCCGCAGGCCGTCGGTGAGCAGCGCGAGGTCGGGCGTCCCCTGGCCCCGGCTCGCCGACGCCCGCTCCACGGCCTCCAGTTGGTCGGTGAGGACCGACTTGGAGTCGTGCAGCAGCCGGCCCACCAGCGTGGACTTGCCGTCGTCGACGGAGCCGGCGGTGGCGAACCGCAGCAGCGTGGTGGCCGCGAGCTCCTCGGTCGTGATGGTGCTCATCTTTAGAAGTACCCCTCGCGCTTGCGGTCTTCCATCGCGGCCTCGGAGAGCTTGTCGTCGGCGCGGGTGGCGCCGCGCTCGGTGAGCCGGGAGGCGGCGATCTCGGTGATCACCTTCTCGATGGTGTCGGCGTCGGAGTCCACCGCGCCGGTGCAGGACATGTCGCCCACGGTCCGGTAGCGCACCAGCCGCTTCTCGACCCGCTCGCCGTCCTTCGGGCCGCCCCACTCACCGGCGGTCAGCCACATGCCGCCGCGGGCGAACACCTCGCGCTCGTGCGCGTAGTAGATCTCCGGCAGCTCGATGTTCTCGCGGGCGATGTACTGCCACACGTCCAGCTCGGTCCAGTTGGACAGCGGGAACACGCGGACGTGCTCACCGGGGGCGTGCCGGCCGTTGTACAGGTTCCACAGTTCGGGGCGCTGGCGGCGCGGGTCCCACTGGGAGAACTCGTCGCGCAGCGAGAACACCCGCTCCTTGGCGCGGGCCTTCTCCTCGTCGCGGCGCCCGCCGCCGAAGACGGCGTCGAACCGCTCGCTCTGGATCTTCTCGGTGAGCGGCACGGTCTGCAGCGGGTTGCGGGTGCCGTCGGGGCGCTCCTTGAGCACCCCGCGGTCGATGTAGTCCTGCACGGAGGCGACGTGCAGCCGCAGCCCGTGCTCGGCGACCGTGCGGTCGCGGTAGTCGAGGACCTCGGGGAAGTTGTGCCCGGTGTCGACGTGCAGCAGCGAGAACGGGACCGGCGCCGGGGTGAACGCCTTCAGCGCCAGGTGCAGCATGAGGATGGAGTCCTTGCCGCCGGAGAACAGGATCACCGGCTTCTCGAACTCGCCCGCCACCTCGCGGAAGATGTGCACCGCCTCGGACTCGAGGGCGTCGAGGTGGGAGAGGGCGTACGGGCTGTCCGTGCCCTCCTTCACGGTGGCGACGGTCGTCATGCCAGTCCCCTTTCGCTGAGCGCGGCGTACACCGACGCCGCGGACTCCTGCACGGTCTGGTTCTGGGACTCGATCCGCAGATCGGGTGTCTCGGGCTCCTCGTACGGGTCGTCCACACCGGTCAGCCCGGTGAGTTCACCGGCGGCCTGCTTGGCGTACAGGCCCTTCACGTCGCGTACGGAGCACACCTCGACCGGAGTCGCCACGTGCACCTCGACGTACGGCGTGCCGTTCGTCTCGTGCCGCTTACGGACCGCGTCCCGGCTGTCCGCGTACGGCGCGATGACCGGGACGAGCGCGAGGACGCCGTTGCGGGCGAGCAGTTCGGCGACGAAGCCGATGCGCTGCACGTTGGTGTGCCGGTCCTCGCGGGTGAAGCCGAGGCCCGCGGAGAGGAACTCGCGGATCTCGTCGCCGTCGAGGACCTCGACCCGGCGGCCCTGCTCGCGCAGCCGGCCCGCCAGCTCGTGGGCGATGGTGGTCTTGCCCGCGCTCGGCAGACCCGTGAGCCAGACGGTGGCTCCGGTCGTCACGTGGTTCTCCCTGGATATCGATGGTCCGGTGGTCGTCGTCATGTCAGCCGTGCAGCCCGCACTCGGTCTTGGCGCGGCCCGCCCAGCGGCCGGCGCGGGCGTCCTCGCCCTCCAGCACCCGGCGGGTGCAGGGCGCGCAGCCCACGGAGGCGTAGCCGTCCATCAGCAGCGGATTCGTGAGGACGCCGTGCTCGTCGACGTACGCTTGCACATCTTCCTGTGACCACTTCGCGATGGGGGAGATCTTCACCTTCCGCCGCTTCTCGTCCCAGCCGACGACCGGGGTGTTCGCCCGGGTCGGGGACTCGTCGCGGCGCAGGCCGGTCGCCCAGGCGACATAGCCCTTCAGGCCCTCCTCCAGCGGCCGGACCTTGCGCAGCTTGCAGCACAGGTCGGGGTCGCGGTCGTGCAGCTTCGGGCCGTACTCCGCGTCCTGCTCGGCGACCGTCTGCCGCGGGGTGAGCGTGATGACGTTCACGTCCATCACGGCCTCCACCGCGTCCCGGGTGCCGATGGTCTCCGGGAAGTGGTAGCCGGTGTCGAGGAACACCACGTCCACGCCGGGCAGCGCGCGGGAGGCGAGGTGGGCGACGACCGCGTCCTCCATCGAGGAGGTCACGCAGAACCGCTTGCCGAAGGTCTCGGCGGCCCACCGGAGGATCTCCAGGGCGGAGGCGTCCTCCAGGTCCCGGCCGGCCTGCTCGGCCAGCGCCTTCAGGTCCTCGGTGGTGCGCTCTTCCTGAACAGCCGTCATGTCCGGTCCCCTCCCGTGTCGGATCGCTCAAGTCCCCGGGCGAGCAGCCCGAGGAACTTCAGCTGAAAGGCTCGGTTGCACGCGCCGCATTCCCAGGAGCCGTGGCCCTGTTCGGCCGGGCGCAGGTCCTCGTCCCCGCAGTAGGGGCAGTAGAAGGGCGCGGCACGCTCGCTCACGACAGGGCCTCCTCCGACGCGCGGCCGACCCAGGTCGCGAACCGCTCGCCGTCCTCGCGCTCCGCCTGGAAGCGCTTGAGGACCCGCTCGACGTAGTCGGGCAGTTCGTCCGCGGTGACCTTCAGACCGCGCACCTTGCGGCCGAAGCCGGCCTCCAGGCCGAGCGCGCCGCCGAGGTGCACCTGGTAGCCCTCGACCTGCCGCCCCTGCTCGTCGAGCATCAGCTGGCCCTTGAGACCGATGTCCGCCACCTGGATGCGGGCGCAGGCGTTCGGGCAGCCGTTGAGGTTGATGGTGATCGGCTCGTCGAAGTCCGGGATGCGGCGCTCGAGTTCGTCGATCAGCGAGGCGCCGCGCGCCTTGGTCTCGACGATGGCGAGCTTGCAGAACTCGATGCCGGTGCAGGCCATCGTGCCGCGCCGGAACGGGGAGGGCCTGGCGCTGAGGTCCAGCGCCTCCAGGGACTCGACGAGGGAGTCGACCCGGTCCTCCTCGACGTCGAGGACGATCATCTTCTGTTCGACGGTGGTACGGACCCGGCCCGAGCCGTGCGCCTCCGCGAGGTCGGCGATCTTCGTGAGGGTGGTGCCGTCGACGCGGCCGACCCGGGGGGCGAAACCGACGTAGAAGCGGCCGTCCTTCTGGCGGTGCACACCGATGTGGTCGCGCCACTGCTGCGTCGGCTGCTCGGGCGCGGGTCCGTCGATCAGCTTGCGCCCGCCCAGGTACTCGTCCTCCAGCACCTGGCGGAACTTCTCCGGACCCCAGTCGGCGACCAGGAACTTCAGGCGGGCGCGGTTGCGCAGCCGGCGGTAGCCGTAGTCGCGGAAGATCGACAGGACGCCCTCGTAGACGTCGGGGACGTCCTCCTCCGGCACCCAGGCGCCCAGTCGCACACCCAGCTTGGGGTTGGTGGACAGTCCGCCGCCGACCCACAGGTCGAAGCCCGGCCCGTGCTCGGGGTGGCGGACGCCGACGAACGCGACGTCGTTGATCTCGTGCACCACGTCGAGGACGGGCGAGCCGGAGATGGCCGTCTTGAACTTCCGGGGGAGGTTCGAGTACGCCTTGTTGCCCAGGACGCGCCGCTTGATCTCCTCCAGCGCCGGGGTGCCGTCGATGATCTCGTCCTCGGCGATGCCGGCGACGGGGGACCCGATCATCACGCGGGGGGTGTCGCCGCAGGCGGTGACCGTGGACAGGCCGACGGCCTCCAGCCGGTTCCAGATCTCGGGGACGTCCTCGACCCGGATCCAGTGGTACTGGACGTTCTGCCGGTCGGTGATGTCGGCGGTGCCGCGCGCGAACTCCTGCGAGATCTCGCCGATGACCCGCAACTGCCGGGTGGTCAGCGCACCGCCGTCGATGCGCACCCGCATCATGAAGTACTCGTCGTCCAGCTCCTCCGGCTCCAGGATCGCGGTCTTGCCGCCGTCGATCCCGGGCCTGCGCTGGGTGTACAGACCCCACCAGCGCATCCGGCCGCGCAGGTCGCTGGGGTCGATCGAGTCGAAACCGCGCTTGGAGTAGATCGTCTCAATGCGTGTCCGCACATTGAGACCGTCGTCGTCCTTCTTCACCTGCTCGTTGCCGTTGAGCGGGGTCAGGTGCCCCACGGCCCACTGTCCCTCTCCGCGGTGACGGCTCACCTTGCGGCGGGGAGTCGCGGCGGCAGGATTCTGCGCGGGGGCAGGCTTCTGCGGGGTGGCGGCCATGGTTGATACGTCCTTCGGGACAGCGATGGATGGTGTCGGCGCGCGGCGCCGTCGATGAGGGGCGACGGGAGGGAGGCTCTGACCTGCGCGTGGGTGCGCGCGGGTGCGAGTGCGCGTCATTGCGCGGGGAGTGCGGCGGAGAAGGGGATGCCGGGCGGTGCTGGGTGCTCTCAGCGCGCCGGACAGATGGCGCTGGACATGCGGCCGAGGTCGACGTGCCGCCGACTCACCAAGGCGATTCCAGTTCCAGGCATGACGGAAGCGTGGCACGGCGATCTGGACACAGTCCAGCTTCGTCCGTGATGCGGACACCCTTGTCTCGGAATGAGAGACAAGGGTGTGGTTGGTCACAAGTGCCGCAGGCGGTCTTGTCCGTGCTGGTCAGACGGGGTAGGCCCCGGCCCACGGGCCCGGCGTCGGTGCCTCCGGCTCGTCCTCGACCTTGGTGTCGAACAGGGTGAAGCCCCGGCGCCGGTAGTTGTCCAGGGCGTGCTCGCCGTCCTTGCTGCAGGTGTGCAGCCACACCCGCGTGGTCGGCTTCAGCTCCGGCCGGCGGTCCGCCAGGTCCCAGGCGCGGGCGGTGCCGTACGACAGCAGGTGCCCGCCGATGCGTCGCCCCCGGAAGGCGGGCAGCAGCCCGAAGTAGACGATCTCGACGACCCCGTCCGCCTGGGCCTCCAGCTCCACGTACCCCGCCGGCGTGCCCCGGTCGTAGGCGACCCACGTCTCCACCTCGGGCCGGTCCAGGTGCTCCAGCCACCGCGCGTACGTCCAGCCCAGCCGGTCGGTCCAGCGGATGTCCCCACCGACCGAGGCGTACAGGAAACGGCTGAACTCGGGGGAGGGCACCTCGGAGCGGACCACCCGCACGTCCCCGTCGGGCACGGCGGCCGGAAGGAGGTCGGTGGGCGCGGTCTGCTCCAGGGACCAGGTGGTCACGGAGATGGTCGTCATGCCCGAAAGAGAACCATCCGGCACGAGCTTCTGTCGAACGCCCGATCAAGGCACGGACAGGGCCTGGCCCAGGGACCGGTCCACGGACGTCAGGGGCAGGGCGAACAGCATCCGGCCGGACTGGGACCACACGTCGCCGGTCTCCTCCCAGTAGGACAGGGACGCCGCCCGGCCGCTCCAGCAGCGGTGCGTTCCGTCCGCGCCGCACCGGGTGGGGCGGGCCCCGTCCGCGTCCTGCCGCCACAGCGTGCCGCGCTCGTCCGGTGTCCCGGTCGTCCGGCCCAGGTACCAGCCCGACCGGTACGACAGCACGCCGCGCACACCGGTCAGTTCCGTCTCGTACACCTCGACCGGGTCCGTGTCGAGCAGTCCCGCACGCTCCGGTCCGGTGCTGAAGGCGTACCGCCACAGCCGGGTCGGCCCGTCCTCGTCCGCGGGCACCGTCTCGCGGGTGACCAGGCTGTCGGGTGCGGTGCTGCGGTCCAGGGAGATGCCGTCCGGCCGGGGCGCGCCGGCCGCGTCCGTCCGGTAGGAGGCGACGGCCGGCAGTACGTACCGCGCCCCCGCCGCCGACCAGCCGCCGGGCACCCGCCCGACCGACGGGCCGTCCACGGTGGCCCGCTGGACCCGGCCCAGGTCGTACACGTACAGCGCGCTGTCGTCCGCCGGGCCCGCGGTCACCAGCAGTTTGTCCTGGTACCAGACCATGCCGGACACGGCGGAGCCCAGCCCTCGGTAGTCCCGGCCGCCGTCCACGGGGACGGTCAGCAGGGCCCAGGTGTAACGGAGGTCGTCCGGGTCGCCGGCGTCCACGAAGGCGACGCGGGCGAGACCGTCCCCGGCCGGCGTGCCGGTGCCGCGGCTCCACCCGGAGAGGATCACCCGGTGCTCGCCCCAGCGGCCGTCGTCGTCCGCGTCCCCGGAGGTGGTGACCGCGCCGGACCGCCAGCCGTCGGTGTCGGCGCCCGGCCAGCAGTACGCGCGGGTCGCGGCGGGCTCGGCCGGCAGGGCCCGCCGGTCGTCGTCCGTGCAGTCCTCCGCGTCGCCCAGGGACCCGTCGGGGTCGGCGAGCACGGAACCGACGCCGACCGGCCGGCCCATTCCGTCGGAGAGCCGGTCCAGCGCCTCGCGCGGCACGTGGTGTTCGGTCAGCCGCAGCGGCGCGGTCTCGGCGGACGCGGTGAGCGGCTTCAGCGCCCCGGGGTCGTCGGCGTCGGTAGCCTGGGAGGCGCTGATCATGGTGGCGGCCGCGGTCAGCGCGAGGGCGGTCCCGGCCAGCGCCGCCCGCAGCGCCCTGCCCTGCCTGCGCCGGCGGTGTCTGCCGCGATGCTTCATGACGTCCTCCCGAGACGAGCCAACTGCGTCCGGTGAGCCGAGGGTTGACCGTGGAGCAGTTGGGGTGGCCCGTACCCGGATGCTACGGCAGCCGAACGGCCCGGGAGCCGAAGACCCCGCAAATATGCGAAACGGCGACCTTCCGAGTGTGCCCCCGGGCACACCTGTACGGCCCCGCGCGGTCTTGACGGGCGGGCGTCAGGCTCCCCGCCCCGGCCGCCGCCGACGGCCCAGCGCCGGGGCCGTCGAGTGGGGGAACAGGTCGCGGGGGTCGTCCGGGAGGACGGTCCTCACCTCGGCGCTCTCCGCGAACCGGTAGGGGCGGTGGTCCAGGAGTGGGCCCAGATAGCGGCGTACGCGGGACATCTCCGCGCGGACCGTCACCGTACGGTCCGGGGCGCCGAAGACGTCCCGGGCGAGGTCCGCGGCACTGCGCCCCGCGCGGTGCACGGCCAGCAGGTACAGCAACTCGGCGTGCCGGGGGCTCAGTTCCCGGGTCCAGGAGCCCGCCCCGCCGGACACCTCCACCGACCAGCGGCGCGGCCCCCTCAGGTCCAGCACGATCCGGGACGAGGAACGCGCCACCGGTTCGTCCGCCGCCCGCACCAGCCAGCCCCCGGCCAGCGGCTCCAGCGAGCAGCGGCCCAGCGCCGGCAGCCACCGCATGCCCGCCGACACCGACGGGGGCAGCGCCAGCCGCTCCGTGTACGGCATCCCCGTCACCGCAGCCGTCCACCCCTGCCGGTCCACCACCAGCGCCCGCCCGTCGATCCGGGCCAGCACCGGCGCCGCCACCGCGCGCAGCCGCTCCAGCGACCGCAGGTGCGTCTCCCGCAGCCGTGCCTCGGCGAGCTTGGCCACCGAGTCCACCCACGCCAGCGTGGCCGGGTGCATCGTCTCCAGCGGCCCGCTCACATCCACCACGCCGATCAGCCGCCCGTCGCGGGGATCGGTGATCGGCGCCCCGGCACACGTCCAGGTGGTGTGCGACCGTACGAAGTGCTCGGCGGCGAACACCTGCACGGGGCGGCGCGTCACCGCCGGCGTCCCCACCCCGTTGGTGCCGACGACCTCCTCGCGCCAGTCCGCGCCGACCTCGAAACCCAGCCCGTCGGCCTTGCGCAGCACCGGCGCGCTGCCCTCCCGCCACAGCACCCGGCCCTCCCCGTCGGCCACCACCATGATGTGGTGGGCGACGTCCGCGACCGACAGCAGCCCCTCCCGCAGCACCGGCAGCACCTGCCGCAGCGGCGACGCCTCCCGCCGCCGCTGCACCTCCTCCCAGGACAGCAGACCGCTGCGCAGGCCGTGGTCCGGGTCCACACCGCTGCGCAGCACCCGCTCCCAGGACTGCCCGATCACCGGGCGGGGAGCCACGGGCGTACGCTGCCCGGAGAGCGTGGCGGAGCGGACCTCGTCGAGCACCCGCGCCGCACGCGCCGTGTCGACGGCGGCCAGTCGCGTCATGTCCATCGGCGAGAGCGCCACCGGTCCTCCCGGAGATAAGGCTGTCGGGACTCATACTGCCGTCTGCCCCGGCGCGAACGCCCGATATCGGTACGGCCACGGCAGCAACAAGTTGCAACCCCTTGCAACCCTGGTGGAGAGCCCCCGACTGTTTGAAACTTGAGCGACGCCGTCCCGAGCGGCGTCCACGGCTCGTAAGGGGCCTGTGCGGCGGGGGTGGTGCCGTGTCGGCGCAGCACCACCCCCGCGTCATGCCCGCGGCAGCCGGACGGTGTGCACGGCACGGGGTGCGGCTCGATGCGCGTCGGCGGCTGCCGGGTCGTGGCCGGCCGGTCGCGCGGTTCCCCGCGCCCCTTGGGCCGGGTCCCTCAGGACACCGGCCGGGCCCGCTCCACCACCGACGCCAGGTCCAGCGTGTGCGGCAGCGTCCCGAACGCCGCGCCCCCGTCCCCGCCCAGTCGCGCCGCGCAGAACGCGTCGGCCACCTGCGGCGGCGCGTACCGCACCAGCAGGGACCCCTGGAGCACCAGCGCGAGGCGCTCCACCAGCCGTCGCGCCCGCCCCTCGACGCCCTCCAGGTCCGCCAGTTCGGTCAGCAGGTCCTTGATCGCGGCGTCCAGCCGGTGATCCGCCCCGCGCGCCCGCCCGACCTCCCGCAGATACGCGTCCAGCGCGGCCGGCTCCCGGCGCAGCGCCCGCAGCACGTCCAGCGCCTGGACGTTCCCCGCGCCCTCCCAGACCGAGTTCAGCGGCGACTCCCGCACCAGCCGGGGCATCCCCGACTCCTCGACGTACCCGTTGCCGCCCAGGCACTCCGCCGCCTCCACCGCGAGCGGCGCGCACCGCTTGGTCACCCAGTACTTCGCCGCCGGCACCGCGATCCGCAGCAGCGCCCGCTCCTGCTCGCCCCCGTCGTCGTACGCCGCCGCAAGACGCAGCGCCAGCGTGGTGGCCGCCTCCGACTCCAGCGCCAGATCGGCCAGCACATTGCGCATCAGCGGCTTGTCGACGAGCTTCCCGCCGAACGCCTCCCGGTACGCGCAGTGGTGCACCGCCTGCGCCACGGCCTGCCGCATCAGCCCCGCCGAGCCCAGCACGCAGTCCAGCCGGGTCGCCGCCACCATCCCGATGATGCTGTGCACCCCGCGCCCCTCCTCGCCGACCCGGCGCGCCCACGTCCCGGCGAACTCGACCTCGGCGGAGGCGTTGGACCGGTTGCCCAGCTTGTCCTTCAGCCGCTGGATCAGGAACACGTTGCGCGTGCCGTCCTCCAGTACCCGCGGCACCAGGAAACACGTGAGCCCGCCGGGCGCCTGCGCCAGCACCAGGAAGGCGTCCGACATCGGCGCCGAGCAGAACCACTTGTGCCCGGTCAGCTCGTACGCGCCGTCCTCGGCCAGCGGGCGCGCCGCCGTCGTGTTCGCCCGTACGTCGCTGCCGCCCTGCTTCTCCGTCATGCCCATTCCGAACAGGGCACCGGGCTTCTGGCCCGGCGGCCGCAGGGCACGGTCGTAGATCGTCGACGTCAGCCGGGGCTCCCACTCCGCCGCCAGCGCCGGATCGGTGCGCAGCGCGGGAACCGCCGCGTGGGTCATCGACAGCGGGCAGCCGTTGCCGGCCTCGACCTGCGTCCAGATCAGGAACGCCGCCGCCCGCCGCACATGCCCGCCCGGCCGCCCCCAGGCCGCCGTCAGCCCCGCCGAGACGCCCTTGCCGAGCAGCCGGTGCCAGGACGGATGGAAGTCGACCTCGTCGATCCGGTGACCGTAGCGGTCGTGGGTGCGCAGCCGCGGCGGGTTCTCGTTCGCCAGCACCCCCCACTCCTGCACCTGCGCGGACCCGGCGGTCCGCCCCAGCCCCGACAGCTCGGAGCGGCCCTCGTCCAGCACGTCCGGCGCCAGATGCCGCTCGACCGCCTCCACCAGCGCCCGGTCGGCGCCGAACACGTCGTACTGCACCAGTGGGGGAGCCTGATTGGTCACGGTGTGCGTGGTGCCTGCCATGCCCACGAACCTACCCCGCGGTACGCCGGCCTCACCCGCCGATCCGGCCTGATGGTGAGTGCGACCTGGTACGACGGATACCTTTAGGTCGTGCAGCCAGCAAGTGAATCCCCCGACGCGCCCTCCGGCCGCCTCCACCGGGCCCGGGCCCTCTACCGGAACGTCTCCAAACGCAGGACCGCCTGGCTGCTGCTGAAGGACACCGTCAACTCGTGCATGGAGTACCGCATCCTGGGTCTGGCGGCCGAGGCGGCGTTCTTCACGCTGCTGTCGGTGCCCCCGCTGCTGCTCAGCCTGATCGGCCTGCTCGGCTACGTCGACGCCTGGACCGGCGCCGACACCATCCAGAGCGTGCAGCGCAACCTCCTGGACGCCTCCCGGACGGTGCTGTCCGACCGGGGCGTGACGGAGGTCGCCGAGCCGATCCTGCGGGACGTCACCAAGGGCGGCCGGCCCGACGTGATCTCCCTCGGTTTCCTGATCGCCGTGTGGTCGGGCTCCCGCGCGGTGAACGTCTTCATCGAGACCATCACCGTCATGTACGGCCTCGACGGCGTCCGGGGCATCGTCAAGACCCGGCTGCTGGCCTTCCTGCTGTTCATCGTGGCCCTGCTGATCGGCTCGATCGCGCTGCCGCTGATGGTGGCGGGACCGGACGCGGTCGTCCGGGTGGTGCCCTGGTCGACGACGCTCGTCCAGATCCTCTACTGGCCGGTCGTCATCCTGCTCTCCGTCGCCTTCCTGACCACGCTGTACCACGTCTCCGTGCCCGTGCGCTCCCCGTGGATCGAGGACGTGCCCGGCGCGCTGGTCGCCCTCGCGATGTGGGTGCTCGGCAGCTTCCTGCTGCGGCTCTACCTGACGAACACCGTCGAGGGACCCACCATCTACGGCTCCCTCGCGGCCCCCGTCGCCGTGCTGCTGTGGATCGGTGTGTCCGCGTTCGCCGTGCTCGTCGGCGCCGCGGTCAACGCGGCCATCGACCGGGTCTGGCCGGCCGCCGCGACGGCCGCGGCCCGCGAGGCCAACGAGCGGCTGCGGCAGGCGCAGGTCGCCGAGTACGTCGCCCGCACCGCCGCGGCCGGCGAGGCGGACCCCGACATGCCCTCCGAGTTCCCCGAACGCTGGTCCCGCTTCCTGCCCCCGGAGGACGTCACGGCGCGTCTGCGCACCCACGTGAGGTCCACCCACCCGAGGAACGGGGAAGGGCCGGGGCACGAGGAGAAGTGAGCCGTTTCCCGCCCCCGCCCCTCAAGACGAAACTCAGCCCCTCCGGCGTTTGAGGAGCGGGGTCCGGGGCGGAGCCCCGGGTTCGGGACGGGAAGGGGCGGCGGGGGCGAAAACCCCCCGGCTCACGCCTTCCAGGTGCCGGCCCCCGCCTCCTCCGCCACGAACTCGGCGAAGTCCCGCGGCTCCCGCCCCAGCACCTGCCGCACCCCGTCCTCCAGATGCGCGTTCCGGCCGTCCAGCAACGTCCCGAACAGCCCGGTGAGGAAACCCGCCTCCTCCGGCGGCACCCCGAAACCGGCCAGCGCCTCGCCGTAGTCCCGCGCCGGCACCGCCCGGTACGCCAGCGGACGCCCCGTCGCCGCCGCGATCTCCGCCACCGCCTCCCCCCAGGTCAGCAGCCGGGGCCCGGTCACGGAAAGCGTCCGCCCGACGTACCGCTCCCCGCCCGTCACCGCGGCCACCACCACCTCCGCGACGTCCCGCACGTCCACGAACGGCTCGGCCACCTCACCCGCCGGGAACACCAGCTCCCCGCCCCGCACCTCCGCCGCCAGCGGCCCCTCGCTGAAGTTCTGCGCGAACCACGCGGCCCGTACGACCGTCCAGTCCGCGCCCGAGGCACGCAGCGCCTCCTCGGTGGGCAGCGCCTGGTCCTCGCCCCGCGCCGACAGCAGCACCAGCCGCCGCACCCCCAGACCGACCGCCGTCCCGGCCGGCTCACCGACCGCCTCCGCGGTCCCCGGGGCGCCGACGTCCGCCGGGTGGACGAGATACGCCGCGTCGGCACCCCGCAGGGTCTTCGCCCACGTCGACCGGTCCGCCCAGTCGAACCCGGTCGCCCGCGACGCCGTCCGCACCGTCAGCCCCGCCGCCCCGGCGGCCCGCGCCACCCGGCTTCCCGTACGCCCCGTCGCGCCCGTCACCACGAGCGTCGTGTTCCCGATGTCCTGTGTCATGCCGACGAGTCAACTCCCGCACACCGCACGGAACCATCGCCGAACGGCTCGTTCCCATAAGCCCGCGTCCACCTCTGTCCTCGCGCAGTGCTTCGTCCTTCAGGGAGGAGGTGAAGCGCATCCTTGGCCCGGAGCCGCGTAGCGGCGGGGTTCGCTGCGTGGCTTCTCCGTCGGTCAGACGGGTCGCTATGTCCGCGTCCGGACGTGCGGGGCATGTGGGGCTGTTCTGGACCGGGACATCAATGCGGCGGTCAACGTCGCCAAGGCGGCCGGATTGGCCGTGTCAGCCTGCGGAGCGCGGGTAAGACCGGGACTCGTCCCGGCACAGCGCAGCGAAACAGGAACCCACCCGAAGCCCCAGCCGGTGACAACCGGCGGGCAGGCGGGAATCCTCGTCCTTTAGGGCGGAGAGGATGTCAAGCTGCTCCCATGCACGCTCTCACCGGCCTGCTCGAAGGGCCCCGTGCGCGGGGCGCGTTCATGATCAGGGCCTGTCTCGACCCGCCGTGGGCGATCCGCGTGGAGGACCGCGCCCCCCTGACACTGATGCTGCTGGTCCGCGGCGAGGCGTGGATCGTGCCGGACGGGGGAGAGCGCCTCCGGCTGCGCCCCGGCGACCTCGCCATCGCGCGCGGCCCCGACCCGTACACCTGCGCCGACGACCCCGCCACGGCCCCGCAGGCGCTGATCCTGCCCGGCGGCGAGTGCCACTACCCCGACGGACGCCCCCTGAACGGCGTCATGGACCTCGGTGTCCGCGCCTGGGGCCACCGGCCGGACGGCGGGACGGTGATGCTGATCGGCACCTACCGGATGCGGGGCGAGATCGGCGGCAGGCTCCTGGACGCGTTGCCTCCGCTGCTCTCCCTCACCACCGACGTGTGGGACTGCCCGCTCACGCCGTTCCTCGGCGAGGAGATCGTGCGCGACGCCCCCGGTCAGGAGATCGTCCTGGACCGGCTGCTCGACCTGCTGGTCATCGCCGCGCTGCGCGCCTGGTTCGCCCGCCCGGAGGCGGAGCCGCCCGCCTGGTACCGCGCCCAGGGCGACCCGGTGGTGGGTCCGGTCGTCCGCCTGCTCCAGGACGACCCCGCCCACCCGTGGACGGTCGCCACGCTCGCCGCGAAGGCCGGGGTCTCCCGCGCCGCCCTCGCCCGCCGCTTCACCGGACTCGTCGGCGAACCCCCGATGACGTACCTCACCGGCTGGCGCCTCGCCCTCGCCGCGGACCGCCTCCGCGACACCGACGACACCCTCGGCGCGATCGCCCGCCAGGTCGGCTACGGCAGCGCGTTCGCCCTGTCCACGGCCTTCAAACGGGCCTACGGGGTCAGCCCGCAGGAGTGGCGGACGCGGGCGGCGTAGCCTGGGGGCGTGTACGGGGAGCGGGCGTCGCGGCTGACGGGCGCGGTCGTGTGGACCAACACCCCCTCCGGCGGCGGGGACGGCCGGGTGCTCCCCGACGGCTGCATGGACCTGCTCTGGAACGAGGGCCGCCTGCTGGTCGCCGGCCCCGACACCCGCGCCCACCTCACCGAGGGCCGGCCGAGCGCCTGGGCGGGCGTCCGCTTCCCTCCCGGCACCGCGCCCGCCCTGCTCGGGGTGCCCGCCCACGAGCTGCGCGACCTCCGCGTCGCCCTGTCCGACCTGTGGCCGGCGGCCGACGTGCGCCGCATGACCGCCCGCGTGAACGCGGCGGACGATCCGGCGCACGGCCTGGAGGACCTGGCCCTGCGCCGGGCGGCGGAGACACCCCCGCCCGACCCCCTGCTCGGCCGCCTGGTCACCGCCCTCGACGCGGGCCGCCCGGTCGCCGCCACCGCCGACGAACTGGGCGTGGGCGCCCGCCAGTTGCACCGCCGCTCGCTGGCCGCGTTCGGTTACGGCCCGAAGACCCTGGCCCGCATCCTCCGGATGCGCCGTGCCCTCGCCCTGGCCCGGACGGGCGTCCCCCTCGCGGAGACGGCCACCCGGACCGGCTACGCGGACCAGGCCCATCTCTCCCGCGAGATACGGGACTTGACGGGCCTGCCGCCGGTCGGGCTACTGACCGCTCACGGCTAGCGGCGCGAACAGGTCCACCCCGTTCCCGTCCGGGTCGAGGAGGACGGCGTACCGCTGCCCCCACACCGCGTCCCACGGCTCGAGCTCGAAACCGCTCCCGGCGCCGACCATCTCCGCGAAGAGCGCGTCGACCTCCGCGGGACCGTCGCACCGCAGCGCCAGGGAGGTCCTGCCCCCGCCCGACGGCGGCTCCCATCCCGTGTGGAAGGACCGGACCACCTCCTCCGTGTCCAGCAGCAGCCGCAGCCCTCCCGGCAGCCCGGCCTCCACGTGTCCCTGCTCCTCGGCCCCCTCCGGAAAGGCGAACCCGAGACGCCGGTAGAAGGCGACGGAGGCGGCCATGTCCGAGACGACCATCCCGATGGCATCGAATCGTGCACTCATGCGGCCCACCGTAGGACGCACCCCTACGACGGTCTTGAAGGAATCGGACACGCGAGTCCGGACCGGACCGGTTCCAGGAGACGGCCGGTCCGGTCGCGGCCCCTGCCGCGGTGTGCCGGCATCCGCACACTCCGGAGGACCGCGACGCCCGCCCGGCATCGGGTTTCCGGCGCCCGCCGCATAGGCTCCCGCCCATGACCGCCCCCGCACGCCCCGCGCTCCTCGTGTACACCCGCACCACCGACTACCGGCACGACTCCATCCCCGCCGGCGTCGCCGCCCTGCGCGCCCCCGGCGGCTTCACCGTCGACGCCACCGAGGACCCGGCCGCCTTCGAGGAACCGCTCGACCGCTACGCCGCCGTCGTCTTCCTCTCCACCAGCGGCGAGGTGCTCACCCCGGCCGGGCGGCGGCGGCTCGCCGCGTACGTCGAGGCGGGCGGCGGGTTCGTGGGTGTGCACGCCGCCGCCTGCACGGAGTACGACTGGCCGTACTACGGCGAACTCCTCGGCGCCCGCTTCGACCAGCACCCCGCCTTCCAGCCGGGCCGCGCCCTGACCGAGGACCACGACCACCCGGCGACCCGGCACCTGCCCGACGTCTGGGAGTTCACCGACGAGTGGTACGACTTCCGCACCAATCCCCGTGGATCGGTCCGGGTCCTGCTCCGTGCCGACGAGTCGTCGTACGACGGCGGCGGCATGGGCGAGGACCACCCGCTGGCCTGGTGCCGCGAGCAGGGCGCCGGCCGCGTCTTCTACACCGCCCTCGGCCACGCCGCCGAGGCCTACGACGACCCGGACTTCCGCGCCCATCTGCTCGGCGGCGTCACCTGGGCCACCGCCCGTTGATCACTCCTTGCAGGAGGAGTACGTGTTCACGTCCTGCGGCTCGGGACGGAAGCGGTTCTCCCAGTCACCGGGATAGGCGGCGACCAGCGCGGGCAGTTGGGCCTTCACATCGCTGGCCCACTCGTCGGTGATGTAGTGGCGCAGGGCGTCCCGCAGCTTGTCGCAGTCGCCCCGGCGGTTCTCCGGCAGCGCGATGCCGTACCTGTTGATGTTGCCGAACGAGACGTCGGGTACGACCTTGACGGGCGTGGCGCTGTTCTTCTGCTGCTCCACGTATCCGTAGAGCAGCGCCTCGTCGGTGAACACGGCGTCGACGTCGCCCTGCTGGACCTTGCGCACGCACGTCGAGTAGTCACTCTCCGTGTGCGGTGTCGCGCCGCCGGGCAGCGCGGCGAGGGCCGACGTCGAGCCCTCGACCGTGCAGATCACCTTGTTCGCGACGTCCTTCTCCGTCTTGATGCCGTCGTAGTCCGCGCGGACCAGGAACGCCTGCTTGGTGACGAAGTAGGGCCCCACGAAGTCGACCTGTTCGTCGCGCCGCGGGGTGATCGAGTACGTGCCGATGACCAGCGCCGACGACTTCTCGACGAGTTCCTGCTCCCGCTTGGCGGACACCACGTCGTGCCACCTCGGTGTGAAGCCGATCCGCTTGCCGAGGTAGGCGGCCAGGTCCGGCTCGAAGCCGCGGTCGGTGTGCCCGCTGTGGAGGTTGAACCCCGGTTGGTCGCTCTTGCCGCCGATGTAGACGGTGCCGGTGAGGGAGGTCTCCCGGTCCGCCCCGTCCGCCGTCCACCCGCAGGCCGCGACGGTGAACAGCAGGGCGGCGGCCGCCATGACCCGCGCGCACCGGCGACCGGGGGAGCGGAGGGGGCGAGGGCGGCGCGGAGGATGCGTTCTTGCTGTCACTGGCCTTCTTTTCCTAGTCGTCCAGGTACGCGGAGGCGACGGACAGGTCCACTTCGCAGCCCTGCTCGGCGTCGATCAGGACGGACAGCCCGACATCGGTCATCCCTCGCCCCAGGGCGAAGGTGAACTCCGTGCCGGGGACGCCCGTCCGCACCTGTTCCTTCCCGGCGCCCGCCGTGGAGGTCACGGTCAGCTCGGTGCCGGGCACGCACACCGGGGCGGCGGGGTCGTGCGGGGCGACGTCGAAGGTGAGGGTGAGCCTCGGCTTCGGGTCGTCGGTGTGCAGGGAGGCGTGGACGGTGTCGCCGTTCACCAGAGGAGGGGCGGCGTCGAGCTTCACGCGGTTCGTCACGTCCACGGGGCGGCTCTCCAGGACCGTCCGGATGCCCCAGGACGGCAGTCCCACCGCCAGTACGGCCAGCGGGATCACCACCAGGACGAACGGCGGCCACAACGGGGGCTGCCCGTCCGGGCCGCGGCGCGCGATCAGCGGCAGCATGGCGGTGGCGAACGCCAGCAGCGCCGCCGCCGTCACGCCGACCACCGCGGCGTCCCCGCCGAGCGCCAGCCAGACGGCGCCCGCCCCGAGAACGGTCACGAGATCGGCCAGGAGCAGGAGGGTGATCGTCCACGAGCCCGCGGCGGCGTCGCGGACCCGCAGTGCCGCACGCCGGAGCCATGGGAGGGACGGGGCGCCGTCCTCACCCGGGGGATCCGTACCCGCCGACGCGCTCGGTGTAGCGCTCGTCACGTCGTTGCTCACGCGCGCAGCTTAGGGGCGGGCGTGAGCGACCCCGGGCGGGAAGTCACCCGGGTGGTTGACTCCGGCGGGAAGTGGCCCGTGGGCGTGTTCCGGTCTGCTAAGGCGCGGTCCCGGAGCCGTCGGACGGGCTCCGGGACCGCGCTGTGCCGGCGTGTTCCACCGGCCGGGGGACGGCTCCGGGCGGTGGCCGTCCCTCGTGCGGGTCAGTGCGGGCGGTGGGCCGCCGTGACCTGACCGGCCTCCGCCGGGGCACCGGCGCCGGACGAGGTGATCACCTCGGAGCGGCGGCCGTCCCGGTTGAGGAGGCCGCCGGCGAGGGCGAGGCCGAGGCCGGCCACGGCGAGGGCGGCGCCGACCAGGGCGGGGGAGGTCCAGCCCCAGCCCGCCGAGAGGGCCAGCCCGCCGAGCCAGGCGCCGCCCGCGTTGGCCAGGTTGAAGGCGGAGTGGTTGGAGGCCGCCGCCATCGTCGGGGCGTCCTTCGCCTTGGCCATGAGCAGCATCTGGACGGGCGTGGTGATGAGGGAGCCCAGCGCGCCGATGAAGGCGATCGTCACCAGGGCGGCCCAGGTGCTGTGGACGGTGTAGGAGAACGCCACCAGCGACGCGGCGAGCAGGGCGAGCCCCGCGTACAGCGTCGGGCGCAGGGCGCGGTCCGTGAGCGGGCCCGCGACCAGCGTGCCGAGCGTCATGCCGACGCCGTAGAGCGCGAGGACCAGGGTGGTGGAGGACTCGGAGATGCCCGTCACGTTCGTCAGGATGGGCACCAGGTAGCTGTAGACGGCGAAGAAGCCGCCGAATCCCACCACGGCGACGGCCAGGCCGATCGCGACCTGCCGGTTGCCCATCGCCCGCACCTCGTGCCGGATGCCGGACCGCCCGCCGCGGGGCTGGTGGGGGACGAAGAGGGCCAGCGCGGCGAGGGCGGCGAGGCCGATGACGGCGATCGCGAGGAAGGCCGACCGCCAGCCCAGGTGCTGGCCCAGGGCCGTGCCGGCCGGGACGCCGACGATGTTCGCGACGGTGAGTCCGAGGAACATCTTCGAGACGGCGCGGGCGGCCCGCTCGGGGGCGACCAGCCGGGAGGCCACGACGGCGCCCACGCCGAACAGCGCCCCGTGCGGCAGCCCCGTCAGGAAGCGTGCGCCGAAGAGCAGGCCGTAGGTGGGGGCGAGCGCGGACGCGACGTTGCCGATCACGAACAGTCCGGACAGGAGCAGCAGCAGCCGCTTGTGGGGGACGCGCGCCCCGATGCCCGTCAGTACGGGGGCGCCCACGACGACGCCGAGCGCGTAGGCCGAGACGAGGTTGCCGGCGTCCGGCACGGAGACGCCCACCCCGTCGGCGATCTGGGGCAGCAGCCCCATGGTGGCGAACTCGGTCGTGCCGAGGCCGAACGCGACGACGGCGAGGGCCAGCAGAGCCAGTGGCATGGTGCGGGGAAACCTTTCGAAGACAGCGGGCCGGATCGAGGGAGGGGAAGGACCGAGGTCGCCCCGGCTCTCGTGGCCGGTCGCGCTGAGCGCCATTGCCCCGCGCACCCCGGGACAGGGGAAGCCCATAAGAAGGGGAGCAAGAACGACGAGCCGCGCATTCCAAGATCGAGCCGCGTACCGCCGTGAACTGCGTCACGCCGTACTGGGCGGGGCGCCGCTTTCCGGTCACACCCGGCCGCCTTCCGGGAGGCGGGCTCCGGGGTCCCGGAGGCGGCCGGACGCCGGGCTGGGCCCGGGCCGGAGCGGGGAGCCGGGTTCTCGTAGGAGGTCGGACGCCGGGGCGTGCCCGGGCCGGGGGAGGGAGGCGGGTTCCGGGAGTCGGCTGGACGCCGGGGCGGGCCCGTGCCGGAGGACGGTGTCGTCCCGTCCGTCAGCCGTGACCGCCCGGACGGGGTCCGGGCGGCGCCGTGCTGGAGCGTTCCACCAGGCGGGTCGACAGTTCCGTGCGGGTGCTCTCCGGGCGGTGGCCGTCCATCATGCGCAGCAGCAGCCGCAGGGCCGTCGCCGCCATCTCGGACAGCGGCTGGCGGACCGTGGTCAGGGCCGGGGTGAGCCAGCGGGCCTCGGGCAGGTCGTCGTAGCCGACCACGCTCATGTCGTCCGGTACGCGCAGACCCCGCTCGGCCAGGGCATCGTAGACGTCCAGCGCCATCCGGTCCGCGCAGACGAAGACGGCCGTGGGCGGCTCGGGCAGATCGAGGAGTTCGCGCACGCGGCGGCCGGCCGTGCCCTCGCCGGAACCGGCGTGCCGGACGTACTCGGGGCGGTGCCGCACACCCGCCGCCGCGAGGGCCGAGCGGTAACCGGCGATCCGCGCGTCGGCGCACAGCGTGTGCCGATGACCGGCCACGACCGCGATGCGCTCGTGCCCCAGGGCCAGCAGGTGCTCGGTCGCCGTCACCCCGCCCCGCCAGTCCGCCGCCCCGACCGAGACGGCATCCGGCGGCGGTTCGAGCACCGGGTCGATCATCACGAACGGGATGCGGTGCTGCCTGAGCCACGCGTACTGCGGGTCGCTCAGCTCCGCCAGGTGGAACAGCACCCCCGACGAACCCCGCAGGACGAGTTTGTCCAGCCATCCCCGCTCCGGACGTTCCGGCCGCTCCGGCCGCTCCGGCCGCTCCGGCCGTTCCGCGCGGCTCCGCGTCAGGGCCGCCGAGACGACGAGTTCGAGTCCCGCGTCGTCCGCCGCCTCCTCCGCGCCGTGCAGCACCGCGCCCGACCCGGAGGTCTCCAGCGAGTGGACCACGAGGTCCACCAGACGCGGCGCCCTCCCGCCGTCGAACCGGGGTCTCCTGATGTACCCGAGCCGGTCCAGTGCCTCGGTGACGCGGCGGCGGGTCTCGGGCGCCACGTCCTCGCGGCCGTTGACCACCTTGGAGGCGGTCGGCACGGACACCCCCGCCTCACGGGCCACCACCGCCAGCGTCGGCCCGGCCGTCACGCCGGCACTCCCCGCACGGACCATCGAGCACCCACCTCTTCGAATAGAAAGCGCTTCCTACTGTAGATCCGGTACGCCGGGGCGGGAAGAACCCCCACGCGTACCCAGGAATACCGACGGGCGTCGCGGTGCTCTCGTGTCACCGGCGGGTCGGTGGGCCTGGCCGGTGCGTGACGCGGCTCGGCGAAGGGCTGGTGGGCACATGACGGCGGACCGGGCGAACCCCGTGACCAGAACCCCGTACGGAGCCGTCCGCGGCCGCTGGGAGCAGGGCGTGGCCGTCTTCCGGGGCATCCCCTACGCGGCACCCCCCTTCGGCCCCCGCCGCTTCCGCCCGCCCACCCCGCCCGAGCCCTGGGACGGCGTGCGCGAGGCCGCCGTCTTCGGACCGACGGCCCCGAAACCCCCGTACTCGGAGGCCTTCGCGCGGTACCTGTCCGACCCGGCCGTCCCCGGCGACGACTGCCTCAACCTCAACGTCTGGACCCCCGACCCCGCCCCCGGCGCCCGCCTCCCCGTTTTCGTATGGCTCCACGGCGGCGCCCTGACCCGGGGCTCCTCGGCGGTCCCCGTCTACGACGGCCGCACCTTCGCCCGCGACGGCGTGGTGTTCGTGTCGGTCAACTACCGCCTCGGCGTCGAGGGCTACGGCCTCTTCCCGGACGCCCCCGCCAACCCCGGCCTGCGCGACCAGCTCGCCGCGCTGCACTGGGTCCACGCGTCGATCGGGGCCTTCGGCGGCGACCCGGACCGCGTCACCCTCGGCGGTCAGTCCGCCGGAGCGATCAGCACGGGCGCGCTCCTCGCCGCCCCGCAGGCCCGGGGGCTGCTCCGCCGGGCCGTCCTGCAGAGCGGCCCGCCCGAGACCACGGACCGCGACAAGGTGCGCCGCATGGTCCGCCGCATGGCGAACCGCCTGAGGATCCCCGCCACCGCCGAAGCCTTCGCCGCCGCCGACCGCGGCCGACTGCTGCGCGTCCAGGCCGACATAGGCCGCCTCAGCAGCCCGATACTCGGCGGTCCCGCCTTCGGCATCGTCACCGACGGCGACCTGGTCCCGCGCGACCCCCTGGAGGCGCTCACCGACGGCGCGGCCCCCGGTGTCGGCCTGCTGACCGGCTGGACCTGCGACGAGTACCGGCTCTGGCTGGTCCCCGGCGGCCTGACGGAACGCGTCGACCGCCTCGGCGCGGTCGCCCTCGCCGGCGCGATGGCCCGCTGCCGCTGCGGCAGCGAGGTCCCACGCGGCTACCGCGCCCTGCGCCCGGACGCCGGCACCGCCGAACTCGTCGGCCAGCTGGTCACCGACCACCTGCTCCGCGTCCCCCTGCACCGCCTCGCCGACGGCCGTCGGGACCCTTCCTACGTCTACGAGTTCGCCTGGCCCTCCCGCCGCCCCGGCATGGGCGCCTGCCACGCCCTGGAACTCGGCTTCGTCTTCGACAGCGGCGACGAGCCCGACGCCCGCAAACTCGCGGGCGAGGGCGCCCCGCAGGACCTCGCCGACGCGATGCACGGAGCGTGGGTACGCTTCGTCACCGACGGCTCACCGGGCTGGGAGCGCTGGGACACGCGCCATCCGGTGCAGGTGTACGGCGACGGCGACCCGCACGTCGAACACGGCCCCCGGGACCGCGAACTCGCCCTGTGGACCACGGCCGCCCCCGAGGACCCCGCGCCCGTCACGCCCCCCGAACTCCGCTCGGTCATACGCCGCCTGCGCCGCGTCGGCGCACTCCGCCGCGACTGACGCGGGTGTGCGCCCCGGGGCCCCGGTGACGGCCAAGTCGAGCCTGTGGGCCACGGGATGCCGGGGTGCCGCCCGTCCGGGACAATCGAGGAAGAGGAAAGGGCCGACTCATCCTGGTCGGCCGGTCCGGTCGCACCGGGGCAGGCCTGCGAGTGAGGAGCCCAAGGTGAGTCTCGACTTGATCAACGACGCGCGACAGCACCCGGAGAAGTACCCGCCGCACGGGAACTCCGCGGGCGCGACCATGACCGCGTGCGCGAGGGGTTTCGACCGGTCGCCGCAGCTGACGGACGCGGCGAACGCCCACAACCTCTTCCTGAAGGACCAGTCGAGGGACTGGGCGGTCAGCGGCGACAACATGCACCGCGGCCCCAGCGGAAAACTGGTCTGGGAGGCCGGGGAACCCATGGACCGGGCCGGCTACCGCACCTGGCGGGCGGAGAACGTGGCCGTCGGCTTCCCCACGGCGGAGGAGGCGCTGCGCTTCTGGATGCAGGACGACGAACGCTTCGGCTGGGGACACCGCAACGCCATCCTCCGCTCCGACACCCAGGAGGCCGGCCTGGGCCACCACGAGGGCGGACCCTGGGGCCACTACTGGACACTGGACATGGGCACGAAATAGAGGAACCGCCGCACAGCGCCGCGGTGGGAAACCGGGTTCCCCCCCGGGCCGGACCACGGGCCGTACGGGACCGGCTCCGGACCTGCCTCGCCCACCGGCGTGCGGGCCGCATGCCGCCGCCCCCGGCGCGGGTCCGCCGCCCACCTGTCCGACGACATCCCGCGCCCGTGGCCGGTGGTGTACGGCTGAACCGTCCTACAGTTCGCTGTCGCCCCACGAGATGACGTCCACGGTGTCGCCGACGGACAGGGTGCCGGTGCGGAGCACCGCGTACTTGGTCCCGTAGGCGACACCGCCCTCGGTGGCGCGGCGGTAGTCGGCGAGGGTGCGGAGCGGTTCCGGGCCCGCCTTCGCTCCCGTCTCCTGTTCGACCATGGTGACCGCGCAGCGGACGGCGAGCTTCGCGTAACCCAGTTCGGTGTCACCGATGCGGATGCGGTGGGCGCGGTCCTCGGTGTGCGGTTCGTCCCAGCCGTCGACCACGATGTTGGGGCGGAAGCGGTTCATCGGCAGCGGCGGGACACCGCGTTCGGCCAGCCTGCGGTTGAGGAGGTCGAGCGTGGCGCGTGAGAGGACGTGCAGGGCGCAACTGTCGGCGTAGGCGGAGGTGCCGGGGGTCCTGCCGTCGGTCACCCGGTCGTGCTCCGGCGGTACGCGCACGAGCCGGCTCGGCACGCCGAGCACCTCCGTGAACCATTCGGCGGCCGTGTCACCTTGGTCGATGCCCTGGTGGACCGTCCCGAACAGATCCACCTTGCGCCGGGCGGCGGTCGTGTCCACGCGAAGCTCCAGCGTTTCGAACTCCGGTGCGTGGAGGGTGAGTCGGCTGCCGTCGGTACTCACCGTCGGTTGGATCAGGGCCAGCCCGGGATCCCTGCGCTGTGTCCGCCCCACTCCCTCCTCACCGACGACCATGAAACCGCGGTCGTGCGCGAGCCCGGCGGGGGTGAGCGGCGCCTCGCGCGCCGATGTCCCGGCGCAGCCCTTGATGGGGTAGTACGTCAGCTCGACAACGCTGGCCATGGTGGCGTTTCCGTCCTGTTCCGCCGGTCGGCGACTGCCCCGGTGCCCGGTCCGGTGAGTCCTGCGGCGTGCCGGGTCCTCCCGCACCGGACCGGTGGTCATGTGCCGAACATACCGGTCATGGATCACCACGCCGTGACCACCAGGAGCCGTGGTCCTCCGAGTGACCCGCCGGAACACTCCGGCCTGCGCGCCTTCGCCGGTACAGCGGACCGGCCGTGTCAGGACAGGCGGTTCCAGAAGTCGAGACGGTGTTCGTGGCGGTAGTCGACGGGCCCGATGCGCTGCGGTGCCAGTGACTGTGTGTACGGCCGGCCGACGGGGCCCGGGCGGTGGGGGAGCCAGGCGGGCAGCCCGGTACCGCGGGGTGCGCCGGTGCGGGCGAACGCGGCCCAGTATCCGGTCATCGTGGCCGACAGGCGACGCTGCGCCGGGGTGAACAACGGATCGGCCGCTTCGTCCTCGAACAGGTAGGGGATGTCGGCCACGTGGAAGGCACCGAAGTCGAACCCGCCCGACAGCGGCAGGAACATCGGCGCGTCCCGGTCGGCGAACTCGTACGCGTACAAAGGCACATGACATGCCAGCGCGTCGTTCTGAGCCTGTGTGCCGCGTGCCCACATGCGATCGGTGATCACCGCGGCCCACGCCAGCCCGGGCGACGGGTGAGCGGTCGTGGGGTACTCGGCCCGCACACGCTTCGCCCGTGACTCGCCGAACGCGGTGCGCAGGGCGCGGTCGTAGTCGGCCTCGGTGAACGGCTTGCCCACCGCGTCGTACATCATCCCGACGAACGTGCGGTGCTCGTCGCGGGTCGCGCCAGACAGGACGGGCACACGGTGGAAACGTCCGGTGCGCAGGGCCGTGGGCGGCAGCTCGGGCAGGGTGGCGTTGCCGTATCCGAACGCCTGGAAGGCGTTCATGATGTGCGGCACCTCGAGGATCCTCTTCACGGGCAGGGCGCGCAGGCAGGCGAGGGTGCGTTCCGGACGGTCGTCACGGCAGCCGAGGGACGAGGTCATCTCGGTGGTGATGTCCTCCATCTCCCGGCCCGTCCGCCAGACGTACCACGGGTACCCCGGCACGCCCGGCCCCATCGCGCCGGCCGGCATGTCCATCATGGCCTCGCCGCTCGCCATGACGGCTCGGTGGAACAGACCCCGGGACGCGGGGGACGTCAGGTGCCCGGCGATGGCGGACGCGCCGAACGACACGCCGGCCACGGTGACGTTGCCGGGGTCACCGCCGAAGGCGCGCGCGTTGTTCCGCACCCAGGTCAGCGCCGCCTGCTGGTCCTGGAGGCCGAAGGTGCCGGCTCCTTCCAGACCGGGCAGGGCGAGGCCACCGAAGACGCCGAGGCGGTAGTTGACCGTGACGACCACCAGCCCCCGCTCGGCCAGGCGGCGCCCGTCGAAGAAAGAGCCGCCGCCCACGGCGCCGTCCCCGTGGATCCACACGAACACGGGAGCGGCCCGCCGCTGGTCCGGTGGCGTCGTGACGTTCAGGACCAGGCAGTTCTCCTCCGTGCTGGAGATCGGCGCGTACTGCGAGGGCACCTGCGGGCACAACGGCCCCGGCCGGGTCGCGTCCCGCACACCCTTCCACGGCCGCACCGGGCGGGGCGGGGCCCACCGGTGCCTTCCCTCGGGAGCCCCGGCGTACGGGATGCCCTGGAAGATCCGGTGCGCGCCCGACCGGGTGCCGCGCACCGGACCCGCGTCCGTGCGGACCGTCTCGCCGGCGGCGGCACCGGCCGGAGCGGCCCGCCGGACTTCGTCCGCCGGACCGGAGCGCACGGTACAGGCGAGCGGGGCGCCCACCAGCACGGTGAACACCAGGACGGAAACCGTCACCGTGACGGCCTTCCGGCGGGGGATTCTGCGGTTCGTCACGGCGGAAGCCTTCCTCGCGGGAGGAGGACCCGCCGCACGCACGCACCGAGGATGACCTGATCGGACGCGGCCCCGGGCCTTGACGGGCCCGGCCGCGAAGCCGCTGTCCGTCGAGAGGCGGGGTGAGCGATCCGACGGGGGACGCGCGGCATCCGCCGGCGGTGATCGGAGCGTTTCTCCAGCTTCCGGCCCTTGCCCGTGGCCATGCCGATGGAGGAACGCTCCACACACTCATACCGACGCCCTGCCTGGGGCCTCCGGCGGTATGGACGGGAAGGCGGTTCATGTCTCCGGGGGACGGTGAGGTGGGGGACGTCCGGGGTTCGGAGTCGCGGATGTGGATGGTGGTGGGGTGGGCGGCGGCTTCGAGGCAGTTGCCGCCGTCGCTCTGCGCCTCCCGCCGTATGACGGCGGTGTGCGTGTCGAGGTGCACGAGAGCGGGCGCGGGCTGTTGCTCGTGGCCGGGCCTGCGGACACGTGGGGCGTGGGGGAGCGGGACCCCGGGAAGGGCGTGGGGTGCGAGTTCGCTACGGGGTCCGCAGCGCCGACGCCACCGATGCGATCGTCTCCGGTCCCACCCGGCAGCACCCTCCGATCAGCCGGGCCCCCGAGTCACGCCAGCCCTTCACCTGCCCGGCACTGAACGTCGGCCGCCCGGTCCACGCCCGCGCCCCGGCGTCCCACGTCTCGCCGCTGTTCGGGTAGACCACGACCGGTTTGCCGGTGACCTGCGCCGCGAGGGTCACCGCGCGGTCCGCGTCCTCCGGGGTGCAGCAGTTCACGCCGACCGCGATCACCTCGTCCGCCCGCGCCGCCAGTGCGAAGGCCTCCTCCAGCGGCTGGCCGGCGCGGGTGCGGTCGCCGGACGCCGAGTAGGACAGCCAGGCCGGTACGCCGAGACCGCGCAGCGCGCGCAGCAGGGCCTGGGCCTCGTCCGTGTCGGGGACCGTCTCCAGGGCGAGCACGTCCGGGGCGGCCCCCGCCAGGACCTCCATGCGCGGGCGGTGGAAGCGCTCCAGCTCCGCCACGCTCAGCCCGTACCGGCCCCGGTACTCCGAGCCGTCCGCGAGCATCGCGCCGTACGGGCCGACCGAGGCCGCCACCCACAGCGGGCGGGACGCCCGGGCCCGCCGGGCCGCCGTATGGGCGCACTCCACGCTCAGGGCCAGCAGTCCGGCCGCCTCCTCCCGGCCGGTCCCGCGCCGCGCGAAGCCCTCGAACGTGGCCTGGTAGCTCGCCGTGATGGCGACATCCGCGCCCGCCTCGAAATACGCGAGGTGGGCCGCCGTCACCGCCTCGGGGTCCTCGGCGAGCAGCCGGGCCGACCACAGCTCGTCGCTCAGGTCGTGCCCGGCCGCCGCGAGCTGGTTGGACATGCCGCCGTCGAGTACGACCGTGCCGTCCGCGAGTGCCTCGGCGAGGGCGGGAGGGGTGCTCATGCCGACGACGCTAGAGGACGCTCACGCCGGATCCGCCGAGCCCCGCCCGTCCTCGACGTGGACGACGT
Source organism: Streptomyces sp. NPDC014676 (assembly GCF_043084105.1). Classification (NCBI taxonomy): domain Bacteria; kingdom Bacillati; phylum Actinomycetota; class Actinomycetes; order Kitasatosporales; family Streptomycetaceae; genus Streptomyces; species Streptomyces sp. NPDC014676. The sequence goes on along the minus strand of NZ_JBIBZI010000003.1, from coordinate 271,408 downwards.
GGAGTTCGGTGCCGTCCCGGTGGCGCTTGGCACGTCCGAGCAGTCCGACGGCGATCTCCGACCGGTCCTGGGGCTCGTCGGCCGACATAGGTGAGGACGTCGTCGTGGTGCCCGGTGACGACCCATCCCTCGGGGTCCTCGGGGTCGACCACTCCGAAGTCTCCCGCCGATGACCCGGCGTGCGCCGGGCCGGACGTCCGCAGGATCTCGGTGGCCTGTTCGGCGAGCTCTCCGTCCGGAGCGGTCAGCACGACACAGGTGCCGTGCTCGAACAGCACCCACGACTTGTGAGGGTCGGCAAGAAGCCGCCGCCAGACGGCTGTCAGGGTTTCGGTGTTCACGGCGGTCATCATGCCGCAGGGCACTGACACCGGGGGCGATCGGACCTCCGCGGACGGGGCCGGGTCCTCGACGGACCCGGCCCCCTCCGGTCCGACGGGACGTCAGCCCGCCCAGACCTCGGCCTCGTCGGCCGGGACGGTGGTGGCCAGGCCCAGTTCCTTGCGGGCGGCGACCGACTTGTTCGGGTCGATGCCGGTGAACGCCGGGTCGTAGGCGATGTAGAACGCGTCGGCGTCGGCGGCGTTCGCGGCCTTCTTCCAGTTGCCGGCCGCCTTCGTCAGCGTCGCGCGGAGCTTGCCGACCTCGGTGCCCTCGATGCCGCCCAGGCCCTCGACGTGCGCGTCGAGGGCGGCCGCGACGGCCTTGGCCTGCGCCTTGTAGCCGGCCAGGTCGTCCTCGACGGTGTCCTTCTCGGGCTGGTTCGCCCACAGGGCCTCGTAGAGCGCGTTCGAACCCGTGAGGTACGTGGTCTGCTCGGGCTTGAGGGACTTCGCGGTGTCCAGCGAGCCGTTGAGCTTGCCCCCCTCCGCGGTGTAGGTGCAGCTCACCGCGCGGTCGCCGGTCACCCAGCTCTCCTTGGTCGGGGTGTAGTAGAAGAGGGCCGCACCCTTGGGGAGCGCCCAGGTGTCCGGGGAGTACTTCTGCGCCTCGACCGGGCAGCGGTTGTCCGCGATCGTCGAGATCTTGTCGTCGCCGGGGTACTCCGTGCCCTCGTCGATCGTGAACTCGCCGACGACCTGGCCCTCGTGCGCCTCGTCGCAGGGCACGATCTCGACGGAGTACGCCTCCCCCTCGGCCTTGCCGTTCGGGTTGTAGCAGTCACCGGTGTCCAGCGAGAACACCGAGCGCTGGCGGGCCACCTTCTTCGCGCCGTCCTTGGCGCCGTCGACGGCGTCGGAGACCTCCGAGCATCCCACCGCGCCGATCGCGAGCAGGGCGACGACGGCGGATATGCCGCGAAGGGAACGATGGGCGGCACGGATTGCCATGATATGTGCATCCTCTTATGTGATCTTTATGAGAGTCGCGCGCATCGTATGCCATTTCTGTGGCCCGGTCGCACGGAGGCCCTCACCCCGTTGTGACGTCTCCGACTCGTGACGGACCGCGAAGGTTGTACCCGGGTGCCGGTGAGCGCGTGGAGGGACCTGGGCGGGCCCACGCCCCCGACGAGGCGGCACCTCACGGCGCGCCCTCCGGCCGCAGTGCTGGAATGCTGAGAGGGAGCCACGGCCGAGCAGAGGCGGTGAGCGCCATGACCGGGCTGGAAGAGGACGGTTCGTCCGCCGCGGAACCCCTCGCCGACCCGCGCGGGGATCCCTTCCTGCGGACCAGGTTCGCCGTGCCGGCGCGGCCGGTGACGTACCTGCGGCGGGAGCGGCTGACCAGGCGTCTCGACCAGGGGATGCGGACTCCGCTGACCATGGTCAACGGCGCCGCAGGGGCCGGGAAGACCCTGCTCGTCGCGGACTGGGTGGAGCGTCTGGGCGACGGGCCGCCGGTCGCCTGGTTCACCACCGAGGCGGCCGGGGACGGGCCCGGGATGTTCTGGGCGTACCTGCTGCGAGCACTCCACGCCGCCGGTGTGCCGCTGCCCGCCGGTGTCGGTTTCCCGGCGGACGCGAACCGCGTGAGCCCCGCCCTGGGGGCCCGGCTCGCCGCCGAGCTGAGCGTCCGGGAGCGGCCCGTGGTGCTGGTGCTCGACGAGTTCGACCGGGCCACCTCCCCGGAGATCGCCGAGCAACTGGAGTTCGTGCTGCGGCACGCCGGGCCGGGGCTGCGGCTGGTCCTCGTCACCCGTACCGAGCCGCTGCTGCCCCTGCACCGCTACCGGGCCTCGGGCGAGCTGACGGAGATCAGGGGCGCCGAGCTGGCCTTCACCCCGGACGAGGCCGCCGAGCTGATGGAGCTGCACGGGCTGCGACTGGCCCCGGCCGCGGTGTGCGCCCTGGTGGAGCGCACCCGAGGGTGGGCCGCCGGGCTGCGGCTGTGCGCGCTGGCGGCGGGGGAGAGCCCGGACCCGGAGGTGTACCTCAAGGAGTTCGAGGCGGACCGCAGCACGATCGCCGACTTCCTGCTGGCGGAGGTGCTCAAGCGGCAGAACGCCGAGACCCGGAACCTGCTGCTGCGGGTGAGCGTGCTCGACCGGTTCTGTCCCGGCCTGGTGAACGCGGTCACGGGGCGTGACGACGCCGAGGCCGTCCTGGCCCGGCTGAGCCGGGACAACGCCTTCGTCGAGCACCTCGGGCACGGTCTGTACCGACTCCACCCTCTGTTCGCCGAGATCCTCCGCGCCCATCTGCGGACGCGCCTGCCCGGACTGGAACCCGAGCTGCACCGGCGGGCCGCCGGGTGGCTGCGGCGGTCCGGACACCTTCCGGAGGCGCTCGGGCACGGGGCCGCCGCCGGGGACTGGAAGTTCACCGCGAACGCCCTGGTCGACGACCTCGCCATCGGCCAGTTCTTCACCGGGCCGCGCTCCGACGCGGTGGCCGGGCTGTTCTCCCGCATGGGGCGGGAGGGCAGGGGAGCGGCCCCGGAACTGGTGCGGGCGGCCGGCCGGCTGGCCCGGTGCGAGATCGACGGCGGGCTGACCCATCTGCACCGCGCACGGCACGAGCTGGCAGAGCACGACGACCCGGCGGACGGGGCGGCGGCCCGGCTGAGCTGCGCCCTGCTGGAAGCACTGGCCGCCCGGCTGGCCGGTGCGCCGGAGAGGGCGGAGGACGCGGCGCGGGCGGCCGGGAGGCTGCGGGAGGCGGTCCCCGCCGAACTGCTGGACCGGCATCCCGAACTCACCGCGCTGCTGCTGGACCACCTCGGCTCCGCACGGCTGTGGGCCGGGCGCTTCGAGGAGGCGCGGGCCGCCCTGTCCACCGTGGCGGACTCCGCCCCGGGAGCGGCCACGGCCCTCCCGCGCGAGGACTCGCTCGGGAGGCTCGCCCTGATCGACTATCTGGACGGCTGGCTCGGCAGGGCCGAACGCAAGGCCCGCGAGGCCCTCGCCGAGACGGAGAGGTTCGGGCTGCCCCGGCCGTCCGGCTCCGGCGTCGAACGGCTCGTCCTGGCCGCCGTCGCCGTGGACCGCGACGAGCTGGGGCAGGCCCAGGCCCTGCTCGACACGTCGGCCGAGGCGCACCCCGCGATGCGGGACCCCGTACGGGAGGCCGGCCGCGCCCTGACGGCCGCGCGCCTGCATCTGGCGCGCGGCGATCCGGGGGCCGCGCTGGAGGCGGTGGAACCGGAGGTGTCCGCCGCCGCCGTCTCGCCGTGGGCGCGCGGGCAGACGGCGCTCGTCGCGGCCGACGCCCACCTCGCCGAGGGACGTACGGAGACGGCCGCCGGACTGCTGCGGGAGGTGCCCGACGAGCAGCCGGCCTGCGCGGTGGGGGCCGCCCGGGTCCGGCTCGCCACCGGCAGGGCCGCCGAGGCCGTACGACTGCTCGACCGGGCGCGTCCGGAGGGGCGGGCCGGTCCTGCCGTGACCGTCCGGGCCGTGCTGGTGCGGGCACAGGCCGCGGACGAGGCGGGGGACGGCGTGACCGCGCGCGGGCTCGTGGTGCGGGCGCTGGCGGAGGCGCGCCGGGAGCGGCTGAGGCGGCCCTTCACCGAGGCCGGGCCGTGGATCCGGCGCTACCTGGGCGCGGCCCCGCCGCCGGCCGGTCGGCGCACACCCGGCACCGGGCCGCCCCCGCGCCCGTACGGGCCGCCGCCACCGGTCGTGGAGGAGCTGAGCGGACGCGAGCACGACGTGCTGCGCCGCCTGGCCCTGACCATGTCCACCGAGGAGATCGCCGCCGACCTGTACGTGTCCGTGAACACGGTCAAGACCCACCTCAAGAGCGTCTACCGGAAGCTGTCCGTCAACCGCCGCAACGAGGCGGTACGCCGCGCCCGCGAACTGGACCTGCTGTGACGAGGGGAAGCCCGTGATGGCCGGCACCGGGCACCGCGCGCTGGGCCGTGCCGCGCACACCGCCGAACGCCGGGCGCACGCCGACTACACGGGCGGCGTCTACGGATCCATGCTCGCGGCCTCGGTGATCGTCGGGGCCGGCACGCTCGGCTCGTTCCCGCGGCTGGAGCTGGTGCTGCTCCTGCTGCTCACCGGCGTGGTGTTCTGGCTCGCGCACGTGCACGCGCAGCTGTTCGGGGCGCGGCTGGCGCAGCGCAGCCCGGACCGGCACGTCGTCCTGCGGGCGTGCCGTGAGGAGTGGACGATCGTCAAGGCCGCCGTGCCGCCGGCGGTCGCCGTGGCCGTCAGCCCCGTGCTCGGCCTCGGTGTGCAGGGCACCCAGTGGTTCGCGCTGTCCGTCGCCGTGGCGGGGCAGGTGGGCTGGTCGGTGGCGGCGGCCCGCAGGGCCGGTGCCGGCCGGCGTCTGATGGCCCTGTCGGCGGCGGTGAACCTCGTGCTCGGCCTGGTGATCGTCTCGTGCAAGCTCTGGTTGAAGCACTGAGCCGGGCGGCCTCTCACCTGTACGGGGTGAGCCGGGCCGCTGCCCGGCGGGGGACGATCGCAGGGTACGGGCACGGCCCGCCCGTCCCAGGCCACCCGGGGAGCGGCTCATGCGCTACGAGATCCGTGTCGACGGACATCTCTCGGAACCGCTGATCAAGGTTTTTCCGGAACTCGACCACGTGACGATGTCCGGCCAGACCCTGCTGTTCGGGCACGTCGTCGACGAAGCACACCTGTACGGGCTGCTGGCCCGCTGCCAGTCGCTGGGCCTGCGCGTCCTGGAGATGCGCCAGGTGCCGCAGTAGCGCCCCGACCGCCCGGTCACGCGCTCCAGGCGCGCACCCGGCCCGACCGCACGGCCTCGCCCAGCGCCTCGAAGTCCCGCTGGTTCCGGTCGGCGTAGTCCTGCGCGAACCCGGCGAGTGCCCGGTCGAAGCGGTCGCCGCGCCCCAGGTAGGCGGCGATGGCGACCGGGTCGCCGGAACGGGCGTGGGCCCGCGCCAGGCTCGCCCCGCACAGCCGCGCGAACAGCCGCAGCAGCCCCGGGTCCATGGTCTCCGGGCGGGCGATGCCCTTCCAGTCGCGCAACTGCCGCACGTAGAAGTCCCGGGGGCGTCCGTCGAGGCCCACGGTGTGCGTCCAGCCGAGCAGGATGTCGCTGGTCGTCTGGATCAGCCGCTGCCCCGCCACGACCCGGCGGCCCTGGTTGTCGTACCGTTCGCCGTCCACGTACGGCGCGAGCACCGACTCCTGCGCCTCCTTGGCCTGCAGCAGCAGGGGATCGTCGTCGTCCCGGCCGAGCAGGAGCACGATCCAGCAGCGGGTGCCGACACTGCCGACGCCCACCACCTTCCGGGCCACGTCGGCCAGGTGGTAGCGCCCCAGCAGATGCCGGCGCTCCGACGACAGCGAGCGCGCGTAGCCGTCCAGGACCTCGCGCAGGGCCTCCTCCTCGGCGGACGGGTCGTCCAGCAGGTCGCGCAGCGGCGTGACCAGCGGCGGGTCCGGGGCGATGCGCCGTCCTTTGTCCTCGACCCGCGTGAGCTTCTCGAAGGCCTGGAGGTGCGTACGGGTCCGGGCGCGTGCCGCCGCCCGGGCGGCGCGTCGCCGGGCCTCGCGGTCCGTCGACGACGTCATCAGCTCCCGCAGCCGGTCGGCGTCGTCCTGCGCGTACCAGACGTCGAGAGCGCGCATGCCGGCGAACTCCCGCATGCGCCGGCGGTAGGCCTTCACACAGGCCCGCACGGTTTCGTCCTGCGCCTCGGCCGGGAAGCCGTTCGCCCGGCCGGCGACGGCGAGGCTCACCGCCAGCCGCTTGACGTCCCACTCGAAGGGACCGGTGTGCGTCTCGTCGAAGTCGTTGATGTCGAAGACGAGACGGCGTTCCGGGGAGGCCAGCAGGCGGAAGTTGAGCAGGTGGGCGTCGCCGCACAACTGCACGGTCAGGCCGGTGTCCGGTGCCGGCCCGAGGTCCGCCGCCATGATCGCCGCCGCTCCCCGGTAGAACCGGAAGGGGGACTCGAGCATGCGGCCGTGGCGGACCGGCACCAGCTCGGGCAGCCGGGTCGCCGACTGCCGCTCGATCACGCCGACGGGGTCGGGCCGGTCCCGGGCCGCCTCGAACCGGCCGTGGGAGGCGCGCGGCGCACGGCCGCGCGCCTCCTTCCCGTACGCGGCCCGTTCGGCCGGGGAGAGGGAGGCGCTGAACGGACTCGCTACGACCATCACTGTCTCCCGCCTGCAGCGCGAACGACGACTGCTCGCCGCGCGACGACTGCTCGCCGCCCATCCGACCGCGCCCGCCTCCCGACCGGATCACCCGCCGCGGGTGACCCGGCGACGGCGACCGGACGGAAGGCCGGTCCCGCGCTCGCGCCGCGGTCCGGGCGCGCCGCGCGGGCCGGGCATCGCGAGGCCCCCCGCCGTCCCGCGGGGACCGGCTGGGAGGCCCGTCCGGGGCGGTGTTTCACCCGTCCCGGGTGAGGCGGGCGGTCCCTCGTCGCGGACACGCTGAAGGCGGCACACAACGGCATGGCGGGCGCGGGCGGCCCGGAACGGAGGACCGAGATGAGTGGTGCGACGTACCTCGCGTACGACTATCCGCTGCTGAGCGCCTTCTGGACCCTACTGATCGTCTTCCTGTGGATCATGTGGTTCGTCCTGCTCTTCCGGGTCGTCACGGACATCTTCCGCGACGACGACCTGAGCGGCTGGGCCAAGGCCGGCTGGCTGGTGTTCACGGTCGTCCTGCCCTTCCTGGGCGTCTTCGTCTACGTGATCGCCCGCGGCAAGAACATGGGGCGCCGTGAGATCACACAGGCGCGCGCACAACAGGAGGCCTTCGACAGCTACGTCCGCGAGACCGCCAGGGGCGCCGACGGCCGCACCAGCAGCGTCGACGAACTCGCCCGGCTGTCCGAGATCAAGGCCCGCGGCGACATCTCGGACGACGAGTTCCGCAGGGCGAAGGAACTGGTCCTGAGCGGCCACGGCCCGGTGGAACACGCGGGCCGGTTCGCCTCGTCCGCCGGGCGCTGACCGCACGACACCGAATCGAGGCATCGGAATGACAGCGACACACCCGACGCACGGCGCACGCGGCGCCACCGGCGCGCACGCGCCGTCGGCCAAGCGGCAGTGGGCCGAAGGCCTGACGGTCTTCGCCGCCGTCTCGCTCATGATCGTGTCGGTGCTCGACATCCTCCGGGGCATCATGGGCATCGCCGAGGACGACGTCTTCGTCACGACGCGGGACTACGTCTTCCAGTTCGACCTCAGCGCGTGGGGCTGGACCCACCTGGTGCTCGGCGCCATCGGGGTGCTCGTCAGCCTCGGCCTGGTCCGGGGGGCCATGTGGGCCCGCGTCGCCGGCGTGGTGATCGCCGGTCTCCTCATCATCGCCAACTTCCTGTCCCTGCCGTACTACCCGGTCTGGTCCGTCGTGATGATCGCCTTCTCCGGGTTCATCATCTGGGCGCTGTGCGTGTCGCGTGCGCACACCGGCGCGGAACGCTGAGCCGGCCTCCGTGCGGACCGCCGGCCGCCGGGGCGCCGGGTGGGCGCGACTGACGCTCCTCGCCCTCGCGGCCGGCGTCCTGGTCCCACTCGTGGCCGCCGGCCTGCGCGGCGTGCTCTGGGCGCTCCTCGGCCTCGCCGGACTGGCCCTGGCGGCCGTGGGACTGTGGTGGACGCTCGCCCATTCCGGGGCGGTGCGGATCGTGGGGGCGGTGCTGTGCGTGACGGCACCGCTGACGGTCCTCGCCCTGTACGCCGCGGGCGGGATGCTGGGACCGGCCGCGGTGTCCCTGGCGCTGTGGGCGCTGGCCACGGGCGCGGCGCGGAACGCGGTGGCGCCCGAGACCGCCGAGCCGGTGCCCGCCGCGCCGCCGCGCCGTCCCTGGGCGCTGATGAACCCGCGTTCCGGCGGCGGCAAGGTGGACCGCTTCAGGCTGGCGGACCGGGCGCGTGCGGCGGGTGTCCGGGTGGTGCTCCTCGGCGCCGGGCACCAGGACGTGGCCGCGCTCGCCGAGGACGCCGTACGCGAGGGGGCCGATCTGCTGGCGGTGGCCGGCGGGGACGGCACCCAGGCCCTGGTGGCGGAGGTGGCCGCCCGCCACGACCTGCCGTTCCTGGTGATCCCGGCCGGCACCCGCAACCACTTCGCGCTCGACCTCCGTCTCGACCGGGACGACCCGGCGAAGGCCCTCGACGCCCTGACGGACGGCGTCGAACTCCGGGTCGACCTCGGTTTCGCCGCCGGCCGGGTCTTCGTCAACAACGCCTCCTTCGGCACATACGCGGCGGTCGTGGGCGATCCCGCCTACCGGGAGGAGAAGCGGCGGACCACGCTCCGGATGATGCCCGGGCTGCTGTCCGGCCCGTCGGCACCCCGGCTGCGGATGAGGGCCGGCGGGACGCGGGCGGACGGGCTGCAGGCCCTGCTGGTCAGCAACAACCCGTATCCGCGGGCGGTCGACGCGTCCCGGCCGGGGCGCAGGGAGCGGCTGGACTCCGGACGGCTGGGGGTCCTGGGCGTACGGGTGGAGAGCGCGGTGCGGGCCGCGGGGCTGGCGCGCGGTCCCCGCGCGGCCGGTCTGCTGCGGCTCACCGCCGGGGAGGTCGTCGTGGAGGCGGACACCCCGACCGTCCCGGCCGGTGTCGACGGGGAGCACGTGCTGCTGCCGGCCCCCGTGGTGTGCCGGACCGCTCCCGGAGCGCTGCGCGTGCGCGTTCCGCGCGGTGCGGTGCGTACACGGCGGGGGAGCGGGGCACCCGACTGGCCGCGGGTGACGAGGCTCGCGCTGGGGCGGCGGGAGGACGGTCCGTAGGACGACGGTCGAGGTCGCGGCCGTGACACGACGGTCGAGGTCGCGACCGGAAAGGCGGTGGACATGTGCCGTTGGCTCGCCTATTCGGGCACTCCCATCCTGCTCGAGAGCATCCTCTACAGGCCGGTCCACTCGCTGATCGACCAGAGTCTGCACTCCAAGATGGGCGTCGAGACGACCAACGGCGACGGGTTCGGCGTGGGCTGGTACGCGTCGCACAAGGACAGCCCCGCCGTCGTCCGGGACATCGGCCCGGCGTGGAGCGACCGCAACCTGCGGGAGATCGCCGAGCACGTCGTCTCGCCGCTCTTCTTCGCCCACATCCGGGCCTCGACCGGCACGGCGGTGCAGCAGACCAACTGCCACCCGTTCCGGCACGGCCGCTGGATGTGGATGCACAACGGGGCGATCGCCGATTTCCACCTGGTCAGGCGTGACCTCGCGCTGGCCGTCGACCCGGAGCTGTTCCCGTACGTCGAGGGCTCCACGGACTCGGAGATGATGTTCTACCTGTCGCTGACCCTCGGCCTGGAGGAGGACCCGCCCGGCGCCGTCGCGCGGATGGCCGGCCTGGTGGAACGTGTCGGCCACGAGCACGGCGTGGAGTTCCCGCTGCAGATGACGGTCTCGGTGACCGACGGCGTGCGCCTGTGGGCGTTCCGCTACTCCAGCCAGAAGGAGTCGCGCTCGCTCTTCTACAGCACCCGCGTGGACACCCTGCGCTCCCTCCACCCGGACGTGGCCTTCCTCCACGAGATCTCCGACGACGCCCGCCTCATCGTCTCCGAACCCCTGGGCGACCTGCCCGGCGCCTGGAACGCGGTCCCGGAGGGGACGTACGGCGTCGTCCAGCCGGAGGGAGACCGGATGGGCACCTTCACGCCCGTGGCGGCCTGAGGCTCCCGACGGAGCGGGCGCGGCGAGCCGCCCCCCGCCCCGAGCGGCCTGACCGGTCCGTCCCGTCGGACCCGTTGACCTCTCCGTGACACACCCTTACCTTTTCGACGTTCGTCATGTCAGATGACGTTCGGTATATCGAAAAATTGAGTGCATGTCATCTTCCCCACGAGAGGCGGACCGCATGAGCCGCGCCACCGACGACCTGCACGACCCGTCCCCGCCCCCCGCCCGCAGACTCCTGCTGAAGGGTGCCCTCGCCGCGGGCGCCCTGGCCGCCGCGACACCCGCCGTGGCCGACGCCGCCGCACGCCCGAAGGCAGTCCCGTACGTGAACCCGCTCGTCCCCCACCGCGCCGACCCGCACATCACCCGGCACACCGACGGCTCCTACTACTTCACCGCCACCGCCCCCGAGTACGACCGGATCGTCCTGCGCCGCTCCCGCACCCTGGGCGGGCTGGGCCGTGCCGCCGAGTCCGTGATCTGGCGGGCGCACCCCACCGGCGACATGGGCGCCCACATCTGGGCGCCGGAGCTGCACCGCGTCGCCGGCAAGTGGTACGTCTACTTCGCCGCCGCGCCCGCCGAGGACGTATGGGCCATCCGCATCTGGGTGCTGGAGAACGCCCACCCCGACCCCTTCAAGGGCACCTGGACCGAGAAGGGGCAGATCAAGACCGCGTGGGAGACCTTCTCCCTGGACGCCACCACCTTCACCCACCGCGGCACCCGCTACCTCGCCTGGGCCCAGCACGAACCCGGCATGGACAACAACACCGCCGTCTGGCTCTCCGAGATGGCGAACCCCTGGACCCTGACCGGCCCCCAAGTGCGGCTGACCACGCCCGAGTACGACTGGGAGCGCGTCGGCTTCGCCGTCAACGAGGGGCCGTACGTCCTGCACCGCAACGGCCGGCTGTTCATGACCTACTCGGCCAGCGCCACCGACCACCACTACTGCGTGGGCCTGCTGACCGCCGACGAGGACAGCGACCTCATGGACCCCGCGAGCTGGGCCAAGTCACCCGTCCCCGTCTTCACCAGCAACGACACGACCGGGCAGTACGGTCCCGGCCACAACTGCTTCACCGTCGCCGAGGACGGCCGTACCGACGTCCTCGTCTACCACGCCCGCCCGTACAAGGAGATCACCGGCGACCCGCTGGACGACCCCAACCGGCACACCCGGATCCAGAAGCTCGGCTGGAAGCCGGACGGCACCCCCGACTTCGGCGTCCCCGTGGCCGACACCGGGAGGGCGTGACATGAGACGGGGCCGCACGCTCGCCCGGGCCGCCGTGGCGGCGGCCGTGGCACTGGGCATCGGCCTGCCGGCCGTACCGGCCCAGGCACAGATCCGGCGGCACCAGGAGGGTCCGCCCGCCCCCGGCATCGAGAACTGCACGGCCACCGCCTGCCACTTCGACCTGCCGCCCGGCACCTACGACGTACGGGTCACCCTCGGAGGCGACCTGGCGTCCCGCACCGCCATCGGCGGCGAGACCCGGCGCGCCCTGCTCCCGGAGACCGCCGCGGCGGCCGGGGAACGCGTCGTGCGGAGCTTCACGGTGAACGTCCGCACACCCGAGGGCGAGCCCCTCGGCGCCGAGGGCACACCCGGACTCGACCTCACCGTCGGCGGAACCGCGCCCGCACTCGCCGGCATCCGGGTCACCCCGGCCCGGCACGCCCGGCAGATCCTCCTGGTCGGCGACTCCACGGTCTGCGACCAGCCCGGCGACCCGTACTCCGGCTGGGGCCAGCGGCTGCCCCGGTACCTGCGCAAGGGACTGTCCGTGGCCAACTACGCGGACTCCGGGGAGAGTACGGTCAGCTATCTCGGGAACCCGCTTCTGTGGGACACCGTCCGGCCACTGATCCGGCGCGGCGACCTCGTCCTGATCCAGCTCGCCCACAACGACAAGACCACCGACGAGGCGACCTACCGGGCAGGCCTCGAATCCCTGGTGGCGGGCGTGCGGGAGCGGGGCGGCGAGCCGGTCCTCGTGACCCCGATCGTGCGGCGCTGGTTCAACACCGACGGCACCCTGAACAACGGCACGGCCCTGCTGGTCAACGGGCTCGGCGTCGACCACCCGGCCGTCATCCGCTCCGTCGCCGCCGACCGGGACGTCCCGCTGATCGACCTCACGGCGCGGACCAAGGCGCTGGTGGAGTCCCTCGGCGTGGAGGGCTCCAAGGCGCTGTACCTCTACAACGAGAAACGGGACAACACGCACACCTCCGTGCACGGCGCCACCGTGTACGCGGACCTGGTCCGTGAAGAACTGCTGAACCTGCGTCTGGTGCCCAGGGGCAAGGCCAGGGTGGGATGAGAGGTCCCTGGGGCGTTCCGACCGGAACCGGGGCGCCCCAGGCCCACCGCCCGCGCACGCCCGGACAGTTCGGCCGGCACCGAAGCGTTCCGCTCCTAGCGTGGCCGCATGAACGAGAACACGCAGACCTCCACCCCCTCCGCGGCCGTCACCGGCATGGTCGACCACGTCCTCGCCCTGGCCGCCGGCTGGACCCACTGGGACGGCGAACCCGCGCACACCGACGGCCGCCTCCACACCCCGCACAAGGCGATCCGCCGCGTCGCCGACCACCTCGTCGACCACCTCGCGGAGATGGAGGCCCGCCTCGCCGGTGAGGAGCCCCAGCCCGACCACTGGCACGCCTCCCTGATCACCACAGAGGCCGACCTCGCCCCCTTCACCCCGCAGGACCTCGACGAGGCCCGCAGCCGCCTCACCCGGCTGGCGAGGATCTGGGCCAACCGCCTCGACGCGCTCACCGACGAACAGCTCGACGACTCGCCCGGCGAGGGCTGGAGCTTCCGCGAACTCGCCCGCCATCTCACCGAATCCGTCTACTACGCCGACGCCGTCGGAGACCTGTCGTGACCGCCTTCGCCGACCTCCACCACGCGGACGAACCCCTGTTCCTGCCCAACGCCTGGGACCACGCCTCCGCCCACCTCCTGGCCGCCCACGGCTTCCGGGCCGTCGGCACCACGAGCCTGGGCGTCGCCGCGGCGGCCGGACTGCCCGACGGGGCCGCGGCCACCCGCGAGGAGACACTGCGGCTCGCCCGCACCCTCGGCCCGGGACCGTTCCTGCTCTCCGTCGACGCGGAGGGCGGCTTCGGCGACGACCCGGACGAGGTGGCCGAGTTCGCCCGGGAGCTGTACGCCCTGGGCGCCGCCGGCATCAACCTGGAGGACGGACTCGGGCCCGCCGACCGGCACGCGGCGAAGATCGCCGCCGTCCGGGCGGCGGCCCCCGGCCTCTTCGTGAACGCCCGCACCGACACGTACTGGCTCGGCGACGGCGAGGACACCACCCGCCGCCTCGACGCCTACGTCCGAGCGGGCGCGCACGGCGTGTTCGTGCCCGGCCTCACCGGCCCCCGGGAGATCGCCGCCCTGGTGCGCGGCCTGGACGGCGTCCCCCTCAACATCCTCTACTCACCCACCGGTCCCTCCGTGCCCCACCTCGCCGACCTCGGCGTCCGCCGCATCAGCCTCGGCTCGCTGCCGTACCGGCGGGCCCTGGGCGCGGCGGTGGAGACGGCGGCCGGCATCAGGGCGGGCCGGGAACCGGAGGGCCCGGCCCCGTCGTACGAGGAGATCCAGTCACTGGGCCGCCGGGACCGCGGCGAGGGCGGCGGCACGGCTTCCCCCGGGTGACCCCGGCACGCGCCTCGACGGTCAACCCGTCGCATCCCGAGGCCAGTTCACCAGAGCGATGTGCAAGGCGTCGACCACCCTGTCCCAGGACGCCCGGACGTCCCGGGGGTCGCCGAAGGCGCCGGCGGACTCCAGGGCGCAGTAGCCGTGGAAGGTGCTGCGCAGCAGGCGCACGGCGTCGGTGAGGTCGGGTTCCCGCAGGCCGTACGCCCGGAGCAGGCCGTAGGTGATCTCGGCGGTGCGGCGCAGGACGGGGGAGTCGGTGACCGGGAACCGGTGCGGGGGGAGCTGGGCGGCGGCGTAACGGCCCGGGTGGGCCAGGGCGTACTCCCGGTAGGCGTTCGCGAAGGCGGCCAGCGCCTCCTTACCGGTCCGTCCGGCGACCGCCGCCGCGATCCGGTCGGTCATCTCGCCGCCGGCCAGCAGGGCCATCCGGGTGCGCAGGTCCCGCAGTCCGCGCACGTGCGCGTAGAGGCTCGCGTCCTTCACGCCGAAACGCCGGGCCAGCGCGGACAGGGTGACGTTCTCGTAGCCGGCCTCGTCGGCGAGGTCGGCGGCGGCCGCGACGAGACGGTCGGCGGTGAGTCCGGCGCGGGGAATGGAGGCCTCCGAAGCAAACCCGACAGGAAGCGCCCAGCCTATCGAGCAGATGTGAGCGAGCCGCCGTGTCCGGGGCATGCGGCGCTCATCCGCAAGTTGTTCATCGTTCATGCGCCTCCTTGATCCTCCACACGCGGCGTCGTCGCGCCGCGGTATCGAGGAGGCACTTCATGGGTCACGGGCACGCACACGGGCACCATCACCACCATCACGGACACGACCACCAGCACGAGACGACGGCCCCGCTGCCCGCCGCCTTCGACACCTCGGTGCCCGACGAGGCGCTGAACCCCGAGCAGAGGTCCCGCCGTACGCTGCTGCGCCGGGCCGGGCTGCTCGGCGCGGGCCTCGCGGCCGGCACCGTGCTGTCCGCCGGCGCCGGTGCGGCCACGCCCGCGTACGCGGCGGGCGACAGCCGTCGCGGCAAGGGCAACGGCAAGGGTTTCCTGTGGCTGGCCGGTGACCACCACATCCACACCCAGTACAGCAGCGACGGCAAGTACCGCGTCGTCGACCAGGTCCGCCAGGGCGCCAAGCACGGCATGGACTGGCTGGTCATCACCGACCACGGCAGCACCACCCACGCCAAGATCGGCGTCGACAAGGTCAACCCGGACATCAAGGAGGCCCGGGCCGCCTACGAGGACACCCTCGTCTTCCAGGGCCTGGAGTGGAACATCCCGGCCGCCGAGCACGGCACCGTCTTCGTCCACCCGGGCCGCAACGAGGTGTCCGTCCTCAAGCAGTTCGAGACCGACTACGACGGCAGCGTCAAGGGCGCCTCCGACTCCACCCCCGCCAACGAGGCGCTCGCCGTCGCCGGTCTGAACTTCCTCGCCGACCAGGTGAGACGGCGCAAGGTCAAGGACGCCCTGATGCTCGCCAACCACCCGGCGCGGCGCGGTGTCGACTCCCCGCACGAGATCCGCGCCTGGCGCGACGCCACCGGCACGAACCCCCAGATCGCCGTCGGCTTCGAGGGCGCCCCCGGCCACCAGGCCGCCGGCCTGCCCAAGCCGCTGGGCATGGGCCGCGCCCGCGGCATCTACGACAACAACCCCGGTGCCAACTCCTTCTCCGGCTACCCGCTGGAGAGCTACCGCACGTGGGGCGGCTTCGACTGGATGACCGCCACCGTCGGCGGCCTGTGGGACAGCCTCCTCGCCGAGGGCCGCCCCTGGTGGATCACCGCCAACTCCGACTCCCACCAGGTGTACGCCGACACCGCCGCACGCGGCACGGGCGGCGACTTCAACACCGACGGCCGGTACCCCGACCCCGTCTACGCGGGCCAGATCGACACCACCCAGGGCGACTACTGGCCCGGCCAGTACAGCCGCACCCACGTCGGCGCCGACGGCTTCTCCTACGCCGCCGTCATGGACGGCATCCGCGCCGGCCGCATCTGGGTCGACCACGGCCAGCTCATCAGCGGCCTCGACGTCCGCGTCTCCGGCGGCAGCCGCTGGGCCACCCTCGGCGGCGCCCTGCACGTGAAGAAGGGCACCAGGGTCACCCTCACCGCCGACATCGCCCTCGCCGGCGGCCCCAACTGGGCCGGGTTCACCCCCAGGCTCGCCCGCGTCGACGTCATCCAGGGCGACGTGACCGGCCCGGTCGCCGACAAGGACACCTTCACCGCGCCCACGGCGAAGGTCGCCCGGTCGTACGACGTCGACAAGACGACCGGCACCGTCCGCGTCACCTTCGACCTCGGCCGCGTCGACCACCCGGTGTACGTCCGGCTGCGCGGCACCGACGGCAACCGGACCGCCGTCGGCGCGATGGGCGCCCAGGTCGACCCGGCGGGCCCCGCCCTCGACGTCGTCGGCGACGCCGACCCGTGGCGCGACCTGTGGTTCTACTCCAACCCGGTGTGGGTCCTGCCGTCGTGACGCCGTACGCCCTCACCGTGGACGCGGGCATCGGGGAGCTGCTCGACGCCGACCACCTGCTGCACCGGATGGCAGCCGAACTCGCCCTCCCCGAGGACACGTTCGGCTGCACCCACCTCGTACGCGACGACCGCCCGCGCGTCGCCGTGTCCCTGTCCCTGCCCTCGCGGCCGCTCCCGGACACCCTCCGGGAGCGGCTCGCGGGGTACGGCACCGTCTCCCCGGGACTGCCCGACGAGGTGGGACGCGCGGTGCTCTACCCGGGCGTCCGCGCGCTCACCGGCACGACGACCGTCGCGGAGCTGCTCGCCGGCTCCGCGATCGACCGCGTGACGGTCCTGGGCACACCCGGCCCCCCGGACCCGGGGACCCGCCTGGTGACCCGCGGCCACGTACGGCCGCAGTGGCAGCGGGACGAACTCGTCCTCGCCGCCACCCCGGCCCTGGGCGGCACCCTCGTGCCGTTCGAGGCCCCGGACCCCACGCCCTGCTGCGCGGACCACTGAGTCCCGTCGGTCGCGCGGCTCCGAGAGGACGAAGGGGGACCCGGCGGGCAGGGGCGCGCACCGCACCTCCGCGCCCCTGCCCGCCGGCGCCCCGGCCGGGATCAGGCGCCCAGGACGTCCCGCACGAAGGCGTTGGTGAACGTGCGCCGCGGGTCCAGAGCGTCGACGGTGTTCCGGAAGTCGTCCATCCGCGGGTAGCGGGCGCGCAGCTCCGCCGCCGGGGTGGTGAACACCTTCCCCCAGTGCGGGCGCGGGTCGAACGGCGCCAGCGCCTCCTCCACCCGCCGCACCACCGGCAGCACCGCCCGCGTGTCCTCGATCCAGGTGAAGTGGAGGGCCACCGTGTCCCGGCCGTAGGAGGGGCTGAGCCACTGGTCGTCGGCGGCGACGGTGCGCACCTCGCACGTCTGGAGCACCGGGGCGACCGTCTCCCGGATGCCGTCCAGCGCGTGCAGCGCGGCGACCGCCGACTCCCGCGGCATCAGGTACTCCGACTGGAGTTCCGCACCGCTGCTCGGGGTGAACTCCGCCCGGAAGTGCGGCAGCCGCTCGTGCCAGGGCCCGGCCACGCCGAACTGCTCGGTGCAGTTCACCGCCGGCATGCCCGGCACCGGGTGCATCTTCTCCGTCGCCGGAGCCGCCCAGGGGAAGTCCGGCAGCGGCTGGTCGGTGCGCCGCTTCAGCCACACCTGACGGAAGCCCGGCGCCCGCCAGTCGGTGAACAGGCTCACGCTGTACGCCGCCGACATCACCGCCTCGAACGTGGCCCGGTCCAGCCCTTCCAGGGGCATCTCGGTGAACACGTGCTGCTCGACCTCGAAGGCCGGCTCCAGGCCCAGGGTGAGCGCGGTGACGACACCGAGCGCGCCCAGCGAGGTGACCGCGCCGCCGAACCGCTCGTCGCCGTGCGCCACGGTCACCGTCGAGCCGTCCGCCGTGACCAGTTCCACCGCGCGCACGGACGAGGCGAGCGGCCCGTTGCCGACCCCGGAGCCGTGAGTGCCGGTGGCGACCGAACCGGCCACCGAGATGTGCGGCAGCGACGCCATGTTCGCCAGCGCCAGCCCGTGCCGGTGCACCTCGCGGGCCAGCTCGGCGTAGCGCACGCCGCCCCCGACCCGTACCGTCCGGGCCGTCGTGTCCACGTCGATCTCGGGGGGCAGCGCGTCGAGGGAGAGCAGGACGCCGTCCTCGCCGGGCTCGGCGATCTCGTTGAAGGAGTGCCCGCTGCCCAGGACCCGCACCCGCGAGCTCCCGGCGACCAGGTCCCGCAGCGCGTGCAGGCTGTGCGGACGGTGCAGCTCCTTGGCGGCGTACGTGATGTTGCCCGCCCAGTTGGTCACGCTCTCGGTCATTCCTCGTCCCTCCTGGCCCTCGGGACCGAAGAGGTCCCCGCCGGAACCTACCTCGCGCGTGGCCCACGTCCTGTGGGGGGGACCCGGCACCCCGGATGTCCGAGCGGGGGCATACCGTGAGGAGTCGTACGTCCGCACCGGGAGGAGAACAACGGGATGGGCAGCCGTACCGCGCTGGTCGAGGATCTGATGGAGCGGTTCCCGCACGTGCCGCGCGAAGCCGTCTTCAAGGAGGACCTGCTGCGCGGCGGTGTGGCCTTCGACCCGTCCGCGCTCAGCGACAACGAGGGCGGTGAGGTCAAACCGAAGTCGTACTTCATCTTCTCCTTCGACCACGGCACCCTGCCCGAGCTGGGCGAGGCCGCGCTGCGCCGCCCGCCGGAGGAGATCATCCTCACCGGCGGCCCGTACGACCTGCGCCGCACGGTCGTGTCGGTCCGCGTGAACCCGGCCTCCCCCTACCGCGTCGCCGCCGACGAGCACGGCGTGCTCGGCCTCTACCTCGACGGCAGGCGGATCTCGGACGTCGGCGTGCCGCCCATGCCCGAGTACTACCGGCACACCCTCTCCAACGGGAAGTCGGTCATGGAGGTCGCCCCCACCATCCAGTGGGGCTACCTGATCTACCTGACCGTCTTCCGGGTCTGCCAGTACTTCGGCGCCAAGGAGGAGTGCCAGTACTGCGACATCAATCACAACTGGCGCCAGCACAAGGCGGCCGGCCGGCCCTACACCGGGGTGAAGGACGTCGAGGAGGTCCTGGAGGCCCTGGAGATCATCGACCGGTACGACACGGCGAAGGCGTCCACGGCCTACACCCTCACCGGCGGCGCCATCACCAAGACCGTCTCCGGACGTGACGAGGCCGACTTCTACGGCCACTACGCCAAGGCCATCGAGGAGCGCTTCCCCGGCCGCTGGATCGGCAAGGTCGTCGCCCAGGCGCTGCCCAGGGACGACGTGCAGCGCTTCAAGGACTACGGCGTGCAGATCTACCACCCCAACTACGAGGTGTGGGACGAGTACCTGTTCAAGATGTACTGCCCCGGCAAGGAGCGCTACGTCGGCCGCGACGAGTGGCACAAGCGCATCCTCGACTCCGCGGAGGTCTTCGGCGCGCGCAACGTGATCCCCAACTTCGTCGCGGGCGTGGAGATGGCCGAGCCGTTCGGCTTCAAGACGGTCGACGAGGCCATCGCCTCCACCACCGAGGGCCTGCGCTTCTTCATGTCGCACGGCATCACGCCCCGCTTCACCACCTGGTGCCCGGAGCCGACCACCCCGCTCGGCAAGGCCAACCCGCAGGGCGCCCCGCTGGAGTACCACATCCGTCTCCTCCAGGCGTACCGGCAGACCATGGAGGACTTCGGCCTCTCCTCGCCCCCCGGCTACGGCCCGCCCGGACCCGGCAACGCGGTGTTCTCGGTCAGCTCCTTCATGGACAGCCTCCCGGCGCGGGAGTCCGCCGAGACGGTCTGAGACACCGCGCACAGGAGATCGGGAAGGCCGGAACCGAGACGTTCCGGCCTTCCGCGCGTAGGGTCCCTGCGAGGGGTGGCCACGCCGCCACACAAAGTGAGGGAAGCGCTTGTCAGTTGTGGCGGGAGCGTGAAAAGCTCGGCCACTGCCGCGAGGTTTCCCCAACTCCACTACCCCTATGGCGAGTTGCCTCGCTCGTGATGCGGGAGTCCCATGCCCGACCTGCCGAGCCCCCAGGACGCCGCCGAGGCGGCGCTGTTCTCCGAGTGCTGGGACGCGGCGCTCTCCTACGCCGACCTGTGCACCGCCGGGTCCGCCGCCGCGGCGGAACTGGCCCGCGAGGCCTTCGCACAGGGCATACGGGAACTGCGCGAGACCGAGTCGGGCACCGTCCGCGGCCACGGCCGCCGTTCCACCCGGCTGCCCCGGATACCCGTACTGCTGACGGCGGTCCGCGGCACGGCCGCCGCCTGGGAGGAGGCGGGACAGGGCCACAAGCTCGACCCCGACCTGCGGCTGTGGCTCCACTCCGGCCAGGCCGCCCGCTACACCGGCCCGCCGCTGGAACGCCCGGTCGCCCTGCGCGGACTGCGCGATCTGCAGCCGGCGGACGCCGAACTGCTCTGGCTGGCCGAGGCGGAGTCCCTGCCGCTGCCCCTGGTGGCCCGCCGGCTCGGCCTCGACCCCGCCACCGCCGCTAGTGAACTCGCCCAGGTCGGCCGCCTGTTCCGGGACCGCTGCCACCGCAACCACCTCGACTCGCCCCTGGACGCCGAGTGCCGCAGCTACGCCAGGCTCCTCGACGCCGTCACCCGCTCGCCCGCCGCGGACACCCCCGACGACCTCTCCCGCCACCTCGCCACCTGTGTGCCGTGCGCCGAGGCCGCCGCCTGTCTGCGGCTGCACGGCGGGGGACTGCCCGGCGCGCTGGCCGGCGGGGTGATCGGCTGGGGCGGCCTCGCCTATCTGGAACGCCGCCGCCGCGCCGCCGAGGTACGGCTCGGGGCCGGGCGCCCGGACCGGCCCGACCCGGACGGCGACGGCCCGGCGGACGGCACGGCCAGGACGAGCGTGGCCCGGCACGGTCTGCTGATCGCCGCCCTCCTGGTCTCCCTCCTCGCGCTCGCGGTCTCCCTGATGCCGTTCGGCGACACGGCCGACGAGAGCGTCGAACGCCCCGACGCCGACCGGCAGCCGGTGGCCGACCCCGGCCCCTCCCTGCCCTCCGCCCCCACGGCCTCCCCGGACACCCCGTCCCCGTCCCCGTCCGCGAAGCCGTCCGCGAAGCCGTCCGCCGGACACACCCCCGAGCGCACCCCGGACCGGGGGAACCCCGACCCCGAGCCGCAGGGCACCTCCTCCGCCACCGCCGCTCCCGGCACCACCGCCCGCGGCGAGCCGGCCGCCTGCCACGCCGACTACGACCTGGTCAACCAGTGGCCCGACGGCTTCCAGGCCACCGTCACCGTCACCACGCGCGGCCCCCTCGACTCCTGGCGCGTCGGCTTCGCCCTCCCCGACGGCCAGCGGGTCACCCAGATGTGGGACGCCTCACCCGACCAGGACGGCTCCCGGGTCACCGCCACCGCCGCCGACTACAACAAGGCGGTCGCCGCCGGCGGGAAACTCGCCTTCGGCTTCCTCGCCTCCCGCGACGGCGCGCACCACCCGCCGTCCGGCTTCACGCTCAACGGCCGCGCCTGCGCGACCGTGTGACGCGGGAGCCCGGAAAACAAGTTGACGGGCCGGGCAAGCGGCGGGCTATGGTGACCGCGGAACACACGGTGGCCGTGCGCCGCCGTACCGGGACCGTGCATGGAGTGAGGAGGTGTCGACCGATGGCTGTCATTGCGCTGGGCGCTGCCCGCATTCAGGAACCCATCACGTCCACCTCCGTGGCCACCGGCTGACCTCACCCTTTCCCGTCCGCGTACGGATGCGTACGCGCGGCCGCCGGGGCCACCCACCTGAAGGGTCACCCCCTTGAGTTCCAGTTCCACCTCCGTCTCCTCCGCGCTCGCCCCCTACGGCTGGGACGACGCCTGGGCGGACGCGTTCGCCCCCTACGACGCGGAAGGGCTGCTGCCCGGCCGTGTGATCCGGGTCGACCGCGGCCAGTGCGACGTCGTCACCGCCGGCGGCACCCTGCGCGCCGACACCGCCTTCGTCACCCCGCACGACCCCCTGCGGGTCGTCTGCACGGGCGACTGGGTCGCCGTCGAACCCGGCGGGAACCCGCGCTACGTCCGCGCGTACCTGCCGCGCCGTACCGCCTTCGTGCGCTCCACCTCCTCCAAGCGGTCCGAGGGGCAGATCCTCGCCGCCAACGTCGACCACGCCGTCGTCGCCGTCTCGCTCGCCGCCGAACTCGACCTGGCCCGGATCGAACGCTTCCTCGCGCTCGCCTGGGAGTCCGGGGCGCAGCCGGTGGTCGTCCTCACCAAGGCCGACCTGGTGCCGGACGCGGTGACCCGGGCGCACCTCGTCCAGGACGTGGAGACCAGCGCGCCGGGCGTGCCGGTGCTCACCGTCAGCGCGATGGACGGGGACGGACTCGACATCCTCGCCGCGATCACCGCCGGCGGTACGTCGGTGCTGCTCGGACAGTCCGGCGCGGGCAAGTCCACCCTCGCCAACGCGCTCCTCGGCGAGGACGTGATGGACGTCCGGGCCATCCGGGACGTCGACGGCAAGGGCCGGCACACCACGACCACCCGCAACCTGCTGGCGCTGCCCGGCGGGGGAGTCCTCATCGACACACCGGGCCTCAGGGGCGTCGGCCTGTGGGACGCCGGAGCCGGCGTCGGCCAGGTGTTCGCCGAGATCGAGGAGCTCGCCGAGGGCTGCCGGTTCCAGGACTGCGCCCACGAGAGCGAACCGGGCTGTGCCGTCCTCGACGCCGTCGAGAGCGGCGACCTGCCGCAGCGCCGCCTGGAGAGCTACCGCAAGCTGCTCCGGGAGAACCAGTACATCGTCGCCAAGACCGACGCCAGGCTCCGCGCGGAGATCCGCAAGGACTGGAAGCGCAAGCACGCCATCGGCAGGGCGGCGCTGAGGGCCAAACAGCAGGGCCGCCCGCGCTGACACACCTCCATGTCCGATTTCCGCCAGCCGGGGCCTCCCGGCCGGCGGAGACTGGACGGTGTGAAGGACGAGGACAGCAGGTACGAGGCGGTGCGCAGCCGGGACGCCCGGTTCGACGGGGTGTTCTTCTTCGCCGTCGAGACGACCGGGATCTACTGTCGTCCCAGCTGCCCCGCCGTCACCCCGAAGCGGTCCAACGTGCGGTTCTTCGCGACCGCCGCCGCCGCGCAGGGCTCCGGGTTCCGCGCCTGCCGGCGCTGCCGCCCGGACGCCGTGCCCGGCTCCGCCGAGTGGAACGTGCGGGCCGACGTCGTCGGCCGGGCCATGCGGCTGATCGCCGACGGCGTCGTCGACCGCGAGGGCGTCGCCGGACTCGCCGCACGGCTCGGCTACAGCGCCCGCCAGGTGCAGCGCCAGCTCACCGGCGAGCTCGGCGCCGGGCCCGTCGCGCTCGCCCGCGCCCAGCGGGCGCACGCCGCGCGCGTCCTCCTGCAGACCACCGGGCTGCCGGTCACCGAGATCGCCTTCGCCGCCGGATTCGCCAGCGTGCGGCAGTTCAACGACACCGTACGGGCCGTGTACGCCACCACCCCCAGCGAACTGCGCGCCTCCGCACCCCACCGGGGCCGGGCGCGCACCGCCACCCCGTCCGCCGGAATCCCCCTGCGGCTCGCCCACCGCGGCCCCTACCCGGCGGGACCCGTCTTCGACCTGCTGGAACGCGAGGCCGTCCCCGGCGTCGAGGACATGAGCGGCACCCCGGGCACCCGCACCTACCGGCGCACCCTGCGCCTGCCCCACGGCACCGGCATCGCCGCCGTCGGCGAACGCCCGCACACCGGGCGGGGCGCCCACCCCGGCGGCTGGCTCGACGCCCGCGTCCACCTCACCGACCCCCGTGATCTGACCACCGCCGTACAACGCCTGCGACGGCTGTTCGACCTGGACGCCGACCCGTACGCCGTCGACGGACGGCTCGGCGCCGACACCCGCCTCGCCCCGCTGGTCGCCGCCCGGCCCGGACTGCGCTCACCGGGGGCCGTCGACCCGGACGAACTGGCGGTGCGCGCGCTGGTGGGCCGCGACGAGGCCGCACGGCTCGTCCAGCGGTACGGCAAGCGGCTCGACGCCCCCTGCGGCACCCTCACCCACCTGTTCCCCGAAGCCGCCGTCCTCGCCGGGGCCGAGCCCGACGGCACCCCGGGCGCGCTCACCGCCGCCCTCGCCGACGGCACCGTACGCCTCGGACCCGGCGCCGACCGGGACGAGGCCGAGGCCGCCCTGGCCGCCGTCCCCGGCCTCGACGCCCGTACGATCGCCGAGATCCGCACCCGCGCGCTCGGCGACCCGGACGTGGCCCCGCCCGGACCCGGCGTTCCCGAAAGCTGGCGCCCCTGGCGCTCGTACGCCCTGAACCACCTGCGCGCCGCAGGGGAGTTGGAGTGATCATGATGACCACGACCACGTACTGGACGCGTGTGGACAGCCCCGTCGGGCCGCTGCTGCTCACCGCCGCCCCGACCGGCGAGCTGACCTCGCTGTCCGTGCCCGGACAGAAGGGCGGGCGCACGCCGGCGGACGACTGGCGGCGGGACCCCGGACCGTTCCGCGAGGCCGAGCGGCAGCTCACCGCGTACTTCGCCGGCGACCTCAAGGAGTTCCGGCTGACCGTGAGCGCCGTCGGCACCCCGTTCCGGGAGAAGGTGTGGGCCGCCCTCGACGACGTCCCCTACGGGAAGACCGTGTCCTACGGCGAGATCGCCGCCCGGATCGGCGCGCCCCGCGCCGCCGTGCGGGCCGTCGGCGGCGCGATCGGCGCGAACCCGCTGCTCATCGTCCGCCCCTGCCACCGGGTGATCGGCGCCGACGGCTCGCTGACCGGATACGCCGGCGGGCTGGAGCGCAAGGTGCGGCTGCTCACCCACGAGGGCGTGCCGCTGCCGTGAGCCGAGGGGGGCGAGAGGCTCAGCCCCAGAACACCGCGCCCAGCCACGCCGCCGTGATCAACTGGCAGGTGAACAGCTCCGCCAGCACGCTCCACCCGCCCGAGCGCAGCGCCGTGCGCAGCGCCGCGACCGCCTCGCCGTGGCGGCCGAGGCGCAGCCGCTCGAAGACGTAGATCCCGGCGAGGAAACCCGGAACCGCGCCGATCACGGGCAGCAGCACGAAACCCAGGAACGAGCCGCAGCCCGCGTACGCCAGCATCCGGCCGTCGTCGCCGCCCGCCCGCAGCCGGCGCGGCGGCAGCGCCCAGCGCACCGCCTGGGACAGGAACAGCACGACGGTCGCCCCCACGCACACCCACCACGCGACGGGC
This sequence comes from Streptomyces sp. NPDC014676, assembly GCF_043084105.1. NCBI lineage: Bacteria > Bacillati > Actinomycetota > Actinomycetes > Kitasatosporales > Streptomycetaceae > Streptomyces > Streptomyces sp. NPDC014676. Next base: position 246,452 of record NZ_JBIBZI010000003.1, on the reverse strand, counting down.
CGCGGGTCCTTCAGCGCCCACCACAGGACCCCGGCCCACACCAGCCACGACCCGGGCACTCCTGGCAGCAGCACTCCGCACAGTCCGAGCAGGAGCACCAGTCCGGCGAGCAGGAGGTCCCACGCTCCCATCCTTCCAGGGTGCGGGAGTCCGGGGAGCGGCGCAGGACGGAGACGGGCCGCGGCGTCCCTGTCGCACAGCCGTCCCGGGCGTGGTGCGGGACGGGGGATTTTTCCCGATGCCCCGTTTCCATCCGGCCCGCGCGGTGGACAATCGGTGACATGAGCCAGCAGGGGGAAAGGCCCACCGGTCCGGAGGACGACTGGTGGGGGCAGTTGTACGACGACGCCACCGGCGACACGGGCCCCGCACCGGCGCCCGATTCCCTGGACGACCGCTTCGCCTCCGCGTCCGGCACGCTGAACGCGGGCGCTCCCGCCCCGGCGGACGGTCCCGCTTCGGCGGGTGGTCCCGCCCCGGCGTCCGGCCCGCTGGACGCGGGTGGTCCCACCCCGGAGGACAGCCCCGCCCCCTACGGCTTACGTTCCACGCCGACGGTCCCGGACCCCCGCCCGGCCCCCGACGCGTCGGCGGGCCTCCCGCCGCGACCCGCCGGGGCCCCGCCCCGCGCCCCCTGGGAACCCCCGCCCGCCGCGTCCGCGGGCCCGGTGACCTTCCCTCCGCCCGGTCCCCCGCCGCCCCCGGTCTCCTCCACCTCCGGCACGGCCTACGGCCCCTGGACCCCCGCCACCGAGCCCCCGCCACCCCCCACGGCCCCACCGGCCCCGGCGCCCGCGGACGGCTCTGCCCCCCGCCCCTCCCGCCTCGGACCGCTCCCGGGCCCGCTCCCGTCCCGCACCCACGTGGGATCCCGGCCGCCCACCTACGATCCCGAACCCACCGCCCTCCCGCCGGCCGACCCCGACGAACTGGACGGCCTGGTCCCGGACACCGTGCTGGACGGGGCCCGCTACGGGGCCTGCACCCTGCGCGCCGCCTCCGTGCGCGGGGACTCCGCGCGCTACCGGGGCGAACCCCGCCGCGACGCGCTGCTGACCGCCCGGTTCGGAACGGGGGAGCGGGCCCTGGTCCTCGTGGCGCTGGCGACCGGCGCCCGGAGCGCGCCCGGGGCCCACCGGGCCGCCGCCGAGGCCTGCCGGTGGATCGGCGAGGCGGTGGGCCGCAGCCACGCCCGCCTCGTCGACGACATCAGGGCCGCCCGGCGCGGCGACCTCAAGTCCGGCCTGCACCGCCTCACCGACCGCAGCCTCGGCAGGCTCCGCGCCGCGGCGGCCGAGCAGGGCCTCGAACCCGACGCCTACGCGGCCACCCTGCGCTGCCTCCTGCTGCCCGCCGACCCCGAGTGCCGCACCCGGGTCTTCTTCGGCGTCGGCCCCGGCGGGCTGTTCCGGCTGCGGGACGGTGCGTGGCAGGACATCGAACCCGAGGTCACCGAGGCCAAGGGCGAACCCGTGATCGGTTTCGGCTCGCCGCCCGCCGAGACCCCCGACGGCGACCGCCTCACCATGGACCTGGGCATCCCCACACCCCCGAGCCCGTACGAGCCCGCCCCCGAGCCGCCCCGCGAACCCTTCCGCTTCCGTACCTCCATAGCCCGCCCGGGTGACACGCTGCTGATGTGCGGCACCGGCCTCGCCGACCCCCTGCGCGGCGAACGGGAGCTCCGCGCCCACCTCGCCGACCGGTGGTCCCGCCCCGGACCACCCGGCCTCGCCGCGTTCCTCGCCGACACCCAGGTACGGGTCAAGGGGTACGCGGACGACCGTACGGCCGTCGCCGTCTGGGAGGCGTGAGCGCTCCCGGTGTGAATTCATGGAACCCGTCAGGCATCTTCGGCACCGGAGGGGCAGACGGGAAACCATGGCCAAACAGAACGTCGCGGAACAGTTCGTCGACATCCTCACCCGCGCGGGGGTCAAACGCCTCTACGGCGTCGTCGGCGACAGCCTCAACCCCGTCGTCGACGCGGTGCGCCGCAACTCCGCCATCGACTGGATCCACGTACGGCACGAGGAGACCGCCGCCTTCGCCGCCGGCGCCGAGGCCCAGATCACCGGCAGACTGGGCGCCTGCGCCGGCTCCTGCGGGCCCGGCAACCTCCATCTCATCAACGGCCTCTACGACGCCCACCGTTCCATGGCCCCGGTCCTCGCCCTCGCCTCCCACATCCCGTCCAGCGAGATCGGCCTGGGCTACTTCCAGGAGACCCATCCCGACCAGCTCTTCCGCGAGTGCAGCCACTACAGCGAGATGATCTCCAGCCCGCAGCAGATGCCCCGGCTGCTGCAGACCGCCATCCAGCACGCCGTCGGCCGCTCCGGCGTCAGCGTCGTCACCCTCCCGGGCGACATCGCCGACCACGCCGCCCCCGAGAAGCCCCTGGAGACCGCCCTCGTCACCTCCCGGCCCACGGTCCGCCCCGGCGACGCCGAGATCGACCGCCTCGTCGACATGATCGACGAGGCCGGGAAGGTCACCCTGTTCTGCGGCGCCGGCACCAAGGGCGCGCACGCGGAGGTCATGGAGTTCGCGAGCAAGATCAAGTCCCCGGTCGGGCACGCCCTGCGCGGCAAGGAGTGGATCCAGTACGACAACCCGTACGACGTCGGCATGAGCGGACTGCTCGGCTACGGCGCCGCCTACGAGGCCACCCACGAGTGCGACCTGCTGATCCTGCTCGGCACCGACTTCCCGTACAACGCCTTCCTGCCCGACGACGTGAAGATCGTCCAGGTCGACGTGCGGCCCGAGAACCTCGGCCGGCGCTCCAAGCTGGACCTGGCGGTGTGGGGCGACGTGAAGGAGACGCTGCGCTGTCTGACGCCGCGGGTCCGCGTCAAGGACGACCGGAAGTTCCTCGACCGGATGCTCAGGAAACACGCGGACGCGCTGGAGGGGGTGGTGAAGGCGTACACGCGGAAGGTGGACAAGCACGTGCCGATCCACCCCGAGTACGTGGCGTCCGTCCTGGACGAGATGGCCGACGACGACGCCGTGTTCACCGTCGACACCGGCATGTGCAACGTCTGGGCGGCCCGCTACCTCTCGCCCAACGGCCGCCGCAGGGTGATCGGTTCCTTCTCCCACGGCTCGATGGCGAACGCGCTGCCGATGGCGATCGGGGCGCAGTTCACCGACCGGGGCCGGCAGGTGGTGTCGATGTCCGGCGACGGCGGGTTCACCATGCTGATGGGGGACTTCCTCACCCTGGTGCAGTACGACCTGCCGGTGAAGGTCGTCCTGTTCAACAACTCCTCGCTGAGCATGGTGGAGCTGGAGATGCTGGTCGCCGGACTTCCCTCGCACGGCACCGCCATGAAGAACCCCGACTTCGCCGCCGTCGCCCGCGCGTGCGGCGCCCACGGGGTGCGGGTGGAGAAGCCGAAGGAGCTCGCCGGGGCGCTGAAGTCGGCGTTCAAGCACAAGGGTCCGGCCCTCGTCGACGTCGTCACCGACCCCAACGCGCTGTCCATCCCGCCGAGGATCAGCAAGGAGATGGTGACCGGTTTCGCCCTGTCCGCCTCCAAGATCGTGCTGGACGGCGGGGTCGGCCGGATGGTGCAGATGGCCCGTTCCAACCTGCGCAACGTGCCCCGGCCGTGAGGCGGGACGGTCCCGTGCGCGGGTGTGCCCGTGTACGTGGCCGTCGCACTTCGGCCAACTACCGTTCGTGACCGTCCGGCACGACTGGTATGCGACCGGCCGGGCAAAAATCTCCGTGAAGGTGTTCGAGTACAGGGGGAATCGACATCGGCACGCGGGCGGGGGCCATGAAGAGTCAGGCTTCGGCGGATCGGCTGAGGCGCACACTGGGACGTACGGATCTGCGGGCGGTGCCCGAGTCCCGCAGGGCGCTGCGGGAACTGCTCAGGCACTGGGGGACACCGGAGCGCTCCGAGGTCGCGGAACTGCTCACCAGCGAGCTCGTCACCAACGCGCTCGTCCACACCGGCCACGAGGCGGTCCTCACCGCCACCGTCGGGCCGCGTGGACTACGGGTGGAGGTACGGGACTTCGTGGACCGGGAGCCCCGGCCGCGGACACCGAGCGTCGACGACGGCACGCACGGGAGGGGCCTGGCGCTGGTCGAGTCCCTCGCCGACGGCTGGGGCGTCAGGAAGCACCGGGTGGGCAAGTCCGTCTGGTTCGAACTCGACGCGGACGCGGCCTGAAGGGGGGCGGACCGCACCCCTTCAGGCCGCGACGGGGCGTCAGCCGAACTGCTGCTCCAGGTCCTTGAGCTTGCGCTCCAGGGAGTCCAGGCGCGGCAGGGCCTGGGTGTCGTCCTCGGCGGTGAGGTCGACGGTCTTCGGGTCAGCGCCGGTGCGCACCGGCTGCAGGGAGGGGCGCGCGCGGACGGGCAGGGCCTCCGGCGCCGGTATGGCAGGCTCCGCGGAGACCACGTCGGAGTCGCGCTCCACCGTCGGCGCCTCCAGCTCGCGTCCGCCGCCCCGGCCCACGAAACCGCGGTGGCCACGGCTGATCGCCTTCAGCCGGGCCCGCTCCATACGCTGCTGGTCCCGCCTGCGCTGCTTGGCCTCGTCCTTGCGGATCTTGTCCTCGCGCACTTCCTCGACCGCCTCGTCGAGGCTGCGCACGTTCTCCAGCAGCATCAGCGACCAGGCGCGGTAGGTCTCCCGGGGGGCGCGCAGCCAGCGGACGATACGGATCTGCGGCAACGGGCGCGGCACCAGGCCCTGTTCGCGCAGGGCGGCCCGGCGGGTCTGCTTCAGCGCGCGGTCGAACAGGACCGCCGCCGACAGGGACATGCCCGCGAAGAAGTGCGGGGCGCCCGCGTGTCCGAGGCCCCGGGGAGCGTGCACCCAGTTGAACCAGGCCGCGGCGAGGGCGAACGTCCACACGAGTATCCGCGAGCCGAGGGCCGCGTCACCGTGGCTGGCCTCGCGCACGGCGAGCACCGAGCAGAACATCGCCGCGCCGTCCAGGCCGAAGGGGACGAGGTACTGCCAGCCGCCGGACAGGCCGAGGTTCTGTTCGCCGAAGCCGACCAGGCCGTGGAAGGAGAGCGCGGCGGCCACCGCCGCACAGCAGAACAGCAGGACGTAGGAGACGGTGCCGTAGAGGGCCTCCTTGCGCCTGCGGCGCTCCTCGCTGCGCTCCCACGAGTCGTCCGCGCTCGTGCTCTTGACCGAGGAGCGCTTCCCGCGCGCCAGCACCGCCACCGCCGCCAGCATGCCCAGGAGCAGCACGGCGCCCGGAAGCAGCCAGTTCAGCGATATGTCGGTCAGTCTCATCTAAGGGGTCCCTTGCATTGGGATAGGGCGTGCAACGCCCGCCATAGTGGCCCAACTCCAGTGGCCCTCAGGGGGTTTCGGGGCAAGAGGCCGCCAAGGAGGTGCGAGGGGGGTACCCAGGGCGGCGTTCCGCTCGAACTGCCGCGTGACGGGCAGGAGTTGAGTTCGAATAAGACTACCCGTACGAGCGGTTCCGCGAATAGTTCCCGTGACGCGTGAGGGAATCGTGAACCCCCTGTGACCTCTGCGGCCCGACGACCGGATGATCTTATGCGCCGGGCGGGGGTGCCGGTGCCCGGCGCGGCGTCAACCCGCCTGCCCGACCAGCTCGGTGGCCCGCTTCCCGGCCCCTCCGGTGGCGCAGGTGCGCGGGCAGGTGGCGCAGATGTCCGCGGGGCGCAGGGTGTAGAACATGCAGCAGCTCACCCGGTCCCGGGTGACGGGCGCCGGTTCCCCGTCGGGCCCGGTCGGCCGGCGGAAGGCCGCCGCGCCGACGTACGGCCTGGTCGCGCCCGGCAGCAGCAGCTCCAGCTCCCGCAGCCCCCGCTCCTCCTCGCCGAGCAGCTGGGAGACGTACCGCAGGCTCTCGACGATCTCGTCGGTCGCCATGCCCCACAGGGCCCGGCCGCGGCGCCGCATCCGGGGGCCGAAACCGGTCAGCACGGGTTCGAGGTGCCGGGCGACCGCGTCGCGCACCGCCGCCCGCAGCGCCTCCTCGTCGGGCACCACGCGGGCGCCCGGCAGCACGGCGGCGGGGTCGCCGGGCAGGCAGGCGAAGCCGTCGGGCCGCACGGCCATGCGGCCCACGGCGAGGCCTTCGGCGGTACGGTCGAACGAGACGTGCGTCACGGGGTAGTACGGCACGCGGCGGTGCAGGAACCACGGCACGGTGATCAGCAGGCAGGCGGGCCAGGCGTAGCGGTGCAGACCGAAGCTGGCGATCACGTCCGGGCGGCCCCGCTGCCCGTAGTCCCGCAGCACCTGGGTGTCGTCCCAGGTGAGGAACCGTTCCAGCTCGGCCCCGCCCTCGGCGAGACCGGACGCGGCGACCCAGCCGCCGCCCGTGGGTGCCGCCTCGCCGGTGCCGAGTTCGGTGACGGCCAGGGCGGGGAGGGCCTCCGCCAGGCGGGCGTACGCGTCCGCGACGGCCGAACCGGGCACGGGCATGGGACCACCCCTTCACGTCTCGAGGAGCAGGGCAATAAAGGTAAGGCTCACCTTACCGAACATCGTGGCGATGTGAACCGGCGCCCCCGTGCGCTTATGGTGCTTGACGGACAGGGGGCAACCCGCCGTAATGACCTCAAGTACCGAAACGTCCGCAGGAGGACCTTGTGAAGCAGGGCACGCGGGGGTCCGCCGTGACGGGGGACGCGGTGACCGGGCCGGCCGCCGCGGGACGGTTCCGGGTTCCCGTCCAGCCGGCGGCACGGGACGCGGAGCCGGAACGTGACCGGCGTGAGCGGCCGGGCTGTGCCGAGGGCGGCGCCGCGCGCGGTGAGCACACGCACGGCGAGACCGCCCTTCCGCGGCCCCGGGCCGCCGTCCAGCGGTCCTCCGTGCGCGGGCAGGTCCTCGACGCCCTGCGCACCGCGCTGGTGACGGGTGAGCTGCGGCCCGGTGAGGTGCACTCGGCCCCCGTGCTGGCGGAGCGGTTCGGGGTGTCCGCGACGCCCGTGCGGGAGGCGATGCAGCAGCTCGCGCTGGAGGGCGCGGTCGAGGTCGTGCCCAACCGGGGGTTCCGGGTCGTCGAGCGGGGGGCGCGGGAGCTGGCCGAGCTCGCCGAGGTCCGGGCGCTGATCGAGGTGCCGGTGATGATGCGGCTGGCGCGGACGGTGCCGCCCGAGCGGTGGGCCGAGCTGCGGCCGCTGGCGGAGTCCACGGTCCGGGCGGCGTCCTCCGGGTGCCGGGCCACGTACGCGGAGGCCGACCGGGCCTTTCACCGGGCGGTGCTCGGGTTCGCGGGCAACGAGCAGTTGGTCCGTATCGCCGAGGATCTGCACCGGCGTGCGCAGTGGCCCCTGGTGGGGGGTGGTGCGCCGGGTGGCCGCGGGCGGGCGGAGCTGGTGGCTGACGCCCATGAGCACACGGCGCTGCTGGACGCGTTGATCGCGGGGGATCTGGATGTGGTGCGGTCGCTGGTGGGGGAGCACTTCAGCGGGGCGGTGTGAGCGCGCCGTCTTTCGCCCCCGCCGCCCCTTCCCGTTCCCGTCCCGGGGGGCGCTGCCCCCGGACCCCCGCTCCTCAAACGCCGGAGGGGCTAAATCTCAGCCCCTCCGGCGTTTGAGGAGCGGGGTCTGGGGCGGAGCCCCAGGTTCGGGACGGGAAGGGGCGGCGGGGGCGAAAACCCTACGCCGTCGCCGCCCCCGGCGGCGCCAGCTGGTGGGCGAGCCACGTGGGGACGCCTCCCAGGAGGCGGAAGAGGCGGCGGGCCTCCTCGCGGAGCCGGCCGGCCTCCGGTTCGGTCTCCGTGTCGGCGAGGGAGACCAGGGCGGGGGCCGTGCCGACCAGGTAGCCCAACTCCTCGCGGATGCGGAGGGATTCGGCGAAGCCGCGCCGGGCTTCGGCCAACTCACCGTCGCGCAGGGCCAGTCCGGACAGGTGGCGCCAGGTCGCCGACAGCAGCAGCGGGTCGGCGTGCGCGGTGGCGCCCGCGTGGGCACGGCGGTACGCGGCCCGCGCCGCCTGCGGCGACCGGGTGAGGTTCTCGGCGATCAGACCGCGCCGGAAGTCCAGCAGCGCCCGCCCCGCCGCCCCCGGAGCGATCAGCGCCGCCGCCCGGCCGAGCGCGGCCCGCGCCTCGTCCGCCCGGTCGCGTACGGCGAACAGGGTGGCGGCGTAGGCCAAGTACCCGCGTTCACAAGCGGCCGCCCCCCGCTCGTCGTCCGTGTGCGCCAGTGCCTCGGCCGTACGCAGCGCGTCCTCGGCCTCCTCCCACCCCGCCTCGGTGTACAGACACCGCTCCACCAGCAGCGACGCCCGCTGCAGCGCCGCGTCCGGGCCGGCGGGTTCGAGCAGGGCGGCGGCGTCGGCCCAGCAGGCACGGGAACGCAGTCGCCACACCGCCGTCTGGAGGGGATCGTCATCGGCGGTCGTTCCGTCACCGGACATGGCGGTATGCGCCACGTTGCCCTCCCCGAGCACGCCATCGAGCTGTTGAGTGGTGGCCGCATCTCAGCACGAACCACCGGGCCCGGCCAAGAGGGTGGGTGAAGGATTTCACAAAGTCCCGGACCGTGGGCCCGAATCACGGGCCCCGGGCCGGCCGGGTTCAGCTCATCCGCAGCGCGAGGAAGAAGTCCAGCTTGTCCTCCAGCCGGGACAGGTCACGGCCCGTCAGCTGTTCGATGCGGCCGACGCGGTAGCGCAGCGTGTTGACGTGCAGGTGGAGGCGGGACGCGCAGCGGGTCCAGGAACCGTCGCAGTCGAGGAACGCCTCCAGGGTGGGGATCAGCTCGGCGCGGTGCCGGCGGTCGTAGTCCCGCAGCGGATCGAGGAGACGGGCGGTGAAGGCGCGCCGTACGTCGTCGGGGACGAAGGGCAGCAGCAGGACGTGCGAGGCCAGTTCCTGGTGGCCGGCCGCGCAGACCCGGCCCTGGCGGGCCGCGGCCACGCGCCGGGCGTGCCGCGCCTCCTCCAGCGCCCCGCGCAGCCCCTCCGCCGAGTGCACGGCGGCGGAGACGCCGAGGGTGAGCCGGCCGTCGCCGTCGAGCCCGGCCGTGAGCGGGTCGCGCACGGCGGCGAGGAGCGCGTCGGCGAGGACGCCGGCACCGGAACCGTCGTGCTCGCCGGTCACCGAGGGCAGCGGTACGAGGGCGATCGCCTCGTCACCGGTGTGCGCCACCGCGATGCGGTCGGAGTGCTCGGGCCCCGTCGACGCGGGGTCGACCAGGATCTCCTCCAGCAGCGCCTGGGCCACCGGCCCGCTGTCGGCCTCCCCGCCGTCCCAGTCGACGCGGGCCACCACGACCTGCCAGTGCGGCGCGGTCCCCAGCCCGGGCAGCAGCACCGGCGCGGCCACCCGCAGCCGCGCCGCGATCTCGCCGGGCGCGGCGCCCGTCTGCACCAGCTCCAGCACCTCCTGCGCGAGCCGCCGCCGCACCGTGCGCGCCGCGTCCCTGCGGTCCCGCTCGACGGCGATCAGCTGGGTGACGCCGTGCAGCAGGTCCAGCCGTTCCCCGGTCCACTCCCCGGCGTCCGCCTCGACCGCCAGCACCCAGTCCGACAGCACCGTCTCGCGCACGTCGCGCGACGCCGGCGCGGAACGCCCGCCGCCGCGCACCGGGAAGAGGCTGTACGTCGTCCGGTCCAGCGTGACCCGGTGCGGGCCGGGCCGGCCGGTGCGGGCGGCCGCGAGCTGCTCCGCGGCGAGCCGCGCGCACACGTCGGCGGGCAGCGCCGGTTCCGCCTCCCGCGCCCCGGCGGCCGTCGAGCCCGCGATCAGCCGGCCGGTGGGCGACAGCAGCCAGGCCCGCAGGTCCAGGTCGGAACCGAGCAGGTCCAGTACGACGTCGGGGCCGCCGCCCGCCGGACCGGAGGTCATCATCCGCCGGTGCCGGTCCACCACGGCCGCCAGGTCCCCGGCGCGCTCGCCGGACACCTGCCGCACGACGTGCTCGGTGATGGTCGCGAACGCCACCGACTCGTGCACCGCGAACAACGGCAGCCGGTGCCGCGCGCAGGCCACCACCAGGTCGTCCGGCACGTCGCCCAGCTCCGCCGTACCGGCCGCGACGGCGGCCACCCCGGCCTGTGCCAGGATCCGTACGAACGGCTCCGAGTCCGCCGCGTCCCGGCGCCAGGCCAGGCCCGTGAGCACCAGTTCCCCGCCGGAGAGATAGCGGCTGGGGTCCCTCAGGTCGGTGGTCATCACCCCGCGCACACCGCGTTCCAGCTCGTCCTCGCCGTAGAGCAGCTTCAGGCCCAGCGCGTCGGTGTCCAGCAGTGCGCGCAGCCGCATTCTCGTCTCCGTCGTTTCTTGTCTCGATGGCCGTGGCAGGACCTTCCGGGGAGGGCCCGTCGGGTGGCTGATCAGCGGTGTCGGCCGTGTCCTGGACCGTGTCCCCTGTTTCCGGAGGAAAGTGGGGAGGGTACAGAGGACCTCCGTTCATACGAATCTACAAGATGCCTGCGCTGGCCAGCCAACTCCTTCATGGTTTCCGTGACTGACCCCCGCGGAGGGCCCGGCGGTGTACTGGCCGCACTCCGAGTGGACCGCACGGGAACGAGCCGGGCCCGCCGCACACGGACTGGCCTGATCCGTACGCCCCACGAGACGAGGAAGAGAGCCGGTCATGGACTTCCTTCGCCCCGCCAGCTGGGAGGAGGCGCTCGCCGCGAAGGCCGAGCACCCCTCCGCCGTGCCGATCGCGGGTGGCACCGACGTGATGGTCGAGATCAACTTCGACCACCGCCGGCCCGCTTACCTGATGGACCTGAACCGCGTCGGCGACCTGTACGAGTGGGAGGTCGGCGAGGACAGCGTACGGCTCGGCGCCTCCGTCCCGTACGCGCGGATCATGGAGCACCTGCGCGCCGAGCTGCCGGGCCTCGCCCTCGCCTCCCGCACGGTCGCCTCCCCGCAGATCCGCAACCGCGGCGGCGTCGGCGGCAACCTCGGCACCGCCTCCCCGGCCGGCGACGCCCACCCGGCGCTGCTCGCCGCCGGCGCCGAGGTCGAGGCCGAGTCGGTGCGCGGGTCGCGCCGCATCCCCATCGACGCGTTCTACACCGGCGTGAAGCGCAACGCGCTGGCGCCCGACGAGCTGATCCGCGCCGTCCACATCAAGAAGGCCGACGGACCCCAGCAGTACTCCAAGGTCGGCACCCGCAACGCCATGGTCATCGCCGTGTGCGCCTTCGGACTCGCCCTGCACCCGGAGACCCGGACGGTGCGCACCGGCATCGGTTCGGCCGCCCCGACGCCCGTCCGGGCGCGGGCCGCCGAGGAGTTCCTGAACGCGGCACTGGAGGAGGGCGGCCTCTGGGACAACGGGAAGACCATCACCCCCTCCGTCGCCCAGCGGTTCGCCGGCCTGTGCGCCGGCGCCTGCGACCCGATCGACGACGTGCGCGGCACCGCGGGCTACCGCCGGCACGCGGTCGGTGTCATGGCCCGCCGCACCCTGACCTGGACCTGGGAGTCGTACCGCGACGCCCGCCGCAGCACGGAAGGAGCCGCGTGATGCGCATCGACTTCACCGTCAACGGACGCCCCCAGGAGGCCGACGACGTCTGGGAGGGCGAGTCCCTGCTGTACGTGCTGCGCGAGCGGCTCGGCCTGCCCGGCTCCAAGAACGCCTGCGAGCAGGGCGAGTGCGGATCGTGCACCGTCCGGCTCGACGGCGTGCCCGTGTGCTCCTGCCTCGTCGCCGCCGGTCAGGTCCAGGGCCGCGAGGTCGTCACCGTGGAGGGCCTGGCGGACTTCGCCGAGCGGCGCTCCCGCACCACCGGCACGTGCGGCACCTCACCGGACGAGGCCCGGGGGTGGCGGGCCGAGGGCACCGACGCGCGGACCGGCGAGGGCGGCCGGCTCTCCCCGGTCCAGCAGGCGTTCATCGACGCCGGCGCCGTCCAGTGCGGCTTCTGCACACCCGGTCTGCTGGTCGCCGCCGACGAGATGCTGGAGCGCGACCCCGACCCGACCGACGCGGACATCCGCGAGGCCCTCTCGGGCAACCTGTGCCGCTGCACCGGCTACGAGAAGATCATGGACGCGGTCCGCCTGGCCGCCGCCCGGCAGTCCGAGGGGGTGTGAGCATGCCGACGAACGGGATTCCCACCAGGATCACGCAGGGCTCGGGGACCAGAGGCGGCATCGGCGAGTCCACCCTCCGCCCGGACGGCACCCTCAAGGTCACCGGCGAGTTCGCGTACTCCTCCGACATGTGGCACGAGGACATGCTCTGGGGCCACATCCTGCGCTCCACCGTCGCCCACGCCGAGATCGCGTCCATCGACACGGGCGAGGCCCTCGCGACGCCCGGCGTGTACGCCGTGATGACGTACGACGACCTGCCGGCCGACGTGAAGCACTACGGCCTGGAGATCCAGGACACCCCCGCCCTCGCCCACGGCAAGGTCCGCCACCACGGGGAACCGGTCGCGATCGTCGCCGCCGACCACCCGGAGACCGCCCGCCGCGCCGCCGCGAAGATCAGGGTCGACTACCGCGACCTCCCCGTCGTCACCGACGAGGCCTCCGCCCTCGCCCCCGACGCGGTCCTCGTCCACGAGAACCGCGACGACCCCCACTTCGGGCACGTCCCTCACCCCAACATCGTCCACCGCCAGCCCATCGTGCGCGGCGACGTGGCCGCGGCCCGGCGCCGCGCGGACGTGATCGTCGAGGGCGAGTACACCTTCGGCATGCAGGACCAGGCCTTCCTCGGCCCCGAGTCCGGCCTCGCCGTCCCCGAGGAGGACGGCGGCGTCCACCTCTACATCGCCACCCAGTGGCTCCACTCCGACCTGCGCCAGATCGCGCCCGTCCTCGGCCTGCCCGAGGACAAGGTACGGATGACCCTGGCCGGCGTCGGCGGCGCGTTCGGCGGCCGGGAGGACCTGTCGATGCAGATCCACGCCTGTCTGCTCGCCCTGCGCACCGGCAAACCCGTCAAGATCGTCTACAACCGCTTCGAGTCCTTCTTCGGCCACGTCCACCGCCACCCGGCCAAGCTGTCCTACGAGCACGGCGCCACCGCGGACGGCAGGCTGACCCACGTCAAGGCGCGCATCGTCCTCGACGGCGGCGCTTACGCCTCCGCCTCCCCGGCCGTGGTCGGCAACGCCTCCTCGCTCGGCGTCGGCCCGTACGCCGTCGACGACGTCGACATCGAGGCGATCGCCCTCTACACCAACAACCCGCCCTGCGGCGCCATGCGCGGCTTCGGCGCGGTCCAGGCGTGCTTCGCCTACGAGGCGCAGATGGACAAGCTGGCGGCGCGGCTCGGCATGGACCCGGTGGAGCTGCGGCAGCGCAACGCCATGGAGCAGGGCACCCTCATGCCCACCGGCCAGCCCGTCGACTCCCCGGCGCCGGTCGCCGAACTCCTGCGCCGCGTCAAGGCGATGCCCATGCCGCCGGAACGCCAGTGGGAGTCCAGCGAGGGCGCCGACGTACGCCAGCTCCCGGGCGGCCTGTCCAACACCACGCACGGCGAAGGTGTCGTCCGCGGGGTCGGCTACGCGGTCGGCATCAAGAACGTCGGCTTCTCCGAGGGCTTCGACGACTACTCCACCGCCCGGGTCCGGATGGAGGTGGCCGGCGGGGAACCGGTCGCCACCGTGCACACCGCGATGGCGGAGGTCGGCCAGGGCGGCGTCACCGTCCACGCGCAGATCGCCCGCACCGAGCTGGGCGTCGGCCAGGTGACCATCCACCCGGCGAACACGCGGGTCGGCTCGGCGGGTTCGACCTCCGCCTCCCGGCAGACGTACGTCACCGGCGGTGCGGTCAAGAACGCCTGCGAACTCGTCCGGGAGAAGGTGCTGGAACTCGGCCGGCGCAGGTTCGGCTCGTACCACCCGGCCTGGGCGAGCGCCGAACTCCTCCTTGAGGACGGCAAGGTCGTCACCGACGGCGGCGAGGTGCTCGCCGACCTGGTGGACGTCCTCGGCGACGAGGCCGTCGAGGCCGAGCAGGAGTGGCGGCACCGGCCGACCGAACCCTTCGACCCGCGCACCGGCCAGGGCAACGGACACGTCCAGTACTCCTTCGCCGCGCACCGCGCCGTCGTCGAGGTCGACACCGAACTCGGCCTGGTGAAGGTCGTCGAACTGGCCTGCGCGCAGGACGTCGGCAAGGCGCTCAACCCGCTGTCCGTCATCGGCCAGATCCAGGGCGGCACCGCCCAGGGCCTGGGCATCGCGGTCATGGAGGAGATCGTCGTCGACCCGAGGACCGCGAAGGTGCGCAACCCGTCCTTCACGGACTACCTCATCCCCACCATCCTCGACACCCCGACCATCCCCGTCGACGTCCTCGAACTCGCCGACGACCACGCCCCCTACGGACTGCGGGGCGTCGGCGAGGCCCCCACCCTGTCCTCGACCCCGGCGGTCCTGGCAGCCATCCGCGACGCCACGGGCCTGGAGCTGAACAGAACCCCGGTACGCCCGGAACACCTCACCGGGACCGTGTGACAGAGCCGCCGCCGCGGGCAGGCGACCCCGTCCCCGGGCCCCTTCCCGGCGCCGTGCGCCTTCATGACCCAGCGGCCACTCGAGCCGCCGTCCGTTTCGCCCTCGCCCCGATCGGGAGCCGGCCGGGCGTGCGCCGGCCGCCGTTCGCGGGCACCTGTCACGCAACCGCAGTCGAGGAGAGCGAGAGATGCTGGACGTCGCCGAGGAACTGGACCGATGGGTCGGGCAGGGCCGTGACTTCGCGGTGGCCACCGTGGTGGCGGTCGGCGGCAGCGCGCCCCGCCGGCCCGGAGCCGCGCTCGCGGTGGACGCCGGCGGCACGGCGATCGGCTCGGTCTCGGGCGGGTGCGTGGAGGGCGCGGTGTACGCGCTGTGCGAGCGGGCGCTGAGGGACGGCGACACCGTCCTGGAGCGCTTCGGCTACAGCGACGAGGACGCCTTCGCCGTGGGGCTGACCTGCGGCGGGGTCGTCGACATCCTGGTCGCGCCGGTACGGGCGGCGGACCCCGCCCGCCCGGTGCTCGCGTCCGCGCTCGCCGCCGCAGCGCGCGGGGAGGCGGTGGCGGTGGCGCGGATCGTGAGCGGCCCGGCGGAGCTGCTGGGCCGCGCGCTGACGGTCCGCCCGGACGGCTCGTACGAGGGCGGCTTCGGCGACCGTCCGGAACTGGACCGCACGGTGGCCGCCGGGGCGGGCGCCCTCCTGGACGCCGGCCGCACCGGCACCCTGGAGATCGGAGAGCAGGGCTCGCGTTGCGGAGCACCGCTCACCCTGCTGGTCGAGTCCTCCGTGCCCCCGCCCCGGATGATCGTCTTCGGTGCGATCGACTTCGCCGCGGCGCTGGTCCGGGTGGGCAAGTTCCTCGGCCACCACGTCACGGTGTGCGACGCACGCCCCGTCTTCGCCACCAGGGCCCGCTTCCCCGAGGCCGACGAGATCGTCGTCGAGTGGCCGCACACGTACCTGGAGCGCACGCCCGTCGACGCCCGCACGGTGCTGTGCGTCCTGACCCACGACGCGAAGTTCGACGTACCGCTGCTGAAGCTGGCGCTGCGGCTGCCGGTGGCGTACGTCGGCGCCATGGGCTCCCGCCGTACCCACCTGGACCGCGCCGCGCGCCTGCGCGAGGTCGGTGTGACCGACCTCGAACTGGCCCGCCTCAGGTCACCGATCGGCCTGGACCTGGGCGCCCGCACCCCGGAGGAGACGGCGCTGTCCATCGCGGCGGAGATCGTCGCCGACCGGCGGGGCGGCAGCGGCGTGCCCCTCACCGGTGCCCACACCCCGATCCACCACGACGGCGCGTCCGGACCGGCGGGCCGGACCGGGGCGGTGGTCTGAGCGCCCCGGAGCCGTCAGGCCTGCCGCAGCAGCCGGTTCACCGCCCGTCCGAACACCCGGCGGCCCGCCCGCGCCAGGACCGCCTCGAAGACGGAGGGCAGGAAGCGGACGCCGATCTCCTCCCGCCACACCACCCGCGCCCGGCCGCCCGGACCGGGGCGTACCTCGATCTCCGCCCAGCCGGTGACGACCCGGCCGCGCTTCTCCAGGCGGCAGAACCCCGGGGAGCCGTCCGCCGGGGGCCGCCACACCGTCACGTCCATCGGGTCGTCGAAGGAGAGCGGGCCGAGGCCCGTGCGGGCGACGATCCTCGTGCCCTCGCCGGTGGGCGGGGGAGTGGTCACCGTCATCCGGGTCAGCGGGACCGCCTCCCCGTGGCGGGGCCACGTCGTGAGTCGGCGCCAGGCCTCGTCGGGGGGCAGGGGCGCCGTGCGCTGGAGCTGGAAGGTGGCCACGGGGGGATCCTAGGGAATCCGGCCCGCCCGCCGGCGCGTCCGGGTACGGGTCACCCGCCCGGCCCAGTCCCCGGCTCCCGGTACACCTCGCCGGGCCCCGCCCTCCCCGGGGCGAGGAGCCGGGCGACCGTGACACACACAGCCCCGCTTCCCCGGCCCGGCGATGACGCCGGGGAAGGCCAGGGCCGTTCCGGATCCGGTTCGCGGACCGCCCCGCGGACGACTCCGCCCGACGCCGGCCGGCCTATGAGTCCCCGGGCCGGCGGCCCCGGACCCGCCGGGGCGAGCGCCCGGACCCGCCGGGGCGAGCGCCCGGACCCGCCGTCGGCCGGTTTTCGCGGCTCATGGCCGCCCGAGCCGCCTCACCCGTCCTGGTCCGAGCGGTTGCCCGCCACCCGGCGCTGGTGCATACAGGTGCGTACCCGTGCAAAACGGTTCGAGTCGTCTCCATGTGTTTGAGACAACCGCGGGCGCGGCACCCGCACCCCCGCGGTACTCGTTTCTCGCAGGAACGGAGCACCCTCCCCATGCGCATCCCCGGTATCGACGCCCTGTTCCACGACCCCGCCGCCGCGCAGCCCGCCGACGGCCGGACGGTGGCGGCGGCCGAGGAGGAGCGCCCCAGCCGGCGCGGGCACGGCGCACACCCGTCGCCCCTCTCCGCCTGGGAACCGCCCGGACGGTCCGCCCGCCGGTGCCCGGAACAGGCGGGGCCGGACCCCGCCGGCCCGCCCGCGAGCGGGCCCCGCGCGGTGCGCGGGGGGAGGGCGTCCGGATGACGTCCTACGCCGTCGTGGTCCCCACCCTGCTGCGGGACACCCTCGCCGACTGCCTCGCCGCGCTGGCCGCGGCGCGCGGGCCGCGCCCCGACGAGATCGTCCTCGTCGACGACCGGCCCGACCCCGACCCCGCGCCCGACGCGCTGGCCCACGCGCTGACCGTCCTCGGCGACCTGCGCGAACGCACCACCACCGTCGCCACCGGAGGCCGGGGGCCCGCCGCCGCACGCAACACCGGGCTGCGCACCGTCACCGCGCCCTGGGTCGCCTTCCTCGACGACGACGTCCAGGTGGGGCCGCACTGGTGCGCGCAGCTCGTCCAGGACCTCGAGGAGGCGGCCCCCGACACCGCGGGCGTCCAGGGCGTCATCACCGTGCCGCTGCCCGGCGAACGCCGCCCCACCGACTGGGAACGCGGTACCGCGGGACTCACCCGGGCCCGCTGGACCACCGCCGACATGGCCTACCGCACCGAGGCCCTCCGGCAGGTCGGCGGCTTCGACGAACGCTTCCCCCGCGCCTTCCGCGAGGACGCCGACCTCGCGCTGCGCCTCCTCGACGCCGGCTGGCGCATCCGCAAGGGCCGCCGCACCACGCTGCACCCGGTGCGCCCCGCGTCCCGCTGGGCGTCGGTGGGGCAGCAGCGCGGCAACGCCGACGACGCCCTGATGCGGCACCTGCACGGCCCCGACTGGTGGGACAAGGCGGTCGCGCCGCGCGGCCGGATCCGCCGGCACACCGCGATCACCGCCGCCGGCGCCGCCGCCTGCGCCCTCGCCGCCGCCGGGCACCGCCGGGCGGCCACCGCCTGCGCGCTCGGCTGGGCCGCCGGAACCGCCGAGTTCGCCCGCGCCCGCATCGTGCCCGGGCCGCGCACCCGCGACGAGGTGACGACCGTACTGGCCACCAGCGTCGTCATCCCGCCCGCCGCGACCTGGCACCGGCTGGCCGGGGCCTGGCGCCACTGCAACGCCCCGGCCTGGCAGGAGGCGGCCCGATGAGCCCGGTGAAGGCGGTGCTGTTCGACCGCGACGGCACGCTGGTCCACGACGTCCCCTACAACGCCGACCCCGGCCGGGTACGGCCCGTCGACGGCGCCCGCGAGGCACTCGACGCGCTCCGCGCCCGCGGCATCCGCACCGGCGTCGTCACCAACCAGTCCGGCATCGCGCGCGGACTGCTCACCGAGGCCGACGCCCGCCGCGTCAACCGGCGCGTCGAGGAACTCCTCGGCCCCTTCGACGTCTGGGCCGTGTGCCCGCACGGCCCCGACGACGGCTGCCCCTGCCGCAAACCCCGGCCGGGCATGATCCTCCGGGCCGCCGGCCGCCTCCGTACGGACCCGGCCGACTGCGTCGTCATCGGTGACATCGGCGCCGACGTGGAGGCCGCGCACCGCGCCGGAGCCCACGCCCTCCTCGTCCCCACCCCGCAGACCCGCCCCGAGGAGACCTCCGCGGCCCCCCACGTGGCCCCGGACCTCATGACAGCGGTACACCTGCTCCTGAGCACCCCACCGTGGGACGGGACCGCGGCCTCCCCACCGCCCACCGGCCCGGCCGGGGAAGCGCCGCCGGGGAGCGCGGGCCCGGACGAGGCCGGCCCCCCGGCCGCCGCCGGGACGGACGCGGAAGGCCGCCCGGCCGGCCCCGCCTCCGGCGAGCGAGGGGTCCCGGCCGGCCCGGCGCCCGCCGGTGTCCGCCGTCCGGCCGGCCCCGCCCGTGACGTGCCGGCGCCCCCGGCCGGCCCCGGCGCGGAGCGCGCGCCGCGGGGGAGGCCCGTGTGAAAGCCCTCGTCACCCGGCTCGACAGCTTCGGCGACGTGCTGCTCGCCGGGCCCGCCGTGCGGGCCGTCGCCGCCCGGGCCGACACCGTGACCCTGCTGTGCGGGCCGCACGGGGCGCCCGCCGCGCGGCTGCTGCCCGGCGTGGACGAGGTGCTCGTCTGGGACTCGCCGTGGACCGGCTTCCAGCCGCCCGCCGTCAGCCGGGAGGAGATCGACGGCATCGTCGCCGCCGTCGACGCCGACAGCGCGCTGATCCTCACCTCCTTCCACCAGTCACCGCTGCCCACCGCGCTCCTCCTGCGCCTGGCCGGCGTCCGCTTCATCGCCGCCGACAGCGAGGACCACCCCGGCTCCCTCCTCGACGTACGCCACCACCGCGCCCCCCACGCCCACGAGGCCGAGGCCGCGCTCGACCTCGCCGAGGCCGCCGGTTTCCCCCGGGTCGACGACGGACGGCTGCGGGTGCTCCCGCCGCCCGAGACCGGGGCACTGACCGGACCCGGGGAGTACGTCGTCGTCCACCCGGGCGCCAGCGTGCCCGCCCGCGCCTGGAGCCCCGACCGCTGCGCGCAGGCGGTGCGCGAACTGGCCGCCGCCGGACGCCGGGTGGTCGTCACCGGCGGCGCGGGGGAACGGGACCTGACCGCGTACGTCGCCGGCGGCCGGGCCGTCGACCTCGGCGGCCGTACCGGAGCCGCCGAACTCGCCGGTGTGCTCGCCGGGGCCGCCTGCGTGGTCACCGGCAACACCGGCCCCGCCCATCTCGCCGCCGCCGTCGACACCCCGGTGGTGTCCCTGTTCGCGCCGGTCGTCCCCGCCGAGCGCTGGCGGCCGTACGGGGTGCCGTACGTGCTGCTCGGCGACCAGGACGCGCCGTGCGCCGGGACCCGCGCCCGGCGCTGCCCCGTACCCGGCCATCCCTGCCTGGACACCGTGACCGCGCTCGACGTCGTCGCGGCGGTCGACAAGCTCGTGGAGGTGGCATGAGGATCCTGCTGTGGCATGTGCACGGGTCGTGGACCACGGCCTTCGTGCGGGGCCCGCACACCTACGTCGTCCCCGTCACCCCGGACCGCGGACCCGACGGACTCGGCCGCGCCCGCACCTTCGACTGGCCCGACTCGGTCGTCGAGGTCCCCCCGGAGCGCCTGCGCGAGGAGGACATCGACGTCGTCGTCCTGCAACGGCCCCACGAACTCGCCCTGGTGGACCGGTGGCTGGGCCGCCGCCCGCCGCTCGTCTACCTGGAGCACAACGCCCCGCACGGCGACGTGCCCGACACCCGCCACCCCGCCGCGGACATCCCCGGCGTCACCCTCGTCCACGTCACCCACTTCAACCGCCTGATGTGGGACGACCGGGGCATCCCCACGACCGTCGTCGAACACGGCATCGTCGACCCCGGACCGCTGTGGACCGGCGAACTCCCGCACGCCGCCGTCGTCGTCAACGAACCGGTACGGCGCGGCCGTACCACCGGCACCGACCTGCTGCCGGCCTTCGCCGGCGCCGCGCCCCTCGACGTCTTCGGCATGAAGACCGAGGGCCTCGCCGGCCGGCTCGGCCTGCCCCCCGAACGCTGCCGCTCGTACGAACTGACCCAGGCGGACCTGCACGGGGCGCTGGCCCGCCGCCGGGTCTACGTCCACCCCGTGCGCTGGACCTCCCTCGGCCTGTCCCTGCTGGAGGCGATGCACCTCGGCATGCCCGTCGTCGCCCTCGCCACCACCGAGGTCACCGAGGCCGTACCGCCCGGCGCCGGTGTGGTGTCCAACCGCGTCGACGTCCTGACCGACGCCGTACGGGACTTCGTCACCGACCCGGCGCACGCCCGCCGCACCGGTGAGCGCGCCCGCGCCGCGGCGCTCGCCCGCTACGGACTGCCCCGCTTCCTGGACGACTGGGAGCGGCTGCTGAAGGAGGTGACCCGATGAGGACCGCCCCGGTGTCCGGACACGCGGGCCCGCCCGCCGACGCCGTCCTCGACGGGGGCACCTCCGGACACCCCCTGTCCGGCCCGCCCGAGGCGCCCCTGCCGGCGGAGCGGGACGACCGGACGGTCCTCCCGCCGTACCCGGACGGCCGCCCCTCCACCGGCCCGCCGCCCCGCGCCACGGAGACCCCGCGATGAAGGAAACGCGCGCACAGCGGCCACGGGTCCTGGTCCTGCGGGCCCTCGGGCTCGGCGATCTGCTCGCCGGGGTCCCCGCGCTGCGGGCGCTGCGGCGGGGGTTCCCCGGACACGAACTCGTCCTGGCGGCACCCGCCGCGCTCGCGCCGGCCGCCCGCGCCACGGGAGCGGTCGACCGGGTGCTGCCCGCCGCCGCGCCCGGACGGGCCGTGCCCTGCACCCTCGACTGGACCGGCCCGCCCCCGGACGTCGCCGTGGACCTGCACGGCAACGGGCCGCCCAGCCACCGCCTGCTGCAGGACCTGCGCCCCCTGCGACTGCTCGCGTTCGCGCACCCGCGGACCCCGGAGATCGAGGGCCCGCCCTGGTACGAGGACGAACACGAACGGGACCGCTGGTGCCGGCTGCTGCGCTCGTACGGCATCGACGCCGACCCCGCCGACCTGCTGCTGCCCCGCCCGCACGCCGCGTCCCCCGCCCCCGGCGCCGTCGTCCTGCACCCCGGCGCGGGGGCGCCCGCGCGGTGCTGGCCCGTGGAGCGGTACGCGACCGTCGCCGGGGCCCTGCGCGAACGCGGGCTGCGGGTGGTGGTCACCGGGGGAGCCGACGAGGACGAGCTGGTGGCCCGGCTCGCCAAGGAGGCCCGGCTGCCCGACACCGACGTCCTCGCCGGCGGCCTGCCCTTCGACCGGCTCTCCGCGCTCGTCGCCGGCGCCCGCGCCGTCGTCAGCGGCGACACCGGCATCGCCCACCTGGCGGTCGCCCACGCCATCCCGACGGTCACCCTCTTCGGCCCCGTCCCGCCCGCCCGGTGGGGCCCGCCCGCACACCCCCGCCACATCACCCTGTGGCACGGCCCCCCGGGCGACCCCCACGCCGACCGCCCCGACCCGGCCCTCCTGCGCATCACCCCCGCCGAGGTCCTGCACGCCCTCGGCCGACTGCCCGGCGACCGGCCCCCGGCACGAGGAGCCACACCGTGACCGTCCCGCCCGCGGACCGCGGACGGGTACCGCCGGGGACCGTCCCCGGTACGGGGCCGACCGGGGGAAGGGAGCACGCACCATGACCGATCACCCGCCGCTCGGCGTCGTCATCGCCACCCGAGACCGCTGCGAGCGGCTCGCCGTCACCCTCCGGCAGTTGTGCTCCCTGCCCGAGCGGCCCGAGATCCTCGTCGTCGACAACGCCTCCACCGACGGCACCCGTGCCGTGATCGCCCGGGACTTCCCCGAGGTGCGGGTGCTGGCACTGCCCGTCAACCACGGGGCGCTCGCCCGTAATCACGGGGCCCGCGTCCTCGACACCCCGTACGTGGCGTTCAGCGACGACGACTCCTGGTGGGCGCCCGGCGCCCTCGGCCGGGCGGCCGGGCTGTTCGACGCCCACCCCCGGCTCGGCCTGATCGCCGCCCGTACCCTCGTCGGCCCGGCCGCCGACCCCGACCCGCTCAACGACGTCCTCGCCGGCTCCCCCCTCGGCCCGGCCACCGACCTCCCCGGCACCCAGGTGCTCGGCTTCCTCGCCTGCGGTGCCGTCGTCCGCCGGTACGCCTATCTCGACGCGGGCGGTTTCCACCGGCTGCTGTTCTTCGGCGGCGAGGAGACCCTGCTCGCCTACGACCTGGCCGCACGCGGCTGGGGCGTCACCCACTGCCCCGACGTCGTCGCCCACCACCACCCCGCCCCCGTGGACCGCCCCCGCCGCCCGGCGCTCCAGCGCCGCAACGCGGTCCTGACCGCCTGGCTGCGCCGCCCCGTCCCGTACGCCCTCGCCCGCACCGGGGCCCTCGCGGCCGAGGCGCGCGGCGACGACCAGGCCCGGCGCGCCCTGCGGGAGGCCCTCGCCCGCCTGCCGGCGGCCCTGCGCGAGCGCAGGCCGCTGCCCCCGCACGTGGAACGGGCCGCCCGGCTGCTGGAACCGGAGAGGACGGCCGCATGACCGACCCCCGTACGACCGTCGTCGTCATCACCCACAACCGGCGCCCCGAACTGCTGCGCACCCTCGCCGAACTCGCCGCCCTCCCCGAGGAACCGCCGGTGACCGTCACCGACAACGGCTCCACCGACGGCACCGCGGACGCCGTCGCCCGCCGCCACCCGGACGTCCGCCTGCTGCGCCCCGGCCGCAACCTCGGCGCCGTCGGCCGCAATCTCGCCGTACGGGACGTCCGTACGCCGTACGTCGCCTTCTGCGACGACGACTCCTGGTGGTCGCCCGGCTCCCTCGCCGGCGCCGCCGACCTGCTCGACCGGCACCCCGCGCTCGGCTCGGTCACGGCGCGGATCATCGTCGAACCGGACGGCACCGACGACCCGATCGTCCGCGAACTGCGCGAATCGCCCGTCCCCGGCCCGCCCTGGCTGCCCGGCCCGGCCCTCGGCTCCTTCCTGGCCGCCGCGACCGTCCTGCGCACCGGCGCCTTCCGCGCCGCGGGCGGCTTCCACCCGCGCCTCTGGCTCGGCGGCGAGGAGGAACTGCTGGCCGCCGACCTGGCGGCCGACGGCTGGTGGCTCACCTACGCCGATCACCTGACGGTCCACCACCAGGCGTCGGCCGTGCGGGACGCCACCCTGCGCCGGACGCACGGCCTCCGCAACACCCTGTGGTTCACCTGGCTGCGCCGCCCGGCCCGTTCCGCCCTGCGCCGCACCCTGCACCTGGCCCGCACCGTCCCCCGCGACACCGCCTCCCTGCGCGCCTTCGCCGAGGCCGCCGCCGCCCTGCCCTGGGTCCTGCGTGAACGCCGGGTCCTGCCGGACGAGGTCGAGTCCCGCCTGCGCCTCCTGGAACCCGCCCAACGCGCCTCCACGGCCCGCCGCTACACCGGCTGAGCCCGCGGCCGCGCAGGCCCTCGCCCTCCCGCGGTTCCTCGTCGGCGGCCGTGCCGGCGTCCTGGCCGGAGACCCCGGAGACCCCGGAGACCTCGGCGGGCCCGCCTAACCGCCTAACCGGCGCCGGCACGCGGCGCCAGCACCTCCACCAGCCGGTCCGCCCCGTCCGGCACCCGGCCCTCGCGGAACGCGTCGCGCACCTGCCGGGCGGCCACCCGGCCCGAGGTCAGACACCAGTACCACCACCGGTCCAGCCGGCGCGCGTCCACCTGCTCGGCGGCGAGCAGCGCGGGCCAGCCGCAGGCCCGGGCCTGCGCGGTCACTTTCGCACCGTCCGCCACCGGGTCCACCGCCAGTACCGGCGTGCCGACCCGCAGCGCCAGCACCAGCCCGTGCAGCCGGTCGGTGACGACGAGGTCGAGCCGGGCCAGCACCGACTGCACCTGTGCCGGAGTCGCGCTCAGATGCCAGTCACGGGTGTCCAGCCGGGTCTCCAGCTCCAGCCGGGCACAGTCCTTCCCGGCCAGCCAGCCCGTCACCCGCTCCGCGACCTGCCCGTGCCGCCGCTGCTCCCCGTACTCCCGCTGCCCGTGGGTGAGGACCACCCCGACCACGGGCCGCGCGGGCAGCGCCGGGGCGCGGGCCGCCAGGTCCTCGGACGGCTCGCTGCCGGGGGCGTCCCGCGCCAGCACGCGGTGGAAGCCGGTCACGGCCGCGTCGCCCGGGTCGATCACCGACGTCCCCACGGCGATCCGCACGCAGTGCGCGAAGCGCCGGTGCAGCTCCTCGACCTGCGGTCCGTGCAGCGGCCCGCACACGAACACCAGGTGCGAGTAGTCGCCGGGCCGTACGTCGTCGAAGTGCGGCGCCTCCGGCAGGAAACCGGGGCTCCACACGACGTCGTACGCCATCCCGGCGCCCCGCAGCACCTCCTCCACACGGCGCAGCGCCAGCACGTCCCCGGCGGTCGCCTCCCCGTCGCGGAAGCTGAACCACCCGGTCAGCAGGACCCTGCGCGGCCCCGAACGCTCTCGTCCGTACACAGTGCGCACCGAGTGCCCCGCTCCGGCGGGAGGCAATCAGCACCGCACGCCGACGGCCATCGAGGACAGGATCCGACCTCGATGGCCGCTAGCGTGCGGGCATGACGACGACGAAGCAGACGCTCGGCACACGGGCGCTGAACCGGGCCACCCTCGCACGGCAACTGCTGCTGCGCCGCTCACCGATGTCCGCCGAGGACGCGGTCGGGCACCTCGTCGGTCTCCAGGCGCAGAACGTCAAACCGCCCTACTACGCGCTCGCCGCCCGCCTCGACGGCTTCACACCCGAGGCGCTGTCCCGGCCGATGGCCGGCCGCGCGGTCGCCCGCATCGTCACCCTGCGCTCGACCATCCACACCCACACCGCCCGCGACTGCCTCACCCTGCGGCCCCTGGTGCAGCCCGCCCGCGACCGCGAGCTGACCCAGTTCCGCAAGGGGCTCACGGGCGTCGACCTGGACCGGCTCGCCGCCCTCGCCCGGGAACTCGTCGAGGCGGAACCGCGCACCATGAAGCAGCTGCGCGAGGCCCTGCTGAAGGAGTGGCCCGACGCCGACCCGCAGTCCCTCTCCGTCGCCGCCCGCTGCACACTCCCCCTGGTGCAGATCACCCCGCGCGGACTGTGGGGCCGCAGCGGCCAGGTCACGCTCACCACCGCCGAGCACTGGCTGGGCGAGCCCGCCGAGCCGATGCCGGCACCGGACGCCACCGTGCTGCGCTACCTCGCCGCCTTCGGCCCGGCCTCCGTGAAGGACATGCAGACCTGGGCCGGACTGACCAGGCTGCGCGAGGCCTTCGAACGCCTCCGCCCGGACCTCGTCACCTTCCGCGACGAAACCGGCACCGAGCTCTTCGACCTCCCGGACGCGCCCCGCCCCGGCCCGGACACCCCCGCCCCGCCCCGCTTCCTGCCCGAGTTCGACAACCTGCTCCTCTCCCACGCCGACCGCACCCGCGTCGTACCGCCCGAGTACCGGGGCCGCCACTGGCAGGGCAACACCGCCCACCGCACCCTCCTCGTCGACGGGTTCCTGGCGGGGCTGTGGCGGCTGGACGAACACGCCCTCGTCGTCGAGCCGTTCGGCCGGCTCGGCGGGCGGCAGTGGGACGAGGTCGTCGCGGAGGGGGAGCGGATGCTCCGCGTGATGCACCCGGGGACGGCGTACGACATCCGCCTCGGGACCGTACGGGGGTGAACGCGGGCATGGAGAGGGGGCGTTGCGGGCTGCTCGTGGAAGCTCGCAACGCCCCCTGGTCTGTCACCCGAGGGGTACTCAGGAATTCACGGGGGTGTCCGTCACCCGTTGACCTGTGCCGTCACGTCCGCGGAGAACGTGGTCAGCCGGGTGTAGACGCCCGGGTAGCCGGCCGCCGCGCAGCCGTCGCCCCAGGAGGTGATCCCCGCCAGCCGGCCGCCGATCAGCAGCGGTCCGCCGCTGTCGCCCTGGCAGGTGTCCACCCCGCCGGAGGAGTAGCCGGCGCACACCATGTCGCTCTGCACGTACCGGCTGCCGTAGGAGCCGCGGCAGCTCGTGTCGGAGACGGTCGGCACGGTCGCGGTGCGCAGCTGGTTGGAGGAGCTGCCGCCGGCGGAGGTGGTGCCCCAGCCGATGATGCGGGCGGTCGTGCCGGCCGCGTACACCGAGGTGTCGGAGGAGGACACGTAGGACGCCGTGCTGTACGGCATCGACGTCGACAGGGTCAGCACGGCCACGTCGTCGCCCCGGGTGACGCTCCGGTAGCTGGGGTGGATCCATATCCGGCTGACTCTGGCGACCGTGCCGTTGGTGCCGTTGAGGTAGGTGCGCCCGCCGACCACGCGCACGCTGCTCGTGGTCTCGCCGACCATGCAGTGCGCGGCCGTGACCACCTTGGTGGGCGAGACGAGCGTGCCGCCGCAGAACTGGTTCTGCGAGGCGTCGGTGATCTGCATCATGAACGGGTACGCGGACGTCGTGGTCGTCGTACCGCCGACGATCGGCTGCGGGGCGGCGACGGCGGAGGGGGCGGCGATCAGCGCCGTCGCGGCGGCGGCAGCGGTGGCCGCACAGACGGCGGCGGCCTTCTTGGCACGGGTGAGCCCGGACATGGGTCTCCTCACGGGTTGCCGGTGGGGGGTCGCGCGGGGTGGGGGTCGAGCACGGGGGTCTCGGGACAGGCCCCCGTGTGCCCGGCGGGCGGCACGCCGTTACGCTACGGTCCGGAGCGCGATCGTCCCAATGAGGGAACCCCCTAGGGGAGTTGGGGCAGGGAAAACCCTCGGTCGCCCCGGTGGCGATCCGGCGGTCCACTCGCCTCGGTGGTGATCCGGTGGTCCGTCCGCCCCGGTGGTGATCCGGTGGCGCCTCGGTGGTGTCCCGCGGCGCTACGTGGTGCGACGGCCCGCCGCCAGGCGGACGATGTCGACCCGTGAGCGGATCCCCAGCTTGCGGTAGACCCGGGTGAGGGTCGCCTCGACGGTCTTGACGCTGATGAACAGCCGCCCGGCGATCTCCCGGTTGGTGGCGCCCTCCATCACCAGCGCGGCGACCTGCCGTTCCATCGCGGCCAGCCCGTCCAGGGCGCCCGGCGCGGCGGCGGGCACGGTCTCCGGCTCCGTGGGGCCGGCGGCCACCGCCCGCTCCACCTGGCGCAGCCACGGCAGCGCGCGGCAGCGCCGGAACAGCCGGGCGGCCTCGTCGTACGCCGCCGGCGCCGGGCCCCGCCCGCGCAGCCGGGCCAGCGCGAAGGCGGCCCGCGCCTCCTCCAGGCCGTACCCCAGCTTGGCGAGCCGCTCCTGCGCCGACGCCAACTGTGCGTACGCCGCCTGGTGTTCACCGCGTGCCGCGCGCACCAGCGCCTCGGCGCGGTCGAGCACCGCGAGGACGCTCGCGCGGTTCAGGCGCAGCGCGTGCACCCGGGTGACGTCGATGAGTTCCTGCGCCTCGCCGGGCTCGCCGATGCGTACCAGCGCCTCGGCGAGGTCGCCCTGCCAGCGGCCCCGCGCCGGGTCGCTGACGCCCATGCCCTGCTCCAGCTCCCGCACCCGGCGCAGCGAACGGACCGCGGCCTGCGCGTCCCCCGCCACCAACTGGGCGTACCCGAGGGCGGCCAGGGCGAGGGAGAGGTACAACTGGTCGCCGTCCACCTCGGCGTGGTCCGCCGCCTCGCGGGCCAGTGTCAGCGCCCGTTCCACGTCCCCGCCCGATGTCTCCGCGAGGGCGGCGAGCATGGCCGAGGCGCTCTCGCCGATCCCGGAGTCCCGGGCCAGCCGCAGGCTCTCGCGGGCCAGGTCCAGGGCCCGGCCGCAGTGTCCGAAGCGCAGTTCGGTGTCGGCGAGCAGCCGCGAGAAGTGCACCTCGCTCTCCACCATGCCGCGCCGCCGCGCCTCCCGCAGCAGCGCCGTGATGGCCGTACGGGCCTGCGGGAGCTGGTCGCTCATCAGCAGCCAGCGGAACCTCGCCATCGCGGCGCCGTTGTGGTGGCAGGCCACGTCGGGGTCCTGGGGCTCCTGGAGCGCCCGCTGGATGGTCGCGGGGGCGTCGGGGTGGCCCATCAGGGTCTCGGTGGACGACTGGAAGGCCAGCGCCATCAGCTCGGTGCGCCGGTCGCCGCCCCGCGCGGCCAGCTCCGCGGCGTGCGCGGCCTCCTGGCGGGACTTGGCGAAGTCGCCGTCGACCACCACCTCCCGCCAGGCGAGCTGGTAGTGGACCAGGGCCAGCAGCCGGGGGTCGTCGCCGGCGTCGGCCAGCACCTGCGGGAAGACGGCGTCGACCTCGCCGAGCGCCTGCCCGGCCGCCTCGATGA
Organism: Streptomyces sp. NPDC014676; assembly: GCF_043084105.1. NCBI lineage: Bacteria > Bacillati > Actinomycetota > Actinomycetes > Kitasatosporales > Streptomycetaceae > Streptomyces > Streptomyces sp. NPDC014676. Next base: position 217,880 of record NZ_JBIBZI010000003.1, on the reverse strand, counting down.
CCACCATCCACGCCCGCACCCGCTCGGCCGGCACCGTCGCCCGGGTCAGCACCTCGCGCGCTATGTCCCGGGCCAGGTCGACCTCGCCGGCGGTGATCGCGTCCTCGGCGGCCTGGAGCCGCCGCTCGTCGGGGCCGGGATCGCCGTCGGCCGGGGTGTGCCGGGCGGCGAGCAGCCCGAGCGAGGCGGCGACCGAGGGTGCCCCGCGGTCCCGGGACAGCGCGGCGGCCTCGGCGAGCCGGGCCGCCACCTGAGGGTCGGGGCCGGTGGCGGCCAGCGCCAGGTGCCGGGCCCGCTCGATGGGGTCGGAGGCCGCCGTGGACAGCGCCGTGTGCACGGCCCGTCGTTCCCGCGCCGGGGCCTCCGCGTACAGGGCGGCCGAGATCAGCGGATGCGCGAACCGCAGCGCCGGCTCCTCGGAGTCCGTCGCCAGCAGCCCGAGGGCGGCGGCCTGTGCCGTCTCCGCCTCGGCGTTCTCCCGGCCGGCCGCGCGCAGCAGCGCCAGGGTGGGGCGGGCGCCCGCGCTGGCCACCAGCAGGGTGCGGCGCGCCTCGTCCGACAGCATCTCCAGGCGGCTCAGCACCAGGGCCCGCAGCGAGGTCGGCACCGGCAGCGGCTCGCCCGGTCTGGGCCGGGTGGGGCTCTCGGCGAGGGCGCGGCCCAGTTCGAGGGCGAACAGCGGGTTGCCGCCGCTGGTGCGGTGGATGTCCCGGGCGGTGGAGCGGGACAGGGCGGTGTAGCCGCGGTGGTCGAGGAGCGCGGACACCTGGGTCCGGGAGAACGGGCCCAGCCGCACCGCGAGCGTGTCAGGCGGGCAGGCGCGCAGATGGCGGTCGTACTCCTCGCCGTCCGTGCGCACCGCGCACAGCATCCGCACCGGGCTGTCGCCGAGCCGCCGGGCGGCGAAGCCGAGGAGCTCGGCACTGGCGGAATCCAGCCACTGGAGGTCGTCGGCGACGATGAGGACCGGCCCCTCGGCGGCCAGCGCCCGCAGCATGGACAGCACCGCGAGACGCAGCGCGAGGCCGTCCCGCTGGAGGGTGGACTCGCCGCGCCCGGTGAGCGCCGACTCCAGGGCGGTGCGCTGGGCGGCGGGCAGCCGGACGGACACCTTGTCGAGGACCAGACCGAACAGATCGGCCAGCGCCAGGAACGGAAGATGGGATTCGGACTCCGTGGCGGAGCAGCGCAACACCGTCCCCGCCGCACCGGCGTTTTCCGCCGCGAGTGCCCGCAGCACGGTCGATTTTCCTATTCCCGCGGGCCCGTGCAGCAGCACGCTGCCCCCACGGGCGAGCTGCTCCCGCGCCTGCGAGTACAGCTCCTCCCGGCCTATGACCAGGTCGGGGCGGCTTCTGCCAGGCTCCTTGAAGTCCCGTCGCACGGTCACCGCTCCCCTCCGTGTGGCGTGTCCTGGCCAATATTAGGCAACAGGCTCCTTAATTCCGGGCGGACCGTGTAGTGAGGCAAATTACAGCGGACCGGGCGACGGTGAAATCCACCGTCGTACCGCTGGTAATACCCGTCTCGGGAAAACACCGCAAACCTACGGCAACCACCCCGTCCGGCGGGCCGCGACCACGGCCTGCCCCCGGGTGCGCACCCCCAGCTTCCGCATCGCTGACCGCAGATACGCCTTGACGGTCTCGGCCGTCACCCCCAGCCGCTCCGCAGCCACGCCATTGGTCGCCCCCGCCGCCACACAGGCGAGCACGTCCACCTCCCGGGGCGCGAGCCGCACCGCCGCGGCCGGCGCGGTGTCCGCGGTGAGCAGGGCGCACGCCCGGAGCAGCTCGGCCCGCAGCACGGGGTCCGCGATGCGCGGCGCCAGCGCCCGCAGCGCCGCGTGCGCCTCCCGCACCTGCTCCCGGGCCGCCCCGGCCACCCCGGCCGCCGGATCGGCCATCCCTGGACCGGCCGCCGCCACCAGCGCCGCCGCCTCCTCCCGCACCACCAGCGCCTGCTCCACGTCCCGCGCCGCCTGGACCGCCGCGCCGAGCGTGCGGTCGCCCAGGGGGTGCGCCGCGCGCAGGGCGCCGTAGAGCACGGCCCGCACCCGTCGCCGTACGACCACCGGTACGGCGACGACGGCGCGCAGGCCCTCGGCGGCGACCGGGACGTCGTACTCGTGGCTGATCCGCCGCGAGACGGAGTAGTCCGTCACCGCGCACGGCCGGGCGAGCGCCACCGCCTTGCCGCCCAGACCGTTGCCCGAGGTCACCGCGAGCGCGCTCAGCGCGGGCGTCGCGGTGCCGCTCAGCTCGCTGATGCGCACCTGCCGCCGGCCGGGCTCCACCAGTCCGCCGAAGGCGACCGGCAGCCCGGTCGCGCGCCGCAGCCGGGCCAGCGCCCCGCGGATCTCCACCGCGTCGCCCGCCCTCATCGGGTCAGCTGTCACCTGTTCGCCCCTTCACCACGGCCTCCGCGCGGCGCACACCCCCGTTCGGGGGTAGTGAGACACGCATCACGGATTACACGATGGGGAAGAGCCGCCCGGCAATGGTCCGGCACGGTCCGGTACGAGGAGGAGCAGATGACGACGGCGACGGAGGCGTTCCGCAGGGCCCGGGACTTCCTGCTGGAACACCGCGAGGACTACGCCACCGCCCACCGGGACTTCGCCTGGCCCCGGCCCGACCGGTTCAACTGGGCGCTCGACTGGTTCGACGTGATCGCGGACGGCAACGACCGCACCGCCCTGCACCTCGTCGAGGAGGACGGCGACGAGACCCGGCTGTCCTTCGCCGCCCTGGCCCGCCGCTCCGACCAGGTCGCCACCTGGCTGCGGCAGCGGGGCGTGCGCGCCGAGGACCGCGTGCTGGTCATGCTCGGCAACCAGGCCGAGCTGTGGGAGACCGCCCTCGCCGCGATGAAACTGCGCGCCGTGGTCATCCCGGCCACCCCGCTGCTCGGCCCCGCCGACCTGCGCGACCGCGTCGAGCGGGGCCGCGTCCGCCATGTGATCGCGCGCGCCGCCGACACCGCGAAGTTCGACGAGGTGCCCGGCGACTACACCCGGATCGCCGTGGGGGAGGGGCCGGGCGGGAACTGGCAGCCGTACACGGACGCCTACGGCGCCGCCGAGCACTTCGCGCCCGACGGACCCACCCTCGCCGACGACCCCCTGATGCTGTACTTCACCTCCGGGACCACCGCCCGCCCCAAGCTGGTCGAGCACACCCACACCTCGTACCCGATCGGCCACCTGGCGACCATGTACTGGATCGGCCTGCGCCCCGGCGACGTGCACCTCAACATCTCCTCGCCCGGCTGGGCCAAGCACGCCTGGTCCAACCTGTTCGCCCCGTGGAACGCCGAGGCGACCGTCTTCCTGCACAACTACACCCGCTTCGACGCGCCCCGCCTGATGGCCGAGATGGACAAGGCCGGCGTCACCACCTTCTGCGCCCCGCCGACCGTGTGGCGCATGCTCATCCAGGCCGACCTGGGCCTGCTGCGCACCCCGCCCCGCGAGGTCGTCGCCGCCGGCGAGCCGCTCAACCCCGAGGTCATCGAGCAGGTCCGGCGCGCCTGGAACGTCACCATCCGGGACGGCTTCGGCCAGACCGAGACCGCCGTCCAGGTCTCCAACAGCCCCGGCCAGGTCCTCAAGACCGGCTCCATGGGCCGCCCCAGCCCCGGCTACCGCGTCGAACTCCTCGACCCGGTCTCCGGCGCGCCCGGCGCCGCCGAGGGCGAGATCGCCCTGGACCTCTCCGACCGCCCGGTGGGCCTGATGACCGGCTACCACGGCGACCCGGACCGCACGGCCGAGGCGATGGCCGGCGGCTACTACCGGACGGGCGACATCGGCTCCCGCGACGAGGACGGATACATCACCTACGTCGGCCGCGCGGACGACGTCTTCAAGGCGAGCGACTACAAGATCAGCCCCTTCGAGCTGGAGAGCGCCCTGCTGGAGCACGAGGCGGTCGCCGAGGCGGCCGTCGTGCCCGCCCCGGACGAACTGCGGCTGGCCGTCCCCAAGGCGTACATCGTGCTCGCGGAGGGCTGGCAGCCCGGCCCGGACACCGCGAAGGTGCTCTTCGAGCACTCCCGCGAGACGCTCGCCCCCTACAAGCGGATCCGCCGCCTGGAGTTCGGCGAGCTGCCCAAGACCGTCTCCGGCAAGATCCGCCGCATCGAGCTGCGCGAGGCCACGGCCGCCGGCTCCACCGACGAGTACCGCGAGGAGGACTTCCGGTGACCGCGCTCTCCTACACGCACGGAACCAGCGGGACCCCGCTGCTCGGCGACACCATCGGCGCCAACCTCGGCCGGGCCGTCGCCGCGTGGCCCGACCGCGAGGCCCTCGTCGACGTACCGTCCGGACGGCGCTGGACCTACGCCGAGTTCGGCGCCGCCGTCGACGAGGTGGCGCGCGGACTGCTGGCGAAGGGCGTCGAGAAGGGCGACCGGGTCGGCATCTGGGCGGTCAACTGCCCCGAGTGGGTCCTGGTGCAGTACGCCACCGCCCGCATCGGCGTCATCATGGTGAACATCAACCCGGCCTACCGGGCGCACGAGCTGGAGTACGTGCTCAAGCAGTCCGGCATCTCGCTGCTGGTCTCCTCGCTCGCCCACAAGGGCAGCGACTACCGGGCACTGGTGGACCAGGTGCGGGGAGCCTGCCCCGAGCTGCGGGAGACCGTCCACATCGGCGACCCGTCCTGGGACGCGCTGGCCGCGGGCGCGTCCGCCGTCCCCGCCGAGCGACTCGACGAGATCGCCGCCGGGCTGAGCTGCGACGACCCGGTCAACATCCAGTACACCTCGGGCACCACGGGCTTCCCGAAGGGCGCCACGCTCTCCCATCACAACATCCTCAACAACGGCTACTGGGTGGGCCGCACCGTCGGCTACACCGAACAGGACCGCGTCTGCCTGCCGGTGCCGTTCTACCACTGCTTCGGCATGGTCATGGGCAACCTGGGCGCCACCTCCCACGGCGCCTGCATCGTCATCCCGGCCCCCTCCTTCGAGCCGGAGGCCACCCTGGAGGCCGTCCAGCGGGAGCGCTGCACCTCGCTCTACGGCGTCCCCACCATGTTCATCGCCGAACTGAACCTGCCCGGCTTCGCGTCGTACGACCTCACCTCGCTGCGCACCGGCATCATGGCGGGCTCGCCGTGCCCGGTGGAGGTGATGAAGCGGGTGGTCGCCGAGATGCACATGGAGGAGGTCTCCATCTGCTACGGCATGACCGAGACGTCTCCCGTGTCGCTCCAGACCCGCATGGACGACGACCTGGAGCACCGCACCGGCACCGTCGGCCGGGTGCTGCCGCACATCGAGGTCAAGGTCGTCGACCCGGCCACCGGGGTGACGCAACCGCGTGGCAGCGCGGGGGAGTTGTGCACCCGCGGCTACAGCGTGATGCTCGGCTACTGGAACGAGCCCGAGAAGACCGCCGAGGCCGTCGACGCGGGCCGCTGGATGCACACCGGGGACCTCGCGGTGATGCGCGAGGACGGCTACGTGGAGATCGTCGGCCGCATCAAGGACATGATCATCCGGGGCGGGGAGAACATCTACCCGCGCGAGGTCGAGGAGTTCCTCTACGCCCACCCGAAGATCGCGGACGTCCAGGTCGTCGGGGTCGCGCACGAGCGGTACGGCGAGGAGGTGCTCGCCTGTGTCATCCCGCGCGATCCGGCCGACCCGCTCACCCTGGAGGAACTGCGCGCCTTCTGCGCGGACCGCCTCGCCCACTACAAGATCCCGAGCCGGCTCCGGCTCCTCGACGCCTTCCCGATGACGGTGTCCGGGAAGGTGCGCAAGGTGGAACTGCGGGAGCGGTACGCGGCCGGCGACTAGGCGAGGGTCCGCCGGAAGACCTGCCGTGAGCCGCCCTCCGGACCCGGAGCGGCGGCCTCGGCGGGGGTGAAGCCGAGCCGCTCGCGGAAGACACGGGCGTCGCCGGCGACGGCGCCGGGGTGGCCGGCCCCGAAGGTGACCACCCCGATGTCACCCGGCCCGCGCACCCGCCGGCGCACCGTCTCCGCCATCGGCGCGCCGCCGACGCCTGTTCCCCGGGCCCGGCGCGAGACGGTCCTTCAGGACCGGGTCAAGTCGACGCCCCGTCGGCGTCCAGCGCCTCGGCGGGGCCGTTCACCGGCCGCGGGGCGCCGGCGGGGCCGAGCAGGAACAGCGGGACGTCCAGCGTGTCGGCGCGGGCCCGCGCCTCCTCGGTGTACCCGGCGACGGTGAAGTACCGGCAGACGGCGGACTCGGTCATCGCCGTCAGCCACAGGCACTCCACGTCCCGCGGGGTCACCGGACGCGCCGACGGGCCGACCTGGGCGAGGACGCCGCGGCCCGCCAGTTCGACACCGGAGGGGGAGTGCCGGCCGGTGCGGCGGACGTCCTCGTGGCCGAGCCGGCGCAGATGCAGCACGGCGGCCGTGACCGCGTCGCGCGCGGTGCGGATCGGCACGGTGGGGACGGCGGGCCGCCGCGACCCTCCGCCGGCCTGCGCGTCCGCCCGCTCGCCCACGACCGGGATGCGCAGCACCGTCCCGCAGGGGCAGCCCAGTTCCGGCTGTGGCCACTCACCGCGCGTGCCGCAGCTGTCGCACCGGACGGTGACCCACTCCTCGCGCCACGAGCGGTGCCCGACGGCGGCCGGCACGCGGTCGGGGTCCAGCGGCGCGGCGACGGGCGCACCACAGGCGCAGGGGTACGCCGGTGCCGTGTAGCGGTGCGAGCGCCGACAGGCGGGGCAGCGCACCGGAAGGCTCTCGGACATGGGTCCACTCCCGGAGTTCTCGAAGCCGGTCCATCGTCCTCCTCCCGCCCGCGGATGTCCGGCAGTTGCGGCTCTCTTGACGGCCTCGGGCGACGGCTCTTAGATTCATTCCAGATAGCAGAAATGACTTTCCGTAATGCGGAATCCAGAAGCTCACCGCGGGGCGCGACGGGCGTGCGAATCCGAGAAGCCGAAGCAGGAGTACTCCATGGCTCGAATGACGGCTGCCCGCGCGGCGGTCGAGATCCTCAAGCGCGAGGGCGTCGACGTCGCGTTCGGTGTCCCCGGCGCCGCGATCAACCCGTTCTACGCGGCGCTCAAGGCGTCCGGCGGCATCGGCCACACCCTCGCCCGCCACGTCGAGGGCGCCTCCCACATGGCCGAGGGCTACACCCGTACGCACCCCGGCAACATCGGCGTGTGCGTCGGCACATCGGGACCGGCCGGCACCGACATGATCACCGGTCTGTACTCGGCGTCCGGCGACTCCATCCCGATCCTCTGCATCACCGGCCAGGCGCCGACCGCGGTGATCCACAAGGAGGACTTCCAGGCCGTCGACATCGCGTCCATCGCCCGGCCGGTCACCAAGATGGCGGTGACCGTGCTGGAGGCGGCGCAGGTTCCCGGCGTGTTCCAGCAGGCCTTCCACTTGATGCGCTCCGGCCGCCCAGGGCCCGTGCTGGTCGACCTGCCGATCGACGTGCAGACGACGGAGATCGAGTTCGATCCCGACACGTACGAGCCGCTGCCCGTCTACAGGCCCGCCGCGACCCGCGCGCAGATCGAGAAGGCGCTCGGCATGCTCAACGCCGCCGAGCGGCCGCTGATCGTCGCGGGCGGCGGGGTCGTCAACGCCGACGCGGCGGGCCTGCTGGTGCGGTTCGCGGAGCTGACCGGCACGCCGGTCGTGCCGACTCTGATGGGCTGGGGCGTCATCCCCGACGACCACGAACTCAACGCCGGCATGGTCGGCCTGCAGACCTCGCACCGCTACGGCAACGCCACCTTCCTGGAGTCCGACTTCGTCCTCGGCATCGGCAACCGCTGGGCCAACCGCCACACCGGACGGCTCGACGTCTACACGGCCGGGCGGACGTTCGTCCACGTCGACGTCGAACCCACCCAGATCGGCAGGATCTTCGCTCCCGACTACGGCATCGCCTCCGACGCGCGCGCCGCGCTGGAGCTGTTCGTCGAGGCGGCGGAGGAGCTGAAGGCCGAGGGCCGGCTGCCCGACCGCTCCGCCTGGGCCGCCTCCACACAGGAGAAGCGCGCCACCCTCCAGCGCCGTACGCACTTCGACGACGTCCCGATCAAACCGCAGCGCGTCTACGAGGAGATGAACAAGGCCTTCGGCCCCGAGACCCGGTACGTCTCCACCATCGGCCTCTCGCAGATCGCCGGCGCGCAGCTGCTGCACGTCCACCGGCCCCGGCACTGGATCAACTGCGGCCAGGCGGGCCCGCTCGGCTGGACCGTCCCCGCCGCGCTCGGCGTGGCGAAGGCCGACCCCGAGGCGCAGGTCGTCGCCCTCTCCGGCGACTACGACTTCCAGTTCATGATCGAGGAACTGGCGGTCGGGGCGCAGCACAGGATCCCGTACGTCCACGTCCTGCTCAACAACGCCTACCTGGGCCTGATCCGGCAGGCGCAGCGGGCGTTCGACATCGACTTCCAGGTCAACCTGGAGTTCGAGAACGTCAACTCCCCGGAGCTGGGCGTCTACGGCGTCGACCACGTCAAGGTCGCCGAGGGCCTGGGGTGCAGGGCGATCCGCGTCACGGACCCGAACGGCCTGGGCCCGGCCTTCGAGCAGGCGAAGAAGCTCGCGGCGGAACACCGCGTCCCGGTGATCGTGGAGGCGATCCTGGAACGCGTCACCAACATCTCGATGTCGACCACCAACGACATCAGCGACGTGGTCGAGTTCGAACCCCTCGCCACGGAAGCGGCCCACGCCCCGACGGCGGTCAGGCCGTTGCGGGTCTGACCGACGCGCGGCCGGGACGGACGGCCACCGGGCGTTCCGTCCCGGCCGCCATGCCGACGGGCCGCACGGCGTCTCAGTACCCCCCGCCCCCGCCGCACCCCCCTCCGCCTCCGCAGCCGCCCCCGCCTCCGCAGCCGCCTCCGCCGCCGCAGTAGAGCTGGCCGGTGTGGCCGCCGCCGGAGGCGGGGGACCAGCCGCGTAGTGCGCGTCTGCGGCGGAGGCGGACCCGTCCGGTGAGGCCCGCGCGCGAGGCGAAGCGGGGGACGACGACGCGGAGGGCCGCCTCGCCGTGCAGGGCGACGGCCAGCAGCTTCGCCTCGTCGGACAGGCCGGCCCGGCTCGCCGGCACGGGATACGCGGTGCGCAGCACGTGCACGTGGCGGCGGCCCGCCCGCGTCGTCCCCAGCGCCGGCGGACTCACCATGCCCATGTCCGCCAGCCCGGTCTTCAGCGTGGCCACCGCCCACTGCACGTCCGGGTCGCGCGGCAACTCCCGTACGTCACGCGGCTGGTTCAGCCGTCGGTACACCGCGCTCTCCAGATACGGGACGCGCAGCTCCGCCGGGATGTCGACCTCCGGCGCGAGGACCTCCTCCGGCGTCGGCAACGGCGGCAGCGCCCTGCCCGCCTCGCTGTCGACCGCCACCACCGTGCCCCGTGCGCCCGCCTCGACGGCGCCGCGCAGGTGCAGGGCGACGACGGCCACCGTGACGGCGGCGCGTGGCCCCCAGGCCAGCAGGGCGATCTCGTGCGGCGTCGCCCGGACGTGTGCGATGTCGGCCATGACAGGACACCCCCTCGGACAGGGGGCCCGCCGCCCCCGTGCCGGCGGGCCCCGTGTGCGGGGATGGTTCCCGCGCGCGGGGCCCGCCGAAGCCTCGGGAGGCCGTGTTCAGAGGTTCATTTGAGGGTGCCGTAGCCCGCCTACGGCCGTTGCCGTACCGGCCGCGCTCACGGCTCGTGGTGTTCGGACAGTCCCGGCCAGTCGTCCGGGCCGCCGCCCTGCCACTCGATGAAGTCCGCGTCCTCGACGTCGGTGACGTACAGGTCGGCCAGGCGCAGGATCTCGCCCACGTCGTCGGTGTGCGTGGCGACGCCCAGGGTCCCGTCGTCGGAGGTGACCCGCCGGGAGCCGTCCAGGGCGGGCGCGTGGACCACGATGTGCGGATGCTCCGTCGGATGTGCCATGTCCCCAGGCTGCTGCGGACCGCGCGGATCCGCACGCCGGGAGGGAGGTGGGTTCGGGGCCGCGGCGGCGGCCGCGGGGCGTCTCCCCTCAGGTCGTAGGAGACGGGCCGCGGCGTTGGCCACCGTACTGGCTCGCGCGTCGCCGTGGCGCCCTCGCCCCGCCCGCGCCGCCGCCGTGCCGTACGGCCACCCCTCATCCGGGCCGTACGGCGCCGCGGTGCGGGCCGTGGGTTCCGGGCGGCGCCGCCGCCTTGGGCGCGACGGGACTGATGTCGACGCCGGCGCCGCCCGGGGTTCGGAAGAACAGGGGGATCAGACCCGCGCGCCCGACAGCCGTTCCACGGCCCGCAGCAGCGCGGAGTGGTCGAGCCCGCCGTCGCCCTGGGCGCGCAGGCTCGCCACCAGCTGGGCGACCACCGCGCCGACGGGCAGTGCGGCGCCCACGTTCCGGGCGGCGTCGGTGACGATGCCCATGTCCTTGTGGTGCAGGTCGATGCGGAAGCCCGGCCGGAAGTCCCGGTTCAGGAAGTTGTCCTTCTTGCGGGTCAGCACGGTCGAGCCGGCCAGTCCGCCGTTCAGGACGTCGAGCGCCGCCGTCAGGTCCACGCCGGACTTCTCCAGGAAGACCACGGCCTCGGCGCACGCCTGGATGTTGACGGCGACGATGAGCTGGTTGGCGGCCTTCACGGTCTGCCCGGCGCCGTGCGGACCGCACAGCACGATCGTCCTTCCGAGCGTCTCGAAGACCGGCTTCGCCTCCTCGAAGTCGGCCCGCTCGCCGCCGACCATGATGGACAGCACCGCCTCGATCGCGCCCGCCTCACCGCCCGACACGGGGGCGTCCAGCACCCGGATGCCCTTGTCCTTCGCGGCGGCGGCCAGGTCGACCGACGTCCGCGGGGTGATCGAGGACATGTCGATCAGCAGGGCGCCGGGCCGGGCGTTCCCCAGGATGCCGTCGGGGCCGTACGCGACGGCCTCGACCTGCGGAGACGCGGGAACCATCGTGATGATCACGTCGGCGTCCCGCACCGCCTCGGCGACGGAGGAGGCGGCGGTGCCGCCGGCGGCGGCCAGCCGGTCCAGCTTCGCCTGCTCCAGGGTGTGGCCGGTGACGTCGTAGCCCGCCTTGATCAGGTTCTCGGACATGGGGGAGCCCATGATGCCGAGACCGATCCAGGCGACCTTGGGAAGGGTGCTCATGCGAGGGTGCCTCTCCGTGCGAGGGGGTGTGGTCAGCGGGGCAGCCGGCCGAAGGCCTCCGCGCTCGGACGCTCGCCGGGCTTGTACTCCAGGCCGGTCCAGCCGTCGTAACCGGCCTTGCGCAGCCGGTCCAGCAGCTCCTCCAGCGGGAGCGAACCGGTGCCGGGGGCGCCGCGGCCGGGGCTGTCGGCGATCTGCACGTGACCGGTCTTCCCGGCGTACCGGTCGATCACCGCCGGCAGGTCCTCGCCGTTCGTCGCCAGGTGGTACAGGTCCATCAGGAAGCGGGCGTTGCCCAGTCCCGTGGCCGCGTTGACCTTGTCGACGACCTCCACGGCGGCCGGGGCCGACACCAGCGGGTACAGCGGCGACTCGGGCTTGTTCAGCGCCTCGACCAGCAGGACCGCGCCGATCCGGTCGGCGGCCCGGGCCGCCAGGACGAGGTTCTCCAGGGCGAGCGCGTCCTGCTCGGCCGGGTCCACGCCGTCGACCCGGTTGCCGTACAGCGCGTTCAGGGCCGTACAGCCCAGGGACCCGGCGAAATCGGCGGCCACGTCGACGTTGGCGCGGAACCGCTCCGACTCCTCGCCGGGCACGGACAGCGCGCCCCGGTCGGGGCCGGGCAACCGCCCGGCGTAGAAGTTCAGACCCGTGAGCCGTACGCCCGCGTCCTGGACCGCCTTCCGCAGCGCGTCCAGCTCGGACCGCTCGGGGACGGGGGAGTCGGGCCAGGGCCACCACAGCTCGACCGCGGTGAAGCCGGCCGCGGCGGCGGCCGCCGGGCGCTCCAGGAGCGGGAGTTCCGTGAAGAGGATCGACAGGTTGACGGTGAAGCGATGGTCTGCGAGGCCCATCGGATGCACCCTTCCTCGATTCCGTATTGCGGAATTCGTCTTCTGTTTAATGGAAGCCTGTCGTCGGTTCGCCGGGCTTGTCAAGAGGGCCGGACCGCCGGGAATCAGCCGCGCGGGGGCCCGGCACCGGCAGGGCTCCGGCCGTACGGGCGTGCCGGACGGCCTCCTCCGGCGACAGGCGGGTACCGCACGTGTACGCCTCCGTGAAGGCGGACGCGCCCAGGACGGTGCGGGCAGTGGCGGTGACCCGGTCGACGTCGGTGCGTTCGGCGGGCGGCAGCGGCGCCCCGGCCCGGCCGCGGGCGGCGGCGGCCGCGCCCAGCAGGACGGCCGCACCGGACGCCCCCGGAACCGTGCGGGACAAGGCCGCCGCGCCCGCGAGGCCCTCCAGCGACAGTGCCAGGGCGCGGGGCTCGGCGAGCGCGCGGGCGATCTCCAGCCCCTTCCCGTGGTGCGCCGCCGCGGCGTGGGCGTCTCCCCGCAGTTCGGCGACGAAGCCCAGCTCGGCCTGGAGGAGGTGGTCGCCCGCCCGGGACGACACATCGGCGTAGCCGTCGCGGATGCGCAGCAGATGCGACTCGGCCCCGTCGAGGTCGCCGGAGCGGCGCGCGCCCAGGGCTAGGCCCATCTCGGAGTGGATCTCCCCGTACTTGTAGCCCTGCTCGACGGCGATCCGGCGCGCCTGCTCGTGCAGATCGCGGGCGCGCTCCCAGGCGCCGGCGAGCAGCGACAGGCGGCCGAGCCCCGACAGCCGGGCGGACACCTCGGCCTCCAGCCCCAACTCCCTTGCCATCCCGAGTCCCTCGTGTTGAAGGCGCTCGGCCTCCACGTAGGCGCCCTTGATCTCGGCGAGCGCGGCGAGCGGGGAGACGGTCTGCAACTCGCCCCATCGGTCGCCCAGTTCGCGGAAGATCCGGGCACCGCGCAGACCGTCGCGACCGAGTCCGGCGAGGTCGCCGCGGACCAGTGCCAGCGTCGCGCGCAGCCCGAGTGCGGCGGCGGTGCCCCACTCGTCCCGCGCGTCGGTGAAAAGGGTGAGGGCATGGTCGTTCAGCTCCTCGGCCTCGCCCACGTCACCCGCGCTGAACAGGCCGTACGCGCACAGCCACAGCGCACGGGCCCGGCGCACCGGGTCGGAGACAGCCCTGCCGGCGGCGGCGAGTCGGCCGCTCGCACCGCAGCCGCCCGCCGGTACCGTGCCGCCGGCCGCCGTATGGTCTCCGGTCAGCAGGGCGAACGCGGTGTGCAGCAGGCCGAGTTCGGCGTGCACGGGGGCTCCAGGAGGTGCCGCCGGTACCGAACCCAGGCTGCGGCGGGCCTCGGTGAGCCGGCCGCGCAGCAGCCACCACCAGGCCAGGGCGGTGGCCAGCCGGGCCGCCTCCTCGGGATCGCCCGCCTCCGCGCGGCGCACCGCCTCGTCCAGCGCCGCCCGGAGGTTGCCCGCTTCGGCGTCCAGCCGGGCCAGCCACGACCGCTGCCCGGCACCGCGCAATCGCGGCTCGGCCCGCTCGGCCAGCTCCCGGTAATGGCGCAGATGCCGGTCCCGTACGGCGGTGAGGTCCTCCATCTCGTGCAGCCGCTCGGTGGCGTACGCCGCGACGGACTCCAGCAGCCGGTAGCGGGGCCCGGTCGGGTCGTCCACCACGACCACCAGGGACCGGTCGACCAGCCGGGTGACGAGATCCGGTACCTCCTCCCGGCCGACGCCGTCTCCCGCGCAGACCGCCTCGGCGGCCTCCAGATCGCAGCCGTCGCGGTGCGCGGCCAGGCGGCGCAGCACGATGCGCTCAGGCGCGCTGAGCAGCTCCCAGCTCCAGTCGATCATCGCCCGCAGCGTCTGCTGGCGCGCCGGGGCGCCGCGCCGCCCGAACGTCAGCACCCGGAAGCGGTCGTGCAGCCGCGCCGCCAACTCCCTTACACCCAGGGCCCGTACGCGGGTTGCGGCGAGTTCCAGGGCGAGCGGGACGCCGTCGAGGCGGCGGCAGATCTCGGCGACGGCCCGCCGGTCGGGCTCGTCCGGGGCGTCGGGGTCGCGCGGGAAGCCGGGGGCCGCGGCGGCCGCCCGCTCCATGAACAGCCGCACGGCGTCGTCGGGCGACAGCGGCTCCACGAGGAACACCGCCTCGCCCGGCAGCCCGAGCGGTTCCTGCCCGGTGGCCAGGACCCGCAGGCCGGGGGCGGTGCGCAGGAGCAGCTCGGCGAGTTCGGCGGCGGCGTCGACCACGTGCTCGCAGTTGTCCAGGACGAGCAGGGTGCGGCGGTCCCGCAGCACGGCGGCGAGGCGGTGCGGCAGTGACGGGACGGCGGTGCCGGTGCCCGGCAGCGGAGCGGGGGCGTCGTCCCGGACACCCAGGGTGGCGGCGACGACCTGGGCCAGGTCGGCTGGGGTGCCGGCGCGGATGCCGGAGAACTCCACGAGCCATACGGCGTCCGCCGGCCGACCCGACCGGGCGGTGCCGTCCCGCTCGGCGGTGGCCGCCGCCACGGCCAGCCGGGTCTTGCCGACGCCGCCGGGGCCGGTGAGCGTCACCAGCCGTGACTCCGCGAGCAGCAGGGAGAGGCGGACGAGGGCGTCGCGTCGGCCGATGAGGGGGGTGAGGGGGACAGGAAGGTTGGAGGGGGCGGCGGGACCGGGAGCATGCGCGGTGCCCGAGACCGCGGCACCCGCGACCGCGGAGCCCGTGGTGCCGGGCGCCCGGGCGGTGCCGGCGGCTTTCGTGGTGCGTGCGGCTTCCGGACACGTCGGGGCACCCGAACCCCCGGTCGCGTCCGTGCCGCCCCCCGCTCCCGCGCCCAGCCGCGGGTCCTGGCGGAGTACCGCGCCGTGCAGGGCGGCGAGTTCGGGGCTCGGGTCGACGCCCAGCTCGTCGGCGAGGCGGGTGCGCAGGTCGTCGTAGGAGGCGAGGGCCTCGCTCTGGCGGCCCGCCGCGTACAGGGCCCGCATCTGGAGCGCCCGCAGCCGCTCCCGCAGCGGGTGCCGGGCCACCAGGTCGGCGAGTTCACCGGCGAGGAGAGCGTGCCCGCCCGCCTCCAGACGGGCCTGTGCCTGTGCCTCCAGCACCGACAGCCGCTGCTCCGCGAGTCTCTGCGCGGGCCCCCGTACGAACGGCTCGTCGGCGAAGTCGGCGTACGCCGGCCCCCGCCACAGCTCCAGCGCCTCGGTGAGCAGCGCCGCCCGGGTGCGGGGATCCCCGACGGTGTGAGCCTCGGCCACCAGGGCGCCGAACCGCGCGGCGTCCACCTCGTCGCCCCCGTCGAGCCGCAGCCGGTAGCCCGGCGGCTGCCGCACCACCCGTTCCCGGCCGAGGACCCGGCGCAGTTGGGAGACCTTGGCCTGGAGGGCGCCCGAAGGGCGGCCGGGAGGCGCGTCGCCCCACAGGTCGCCGATGAGCCGGTCGGCGGAGACCGGCGCCCCGTCGTGCGCGAGCAGGTCCGCGAGCAGCGCCCGGACCTTGGCCTCGGGAACCTTGACCTCCCGCCCCTCCCCGTCCCACACCACCAGTGGCCCGAGCACCCCAAACCGCATGGGCGTCACCGTACCCGCCCGGCGACCGGCCCCGGACACCACGACGGCCCGTCCGGACCGGGGGCGACCGGCCCGAAGGTTTTCCGATGGTTCCCCGAAGCGCCCGGACGCAGAGTCGTCCCGTGGGCGGTACCACGCACCGGCGAGGACGAGCACCGCGGAAGGAGCGGCGACCATGACCAAGTACGCGCACACCGAAGCCCTCGTCGTCGGCGGGGCCGGCGGTATCGGCCTGGCCATCGCCAAGCGCCTGGTGGAGGGCGGGGCCACGGTCCTGCTGGCCGCCCGCACCGCAGGGGAACGCGCGCACGCCGCCGGCGAACTGGGCTCGGCCGCCCGCGTCGTCGCCCCGTCCGGCGTCGGGGCCGCGCTGGCCGCGTGCGCCGGCGACGGTGTCGACCTGCTCTTCTCCGATGCCATCCCGGTCGCACGGCCCCTGCTGGGCCACCTCCGGGACGGCGGCGCGCTGGTGCTCACCTCGCCCACCCCGTGCCCCGACGCCGTACGGGCGCTGGCCGCCGAGCTGGTGGCGCGGGGCATCCGCGTCAACGCCGTGGCGCCGGGCTGTATCGAGGCGCCGGGCGCCGGCGCCGTACCCCTGCCCCCGCTGGGCCGTCTCGGCGCCGCCGAGGAGGTGGCCCGCGCCGCGCTCTTCCTCGCCACCGAGGCGACGTTCACCACGGGCGCCCGGCTCCCCGTCGACGGCGGCCTCGGCTCCCCGTGAACGGGTCACCACCGTCCCCCGGACCGGCTGCCGCCCGCACGCGGACCGCCCCGCCGCCACCCGCGAACCGCCCGTCCCGCGAGACGGCCACCGCCGCCCCGTGAACCGGCCCCCACCGTGTCCACCACCCGTCCCCGCCTCCCCCACCGAGGCCCCCGCCTTCCGATCCCGAAGACCTGGAGCACATCCCATGAGCACCGCACCCGACACGGCACGCGATGCCGCGGCGGCACCGGACCCGAAGGGCGGCGAGGGCGGCGAGCAGAGACTCCCGCTGTTCGCCCTGCTCGCCCTCGCCACCGCCGTCTTCATCACCAGCCTCACCGAGACCCTGCCCGCCGGACTGCTGCCCGCGATGAGCCGGGACCTCGGGGTGAGCGAGTCCGCCACCGGTCAGACCGTCACCGTCTACGCCATCGGCACCGCCCTGACCGCGCTTCCGCTCACCGCCGCCACCTCGGGCTGGCGGCGCAAGAAACTGCTGCTCACCGCCGTGGGCGGCTTCGCCCTCGCCAACACGGTGACCGCCGTGTCGTCCGTCTACGGACTGACCATGGTGGCGCGGTTCGTGGCCGGTGTCGCGGCCGGCCTGGCCTGGGCCCTGCTCGCCGGCTACGCGCGGCGCATGGCCCCCGTGCACCTCCAGGGCAAGGCCATGGCCATCGCCATGGCGGGCATCCCCGTCGCACTCTCCCTGGGCGTGCCCGCCGGTACCTTCCTCGGCGACTGGCTCGGCTGGCGCGTGGCGTTCCTGTCGATGACGGCGCTCACGGTGGTCCTGTTCGTCTGGATCCTGGCGGCCGTACCGGACTTCCCCGGACAGGCGCGCGGCGAGCGGCCCAGGATGCTGCGCGCCCTGCGCGTCCCCGGCGTCACCCCGGTCCTCTTCGTCACGCTCGTCTTCGTCCTCGCCCACACCGTCCTGTACGCGTACATCGCCACCTACCTCGACGACATCGGCCTGGGCGGCAGCACGGGCCTGGTACTGCTCGTCTTCGGCGGGGCGTCGCTGGCGAGCATCTGGATCGTCGGCGCGCAGATCAACCGCCGGCTGCGCGGGCTGACCGTCGGCGGCGCCGTGCTGGTGGCCGTGGCGGCCGCGCTGCTGGCCGTCCTGTCCGACAGCACCGCCTTCGTCTACGTCGCGGTGGTGCTGTGGGGCCTGGGCTGGGGCGGTGTGCCGACGCTGCTCCAGACGGCCGTGGGCGACGCCGGCGGCGACCACGCCGACTCGGCGCAGGCGATGCTGGTCACCCTCTGGAACGTGGCCATGGCGGGCGGCGGCATCGTCGGCGGGATCCTGCTGGACGAGGTGGGCAGCGAGTCGTTCCCCTGGACGGTGCTGGTGCTCCTGCTGCCGGTGATCGCGGTCGTCCTGTACGCCCGCCGGGCGGGCTTCCCGGCACGCCGTCCGGTGGCCCCGGCGGAGGGAGCGGCCCCCGTCCCGGACCCGGCCACCTGACGCCCCGGAAACCCGAGGACCGACCCCGGAGAGCCGGCCGCACGGCCCGCCCTCCGGGGCCGGCGCGGTCCCCGCCGCATGCTCACCGTTCGCCCGCGGGCCGGCCGGACGCATGTTCATGATTTGTTGACACTTCACCCCGCGAATCCGGCGAAGAGTGCTCCGGTACTGGTAGAGCCGCTCCCGGGCCCCCGCGCGCGCTCTTCGCGCACGCCCGGTGACAGAGTGTTTTCGCAGGTCGGGGGGCGAGTTCGCGAAATCGGGCGGCGAACCGGGCAAACCCCGGCCCGGACGGTACTTTCGCCTCGTACGTGTGTGCCATGTGGCCACCCGGGACGTGGACGGCGGCGAGGAACGAGGGGGAGTGGCGTCACATGTCGTCGAGTGAGGTGAGCGCGGCGGTGCCGGGAGAGGGCGCGGGCCTGCGGAGCTTCATGGACGAGGTGTTCCAGGCGTTCCAGCGCTCCGAGCAGCGCCGCTGGGCTCAGGCGTATCTGTGGGCGCTGCTCCACGCGTCCGGCAAGAAGACACCGCGGAGTATGGCGCTGACCACGTCCTTGCCGCCGGCCGCGGCTCACGGCCTGCACCAGTTCATCAACGCCAGCCCGTGGGACTGGACCCCGGTGCGCCGCCGCCTCGCCCGGCGGGTGGCCGCGAGCACGACGCCGCACGCCTGGACCGTCGCCGAACTCATCATCCCCAAGCGCGGCGAGCATTCGGTCGGCGTGCACCGGAGGGTCGACCGGACGACCGGACGCGCCGTCAACTGCCAGCGCGCGCTGGGTCTCTTCCTGGCCGCGGGCGGCCACTGCTACCCGGTCGACTGGGGCCTGGTGCTGGGCGGCGGCTGGAACGCGGACCGGGAGCGCATGCGCCGTGCGCGCGTCCCCGCCGCCGAGACGGGGCGCACGGTCGCCGACCACGTGCTCGGATACGCCGCCGGCGCGGCCGCGCAGCCGCACCTACCGCGCCTGCCCTGGGTGCTGGACCTGACGCGGTGCGACGACGCGGCCGGCGTCCTGGCCGGCCTCGCCCGGCAGGGTGCGGACGTGGTGTGCGAGGTCACCCCCGACCAGCCGGTTCCGGCGGGGCGGCACCGGCCCGCCACCACCGTGCGCGCGCTCATGGAGGACCGGCACGCCCGGCAGACGCACGTGATCCTGGGCCGGGCCCCTGACGGCCGGATGCGGGCGGTGCCCGTACACACGTACGCGGGCACGGTGGGGCTGCCGGGGCCCGGCGGCGGGGACGACGCCGGCGCCCGTCCGTACCGCACGCTGGAGCGGCCCGACCCGGAGGGGCGGCGGCCGGCCCGGTACTGGCTCACCACGCTCATGGACCACCGGGTGGAGGAGGTCCTGCGGCTCGCCCGCGGACACGCTGCCGCGCTCACGGCCGTGGCCACGCTCGGCCGGCGGTTCGGCGTCCTCGACTTCGAGGGCCGCTCGTTCCCCGGCTGGCACCATCACATGACCATGGCCTCGGCGGCCTACGTCTACCAGTGCCTGGCCGACGCGCCCGGCAAGGGCCCCGTGCCCCCGGACGCGCCGGCCCGTGCACCGGATCCGTCGGCCGCCGCACTCACCGGCACGCCGAACTGACGCAGGACCGAGGAGAAAGGGTGGGCTACGTGAGACGGGTACTCGTGGTGGAGCCGGACGGCGCCGCCGTCGCGGCCATGGTGCGCGATCTGCGGCGGCAGGGATTCGCCGCGCGCGGCACCTGCACCGGGGAACAGGCCGCGCGCGGCTGCGGCGACGCCGATCTGGTGCTGTTCTCCCTGGAGTTGCCCGATATCGACGGACTGGAACTGTGCCGGTCCCTGCGGATGAACGGCAACACGGCGCTGATGGCCGTCACCGAGGCCGATGACGAACTGGAGCGCGTTCTCGTCCTGAACGCGGGCGCGGACGACTGCGTGGTGAAAACCTGGGGATTCCGCGAAATAGTCGCCCGGATCGAGGCGGTACTGCGCCGGTCCCAGCCCCGGCAGGTCCTTCCGGAGACCATTTCCCTGCGCGATCTGCATATCGATCCGCGGCGCCGGGAAGTACGGTTGCGCGACCGGCTCGTCGGCGTCACGTCGAAGGAATTCGAGCTGCTGTACACCTTGGCGGCCACCCCTGAAAAGGTCGTCACACGCAAGGAATTGATGGCGCGGGTCTGGGGGAGCGACTGGGGCCACACCAGCCGCACCATCGACACCCATGTCAGCAGCCTCCGGGCGAAACTCGGCTTCAGCGGCTGGATCATCACCGTCCGGGGCGTCGGCTACCGCATGGGCTACGCCTGGCGCGTACCCGAGACGTCCGCGGGCTGAACGGGTGGGCGGTCCCCCGTCGGACCGCCCACGCCGCCTGCCCCGCCCCGCGTCACACCGCCCCGCGTCACACCGGCGCGTGCTCCAGCCGCCGCAGCAGCGGATGGCGGGCCGCGCCGGTCACCCCCGCCACCTGCCGCGCCCACCAGGCCGACGCCAGGTTCGACGACAGCAGCGTGCGGCGCGGCTCCCGCCGGGCCAGCTCGGTGAGCGCGGCGAGCGTGCCCATGCCCGTACCGGTGAACAGCAGCGCCGTGCCGGCGGGCAGCTCCCGCTCCCGTATCCGCCGCAGGATCGCCCCGGTCGTCACCGCGTACGGGTCGTAGCGCGCCCCGCCGTCCGCGTCCGCGTCGGCCGCCGGCACCGTCACCACCCCGTCGACCGTGAGGCCCGCCTCCTCCCAGAAGGCGCGGGAGGTGTCGGTGAGCCACGGCTCGTACGGGGAGACCAGCGTCAGGCGGGTCACCCCGAGCGACGCGCAGGCCGCGAGGACGGCCTGCGTGGAGGATCCGACCGGCGATCCGGCCCGCCGGGACAGCTCGTCGCAGAACTCCCGGTCGCCGTCGGGTCCCAGCAGGTAGTGCGAGGCGCTGCACGCCACCACGGTCGCGTCCAGCCGCAGCGCCCCGAAACTCCCGAGCAGCCCCGGCAGCGCATCGTTGTACGTCTCCAGCATCGCCCTGAGATCCAGACCGGGCGTCACCGGGAAACGGGTGGTGTACACATTCGTGCCGGCACCGAGCAGATGGTTGAACTCGGGTTCCGCCGTCGGGTTCTCCGGCGGTACGACGACCCCCAGCCGGGGCAGCGAGAAGAGATCCATGACCTCACCGTAGGGCGCGCGTCACACCAAGGGGACGCGACCGCCCGTCAATTGGCGCTCCCACCACCCACGCCTTGCACTCCGTTTCCTTCCTGACATTTCTTGACACCCCGCCACGTGATCCTGACACGGCCGCTGTTGTGATTTCCGTGCGGGCCGCCAAGGATATGGATCAGCGATCAGCGCCCGACGTCACCCGGGGCGCGGTGCGGACCCTTTTCGAGAATGCCGACCCTTTCGGATTCCCTCGGGAACTTCGGGAGCGAGGAGTGAAGGACATGGCATTGGCAGAGAACCCCGAGGCGTTGCGGACGCCGCCCCGCATATCCGACGCGACCCTGCGGGACTCCGCGCACATGGCCGGTGTCGAGTTCGGCCCCCAGGACGCCGCCGCCATCGCCGGCCTGCTGGTGCGCACCGGAGTCGAGCTGGTCGAGGTCGGCATGGTCTCCGGACCGGACTCCAAGGACGCCGACCTCGTCCTCGCCACCCACGAGGCAGTCGGACCCGAGCGCAGCATGACGCTCCTCGTCGTCCGGGACCGCCGTCAGGTCGCGCGCGCCCTCGACGAGGCCGAACGCCTGGGCGTACGGCACATCATGTACTCCATCCCCACCTCCGAGCAGCACGCGCGGCTCAAGCTCGACTCGTCCAGCCCCAAGTTCCTCCAGTCGCTGGCGCGTTCGGCGATCAGCCAGGCCAAGGAGCGAGGCTTCCACGTCACCTTCAGCGGAGAGGACGGCGCCCGCACCCCCGAGGAGCGGCTCGTCCCCTACGTCGAGGCCGGATTCGCGGCGGGAGCCGACCGGTTCCGGCTCGCGGAGACCGTCGCCTTCCTCTCCCCCTGGCAGATGGAGAGCGTGATCGGGAACATCGCCGCCATCGACGGCTCCGAGATCGAGATCCACTCGCACAACATGCTCGGCATGGCCGTCGCCAACTCCCTGGCCGCCGTCCGCGCCGGCGCCCGCTGGATCTCCGCGACCGTCGGCGGCATCGGCGAGCGCGGCGGCAACGCCCCGCTGGCCGAACTGCTCACCTCGCTGCGCGTCATCCACGGCGACACCCGCTTCGACCTGACCCACCTCACCGAGCTGTCCCGGCTCGCCCTCAGGGGCGCCGGCCTCGGCGACGCCTTCCAGCCCGGGCCGACCACCCCGCACGCCTTCACCTACGAGCTGCCCGGCCAGCTCAGTCACCCCGAGGCGTACGAGACGTTGCCGGCCGAACTCGTCGGCAACCGGCGCGCACTGCGGGTGCGCAGCCGCCTCACCACCGCCCTGGTCGGCTGGGCACTGGCCGACTCGGGCCTCGACGTCGACATCGACGCCTTCACCCCCTGGCTGGCCGAGCGGCAGGAACGAGAGGGCCGCCCGCTGCTCGACCGCGACGCGATCCGCAAGGCCGCCGTCGACTTCCGCCCCGTACCCGCCTGACCCCCGTCCCTCCCACCACCACGGAGCTGAACCCATGTCCACCGCCACCCTGACCGGCGTCTGCCCCGAGTGCGAGACCGACCTGACCGTGCCCCCGGTCACCGCGGGCGAGACCCTCTCCTGCCCCGAATGCGTCCTGACCCTGCGCGTCGAGGCCGTCGAGGACGGCCGGCTGTCGCTGGAGACGGTCGAGGTCCAACTCCGCGACTGGGGCCAGTGACATGGGCGCCACCCGCACCGCGGCCATCGTCGCGGACCGCGTCGCCTGGGAGGAACGCCTGCTCATCGAGGCCGCCCCGGCCTTCGGCCTCCGCCTCGACTGGGTCAACGACGAGTCCCTCACCCTCGGCCACCCCGACGCCCCCGCCCTGCGGGGCTACGACACCGTCCTGATCCGCAGCCGCAGCTACACCCGCGGCGGGCTGATCGCCACCCTCGCCGAGGCGGCCGGCGTCCCCACCCTCAACACCGCCCGCGCCATCCACGCCTGCGAGAACAAGGCCGCCCTGCGGGCCCTGCTGCACACCGCCGGCGTGCCCGTGCCCGACCACCGGCTGGTGCTCTCCCGCAAGGACTTCGACAAGGCGCTCACCGAACTGCCGCCGCCCGTCGTCCTCAAGCCCGTCTTCGGCGGCATGGGCAGACGGGTCACCCTCATCCGGCACGCCGACACCGCCCACTCGGTCTACGACTACGTCGAGGACCTGGCCCACGCCTTCGAACAGGCCGGCCTCATGGAGCCGTACCTCGGCGGCGGCTCGGTGCGCTGCCTCGTCGTCGGCCGCGAACTGGTCGGCGCCGCCGAGTTCGAGAGCGACGGCACCGACTGGCGCAACAACGCGGCCCTCGGCAACAGGAACCGCGCCGCCGGCCACGACCCCGACATCCTCAAGACCGTCGACGCCGTGGTGGACGTCCTGGGGCCGGGGATCTACGGCGTCGACCTCTTCCGCACCCCCGACGGCCTCGTCGTCAACGAGGTCAACCACGCGCCCGGCTTCCGGGCGGTGGCCGCCGCCACCGGAGCGGACATCCCCTCGGCCGTCGGCCGCTACGTGCAGGAGCTGCTCGCATGATCCGCGCAGGAGTCGTCGGTGCCTCCGGGCTCGCCGGCGGCGAACTCATCCGACTCGTCACCCAGCACCCCGACCTGGAGCTGACCTTCCTCGGCGGCTCCTCCAGCATCGGCAGGCGCCCCGCCGAGCTCCACCCCGGGCTGCGCCTCGGCCGGCACCTGACGGTGCGGCCCGTCACCGAGGAGACCGCCGACGAGGTCGACGTCCTCTTCCTGGCCACCCCGGCACCCGTCTCGGCCGAACTGGCCGCCCTGCTCGCCGACCGTGTCCCCGCCGTCATCGACCTCAGCGGCGCCTTCCGCATCCGCACCCCGGAACTGCACGACCGCTGGTACCCGAAGGTGCGCCGCCGCCCCGACCTCGCCGACCGGTTCGTCTACGGCGTACCGGAGCTGATCGGCGACCGGCTCGAGGACGCCCCGCTGATCTCGCTGCCCGGCTGCTACGCCACCGCGATCACCCTCGGCCTGGCCCCGCTCGTCCTCGGCCTCGGCCTCGGCCTGAAGACGGTGGTCGTCGACGGCAAGAGCGGCTCCAGCGGCGGCGGGCTGCGACTGCGCACCTCCGACCTGCACCCCTTCCGCGCCGGGGCCATCGCCCCGTACTCCCCGACCGGGCACCGGCACGCCGCCGAGGTCGCCGACTTCCTGGAGCGCGACCGCCCCGGCGCCGTCGGCAACCTGTCCATGTCGGCGTACGGCGTCTCCCACGTACGCGGACTGCTCACCTCCTCCTACGTCTTCACCGACGCGGCGATCGACCAGCGCGAGCTGGCGCGGGCCTACCTGCGCTTCTACCGCGGCAAGCCCTTCGTGCGGGTGCGGCGGCACGAGGAGACGCTGATCCCGGTGCCCGACCCGCAGGCCGTCCTCGGCTCCAACTACGCCGACGTGACCGCTCTGTACGACGAGGACGGCGGCCGGATCGTGGTGCTCGCCGCCCTCGACAACCTCGTCAAGGGCGCCGCCGGACAGGCCGTGCAGGCCGCCAACCTGCGGTTCGGCCTGCCGGAGGAGACGGGGCTGACGCAGCAGCCGGTGGTGCCGGCATGAGCGCCCGCGACACCGTCCCCACGGTGGTGAAACTCGGCGGAAGCTGCCTGGACGACCTCGACGGCGGCTGGTGGGACGACCTGGCCCGGCACGGGCGCAGCCACCCCCTGATCCTCGTGCACGGCTGGTCCAAGCCGCTCAAGCGGCTCCGCCCCCGCTACGGCGAACCCTCCGCGATCCTGCGCGACCGCTACGGCAACCAGAGCCGCTGGACCACGCCCGAGGTCATCGAGGACATCAAGACCGTCAGCGCCGGGCTCGCCGAGGACGTCCTCGGGAGGCTCGCGGACCGCGGCATCACCGGCGAACGGCTCGTCGGCAGCGACGGCCTGGTGAACGCGGGCGAGGGCGAGCGCTGGTGGTGGCGGGAGAAGGAACTGGTCGAACTCGAGAACCTCGTCGGACCCATCACCGGCGTCGACCCGGCGCCCCTGAAGGACCTGCTGCCCGGCCACGCCCACGTGGTCACCCCGCTCGCCCGCGACGCGGCCGGCCGGGAGGTCAACACCGACGCCGACCGGGCCGCCGCCGCGATCGCCGCCGCCGTCGGCGCCACCGACCTCGTCCTGGTCACCGACGTCGGCCACCTGCTGATCGACGACCGGCCGGTGCGCCGGATCAGCGCCCGCGAGGCGGCCGCCTTCCGCGACGGCGGCGCCAAGGGCGGCATGCGCAAGAAGCTGCGGGCCGCCGGCGAAGCCCTGGACGGGGGTGTGGCGCGGGTCGTCATCGGCAGCGCCGCCGTCACCCCGCTGCTGGCCGGCCGCACCGGCACGCTCATCACCGCCCCGCCGGCACCGGCCCGCCCCGCAGGAGCGAGCGCATGACGCGGCCCCGTGTCCTCGTCGTCAACAACGGCACCCTCTCACTGCCGCAACTGCGGCGCAGATTCGAGCAGATGGGCTCGCTCACCGAGACCGTCGACGCCGCGTCCGTACCCACCCGGCTGAACGGGCGCCACCAGGCGATCGTGCTCAGCGGCACCAAGGTGCGCGCCTACGACCGGACCTACTACCAGCCGCTGATCGACCTCGTCACCCACACCGACGTGCCCGTCTTCGGCATCTGCGGCGGCATGCAGATCCTCGCCGTCGCCGCCGGCGGCCGGCTCGCCGAGGGGCCGCAGCGGGTCGGTGGCCACGAGGCACAGGTCGACACCACGGAACCGCTGTTCAGCCATGTCGAGCCGACGGTCACCGTGTTCCACCGGCACACCCTCTACCTCCAGGAGGCCCCGCCGGGCTACCGCGCCATCGGCCGCTCCGCACAGGCACCCGTGGAGTTCCTGCGCTCCGACGACGGCCGCGTCCTCGGCTCCCAGGCCCATCTGGAGTTCCGCAGGGACGGCCTGGAGATCCTGCGGGGCTTCACCGAGCTGTACCGGTGACCCCACGCCGCGACCGCCCCCGCCGGGCGCATGCGACACGTCCCTTCCCCCCTTCCGCACCGGACCCGAGGAGTACGCCATGAGCGCTCTGGAAGACCCGCAGGACCCCGCCCTCACCGTCCACCTCCACGGCAGCGGCGGCACCATCGAGGGCTGGGTGGTCGTCGACACGCTCGTCGACGGCCTGGCGATGGGCGGCACCCGGATGACCCCCGGCGTCACCGAGGAGGAAGTCGCCGGACTGGCCCGCGACATGACCGAGAAGTTCACCCTGGCCGGACTGCGCATCGGCGGCGCCAAGGCCGGGATCGTCTCCGACGGCACCGACCGCGAGACCACCTTCCGCACCTTCGGCCGCACCGTGAAGCCGCTCCTGCACGGCGGCATCCACCTCGGCATCGACATGGGCGTCACACCCGCCGACCGGGCCGTCTTCTTCGACGAGGCCGGCTACGACCCCCGCTACCGCCCCGGCGCCCCCGACATGCCGATCGACTGGCGCACGTACTACGAGCCGCTGATCGACGCCACCGGACACGGCGTCGGCGTGGCCGCCCTCACCGCGCTGGAGGCGAGCGGCCGCACCGGAGCGGCGCGGGTCGTGGTGCAGGGCTTCGGCGCGGTGGGCCGGGCGGTGGCGCGGTTCCTCGAGGACCGCGGGCACACCGTCGTCGCCGTCGCCGACGTCGAGGGCACCATCAGCGCGGAGCGGCTTCCGGCGGCCGGACTGATCGCCGTCACCGACCGGTTCGGACGTATCGACCGCGCCCGGCTGCCGGACGGCGTGACCCTCTCCGGGGAGCCCGACGCCTGGCTGGACGTGGACGCGGACATTCTCGTGCTGGCCGCGCAGAAGTACGCGCTGACCGCCGAGAACACCCACCGCCTGCGGGCCGGGCTGGTCGTCGAGGGCGCCAACCTCGCCTCCAGCGCCGCCGCCAAGGAGAAGGTCGCCGCCTCCGGCGCCGCCCTGGTGCCCGGTGTCATCGCCAACATCGGCGGCGCCGCGTCCGCCGCCCTGGCCGTCACCCGCGTCGTCCCCTTCGACCTGCCGGCCGAGGCCCGCAGGACGTGGGTGTTCGACTGGGTCGGCGACCGGGTCCGGCGGAACACCCGCGACCTGCTGGAGATCGCCTCCGCCCGCGCGGGCGACCCGCTGCCCGAGCTGCTCGCCGCCCGCCGCAAGGACCTGCGATGAGCAGCGTCGCCGCCGAACGGCCGGCGCCCGCACCGGAGGAGGCCGCGTACCGGGTGCCCGCGGGGCGTGCCGCGGAGTACCGGCGGCGCGGCTGGTGGCGGGACGAGACCTTCCTCGACGACCTGCACCGCCAGGCCCGGCTGCGTCCGCACCGGACGGCCGTCGCGGGCCGGCGCGTCGCCGAGTCCCGCACCGACACCCTCGACTACGCGGAACTGGACCGCCTGACCGACCGGTTCGCCCTGGCTCTGCTCGAACTGGGTGCGCGGCGGGGTGACTTCGTCGCCGTGCAGCTCCCCAACCGCTGGGAGATGGTGCCGTTGATCTTCGCCTCCCTCCGGATCGGCGCGGTCATCGTCCCCGTCTCGCCGCTGTGCGCCGGGGAGGAGCTGCGCCACCGTCTCGCGCTCACCGGCGCGCGGGTGTACGTCACCCTGCCCGGCGCGGCGGGCGCGCCGCCGGCGGAGGCCGCCGTCCGGCTCCGGGACGAACTGCCCGCGCTCGCCCACGTCCTGGTGGCGGACGGTCCCGTGCCCGAGGGCGCGCTCGGCTTCCACGAGCACTTCGTGGCGGTGGAGCGGGAGACGGGGGAGGGCGCGGCCGCCCGGCTGGACGGCCTGGCGGCCGGGGCCGACGACCCCTTCGTGGTGCTGTTCACCTCCGGCACCACCGGCCTGTCCAAGGGCGTCGTGCACAGCCCGAACACCGTCCACTCGGCCGTCCGCGGCTACGTCGACGCGTTCGGCGCCGGCGACGACTGGGTGGCGGCCGTCTCGACGCCGCTGGTGCACTACTCCGGGTTCGCGCAGGGCGTCCTCGGCGCGGTCCTGCTGGGCGGCACCGTCGCCTTCCAGGACGCACGCCGCAACGAGGTGCTGCTCGACCTGGTGGAACGCTACGGCGCCACCCTGCTGTACGGGCCGCCCGCCACCCTCGCGGACGTCGCCGCGTCACAGCGGGCCCGGCGGCGCGACACGGGCACCCTGCGGCACGCGGTGATCGGCTCGGCACCGGTCCTGCCGGAGCTGGCCGACGAGGTGTCCGCGACGCTGGGCGCCCGCGCCCACTCGCTGTGGGGCATGTCCGAGAACGGCCCCGTGACCACCACCCGGCCCGAGGACCCCGAAGGTTGGGCGGCGCACAGCAACGGCCGCGCGATCGACGCCATGGAGGTCCGGATCGAGACGTCCGGCGCCACCGGGGGCGAGGGCGAGCACGTGGGCCGGCTGAAGGTGCGCGGGGCGTCGCTGGCGCTCGGCTACCTTCGGCGCCCGGAGGCGTTCGCGGCCGAACTCGACGCCGACGGTTGGTTCGACACCGGCGACCTCGCCCGCGCCGACGGGCGCGGCGGCATCCGCGTCCTCGGGCGGGCCCGCGACGCGATCGTGCGTGAGGGGCGGGTGGCCCCGGTGGCGGAGCTGGAGGCGCTGATCGGCAGCCACCCCGAGGCCGTCGAAGCGGCCCTGGTCGGCCTCGGACCGACGGACGGCGGGGGAGCGGGGAGCGCCGCCGAGAGCCCGGAAGACCCCGTGGGCTCCGTGGGCGGCGGGATCGTCGCCGTCGTGGTCGGCCGCGACGGCGGGGGTCCCACCCTCGAGGACGTCCGCGCCCGGCTCACCGGGGCCGGTCACGACCCCCGTTTCCTCCCGGACCGCCTGGAACTGGTCCCCGCCCTCCCCAAGACCCTCACCGGCAAGATCCGCAAGGCCGAACTCCGGGGACGGTTCGCCGACGCACCGGCGACCACCACCTGACCGCACCCCGGACGCCCTTCCCGACGACCGTGCCGTGCCTGCCGGCCGCACCTCACCCCCTGGAGCCGTCATGTCCCACCCCGTACCGGTCCCCATGTCGGCGACGCTGGCCGCCGACGCCGTGCTGGCCCGGCGGCGTGCGGCCGGGGAACGGGTGCTGTCGCTGGCGAGCGGGGAGATCGGGCTGCCGGTGCTGCCCGGGCTGGTGGCGCGGCTCGGTGCGGCGGCCGGGGAGAACGCGTACGGCCCCGTGGACGGGAGCCCCGCCCTGCGCGGCGCGGCCGCCGGGTACTGGAGGCGGCGCGGGCTGGACACCGAGCCGGGGCGGGTGGTGGCGGGGCCGGGCAGCAAGTCGCTGCTGTTCGCCCTGCTCCTCGCCCTCGGCGGCGACGTGGTCGTGCCGGTCCCGAGCTGGGTCAGCTACGCCGCCCAGGCCCGTCTCGCCGGGGCGCGCCCCCTGCCCGTACCGATCCTGCCGGGCGAGGGCGGCGTGCCCGACCCGGACCGGCTGCGCGAGGCGGTCGCCGACGCCCGCGCCGCCGGGCGCGCCCCCCGCGCCGTGGTCGTCACCGTGCCCGACAACCCGACCGGCACCATCGCGTCGGACGGCACCCTGCGGCGGCTGGCCCGCGCCGCCCGCGACCTGGACCTCGTCATCGTCTCCGACGAGATCTACGGAGACCTGGTGTACGACACCGCCGCGCCGGCCGTCTCCCCGGCCGTGCACGCACCCGAGCGGACCGTCGTCACCACCGGACTGACCAAGAATCTGGCGCTCGGAGGATGGCGCACCGGCGTGGCCCGGCTGCCGGACGGCGAGCTGGGGCGCGTTCTGCGCTCCCGGCTCGTCGCCGTCGCCAGCCAGATCTGGTCCAGCCCGCCGGCCCCGGTGCAGACGGCGGCCGCGTACGCCTTCGAAGAGCCGCCCGAGGTCGTGGAGCGGGTCGCGGCGAGCCGGCGGCTGCACGAGCGGGTGGTGCGCGCGGTCGCCGACCGCTTCGCCGCAGCCGGCGCGCGGACGGCGCCGGTCGCCGCGACCTGCTACCTCTACCCGGACTTCGGGCCGCTGCGCGACCGTCTGACCCGCGCGCACGGCGTGCGCGACGGCGACGCCCTGGCCGGGCTGCTGCTCGACCGCCACGGGGTCGGCGTCCTGCCCGCGAGCGCCTTCGGGGAGCCGGGGCGCCCGCTGCGGATCCGGGTGGCGACCAGCCGCCTCTACGGCGACACCGACGAGCGGCGCACCGCCGCCCTGTCGACCGCGGACCCCCTCGCCCTGCCGTGGATCCGCGCGTCCGTGGACCGCCTCGGCGAGGTTCTGGCCGACCTCACGGGAGCCGACGCGCCCGCGGTCCCCGCCCCGCACCCCTGAACGCCCGAACACACCGACGCGACGAAGGAGTCACCCATGTCCAGCCCTCATCTCCCCGTCCTCTTCGAGGCCGAGTACCACGGCGCCCGCCACGTCGGCTTCGGCCGCCCCGAGGACGGCGCCCGGCAGACCCTCTACCGGGTCGGGGACGGCGCGGTGGCCGCCGCCTTCGTCGCCACCGACGGTTCGGAGGCGGCCCTGCGCGCGGCCCTCACCGAGGGCGCGGAGAGCGTCGTCGTCACCACCGGCGACCCCGGCCTGCGTCTGCTGCCCCCGCTGCTGCCGACCGCGTCCGGCAAGGCGCTGCTGAGCGGCTTCATGGGCACGCACAAGAAGAAGTGGGGCGGCCGGACCGCTCCGGCGGACGGCGAGTTCACCCCGCCCAAGTGGTTCTTCAAGGGCTTCGGCGACTGGGTGCGGCTGCCGGGCGAGGACCTGATCGTGCCCGCGCGGCCGGTCGCCCTCATCGAGGAGCCGGAGGTCGCCCTCGTCTACGTCAACGACGCCGACGGCACCCCGCACTACGCGGGCTACACCTTCGGCAACGACCTGTGCGACATCGGCCTGCACCGCCAGGACCCCGGCTACAACCCGTACTGCAAGCTGTGCGACACCGCGCTCACCCCGTGGCTGTTCCTCGGCCCGCCGCCGCGCACGGTGACCGGGCGGGTCACCATCGTCCGGGACGGCGCGACAGCCTGGGAGGGCGGCTTCGACTGCGGCGACGACGCGCTCTACCACCGGGTGCAGGACATGGCCGATCACCTGTTCACGTACCCCGCGGTGCGGCGGCCGGGACTGGTCAACTACGTGCTGCTGGGCGCCGACGAGGCGAGTTTCCACGACGGGTTCCGGATCGCCGACGGCGATCGCGTCACCATCGACGTGAAGAGCCACGGCGTCGCCTTCGACAACCGCGTGCGCTTCGTCTCCCCGGCCCCCCACGCCACCCCCGCGGCGGCCCCCGCCCCCGGCACGGAGGCTTCTGTCGCGGGCGCATGAACACCTCGTGAAGCGGGGCCGGCCGGACTGTGCAGCGGACGGCCGGCCCGTGCAGGCTCGGACCACCACCCCCGCTCATCCCAACGACCTTGATATCGACCGGACTTCGCAGGAGGAGAGGCACCGTGCCCGCAACCCGTCAGAAACAGGTGCACCTCGCGGCCCAGTTGCCCGGCATCCACAATGTGACCGTCTGGTCGGACCCGCGTTCCGGGAGCCAGATCGCCATCGACTCGTTCGTCCGGCTCGCACGGACCGTCGAACGCGGCCGGTTCGACTTCTTCTTCCTCGCCGAGGGACTGCGGCTGCGCGAGCACAAGGGGAAGGTCTACGACCTGGACATCGCGGGCCGCCCCGAGAACCTGACCGTGCTCAGCGCCCTGGCCGCCGTCACCACGCACCTGGGCCTGGCCGCCACGGTCAACACCACCTTCAACGAGCCGTACGAGGTGGCGCGACGCTTCGCCACCCTGGACCGGCTCAGCGGCGGGCGGGCCGCCTGGAACGTGGTCACCAGCCATGACGCCTTCACCGGTGAGAACTTCCGTCGGGGCGGTTTCCTCCCCGAGGCCGACCGTTACACCCGTGCCGCGGAATTCCTCACCGCGGCACGGGAGTTGTGGGACAGCTGGGCCGACGGCGACCTGCGGGCCGACGCGGTGTCGGGGGAGTACGCACGGGCCGGGGCCGGCCGCTTCGCCCACCGGGGCCGGCACTTCGACATATCCGGCCGGTTCAGCACCCCGCCCGGACCCCAGGGCCACCCGGTGGTCATCCAGTCCGGCGAGTCCGACGCGGGCCGCGAGTTCGCCGCCTCCGACGCCGAGGTCGTCTTCAGCAAGCACAACCGGCTCGACGCCGCCCGCGCCTTCTACCGGGACGTGAAACGCCGTCTGCCCCGCTACGGCCGCCGCCCCGAGGACCTGTTGATCCTTCCCACCGCCAACGTGGTCGTGGCCGACACCGACGAGGAGGCCGCCGCCCATGCCGACGAGATCAGCCGGGAGCTGGTGAGCCCGCAGACCGCGATCGCCCATCTGGAGGCGGTCTGGGGCCGCGACCTGTCCGGATACGACCCCGACGGCCCGCTGCCCGACATCGAGCCCGAGGACGACGCGCACTTCCTCAAGGGGCACTCCGTGTTCCGCAAGGGCCGCGCCGAGACCGCCCGCAAGTGGCGCGAACGCGCGGCGGAACGCGGCCTGTCCATCCGGGAACTGGTCATCGAGGTCGGCGGCCGTCCCACCTTCACCGGCAGCCCCCGCACGGTCGCCGACGCCGTCGACCACTACGTCCAGACCGACGGCGCCGACGGCTTCGTCCTCGTCCCGCACCTCACGCCGGGCGGCCTGGACGACTTCGTGGACCGGGTGGTGCCGCTGCTCCAGGAGAAGGGCGTCCACCGGGCCGACTACACCGGCACCACCCTCCGCGACCACCTCGGTCTTTCCGACGCCCCCCGTCCGGCCTCCTGGGGCGGCCGCCCTGCCGGACACGACGCGCACGACCCGAAGGAGACCTCCGCATGACCGGCACGACCGGCGCCCCCGGCGACCCCATGCACCTCGCCGTCGCCCTCGACGGTGCCGGCTGGCACCCGGCGGCCTGGCGCGAGGACGGCGCCCGTCCCGCCGAACTGCTCACCGCCGGTCACTGGGCCGGCCTGGTCGCGGAAGCCGAACGGGGACTGCTCGACTTCGTCACCCTCGAGGACGGCCTCGGCCTCCAGTCCGCCGCCTTCCACCGCCCCGACGACCGCACCGACCAGGTCAGGGGCGCCGTCGACGCGGTGCTGCTCGCTTCTTACCTGGCCCCGCTCACCACCCGCATCGGCCTGGTCCCGACCGCGAACGTCACCCACACCGAGCCGTTCCACCTGGCCATCGGCATCGCAACCCTCGACCACGCCGGCCGGGGCCGGGCCGGCTGGCGCCCGCAGATAGCGTCCCGCGCGGCCGACGCCGGCCTCTTCGGCCGCCGCACCACGCCTCAGCTCACCGACGAGGACGTCACCGACCCGGAGCGGATCGCCGCCCGGCTGCGCGACCTGTTCGCCGAGGCCACCGACGTGGTGGAGGCGGTGCGGCGGCTGTGGGACAGCTGGGAGGACGACGCCGAGATACGGGACGCGGCGACCGGCCGCTTCCTCGACCGCGACAAGGTCCACCACATCGACTTCCAGGGCCGGTACTTCAGCGTCAAGGGCCCCTCGATCACCCCGCGCAGCCCTCAGGGCCAGCCGCCCGTGCTCAGTCTCGCCCACGCCTCCACACCGTACGAGTTCGCGGCCGCCGCCTCCGACGCCGTCGCCGTCACCCCGCACGACCGGGCGGGCGCGGCGGCGATCCTCGCCCAGGTGGACGCGGCGGTCCGGCAGTCCGGCCGCGACCTGGCCGAGCGCCCGCTGCGGACCTTCGCCGACCTCCTCGTCCTCCTCGACGAACGGCCGGGCGCCGCCGCCCGCCGACTGGCCCGCCTCGACGAGCGGGCCGGGGCCGGACTCCGCTCCGACGCCGAGATCTTCACCGGCACGCCCGGCGAACTGGCCGACCTGCTGCTCGACTGGCGCGCCGCCGGGCTGGACGGCTTCCGGCTGCGGCCGGCCGTCCTGCCGCACGACCTGACGGCGATCACCCGCGGCCTGGTTCCCGAACTGCAGCGCCGCGGCGCCTTCCGCACCGCGTACGACAGCACCACCCTCCGCGGCCACCTGCGCCTTCCGCGTCCCGCCAGCCGCTACGCGAAGGCGGGGTGAGGGGCCCGCGGTGATCTCCTCCCGGAAGTACGGTTCCGCGAGCAGAGGCACTCGTTCCGTTTCCGTGCGGGGACCGGGCGGTCTGCCCGCGCATCTCCGCTGATCGCCGCAGGAGAGTCCGTTAAGGTCGTGCCGGAGGCGCGGACCGGGGCGGCGGTGGGCCGGGCGTTCGGTGCCCTGCCGGGGGAATGTGCCCCGGGTGTGCCCTCTCGGTCGGAGGACTGAGGGAACGCGCAGGTCGGAGCCGATGCCATGGGGGCACAGTGCGATTGCGAGTGGAGTTCACGACCGAGCCCTTCGACCTCGACGAGGCGCCCGCGCACGCGGTGGTGGCCCGCGAGGTCGTCGAGACGGCCGGGCTGGACGCGGTGGACGTCGGACCGTTCGGCAACACCGCCGAGGGCGGCGCCGACGCGGTGCTCGGCGCCGTCGACACGATGCTGCGCAAGGCGCTGACGGCCGGCGCCACGCGCATCTCGCTCCAGGTCAACGTCGTCGAGGACGGCGACCGGTGACCGGCACCGGTGACGAGGCCTTCATCGCGGCGGTGAAGCCGCTGGTCGACGCCATGGGCGGCGAGATGGTCCCGCCGGACGAGGCCGGAACCGACGACGTGGTGCTCTCCTGGGAGGGCGCCGCCGTCGTCGCCGTACGGCTGCCGCAGCTCGCGGACTCCCTCGACCACATCCTCGCGGCGCTGGAGCGCCGGAAGGGCAGACCGCTCGCGGACCTGGACCGCAAGGCGAAGCAGGAGATCGTGCGCGGTCTGGAGGCGCGGGGCGCCTTCGCCGTGCGGCACGGCGTGGAGACCGTGGCGAGCGCGCTGGGGGTCAGCCGCTTCACCGTCTACAACTACCTCAACCGCGAGAAGGGTGCCTGAGCCTTCTCCTGGTCGGCGACGCTCCCCTTTCTCCTCCGAATTTTCAACAAACTGTTGACGTGGTGTTCGGGGCGGCGTTCACTGTCGGCACGACCGTTCGGCACGAAGGCCGCTCGCGGCCGCGGAGGCTTCCGTGACGTCGACTTCCCCACCTCCGGGCCTGGCCCGCTTCAACACCCTGGAGGAGCACGCGGCCCTCGCCGCACTCCACGAGACCTGCGCCTCCACGGCCTGGGCGCGGCGCCTGCTCGCCGCCCGCCCGTACCCCACGGCCGACGACCTGTACGCCGCCAGTGACGCCGCCACGGCCGGCCTGACCCCGGCCGACCTGGAGGAGGCGATGGCCGGGCACCCGCCGATCGGCCGCCCGAAAACGGGGGACCCGACCTCCGCCCGGGAACAGAGCGGCATGACCGGTGCCCCGGAGGCGCTGAGGGCCGAGATGCTCGACCTGAACCTGGCCTACCAGGAGAGGTTCGGCCATGTCTTCCTCATCTGCGCCACCGGCCGGACCGGCGAGCAGATGTGCGACGCCCTCCGGGAACGCCTCGGCAACGCGCCGGAGCGGGAACGCGAGATCGTCCGCACCGAACTGGGGAAGATCAACCGCATCCGGCTGGCCCGACTCGTCGAAGCCGAAGCCGAAGCCGAAGCCGAAATCGGAACCGGAACCGGAACCGGAACCGACGTCGAAGAGGACCGACGCACATGAGCACCGACACCACCGCCTCCGTGTCCACGCACATCCTGGACACCAGCGCCGGCCGCCCCGCCGAGGGCGTCGCCGTCCGCCTCGACGCCCGCTCGGGCCGGGACGCGGACTGGCGGGCGCTCGGCGGCTCCGCGACCGACGCGGACGGGCGGTGCGAGGACCTGCCGGCCCTGCCGGAGGGAACCACCCACGTACGGCTCGACTTCGAGGTCGAGGCGTACTTCGCACCGTCAGCGAGGAACCAGGCCGAGGTGCGGCAGGACGCCCCCGCGCACCGGGACAGCGGCACCGGAGTGTTCTTCCCGGAGGTGGCGGTCACGTTCGCCGTCGCACCGGGCGAGCACTACCACGTACCGCTGCTGCTCAACCCGTTCGGCTACTCCGTATACCGAGGGAGCTAGCAGACACATGTCTACGATCCTGGGCCAGAACCAGTACGGCAAAGCGGAGAACCGAGTCGTCAGGATCACGCGGGACGGCACCACCCACCACATCAAGGACCTGAACGTCTCCGTCGCCCTGTCCGGCGACATGGACGAGGTCCACTACTCCGGCTCCAACGCCCACGTCCTGCCGACCGACACCACCAAGAACACCGTGTACGCCTTCGCCAAGGAGCACGGCATCGAGTCCGCCGAACAGTTCGGCATCCACCTCGCCCGCCACTTCGTCACCTCGCAGGAACCCGTCCACCGGGCGCGCATACGCGTCGAGGAGCACGCCTGGGAGCGGATCGAGGCGGCCGGCGAGGGCGAGCACTCCTTCGTCCGCGAGGGCCGGGAGACCCGGCTCGCCCAGATCACGTACGACGGGGAGAAGTGGGAGGTCGTCTCCGGTCTGAAGGACCTGACGGTACTGAACTCCACCGACTCCGAGTTCCGGGGCTACGTCAAGGACAAGTACACGACGCTCGAGGAGACCCACGACCGCATCCTCGCCACCTCGGTCTCCGGCCGCTGGCGGTTCCACTGGACCGACGACGAACAGGAGATGCCCGACTGGGAGACGTCCTACGAGGAGACCAGGAGGCACATGCTCCAGGCCTTCGCCGAGACCTACTCCCTGTCCCTGCAGCAGACGATGTACCGGATGGGCGCGCGGATCATCGACCACCGCGGCGAGATCGACGAGGTCCGCTTCTCCCTCCCCAACAGCCACCACTTCCTGGTGGACCTGGAGCCGTTCGGCCTCAGGAACGACAACGAGGTGTACTTCGCCGCCGACCGCCCCTACGGCCTGATCGAGGCCACCGTCCTGCGGGACGGCTGCGAGGCGCGGATACCGGTGGACCTCACCAACCTGTGAGCCCACGACCCCCTTTCGGCACCCGCGGCCGGACGGTCCGCCGGCCGGCCGCGGCACTCGAACCCCCAGGGTCCTGCCGTGCCCCCTCTCCGTACCCGAAAGGACGAACCATGGCAGCAGACCGGCGCATCGTCATCGAGAACTGCGCGATCGCGACCGTCGACGCGAAGGACACCGAGTACGCCTCCGGTCACCTCGTCCTCGCCGGCCACCGCATCGAGTCGCTCGGCCCGGGCCCGGCCCCCGAAGGCCTGGAGAACGTCGCCCGCCGGATCGACGCCACCGGGCACCTGGTGACCCCCGGCCTGATCAACACCCACCACCACTTCTACCAGTGGATCACCCGGGGCCTGGCCACCGACCACAACCTCTTCGACTGGCTGGTCGCCCTCTACCCGACCTGGGCGCGCATCGACGAACCGATGGTGCGCGCGGCGGCCCGGGGCTCGCTCGCGATGATGGCCCGCGGCGGCGTCACCACCGCCATGGACCACCACTACGTCTTCCCGCGGGGCACCGGCGACCTGTCCGCCGCCATCATCGGGGCCGCCCGTGACATGGGCGTGCGCTTCACCCTCGCCCGCGGCTCCATGGACCGCGGCGAGAAGGACGGCGGACTGCCCCCGGACTTCGCCGTCGAGACCCTCGACGACGCGCTCGCCGCCACCGAGGAGACGGTGCGCCGCCACCACGACGCCTCCTCCGGCGCCATGACCCAGGTCGCCGTCGCCCCCTGCTCGCCCTTCTCAGTCTCCACCCAACTCATGCGGGAGGGAGCAGAGTTGGCCCGACGCCTCGGCGTGCGCCTGCACACCCACGGCTCGGAGACCGTGGAGGAGGAGAAGTTCTGCCACGAACTGTTCGGCATGGGCCCGACCGACTACTTCGAGTCCACCGGCTGGCTCGGCGAGGACGTCTGGATGGCGCACTGCGTCCACATGAACGACTCCGACATCGCCGCCTTCGCCCGTACGGGAACGGGAGTCGCCCACTGCCCGTCCTCCAACGCCCGTCTCGCGGCCGGCATCGCCCGCGTCCCCGACCTGCTCGCCGCCGGCGTCCCGGTCGGCCTGGGCGTGGACGGCACCGCGTCCAACGAGTCCGGCGAACTCCACACCGAACTGCGCAACGCCCTCCTCGTCAACCGCCTCGGCCCCCACCGCGAGGCCGCCCTGAACGCCCGGCAGGCGCTGCGCCTCGGCACGTACGGAGGAGCCCAAGTGCTGGGCCGTGCGCGGGAGATCGGCTCCCTGGAGCCGGGCAAGCTCGCCGATCTGGTGCTGTGGCGGATGGACACCCTCGCGCACGCCTCCATCGCCGACCCGGTGGCCGCGCTGGTCCTCGGCGCGGCGGCCCCGGTCACCGCGTCCTTCGTGCACGGCCGGCAGATCGTGGAGAACGGCCGCCTGCTCACGGCCGACGAGGACGAGATCGCCCGCTCCACCCGTACGGAGGCCCAGCGGCTGGCCCGCATCACCGAGCGGGGCTGAACCCCGTCGAAGCCACTGGCCGGGAGACGGCCCTCAAGGGCGCGAAGGCCCCGGCCACGCCATGAGGTGGGCGAACAGTTCGGCCTGCTCGATCGCGTCGTCGAGGGCGTGGTGCGTGTGCCGGCGCCGGGACAGCAGTTCGCGCGGCATGGTGCCCTTCGCCACCGCCCGCAGCGGAAGCCCCGCCTTGGTGGCGTACAGGGTCTTCATGTCCAGGCAGCCCGAGTGCCCGAAGGGACTGGAACCGGTGAAGCGGATCAGGTACCAGTACAGGAACGTCCAGTCGTACGACGCCGGGTAACCGCACATCACCGGCTGGGCGCCGACCGCCGCCTCACGCACCCAGTCGGTGAACTCCCGCATCGCCCGCACCGGTTCGGTGCCCTCGGCGCCGAGCCGGTCCCGGTCGAGACCGCTCACGGCCAGCGCCTCGGGCACGAACTCCTCACTGATCGGCCGTAGTTCCCGGTAGAACGTCCGCTCCTCGGGATCGGCCGCCCGGAATCCGTCGGCGTCCTGCGTCCCGGCGACCGAGGCGCCCAGGCTCAGCAGGGAGTACGGCCCGGGGATGGGCCCGGCGGCCTCGATGTCGACGGAGATGTAGAGGCTGGGTCTGACACGTCGTGGAGCCATGGGACGCAAGGATCGCAGGCCGGGGCGCGCTCCCGCATCCGGAATACGCCGCCGGTCAGGCCGCCCGGGCCGCCGCCACCTCCTCCCGCAGCCGGGGCAGCAGGTCGTGGTACACCCCCGGGCAGAGGGTCTCGCCGTAGTCCTTGTGGCCGTAGAGCCGCGCGGACGGAATGCCGTATCGCTCACACACGTACGCGCACAGGGCCACCAGGACGTCCCACTGCGCGTCGGGCGGTACCGCGCCCGCGTGGTAGGCGCCCTCGCACGCGATGCCGACGGCCTGGTCGTTCTGCCCGGAGGTGTGGGAGCCGAGGACGAAGTTCCGGCCTCCGGTGAGTGCCTGGAGGCTGCCGTGCCGGCCCTCGGTGATCCAGCCGCCCCGGCTGACCAGGAAGTGGTAGCCGGTGTCGACCCAGCCGTTCTTGTCCAGGTGCAGGTCCTGGACCCAGTGTGCGTGGGCGTGCGCCTGGGCGCGGGAGAGGTCGGTGGAGTTGGTGCTCACCGTGTGGTGGACGACGATCCGGCTCGGCCGGTACCGCAGGACGCCGATGGTCCCCTGCGGGGGACGGGCGTTCCAGGTGCCGGTGGAGTCGATGTCCGGCTCGACGGCCTCGGCGTCGCGCGCCTGCGCGGTGCCCGGTACGGCGGTGGCGGCGGCCAGCCCGGCCGCACCGGCGATCAGGAGACGGCGCCGGAGGGCGTTCTCGGGATGCACGGTCACTCCTCGGGGACGGAGGCGGGGTGGGGGGAGACGCAGGGGCCGGCGACGGACGGCCGCCGGCCCCACCGCGTGATCGCGCGTCAGGTGTTGTTGGCGAGCGCCAGCAGCCGGTCGCGGGAGCCGTTGAACTGGTTGCGGTCCA
The DNA here is from genome assembly GCF_043084105.1 of Streptomyces sp. NPDC014676. NCBI lineage: Bacteria > Bacillati > Actinomycetota > Actinomycetes > Kitasatosporales > Streptomycetaceae > Streptomyces > Streptomyces sp. NPDC014676. The sequence goes on along the minus strand of NZ_JBIBZI010000003.1, from coordinate 178,124 downwards.
CGTTGCCGGCGACACCGGAGACCGAACCGGTGCTGGTGTACTGCCACACCGTCCAGGTGGGGAAACCGCTCGGGATGGTCGGCGACGCCGCCGAGGTCCAGTGCGCCACCCACAGCGGGCTCTTGGCGGACATGCCGGTCCAGTTGCCGGTGCAGGTGTTCCACCAGCTCGCCGTCGTGTAGATGACGGCATCGCGGCTCGTGCGCGACTTGTACGTGGTGTAGAAGTCGTTGATCCAGCCGCGCATCTGCGTGGTGGACAGGCCGTAGCACATGGCCCCGTACGGGTTGTGCTCGATGTCCAGGACGCCGGGCAGGGTGAGGTTGTCGCGCGACCAGCCGCCGCCGTTGCTGACGAAGTAGTTCGCCTGGGTGGCGCCGCTGGAGACATCGGGGCGTGCGAAGTGGTACGCGCCCCGGATCACGCCCGCGTTGTACGCGGCGGGGTAGTTGCTGTTGAACCGGTCGTCCTTGTAGGTGGTGCCCTCGGTCGCCTTGATCCAGGCGAACTGGATGCCGGCGCCCCGCACCGAGGTCCAGTTGATGGCGCCCTGCCAGTGCGAGACGTCGATGCCCTGGACGCCGTCGGTCGGGGCGAGGGCGCCCGGCGACGGTGCGCCGGCCGGGCCGCCCTCGTGGATACGGGTGCCCACACCCATGTACGCCTCGCCGGGTTCCACGTGGACACGGTCCCGGTCGGGCTCCGGTGCGGCGGTCGCGCCGCCCGCGGTGGTGGCCGTCAGCGCGAGCGCGGCGCCGATGACGCCGAGCGCCGTGGCGATCCGTCTGCGGGGGCCGGTCAAGGGACGGGGGACAGAGAACATGGGGGCTGCCTCCTGACACATGTGGGGATGAGCGAAGGAGGTGACGTCGGCCGCTGCCACCTGGGCAGATCCGTACCTATTGACGTGCGCGCGTCATTAGTTACGCACGTAGACTCCGCGGGTGTAAAGGGCCTCCGGTTTCCTCTGGTGGTCTGGTCCACTGTAGGAGCGGATGGCCTGGAAACTCGGGAACCGGGCGGCGGAAACTTTCAGGGCGTGAAAGCCTCAGCCGGCCTCCGGCCGTGCGCGCACCGGCCGGCGCGCCCTGAGAACCGCCGCCGCCAGTACGAACGCCGCCACCGCGATCGCCGTCGCCACGCGGAAGGCCAGCTGATACCCCTCGGCGATCGCCGGCACCGGCTCACCGCGTAGGTACTACAGCCCGAGCAGGCCCGGGTCCTTCGCCAGGTCCCGGAAGGCGTCCCTCGGATCCGGCACGAGCTTGCGCCGCTTGAGGTCCAGCAGGCCGCCGACGGCTGTGATCTCGGCGGCCACGGTGCCGTCCGCCTTGGTGATCGTCTGCTCGATGGTGAAGACCTTGCCGCCGCTCCAGGCGAAGGCGCAGCTCACGTCGGCCTCGTCACCGGCGAGCAGCTCCCGCTTGTAGCGGATGGTGGTCTCCAGGGCGACCGGTCCCACGCCCTGGGAGATGAGCCCGGACTGGCTGATCCCGGCCTCCTGGAGCAGCGACCAGCGCGCGTGCTCCGCGTAGTTGAGGTACACGGCCTGGTTGAGGTGCCCCTGCACGTCGGTCTCGTATCCGCGCACGGTCACCCGGACGGAAAACGGCTCACTCATCGTGTCTGTCCCCTTCACGCCTGCTCGGTCCGGTGCATCACCCACCGATCCTGGCACGCCCCTCACACCCGGCGCGGGGAGGCCAGCAGATAGCGCGCCCGGGTCCTCGGCTCCGTGTACTCCCCGACCTGCCAGCCGGCCCCCTCCAGCGTGGCCGCGCAGGCCCGCAGCGCGGTGCCGTCCGGCTCGTACACGGCGACCGCCTCCGGCTGCGGGGTCTCGCGGACGCGGTAACCGCCCTCGCCCTCGGTGGCCGGGCGGTGTCCTGCGGCCTCCAGGGCGAGCGCGGCGGCCTGCACCAGATGCGTACGCTCCCAGCCGCACGGCCGGTCCGTGGCGCCGTCGGTGTTGGTCATCCGGCGCAGCTCCAGCATGCCCTGCCAGGCGCCGCGCACTTCCCGGAGCCGGGCGGGGCCCGACGCGGGCGCGGCGGGTTCGCCGCCGACCCGCGCGGCGAACACCCCGTTCGTGTCCGGTTCCTTGACCGGCTCGGGCGCCGCCTCCGCCACCTCCGCCTCACGTGCTCGATGTCCCGCCGGGGTCAGGAAGTGGTCGTGCGGCGGCCTCGGGTGCCGGAAGGCGAGCCCGCGCTTCACCAGCGCGGCGAGCTGTGCCGGCGTGCCCCGCAGCCGCCCGGTGCCGGGGTCGGCGGCGTCGACGATGCGGCGCTGCGCGGCGGTGAGCGGTCGGGTCATCGTCGTCCGGAGGCGTAGGGGAGGAAGGCGGCCCACTGGTGGGGGGCGAAGGTGAGGCGGGGGCCTTGTATGTGCTTCGAGTCGCGGACGTGGATGGTTCCGGGGGCGAAGGCGACCTCGACGCAGGCGGGTCCGTCGTCGGTGCTGTAGCTGCTCTTGAACCACGCCAGCTCGGTGTCGTCACTGGTCGGGGGCTTCACACTCATGTCTCTCCAAGGACTTTCTCGACGAAGGCCAGCGACTCACGTGGCGGGAGGGCCTGGGCCCGGATGACTCCGTACCGCAGCTCCAAGATCTGGATCTCCTTCCTCTCCGAGATCAGTCGGCTGGTCCGCTGAACCTCGTTGTGTGCCACCGTGGCGCCCTCCTTGAGTCGCAGCAGGTGGAAGGGGCCGCCGAGACCGGCGTTGTCCTCGCGATCCAGAGGAAGGACCTGGACCTCCACGTTCCGCTTCTGTCCGATCTCCAACAGTCGTTCGAGCTGTCGGCGCAGCACCATTCTGCCCCCGACCCGCCTCCGTAGTGCAGCCTCATCATGCACGAAGCTGAAGGACAGGTTCGTCTGCTTACTCTCGATGACCTCCTGGCGTGCCAGTCGCGCAGTGACAAGCCGGTCCACCTCCTCCTCGGAGAACGCCGGACGTCGCGACCCGAACACTGCCCGCAGGTACTCCTCGGTCTGCAGGAGCCCGTTGATGACGGAGTTGTCATAGGCGCAGATCTCCACGGCCTCCGCCTCCAGCTTGGCCAAGTCCCGTACCTTCTTCGGGAACCGGGCCCTCTCCACCTCCTTCTTCAGCCCCGCGATCAAGCCGCCCGCTTCGAGCACCCGGTCCGCCGCCTCCAGGAACTCCTCCGCCGGAGCCCTGCGCCCGCGCTCGACGGACGACACCTGCTCCTCGCTGTACCTGATGGCCGTGGCGAGACCGGCCTGGGTCATGCCCTCCCGCTCCCGGCACATCTTGATGACCTTGCCGACGGTCCGCAGCACGGCCGCCGACTCCTCGTCCGCGCCGTAAGGTTCCACACTCATGTCCCCACACCTCCGTGGGTTCAACACACGGCAGGTGCGGGACGTCACGCGTCACGACCCGGACAAGCCCGGACAGCTCCCGTACGACGCTCCCGGGTCCGGCCGCCGGGACTGTTCACGACGAAGCCAAGTGACCACGCTGAGTGACATGAACGTCGAGATCGCCCCCGTGGACGAACACACCGGACCCGTCCGCCACTTCCGCATCCGCCTCTCGGCCACCACCCGGGGCGCCCGGCTCGCCCGTCACCTGACGGCCGAACAACTGGCATCGTGGGGCTGGCCGTACGACTCCGAGGGCAACCGCACGGCGTCCCTGCTCGTGGCCGAGCTCGCCACGAACGCCGTACGGCACGGGCGGGTACGGGGCCGCGACTTCGCCCTGTGCCTGACCCTGCACCCGGAGGACGCCACGCTCCGTATCGAAGTCACGGACGCCCGCCCGGACCATCGCCCCCCGACCCCCGGCGCGCTCGCCCCCGCCGAACCCGATGCGGAGTCCGGCCGCGGCCTCCTTCTGGTCGAGGCCCTGTCGTCCCATTGGGGCACGACCGCCGGAGACCCGTACACCAAGACGGTGTGGTGCGAAGTGCCGCTAGGGTGACGGGCGTCGACGAGCCGGCCGAAGGGACAGTGGGGGATGAGTGCCGTGGAGAGCTGGTCCCGTGTGATGCGTCTTCTCCGGCAGCACGCTCCGGCCGATCACGCGGATCTGCCCGGGCCCGCGACGGAAGAGATGCTCGCGTCCGCCGAGGAACGGATGGGTCTTTCGTTTCCTCAGGATCTTCGCGGGTGGCTGCTGCGGAACAATCTGGATCTCCCCGAGGCGGACGTGGACGACGACGTGGCATGTCGCGGCTTCGCGGGCTTCCCGGACGAGGGGAGCTTCTTCCTGGGCGTCCGAACGATGGAGAAGCTGTACGCGAACCGCGCCACGCCTGAGGGATGTGATCCTCCGGACCAGCCGGAGAACCCGTTCTGGCGCAACGAGTGGATCCCGTTCCTGTCGGACCAGGACGGCTGGACGGGGAAGTTCGTCGACGCGCGGGACGGACGCATCGGCAGGTGGACCGTGGGTGAGATCACGGTCGTGGGGGAGTACGACACCCTGGCTGACTATCTCGACTCCGTGGCGGAAACGCTGACAAGGATCGCCGAGGGGAACCACCCGGTCTGCGAGGCAGCCGGAGGCCGGCTCGTCTGGTCGTAGCCCCCGGCCCGATGCACCGTCGGCGCGGACGGTGCATCGCGTTCCACGGTCTACTCGCTCTCGGCGCGTGCCTTGTTGAGGGCGGCCTGAAGTCGGAGCCAGGTCGGATCCGTTGTGTCGGCCGCGGTCACTGTGGCCAGATCGTCCGCTTCCCATGTGCGGGTTCCGTCGGTCACGATGAGGTGCGTCTCCAACTCGGCGTCGTCGTCCGGGATCTCGGTGGTGGATTCCGAGAACTCCACGGCCGCGGCCCTCGCGACGTCCCCGCTTGTGGTGCCGGCCGGCGCGGAACCGGTCGGCACGGACAAGAGCACCAGTTCTCCCTCACCGCCGGCGACGAGTAGCTCGCCGGCCGCGGTGGCGGCCAGCGCGGACAAGCGGGACCCGGCCAGTACATCGTGTTCGACCGGTTGCCGGGTCTCGAGGTCCATCTCGACCAGCGTCCCCGACGGCGTGCCGATCCACAGCACGCCCGGTCGGGTTCCGAAGGCGATGTTGTGACGCGACCAGGCTTTCATCTGGTCGAGCCAGTCCTGCGGGTACGGGTAAGGAGGGCAGGGGTCGCCGAGGGTGGTGGCCAGCATCCGGCGCAGTGAGGGGAACTCGAAGACCTCCACCGAGTGGTCGTAGGCGTTGCCGCGGATCGCCATGTGGCGTCCGTCCGCGCTGAAGAGCGGAGCCTGGTAGCCGTCGCAGTCCAGGATCAACGCCCGGCGGAGCGGCCGCATCACGGCAGGCGCGGTCCCCTGGTCGACGCGCGCGAAAAGGCAGTGCGTGGCCCCCTGGTCGCTGGTGAGCGTGGCGACGAGTCCGCCGCCGGGATGCTCGACGACCCCCGTGTCCCACGGGCGTCCGGCACCGACCTTTCCGGAGGTGAGGTCAAGGGCGTCCGAGCTCTCCCAGTCGTCACCGTCGCCGCGAAACGACGGTGAACCCCACAGGGTCTGCCCGTCCGGGCTGAAGGCCAGACCGCGGTAGGCGGCCGTGGCAGGAGCGCCGTCCGGTGCGGAGACTCCGGTAGGAGTCCACAGCCGCAGTCCGTCCTCTCCTGCCACGGCGAGCAGTGGCCGGTCCGGATGCCACGCCACGGCGGGCGTCCGCTTCTCCCTGTCCCACCCCAAGGCGTCTCCATAGGGGTCCGGCGAGAGGCTCACGGAGCCGAGCTCGCGGAGCCGCCCCCCACCGCAGTCCCAGATGTGAACGGCCGGACGCTCGGAGTCCGAGCAGGCCACCAGCGGAAGCCGGGGGTGGCATCTCACTTGTTCAAAAGTACGTGCACCGCTGACCGACGCACGTGCCACTACTTCGAGATCAGTCACCCCGGCACCGTAGTGCCCTCCACTGACAGCGGCGGTTGCGCCGACCGCCCGGGGCGCTGCCGGCCAGAAGGCCTACGGACCGCTGATGCCGGTGATGCGCTAGGTACGGGAGAAGGGCGCCCAGCGGGAGAGGCCGAACCCGGTGCCCTCGCGCCGGATCTCGAAGGCGCCGTGGCCGGGCAGATGGGCGGGCAGCACGAGGGCGTTGTGGTCGGCGGCGTAGGCGAACATCCGCACCCGGCTGGCGCGGGCGGCGTCCTCGTCCTCCTCGAAGCAGCTGTTGAGGTGGGGCTCGTGGATCTGGATCGCGCCGTGCATCAGGTCACCGGCGAAGACCGCGCGGTCGCCTCCGGACTCGAGGTGGATGACCGAGGAACCCGGAGTGTGCCCGGGGGCCGGTTCGAGCCGGAGGTTGGCGTCGATGACGTACGAGTCGTCCCAGGTTTTGACGAGCCCGGCCTCGATCACGGGGTCGATGCTGTCCTCGTAGACGTTCTGGTTCCCCCGGCCGAACACGGTGTTGTGCAGGTTCTCCGGGTGCCAGTACTCGACGTCGGGCCGCGGCATGAGGTAAGTCGCGTTGGGGAAGGTGGGGATCCAGTCGCGTCCGTCGAGCCGGGTGTTCCAGCCGACGTGGTCGTCGTGCAGATGGGTGTTGACGACGAGGTCGACGTCCTCCGGCTGGACGCCGGCCGCAGCGAGGTTCTCCAGGTAGTCCGTGTTCAGGTAGGACCAGATCGGCTGCAGCGGACGGTACTTGCCGTTGCCCGCACCGGTGTCGATCAGGATGACCCTGCCCTCGCTGCGCAGCACCCAGGACTGGGTGGCGACGCGCGTCAGGTCGGTGCGGGCGTCCCAGTGGTCCGGGTCCAGCAGTGCGGCGTGGCGCTGCCATTCCTCCGGCGTGCTGCCGGGGAAGAACACGTCGGTCGTCATCGGTGAGATGTCCGAGAACTCGATGACGCGGGTGATCTCGACGTCGCCCAGCATCATCGTGGTGACCTGGGGTGCCGTGACGGTGGCCGCTCGGGCCGGCGAAGGTGGGGTGGTGGACATGTGTGTGCCTCGGGTGGGTGTGAGGGGCATGGTCGGGCCGTGACGCGTTCAGTGGTGCCGGTGCAGGCGGGTGATCAGCAGGTTCGGGTCGTCCTGGGTGGTGTAGGCGGCGCTCGGCACGTAGGCCGTGGTGCCGCGGACCGCGACGGAGGTGGGGTTGGACAGGCCGTCCCGCTCGGTGAGCACGGTCTTCCGCTCCCCCTCGCCGTCGGCCAGGACGACCTCGTTCTCCGTCACGAGCGCCGCCAGGAACTGGTCGCCCCGGCCGGTGAACGCGAAGTCGTCGATGCCCCGCAGGCCGGTGGCGAAGGTGTCGAACTCGCCGGCCCCACGGCCGGTGAGCGGGGTACGCAGCACGGTGCCCTTGTCGAGGTTCGACACGTACAGGTACCGGCCGCGGATCTTGGCGCCGTTGACGCCGAGGAAGTCGGCCGGGGCCAGGACCTCGCTGTCGCTGAACACGGACACCGTGCCCTTGGCCCGGCCCTTGGTGGCCACGGTGTGGACGGTGCCCTTGGCGGAGTCGGTGATGTACAGGGCGCCGGTCCTGTCGTCCCTCGCCATGCCGTTGGGCAGGCCGTCCGGGGGAAGGTCCGCGAGCTTGCGGGGGGCCTCGCCCTCGACGAAGGACCAGACGCCGGTCTCCTCGGCGCCGGTGGCGTAGAGCACGTAGAACGTGTCACCGTCGCGGACCAGACCGGTCGTCAGAGGGAAGCCGAGCAGTGGTGTGACGGCCGCGGGGTCTTGCGGAGCCGGCAGGGTGGCCAGTACCCGGGACGTTCCGTCGGCGTCGACGCGGGCGACCTGACGGGCGGCGGCGAACGTGACGTCGGCGCTGCCGTCACGGTTGAGCACGATGTTCTCCGGCGTCTGTCCCGCGGCCAGGTCGAGGTGCACCAGGACCGGGGTCCTGGACACCGGCCGGGAAGCGGCCTCCGCGGAGGGGAACGTCCCAGGCAGGAACGCCCCGGAGGCGAGGACGGCCGCGGCGAGCGAGGTGCCGAGGAGCGTGCGGACGGTCTTCCGGGACATGGTCGTCCCTCGTGCCCTGAGGACCGGGCGACGGCGTGAAGCGGCTTTGCTGTGAGTCATGCGGTCGACCTTGGAGGTCCCGGGCCGGGGTGACCAGACCCGCTTCTGCCTACCCCTGACAGGTACAGGCGACGGCCACGACCGCCGGGCATACTTGCCGCCATGGACCGCGGATCACCGCTCGGTGAGTTTCTGAGGGCCCGGCGGGCACAGCTCAGCCCGGACGACATCGGCCTGCCCCGGTACGGAGAGCGGCGCCGGGTGCCCGGGCTGCGCCGGGAGGAACTCGCGATGCTGGCCGGGGTCAGCGCCGGCTATTACACCCGGCTCGAACAGGGCCAGTCGCTCAATGCCTCCTCCGAGGTCCTCGACGCGATCGCGACCGCCCTGCGGCTGACCGCGGCCGAGCGAGAACATCTGCACGTCCTGTCGGCCACGGCGAGTCACCGGAACAGACCGGCGCCGCCTCCCGTGGAACACGCCTCCGCCGATCTGCGTACGCTGCTGGCCACCATGAGCGACGTGCCCGCACTCGTCATGGGCCGCCGCAACGACGTGCTCGCCTGGAACGGAGCCGGGCACGCCCTGCTCGCCGGCCACCTGGACATCGCCTCGCCCGACGACACCGACACCCGGCCCAACATGTCCCGGATGGTCTTCCTGGACGCGCACACCCGCGCCCTCTACCGCGACTGGCCCGCCAAGGCCCGCGCCGTGGTCGGCAATCTGCGCATCCTGACGGCCCGCAACCCCGACGACTCCCACCTCGCCGCACTGGTCGGCGAACTGACGATCCACAGCCCCGAGTTCGCCTCACTGTGGGCCGAACACGCCGTCGAGCCCTGCGGTCGTGACGTCTACGACCTGGCCCATCCGGTCGTCGGGGACCTGACCGTCACGCAACAGACGTTCCACGTCCCGCAGGAACCGCACCAGTCCCTCGTCACCTTCACCGCGGAGCCCGCATCCGCCTCCTCCGCGGCGCTGACGATGCTGCGACAGGCACGCGGCCTCGGCAAGGTGCGCGGATGAGGTGCGTCCTGCGGGATCCGAAGGACCCTGGACGCACCCGTACTCCGCCAGGCTGACACGACGTCCGCGCCGCCGTCGAACCCTTGCCTTCCCGGTGACTTCGGCAGGGGGCGCCTACCCCGTGAACTCGGGCCGTTCGTAGGGCGTCCACCAACTGAGCAGGCCCCAGATCCCAAGCCCGAGCGCACCCGCCGCGATCACGGCCGCGAGCCACGGGCGGCGCAGCGTGCGCAGGCCGAGCAGCCAGGCGGCGAGCGGGACGAGCGCGCCGCCGGCGGCGATGAGCGGGAGGTCGACGTAGAGGACGCTCAGGTCCCGATGCATACCCTCGAAGCCCCCGTGGACGCTGACCCGAGCCCTCGGCGCCCAGACGAGCACCGCCACGACGGCCCCCACGGCCGCCAGGAGGAGGCCCGCACAGCCCTGTCTCTCTTCTCGCATGCCTTGATCCGACGCGATCGTCCCGTCGGCGGTTCCTGGCCCCCCGGACCCCGGCTTCTTGGGCTCGCCCTGCTCGACGGCACGACGCGGGTACCACATCACGACCCGCCTGCTCTGCGGGGTGGCTTCCGCGCGGGCTGCAACGCCCTGTTCAGGAACGGTGTTCATCACAGTAGGTAGTTGATCTTGCTTCGTGCAACCGTCGGTAAACGTCGTGATCATCGCAGGTCGTTCCGGGGCTTGGCGTGGTGATGTCCGTTTCCTGGCCATTAATCTGGCGCTCTGTCATGGCGTTGGTTGCTGACGGAATCCGTGCGATCGTTGTGGATGGGCGATGTGGTCAGTAGCTTGCCGAAGCAGCGCGGGCTCAGCCCCGCGAACGGGGTTGTCCAAAACGGCTCCGATGCTGTGGTCACACTCGCCACACCATGATCATCACTCAGGCCGGCCCAATGTCGGGACAATTCCACAGCCACGCTGATCGGGGCAGTCCACAGTAGTAGTAGAGGCGGTCGCTGGCGGTCCTTCATCCTGACGCGGCGTTTCGGCAATCGGTTTGGATGGCTGTGCCTAAAAGCGCTCCGCAGTGAACGCGCGCTTGCCGGCCGCGGTCCTCGTCGTGGCCGATGGGGCGCCGGTGGAGTGGGGACCTGCGTCGGTGCGGCGTGTCGCGGTTTCCCACGAAATCCGGTGGAGCCTCAGCGGCCGGAAGTGGTTGGGTCCTGCTCAATGCTTCGCTGACACGGCCCGGCACAGCGCGAGGCGCAAGGTCCGAATCGCAGGCGCGGTCCAGCCCGCGTGTCGTCGAGTGATGGAGGTGGTCGCGGTGGCTGGTTATGGGGCGCTTTCCGATGTGTACGAGTGGCTGATCGGGGACGACAGGTTGACCCCCGCCAAGGCAGCCGCGGTGTACTGCACCGATGTCGTGGGCTCTCTGCCGCCCAACGCGCGCGTCCTCGACTGCGCGTGTGGAACCGGCCAGCTCGCCGTCGGTCTCGCGAGTCTTGGCCTTGACGTGGTCGCCGCAGACGCCAGTGAGGGGATGGTTCGCCGGACCGAGAGGGCCGCCGGCGAGCAGGGTGTCTCGCTTCGAGCCCTCCGCGCGAGCTGGGACGAGCTGCCCGACCACCTGGAGGACTCCACGTTCGATCTGGTGTTCTGCGTCGGCAACTCGCTCGGGCACGCCGAGGGCGCAGCCGGGCGCCTGACCGCACTGGAAGCCATGTCGCGGCTGCTGAATCCGGGCGGACGCCTCGTGCTCACGTCACGCAACTGGGAGCTCGTGCGTTCCGCCGGCTCACGGGTGGACGTCCGCGATCGACTCATCCGCCGCAACGACCGCGATGCGGTCGTCAGCTACTACTGGCAGATCGAGCAGCGCTGGGAGCAGGAACACTTCCTCGAGATCGTGGTCGCCCGGATCGAGCCGGATGGGGCGGTGCGAGCCTGCTCGGAGCGGTTGTCCATCTGGCCCTACCGGTACGAGGACCTCGTGGCGCAGTTGCGGAGCGTCGGGCTCACGGTGCAGTGCACCACCTTCGACCCCGAGAGCGATGGATACCTGGTGGTCGCCGGCCGCGACCAGGCGCGAGGCGCGTCTGAGTCGGCGCGCTGATCCGCTTTGCGTCGTTGTCGTTGCCGACCTGGCCGGCTCGCGATCGCCCGCAGCGGGTTCTCCGCGAAGTGTTCAGCGCTTGAAGCGGTTGCCGCGGGTGCGGTCCTCGCCACGATGGCTCCCGACCTGCGGACCGCGGCCTGCACCGCCTCCACCAAGGCATTCGTGATCCTGGACGGCACGCTGCTGCCGATCGACCGAATCGCGGCCGACCGGCCCTTCTCCTCCGGGAAACATGGGAAGCACGGCATGAACGTGCAGATCATCACCGATCCCGCCGGGCGACTGGTGTGTACATCGCCTGCACTGCCTGGCGCGGTCCACGACATCAAGGCCGCGCGAACCCACGGCATCAACGACCTCGTAGCCGCCTTCGTCGAGCACGGCCACTGACACGGACCAGACGGGATCGTCCTCGTCGGGCTGGACGACCACGAAGGTGTTGTCGGAGTCGTTGAGGTCGCTGATCATCATGAACAAGGCGTCCTCGGACGGGTCGTCGACGCGGTCGCCGTTCTCGCTGTCCGCCCCGCAGAACCGAGCCACCATCTGCGCTCTCCCCTCTCTGCTGCGCCTGGTGGCGGCCGGCATGGCATGGGCAAGTGACAGGGTGGGGTCACAGCCGTGCGGTGATCAGGAGGGTGGCCTCGAAGACGAACGTGCCTTCGCCCGGTTGAAGTCCTGGCGAGCACTGAGTAGAGCCCAGTGCTCAACCTGGCGCGTCAGCCGTACCGTTCAAGCCGTCTACACCCTATTGACCTGCGACCGCACAGGATGAAAGAGATTTACTGCCGGTATCCGCTCAGGAACCGTCCGATGCGGCCGATCGCCGTCTCCAGGACGTCCGTGTGGGGGAGGGTGAGGATGCGGAAGTGGTCGGGGGAGGGCCAGTTGAAGCCGGTGCCCTGGACGACCTGGATCTTCTCCCTCAGGAGCAGGTCGAGGACGAACCTCTCGTCGTCGTGGAGTTTGTGCACGGACGGGTCGATGCGCGGGAACGCGTACAGCGCGCCCTTCGGCTTCACGCAGCTCACGCCGGGGATCTCGTTCAGCTTCTCCCAGGCCACGTCCCGCTGTTCGCGCAGCCGGCCGCCGGGTGCGGTCAGTTCGAGGATGGACTGCCGGCCACCGAGGGCGGCCTGGATGGCGTACTGGGCGGGCGCGTTGGCGCACAGCCGCATGGAGGCCAGCATGGTCAGGCCCTCCAGGTAGTCCTTCGCGTGCTGCTTGGGTCCGGTGACCACCATCCAGCCGGAGCGGAAGCCCGCCACGCGGTAGGTCTTGGACAGTCCGCAGAAGGTGAGGACGACCAGGTCGGGGGCGAGCGCGGCGGCCGAGTGGTGCACGGCGTCGTCGTAGAGGATCTGGTCGTAGATCTCGTCGGCGAGGACCATCAGGCCGTGGCGGCGGGCCAGGTCGAGGATGCCCTCGACGATCTCCTTCGGGTAGACCGCGCCGGTCGGGTTGTTGGGGTTGATGATGACCACGGCCTTGGTGCGGTCCGTGATCTTCGCGGCCATGTCGTCCAGGTCCGGGTACCAGTCGGCCTGTTCGTCGCACAGGTAGTGGACCGCCTTGCCGCCCGCGAGGTTCGTCACCGCGGTCCACAGGGGGAAGTCCGGCGCCGGGATGAGGACTTCGTCGCCGTCCTCCAGCAGGGCCTGTACGGCCATCGAGATCAGCTCGGAGACGCCGTTGCCGAGGAAGACGTCGTCGACGTCGACCTCCAGGCCCAGGGTCTGGTAGCGCTGGGCGACCGCGCGGCGGGCGGACAGTATGCCCCGCGAGTCGGTGTAGCCGTGTGCCCGGGGAAGCATCCGGATCATGTCCTGGACGATCTCCTCCGGCGCCTCGAAACCGAACAGGGCCGGATTGCCGGTGTTCAGGCGCAGCACGCTGTGCCCCGCCTCCTCCAGCGCGTTGGCGTGCTCGATCACCGGACCGCGGATCTCGTAACAGACCTCGCTGAGCTTGCTCGACTGCCGGAACTCCATGCGCCGCTTCCCCTCACGTGGTGTTGCTTGGTTTTACCAAGTAGGAGCTTGGAAAGTCCAACAACATGTCTAGACTGCGTCGCATGTCACCACGCCGAAGCTACGACCAGTACTGTTCCGCAGCCCGCGCGCTCGACGTCGTCGGCGACCGCTGGACCCTGCTGATCGTCCGGGAACTCCTCGCGGGGCCGCGCCGCTACACCGACCTGCACGCGGACCTGCCCGGCGTCAGCACGGACGTACTGGCCTCCCGGCTCAAGGACATGGAGCGCGACGGCCTCGCCACCCGCCGCCGGCTGCCCCCGCCCGGCGCGGCGTACGTGTACGAACTCACCGCGCGGGGGAGCGCGTTGCTGCCCGTGCTCCAGGCCCTCGGTGCCTGGGGCGAGGGCGAACTGGGCGAGCGGCGGCCCACGGACGCGGTGCGCGCCCACTGGTTCGCGCTGCCCCTGCTGCGCGCCCTGGAGGGTGAGGGCCTCGTCGAAGTCCGCCTGGAGGAAGGCCGGTTCCATCTGCGGGTCGGCGCCGAGGACGGTCCCGTGTACGGCGACGGCCCCGCCCCCGGGGAGCCCGACGCCCTGCTCTCCCTGGACACCGCCACCTGTACGGCGATCGGCCGCGGCGAACTGACCCTGGCCGACGCGGTCCGCGCGGGACGGGTCGGGGTGACGGGCGAGGGCACGCTCGCCAAGGCGCTGCGGGAGACGTGAGAGGAAAAGGCGGAAGGCCCGCACGGGGCGGGCCTTCCACGACGCGTCACGCGGTCGGCGGCACCCCGGGCGGACGCCCGGACCCCCGCGTCAGCCGGTAGCCGGCGACGCCCGCCAGGGCGGCCAGCACACCGCCCGCCGCCGTCCATATCCAGCGGTCGGACCACCACCCGGAGGTCCAGCCGTCCTCCGGCTCCAGATCGGCCAGCACGGCGCTGGGCGAGGTGTCGTCGTCCTCCAGGTCCGACTCGGCACGTACCGCGATGCCCGGCACCAGCGGCTCGGACAGCGTGCCGTCGACCGCCGCCGCGCCGCCCATGTCCTTGGACTCGACCCGCAGTTCGGCGTTCACGGCCTGGCCCAGGTCGGACGTGGACAGCCGCAGCGCCGTGAGGCGGACGTAGTACGTTCCCGGCAGCGGGTCGTTGGCCCACGGCTCCGACCAGGCGCGGACCGTGCGCAGCACGCACTCCAGCTCCACGGAGGGCGTGTCCGTCCCGGCGGTGCGGGTCTGCGCGCCGTACTGGCAGGCCTGGCGGCGGCGCAGACCGTCGTACACGTCGATCTGCCAGGTCTCGGCCGCGTGGCTCTCCGGCAGCTTCACCGTCGCGTGGACGGTGGGGCGCTGCCCGGCGTCCGCCGGGAACGACCAGTACAGGTAGTCGCCCGTAGAGGCGCGTGCGGTGGCGGTCTGCCCCTGCTCGACCTCCGTCGCCGTGCGGAACGAGGTGCCCGCGCGGGTGGGTGCCCCGTCGTCGCCGGACGCGCTCGGGGAGGGGGAGGAGTCGGCCGCGGCGGGGGCGGCGGCCAGCCCGAGGGTCAGGAGAGCGGCACTCAGTACCCGTATGGTGCGCATCAGTTGGTCCTCCAGACGGCGACCCGCCAGCGTGACAGCCAGCCCCAGACGAGACCGGCGAGGAAGCCGGTGAGGATCAGTGCGCCGAGCAGCCACCAGCCCCGGCCGAGACCGAAGGAGGCCACGTCGTCCGCGTCGTCCGGGCCGTCCACGACGTCGACCGTCAGTTCCAGCGGGAGACCGGGCGTGGTCTTCACCCCGGAGTCCGCCGAGAAGGAGTTGGTCACCGCCAGGCACACGGTCTCGGCGGCGGGCTTGTCGCTGTCGTCGTCGTCCCGTTCGGGCTTCGGGTGGCGCAGCCCGGTGGACAGCACGTCCGTACGGCCGTTGCCGGTCGCCTCGCCGCGTACGAGCTCCCGGCCGTGCACCGTGACGGCCCGCAGCAGCACGCCGTAGTCCGGGCGCACGGCGCGGTCCGCCGCCACGCTCACCGAGGCGCGCAGCTCCTGGCCGGCGAGCAGCTCCACGCGGTACCAGCGCTGCTGCCCGAACTCCTCACGGTCGGTGTAGAGGCCGGACTTGAGCACCGGCGCCTTGGCGCACGAGCCGGCGCCCTCGGTGGCCACCGGTGTCACCACGGGCTCGGCCGCGCGGTCCACCAGCTCGTTCACCCGGTCGGTGAGCTCGTCCTGGTGCTCGACCGAGGTGTACGTCCCGCCGGTCGCCTCGGCGATGCAGCTGAGCTGCTGGCTCAGCTTGGCGTTCGGGACCAGGCCCAGGGTGTCGATGGTCAGGCCGATGCCCCTGGCCGCGATCTCCCGGGCCACCTCGCACGGGTCGAGCGGGGCGCAGGTGTCCTCGCCGTCGCTGATCAGCACGATCCGCTTGGAGCCGGCGCCGCCGTCGAGGTCGTCGGCCGCCTTCAGCAGGGCGGGGCCGATCGGGGTCCAGCCCGTCGGGACGAGGGTGGCCACCGCCGTCTTCGCCTCGGTGCGGTCCAGCGGGCCGACCGGGTAGAGCTGCGCGGTGTCCTTGCAGCCCTCCTTGCGGTCGTCGCCGGGGTAGTTCGCGCCGAGCGTGCGGATGCCCAGCTCGACCTCCTCCGGCGTCGCGTCCAGCACCTCGTTGAACGCCTGCTTCGCCGCCGCCATCCGGGACTGGCCGTCGATGTCCTTGGCCCGCATCGAGCCGCTCACATCGAGGACCAGGTTCACCTTGGGGGCGTCCTGACCCGTGGGTTCACCGGCGGCCGCCCCGGCCGGGAAGGCGAGCCCGGCCGTCAGTGCGGCGAGCAGGGCACAGGCGCCTGCCACCGGCCGTTTTCTTCTGATCATCGGCGGATCCTATTGATCAGAGGTGTCGCGCTCCAAAACGGGGTGTCACGGGGAGCCGTACCGGAGCGGATTGGGCAGCTCCGCCCATTGGTCCCCCGACGCCCGCGGTGACAGCCGCATCAGTGTCAGCGCCTTCGCCGGCAGCGGCTCGTCGAGCAGGGCGGTCAGGTCCGGGGTGCGCGGCAGATCCCGTACGGCACCCTCCAGGGCCGCCCGCAGCGCCGGCCCCGACCCCGCCGTCCCCGCCAGCGCGCCCGCCACCAGCGAACCGAACAGCTTGCGCCGCAGGGTGCGTTCGTCGTCCGTGACCATGCGCGCGGGCAGCCCCTCGGGGAGCGGGACACCGTGCCGGGCGAGGCGGGCGGGAGAGATCCGCAGATCGGCCAGATCGCGGTAGACCAGCCGTACCGGATCCCCGTCCGGCGCCAGCACCACGAGCAGGTTCTGGCCGTGCGCCTCAAGCGCCACCCCCAGTTCCAGCAGCCGCAGCCCGACCGTGAGCGCGAGCCGCGCGAACCGGCTCGACCAGGCGGGGGAGTCCGGCAGTTGGGTGGTCGCCAGCGCCGCCACCGGGACGACCCGCTCCCCGGGCGCCGCGTACACCTCCGGCGACTCCCGCAGCACCGCCGCCAGATCGGGCGACCCGGCCGCCACCGCGCCCAGCGTGCGGGTGACGTGCAGCAGCCCGTCGGTGCGCGCCGCCACCGCCTCCCCGAAGTCCGACAGCGCCGCCGACGCGGCCACCGAGCCGAGCGAGATGTCCCGCACCGAGGACGTCAGCCGGGCGCTCAGCGCCGTCTTGACGTGCGGCCCGTCCGGCAGCGCGAGGGTGCGCAGCGCCATCAGTGGATGCGCCGTCAGCGGATGCGCCGTCAGCGGATGCGCCGCCGGCCGCCGCCCGCCCGTCCGCTTCAGCACGTGTGCCGCCTGCCAGGGATGCACCGGGACCACCACCCGCCCCGCCTCCCGCAGCCACCTCGGCCACACCCCCGACACCAGGCACCCGTCCTCCGGCACGGGCAGCAGCCCCAGCTCCACCACCGGCCCGTGCTCGGGCCCGTAGGCGAGCTGCTCGGCCACCGAGAAACCGGGCCGGGAGCGGCAGTTGGGGTGGAACGGATGCCCGTCGACCACCCGCCGTTCCCACTCCCAGTCCCGCGCGGGCCAGTCCCTCGGGTGATCCCGCTGCCCCGCCCGTGACAACGCCAACGACGCGACACTGTGCCCGAGTTCGGCGGCGAACACCTCCGCGTGCGGTACGGCCAGCTCCGTCATCAGCCGCGCCGGATCGTCGTGCACCGCCTCGTCCAGCCGTACGGCCGTGACGTACGCGGTGGTCGCGTACGGATCCGCCCGCGGGCCGCGCAGCCACCGCCCGTCCGCGAGCCGCAGGCCGAGCCCGTCGCGCCGCGTCTCCCGCCGGACGACCCACGGCAGCGGGTCGTGCGCGAGGCCACGCCACAGCCGGGTCAGCACGGCCGCGCGGGCGCCGGGCAGCACGTCGGTGTACCGGGGCACGAGAGAGGGCCGTACGACGGCCAACTCGTCGGCGGTCTCGGCCTCGGCGGTGGGGGGACGGTGCACGGTCGGGCTCCTCGGGGACACGCGGGGCGGGGCGTATGGGTGGACGATGGCAGACATACTGATCGTCCCCGCCCGGACAGACCGTAAAGGAACCAGAGGAACGCGTGGATCCCATGCCCCCGCCCGCGGACGACGACGCCGACGCGTACGCGGCGGTGCCGCTGCTGAACTGCCTGCTGCGCGAAGTGGCCCGGCCCGTGCCGGGAACGGGGGCGTACTCGACGTACCGCCTGCCCGGTACGGACCGCCTGCTGCGGGTGCGCGGCACCCGGCGCCCCGCCGGACCCGAGGTCCGCGCGGCGGGCGCCTGGCACCGCCTCGGCCACACGGAGCTGGTGAAACTCGTCGCCGAGGAGCTGCGCCGGCACACCGGCCTGCCCAACCACGAACTGCCCGCCGAGATGCTCGACAGCCGGGAGGCGGTGGCCGCGCTGCTCACCGCCCGCGCCCGGGCCACCCCGCCGGACGACCCGTATCTGCGCTCCGAGCAGGCCCTCGTCACCGGCCACACCCACCACCCCGCACCCAAGGCACGCGGCGGCGGCCCCGCGGCGGCCTGGCTGCCGTACGCGCCCGAGGCGCACGCCCGCTTCCCGCTGACGCTGCTGGGGCTGCGCGAGGACACGGTCGTGGACGAGGGGGACACCGCGGCCTTCGACCGCCTGGGCACCGCACCGCCCGGCTACCGCCTGCTGCCCGCCCACCCCTGGCAGCTCGACCTCGCGGCCCGTGACCTCGCCCCCGCCTTCGCCGACGGCCGCCTGATCCGGCTGGGCACGACCCCGTTCCCGGTGTGGCCCACGGCGGCGATCCGCACCGTGTACGCGCCCGGGCGCGACCTGTTCCTGAAGTTCAGCCTGGACGTGCGCATCACCAACGACATCCGCCGGCTGTGGCGCCACGACCTGCTGAGGCTCCGTACGACCGACACGGCCGTACGCGACGCCTTCGCCGGGTCCGACGCGGCCTGGCAGAGCGACCGGGGCCACCGCACCGCGGACTTCGCCCACGAACAACTGGCCGTGGTCGTACGCGACGGCCTGCGCGACCACCTCCCGCCCGGCGCGACCCCCTACCTGGCCGCCGCCCTGGTGGAGGGCTTCGACGGCAACCCCCTGGCCGCCACCCCCGATCCGGCGGCCTGGTGGGAGGCCTACCTGTCACGGGTGGTCCCCCCGGCCCTGACGGCCTTCGGCGGACACGGCGTCGTCCTGGAGGCCCACCTGCAGAACACGCTCGTCGCCATGGACCCCGACGGCATGCCGGTACGGGCCCTCTACCGGGACGCGGAGGGCGTGAAACTGCTGTCCGCGGTCTCCAGGGAGGCGGGCTGGGAACGCCTGGTCTACTGCCTGGTCGTCAACCACCTCATGGAGGTCGCCGCCGCCCTCGCCGACCACCACCCCGGCCTCGACCCCTGGCCCGCTCTCCGCCGCGAACTGGCCCGCCACGACCTCCCCGAGATCCCCGCCCTGCTCACCGCCCCGACCCTCCCGGCCAAGACCAACCTCCTGCTCCGCTGGACCGGCGCGGACGGCGCCGACGCCCGCTACCGGCCGCTGCCCAATCCGCTGGCCGGATGACGGCACGCCGGTGCCGCGGGTCCGGCCCGCCCCCGTCCGCGGGCCGGACCCGCCGCGCGGGCTCACCGGCCGCCGGTGTCCAGCACCTGCCCGGCCGCCCTGGTCTCGCGCAGCCGCAAGGCCTTCCACTCGGCGACCGGCTTCCGGTTCTCCTCCACCCAGCGCTCCTGCACGGCGGCGAGCCGGGTGTAGGCGCGCTCCAGATAACCCGTGCGTTCCTTGCACTCCACGTCGGCGCGGACCGAGGGGTGAGTGGCGGGGTCCGTGCCGAGGGGGAGGCCGGCGGCCAGCTCCCGGGGGTTCCCGGCGGTGACTCCGGCGCGTTCCGCGCAGGCCCGCCAGCGTGCCTCGGCGGCACGGAAGGCCGGGTCCTTCTCCAGGTCCCGCAAGGTGTCCCGCTCCCCCTGGTCCAGCCTCATCCGCAGCGTGAGGTCCCGGATCCGACCGCCCTCGCCCAGCAGCCGGGTCTGCGCCTCGGCGAGGCAGCCCGTCGCGGGCCGGGTCACCTCGAGGACCTTGTTGCGGGCGGATATCCGCTGGTCAGGGTCGCCGTACAGCGCCTGGTCGAATTCCTCGTCCCGGGGCCGTTCCGAGGGCAGCGGCTCGGGTGCGCCGGTCCCGTCCGGCCCGTCGAGGGTCTCGACGCCGAACAGGGAAGGACTCGTGCCGAAGCCTTCGGGGGCCATGGGGGCGGGGTCGTAGCGGAAGCCGTGGGCGGCCATGCAGGCTGTCGTCAGCCGTCCTTCCGCCTCGTGGACGCGGCGGGAGGCGTCGGTCGTGGCGTGGAGCAGGCCGTGGAGCGGGAGCCGTGCGCGCAGTGCGGCGAGATCCGGCTCCGGCCGGGTGGACGGCTTCGGCGGGGCCGGGTCGTGGTCGCTCAGTACCCAGGCGGTCGTGGTGGCGAGTGAGAGCGGTATGAGCACCAGGAGAGCGATGCCCGCTTTCCGGCTCGATCCGATCGGTGACATGGCGGCCCTTCCTTCCGTGGCCCATGACCGGGACGGGGCGGGCCGGGGCCGGGAGCGGCGCGGTGGCGTCGCTCCCGGCGCCCGGTCCGTACACCGCTCAGAAGCAGTTGATGTCGGTGGTGCCGCGCAGCCGCAGGGAGCTGGCCCGGTTCTGCAGGCTCGCCGGCAGGTAGTTGACGTAGGACCCGGGGTTCACGCAGAAGAGGAAGCCGCTCCAGTCGCTGCCGACCCCGGTGTAGTAGTGGCTCTCGTACCCGCCGGTGCTGGAGTTGCTGGCGGAGACGACGTTGTTGTGCACGGGCTGGTTGCCGCCGGAACGGCTGGTGAGCTCGTTGAAGGTGTTGTTGCGGAAGTCGGTGTCGGAGTCGTAGTAGGACTGCCGGGCCGAGTCGTTGACGCCCAGGTAGAAGACGCAGTGGTGGCCGGCCGAGCAGTTGGGGCCCGCGGACGCCGGGGTCGCCCCCAGCAGCAGTCCGGCCGACGCGGCCATGGCGGCGATGCCGCTCACGGCGGCCAGCTTCGTGCGTGTACGCATGCTTCCTCCGTTGTGGTCCGGGGGACGTGGTCACCCGTGTGTGTGGATCCGCGCGCGTGCCGGTTCCGTCCGGCGAGCGCGAATCTACGGCCGGCCGGACGGGCGCGCATCGGGGCAGACCCTGAGACGGCGGGGCGCCCGGATCAGGCGCGGAGGTAGGTGACGACGGCCTGGACCCGCCGGTGGTACCCGAGGTCGGGTTCCAGCCCGAGCTTGGTGAAGATGCTGCGGATGTGCGTCTCCAGTGTCTTGCCGCTGATGTTCAGGAACCGCGTGATGGCCTCGTTGGAGTGGCCCTCGGCCATGACGGCGAGCACCTCCCGCTCGCGGCGGGTGAGGCTGTCGAGGCGGCTGTGCGTCCGCCGCCGGCCGAGCAGCCGGGCGACCACCTGCGGGTCGATGACGGACTCGCCCGCCGCCACCCGCGCGAGCGCGTCGCGCAGTTCCGCGACATCGGCGAGGCGGTCCTTCATGAGGTAACCGAATCCGCGCGGGGAGGCCGCGAGCGCCCGTACCGCGCTGCCGGTCTCCACGTACTGCGAGAGCAGCAGCACCCCGACGTGCGGGAAGCCCTCCCGGAGCGCGGTCGCCGCCCTGATGCCCTCGTCGGTGTGGGTCGGGGGCATACGGATGTCCAGCAGGACCACGTCGGGGGCACGGTCCGCGACCAGCCGCGGCAGGCCCTCGCAGTCGCCCGCCTGGCCGACCACCTCGACACCGGCCTCGGTGAGCAGCCGCACCAGGCCCTCTCTGAGGAGCACGGAGTCCTCCGCGACGATCACGCGCACGGCAGCTCCGCCCTGACGCGGGTGCCGCCGTGCGGACCACCGGAGATCCGCAGCACACCGCCCGCCGCGGCGAGCCGGTCGGCGAGCAGGCTCAGCCCGGTGCCCCCGGCGGGGTCGGCGCCGCCGGTGCCGTCGTCGGTGACCTCGACGACCAGGAGGGCGCCCTCCCTCCGCACGGAGACCTCCACCCGCTCCGCGCGGGCGTGCTTGACCGCGTTCGACATCGCCTCACAGACCGTGAAGTAGGCGGCGGACTCGACGAACGGCGGATACCGGCCGGGTTCGGCGGTCACCTGTACCGGCAGGGCGGACCGTTCGGCGAGGGCGGTCACGGCGGGGCCGACGCCCTCGCGGGTCAGCAGGGCCGGGTGGATGCCCTGGGCCAGGTCCCGCAGGTCCTCGATGGCCTGCCGCAGGGTCTCCTCGGCGTCGGCGACCGCCCGGCGCAGCGCGGCCTCCTCCGCCGTCCTCCCGGCCTCCTGGCCCTTCCCGTCGGCTCCGGTCCGTACACCGGCCCGTCGCAGCGTCATGAGAGCCAGGACGAGACGGGTCTGCGCCCCGTCGTGCAGGTTCCGCTCCAGCCGCCGGCGCTGATCGTCCGCGGCCCGCAGCAGACGGGCGCGGACCTCGTCGGTGCCCTGCTCGCGGGCCCGGACCTCCGCCCGGAGCCGGGAAGCCCGCAGACACAGCCGTACGGCCGCCCCGGCCGCGGCCAGCAGCTCGGGTTCGTCGTCGAGGGCGGGGTCGTGGAGCAGCACCGCCGGGAAGCCGTCCGGGTCCTCGTCGCCGAGCGGGGTGACGCTCAGTCCGGCGGTCCGCGGCAGCGGACGTCCGTACGGATCCGTGTAGTCGTCCAGGAAGGTCCGGGGGGCCCGGGGCGGCGCCGGTGGGGCAGAATCCGCGGGGTCGGCGTGGCCGGCGGCGCTCCCGGTGCTCGTGCCCGCGGTCCCGGCACTGTTCCCGCCCGCGCTTCCGGCGCTCTTGTCCGCTTTGTTCGCGACTCTTACCCCCAGTCGTACGGAGGGGTCCCCGAGCGTGCGGGCCAGTGCCTCCTGCAGCCGCAGCAGACCGGGATCGGCCGCGGCCTCGGTGACGAGATCGGCGACGGCGGCGCGACGCAGCCGCACCCTCAGCAGCCCGGCCAGGAAGGCGAAGGGGACGGCGATCTGGCTCAGGTCGGAGGGCAGGGCCAGGACGGTGGCGGCGGGCCCGAGCGCGTCGGGCGCGACGAGGTAGAGCATCTCCCAGCCGATGAACGCGACCGCCACCGCGACGGCGATCCAGGCGGGCATCAGCGCCCGGCGGCGGGCGGGCCCGCCGGCGCGCCAGCGGCGGACCAGCCGGTACGCGCAGACCAGGGTGAGCGCCGCCCCCAGCCACCGGTAGCCCAGGTCGACCAGGGAGAAGAGGCGGGCGTCGGAGTGGATCAGCAGCGCGTTCGGGCCGCAGGCGCGGCAGTTGAGGTAGCTGGCGGTGCCGGACGCCGCAGGGTCGTAGACGAGGGCACGGAGGAGGCCGCCCACGCCGACGAGGAGGTAGCCGGCCAGGACGGCACGCCGGTCGGCCGCGGCCGTCGTCCGTCCTTCGGGGTAGGCCAGGAGGAGGTGGGCGAGAACGGCGAGGTTGAGGGCTTCCGTCCAGGCGCCCAGGGCGAAGAGGACGGGCACGGTGGTGCCCTGGAGATTGCCGAGGAACCAGGTGAGTCCTTCGGCGAGCATCAGCGGGCCCGTGCGGTTGGCCGGCCTGCGCCACCAGGCGAGGAGTCCGGCGCCCGCGTAGGCCCAGCCCACCGCCAGGTCCCGCAGGACGTCGCCCCAGGCGGCCCCCGTCCTGCCGTAGGCCCAGGCGCCGCAGCACCCCGCCGCCAGGGCCGCCCCCGCACCGATGGTGAGGTGTCGGCGCGTCCGCCCGGCCCGCCGCGGCGAGGTGGTCCCTGTCGTTCTCCCCACCCCGCCCCCCGGACGCGTGTGTCACCGCTGCCGCCCCCGATCGATGTCCGACGATACGAACCTGAGCGTGAACACGCCAATCTGACCGGCGGCATCCGGACAGGGCCGCGCCCTCCCCGGGTCACTATGCTCGTCGGATGCTGAGAGAGGTCACCGCCACCCGCTATGTCACACCCCTGAGGTCCGGCGGTTCCGTGCCTGGCGTCTTCGAGGCCGATGACCTGGGTACGTACGTCGTGAAGTTCACCGGGTCCGCGCAGGGGCGCAAGGCGCTGGTCGCCGAGGTGATCGTGGGGGAGCTGGCGCGGGCGCTGGGGCTGCGGTTCCCGGAGCTGGTGCTGGCGCACTTCGATCCGGCGGTGGCGGACGGCGAGCCGCACCAGGAGGTGCGGGAGCTGCACGCCGCCAGCGCCGGGGTGAACCTCGGCATGGACTACCTGTCGGGCGCGCGGGACTTCACCCCCGAGGTCGCCGAGGTCTTCCCCGTCGATCCGCTGGAGGCCGGGCGGATCGTCTGGCTCGACGCCCTCACCGTGAACGTGGACCGGACCGTCCACAGTTCCAACCTGGTGGTGTGGCCGACGCTCGGGGTCGCGCCCCCGCGGCTGTGGCTCATCGACCACGGGGCCGCGCTCGTCTTCCACCACCGCTGGGAGGGCTCCGACCCGGCCAAGGCGTACGACTTCCGTCATCACGCCCTCGGCCACTACGGCCCCGACGTACCGGCGGCGGACGCCGAACTCGCGCCGAAGGTCACCGAGGAGCTGCTGCGGTCCGTCGCCGCCGAGGTCCCCGACGACTGGCTGGCCGGTGACCCCCGCTTCGCCACGCCCGACGAGGTCCGCGAGGCGTACGTGACCTACCTCCACGCGCGCGTACGGTCCTCCCGCGCCTGGCTGCCCACCGACTTCCCCGGCCCGGACGAGCTCGCCGAGGAGAACGCCCGACGGGCGGCGAGGACCCGGCGGGGCCGGCCGGACTGGCTGAAGCGGGTCCCCGACCTGCACGGCAAACCGGCGGCGGCCCAGGACTGGTCGGTACACCTGGACCGCCCGGACACATAGGGCCCGCCCGGCGGATCCCGTCGGAGACGCGGAGGCCGGCGCGCCCTCCCTCACGGCCCGATCCGCCGGGCAGTCCGGGGCTCAGCCCTTAAGCCGCTCGTACGCCGGCAGGGTGAGGAAGTCGGCGTAGTCCTCGTCGAGGGAGACCTTCAGCAGCAGGTCGTGCGCCTGCTGCCAGTTGCCGGCCGCGAAGGCCTCCTCGCCGATCTCCGCGCGGATGCCCGCCAGTTCCTCGGCGGCGACCTTGCGGGCCAGCTCCGCGGTGACCTGCTCGCCGTTGTCGAGGACGACCTCCGCGTTGATCCACTGCCAGATCTGGGAGCGGGAGATCTCGGCGGTGGCGGCGTCCTCCATCAGGTTGAAGATGGCGACCGCGCCGACCCCGTTCAGCCACGACTCGATGTAACGGATGCCCACCTGGACGGCGTTGACCAGACCCGCGTACGTCGGCTTCGCGTCGAGCGAGTCGACGGCGATCAGGTCGGCCGCCGTGACGTGCACGTCCTCACGCAGACGGTCCTTCTGGTTCGGCCGGTCGCCGAGCACCCGGTCGAAGGACTCCATGGCGATCGGGACCAGGTCGGGGTGGGCGACCCAGGAGCCGTCGAAACCGTCGTTCGCCTCACGGTCCTTGTCGGCGCGCACCTTCTCGAACGCCACCTTGTTGACCTCCGCGTCCCGGCGGGACGGGATGAACGCCGCCATGCCGCCGATCGCGTGCGCGCCGCGCTTGTGGCAGGTGCGGACGAGGAGTTCGGTGTACGCGCGCATGAACGGGGCGGTCATCGTCACCGCGTTGCGGTCCGGGAGGACGAACCTCGCCCCGCCGTCACGGAAGTTCTTGACGATGGAGAACAGGTAGTCCCAGCGCCCGGCGTTCAGCCCGGAGGCGTGGTCGCGCAGTTCGTAGAGGATCTCCTCCATCTCGTACGCGGCCGTGATCGTCTCGATCAGGACGGTGGCACGGATCGTCCCCTGCGCCACGCCCAGGTACTCCTGCGCGAAGACGAACACCTCGTTCCATAGCCGGGCCTCCAGGTGGGACTCCGTCTTGGGGAGGTAGAAGTAGGGGCCCTTGCCGAGCTCGGTCAGCCGCTCGGCGTTGTGGAAGAAGTACAGGCCGAAGTCGACCAGCGCGCCGGGCACCGGGGTGCCGTCCGGGCCGGTGAGGTGACGCTCGTCCAGGTGCCACCCGCGCGGGCGCATGACGACCGTCGCCAGCTCCGCGTCCGGGCGCAGGGCGTACGACTTGCCGGACACCGGGTCGGTGAAGTCGATGTTCCGGGTATAGGCGTCGATCAGGCTGAGCTGGCCGAGGACCACGTTCTCCCAGGTGGGCGCGGAGGCGTCCTCGAAGTCCGCGAGCCAGACCTTCGCACCGGAGTTGAGGGCGTTGATGGTCATCTTGCGGTCGGTGGGGCCGGTGATCTCGACCCGGCGGTCGTTCAGGGACTCGGGGGCCGGGGCCACCCGCCAGGAGTCGTCCGCGCGGATCGCGGCCGTCTCCGGCAGGAAGTCGAGCATGGACGTACGGGCGATCTCGGCGCGGCGCTCCGCGCGGCGGACGAGCAGCTCGTCACGCCGGGGCGTGAACCGCCGGTGCAGCTCGGCCACGAAGGCGAGCGCCGCCTCGGTGAGGACCTCCTCCTGCCGGGGCAGGGGCTCGGCGTCGACGATGGCCAGCGGGGACGGCGCTGGTGCGGACATCAGCTGTCACTTCCTTCGGCGTGCGTGGCGTGGCACCGGGAGCCGGTCGGCCCGGGGACGGCGGGGGCGCCCGTACGGAGGCCGGGCATCTTCGGCGCAGTGGATAGTAGTTTCCTCATGGTGGAAGTTCAATGTTCTGTTGATGTCGGGATCCTCCGGGCCGGGGGAAGACGGCGCTCGCTGCCACCCTGTTCACCCACCGCCGTCCCGGCTCAATCAAGGTGCGCCAGATCCGCCTCGGTGTCGATGTCGTACGCCTCGGCCACGTCACCGCACTCGACGAGCACGAGCCGTTCCGCGTGCTGCTCCAGATAGGCGCGTGCCCCTCGGTCGCCGGTCGCGGTCGCGGCGATCCCGGCCCAGTGCGCGGCGCCGAACAGCACCGGATGGCCGCGCACGCCGTCGTAGGCGGCCGAGACGAGCGACTCGGGGGAGTGGTGGGCGGCGAGCACCCGGGCGACCGCCTCCGGGCCGATCCCGGGCTGGTCGACCAGCGAGACCAGCGCCGCCCGCGCGCCCGTCCCGGCCAGGGAGTCGAGGCCGGCCCGCAGGGAGGTGCCCATGCCCCGCTCCCACGCGGGGTTGTCCACGAGGGCGCAGTCCGGCAGACAGGCGCGGGCGCGCACCTCGTCCGCCCGCGCGCCGAGCACCACGTGCACCCGGGTGCAGCCGCCCGCGCGGAGGACCCCCACCGCGTGCTCCACCAGCGGCCGGCCCCGGTGTGTGAGCAGCGCCTTGGGCCGCCCGCCGAGCCGCCGCCCGCCGCCCGCGGCGAGCAGCAGCCCCACGACCTCCGCGGTGGTGTCCCCGCCCCTGTGATGTGTCGTCATACGTCCTGCATACCGCACCCGCCGCGCGGCGGCGGGACGGCGCGGGCGGGTGCCCGGGGCCACTTCGTCACGCTGTGGAACAACTCGATGACGCAGCGGACTGGCGCGAGGGGGCCGGGGTGGCGTTTACTGGCGCGACCGGCCGGCGGGGCGCCGCGGCCGGTCGGGGAGGCGCACGACGACGTGTCAGGGGGAGGACTGTGTTGCGCAGCGTGGAGCAAAGGCGTGTGCCCGGCAGTCAGGTGGACCCACGGGTGGCGGAGCTGCGCTCCGCCGTGTCCCGGTTACGCCGTCAGCTCGCCGCCCATCCCGGGGACTTCCGGGACCGGAGCATCGCGGAGGAGGAACTCGCCGCGCTGGCCGGGATGGCCGCCGCCGGCGATCCCGAGATCCCCCGGCTGCGCCGTTCCCTGCTGCTGATCGCGGGCGCGATCGGCTCGGTGAGCGCGCTGGGGCAGGGCGTGCGGGAACTGTGCGAGGCGGTGGACCTGTTCGGCCCCTCACCGCGCGGCTGACGCACGGCCCGTCGCCACGTGGCTGACGCACGGCTCGTCACCGCGCGGGTGACGCACGGCCCGTCACCGCGTGGCTGACGCACGGCTCGTCACCGCGCGGGTGAACGCGCGCCCCGATCAGCTCGTGGGGCCGGTGCCCGGCGTGGTGAGCGCCTCGGAGAGTTCCGCCGCGACCTGCTGGAGCACCGGCACGATCCTCTCCGTCGCCGACTCCGTGACCCGCCCCGCCGGGCCCGAGATGGAGATCGCCGCCGCCGTGGGGGAGTCCGGCACCGGTACGGCGAGGCAGCGGACGCCGATCTCCTGCTCGTTGTCGTCCATCGCGTAGCCCAGGCGGCGCACGTCCTCCAGCGCGGCGAGGAAGCCGTCCGGTGTGGTGATGGTCCTGTCCGTCGCGGCGGGCATGCCGGTGCGGCCGAGCAGGGCCCGCACCTCCTCCGGCGGGAAACCGGCCAGCAGGGCCTTGCCCACGCCCGTGGAGTGCGGCAGGACGCGCCGGCCCACCTCGGTGAACATCCGCATGGAGTGCTTCGACGGCACCTGCGCCACGTACACGACCTCGTCCCCGTCGAGCAGTGCCATGTTCGCCGTCTCGCCGGTCTCCTCCACCAGGCGGGCCAGATACGGCCGCGCCCAGGTGCCGAGCAGCCGGGAGGCGGACTCGCCGAGCCGGATCAGCCGCGGGCCCAGCGCGTAACGGCGGTTGGGCTGCTGGCGTACGTAGCCGCAGGCGACGAGCGTGCGCATCAGGCGGTGGATGGTCGGCAGGGGTAGCCCGCTGCTCGCGGACAGCTCGCTCAGGCCGACCTCGCCGCCCGCGTCCGCCATCCGTTCCAGCAGATCGAAGGCGCGCTCGAGGGACTGCACGCCGCCACTGGCGGCGGACCGGGCGGAGTCGTTGGTGCTGGCGCTGGACGTCGGCACGGCGCGTTCCTTTCGGGGCCTGGCAGGAAGGGCAGAAGCCTACCCGGCAGCCGGTCGGCGGCCCGCTTGTGCGGAGCTATGTTCTGCTGAACGGAAGTGTAATTCCGCTCTGTGGAATGGTCCAGAGGCGGTCGCCGAGCCGTGTCGCGGGGCGGTCGTCCCTTGACGGCCCGGAACCGGCGGGGAAGACTCCTTCAACAGAACGTTGAATTCCATCCGGCAGAAGGTCAGGAGGACCCGGGTGTCCGACGCCGAACAGGTGCTGCGTTCCACGCGCGTCATCACCCCCGAGGGGACGCGCGCCGCGTCCGTCACGGTCGCCGGCGGCACGATCACGGCCGTCCTGCCGTACGACGCACCCGTCCCCGGCGGCGCCCGCCTGGAGGACCTCGGCGACGACGTCCTGCTGCCCGGCCTGGTCGACACCCACGTGCACGTCAACGACCCCGGCCGTACCGAGTGGGAGGGCTTCCGGACCGCCACCCGCGCCGCGGCGGCCGGCGGCATCACCACGCTGATCGACATGCCGCTCAACTCCCTCCCGCCCACCACCACCGTCGGCCACCTGCGCACCAAACGGCGGGTCGCCGCCGACAAGGCCCACATCGACGTCGGCTTCTGGGGCGGCGCCCTGCCGGACAACGTCAAGGACCTGCGCCCGCTGCACGAGGCCGGCGTCTTCGGCTTCAAGGCCTTCCTGTCACCGTCGGGCGTCGACGAGTTCCCGCCCCTCGACCAGGAGCGACTGGCCCGGTCCCTGGCGGAGATCGCCGCCTTCGACGGCCTGCTGACCGTGCACGCCGAGGACCCGCACCACCTCGCCGCCGCCCCGCGGCACGGCGGCCCGAAGTACGCCGACTTCCTCGCCTCTCGCCCGCGCGACGCCGAGAACGCTGCCGTCGCACACCTCGTCGACCAGGCGAAACGCCGGGGCGCGCGGGTGCACGTACTCCACCTCTCCTCCGGCGACGCGCTCCCCGTGATCGCCGCGGCCAAGGCGGACGGCGTACGCGTCACCGTCGAGACCTGCCCCCACTACCTCACCCTCACCGCGGAGGAAGTCCCGGACGGAGCCAGCGAGTTCAAGTGCTGCCCGCCCATCCGCGAGGCCGCCAACCAGGACCTGCTCTGGCAGGCCCTGGCGGACGGCACCATCGACTGCGTCGTCACCGACCACTCCCCGTCCACCGCCGACCTCAAGACGGACGACTTCGCCACCGCCTGGGGCGGCATCTCCGGCCTCCAGCTCAGCCTGCCGGCCGTCTGGACCGAGGCCCGCCGACGCGGCCACGGCCTGGAGGACGTGGTGCGCTGGATGTCGGCGCGCACGGCGGCGCTCGTCGGACTCGACGCGCGCAAGGGCGCCATCGCACCCGGTCACGACGCCGACTTCTCCGTCCTCGCCCCCGACGAGACCTTCACCGTCGACCCGGCGGCGCTCCAGCACCGCAACCGTGTGACGGCGTACGCGGGCAGGACCCTGTACGGCGTCGTGAAGTCCACCTGGCTGCGCGGCGAACGCATCCTCGCCGACGGCGAGTTCACCGAACCGAAGGGCCGGCTGCTCACCCGCTCCCACTGACCCCCGAAAGGCAGGACCGGATCACCGTGACGGCGATCGAGAGCTTCACCGGCGACGCGCACCCCTACACCGGCGGCGACCCCTACGCGGACTACCGCACCGCCGACTTCCCCTTCACCCACCACGCCGACCTCGCCGACCGCCGGCTCGGCGCCGGGGTCATCGCCGCCAACGACGAGTTCTTCGCCCAGCGCGAGAACCTCCTGCTGCCCGGACGCGCCGAGTTCGACCCCGAGCGCTTCGGACACAAGGGCAAGATCATGGACGGCTGGGAGACCCGGCGCCGGCGCGGCACCTCCGCCGCACACCCCTGGCCGGCGGACGAGGACCACGACTGGGCGTTGATCCGGCTCGGCGCCCCCGGAGTCGTCCGCGGGATCGTCGTGGACACCGCCCACTTCCGCGGCAACCACCCGCAGGCCGTGTCCGTCGAGGGCACGTCGGTGGCGGGCTCCCCGTCCCCGGAGGAACTGCTCTCGGACGACGTGACGTGGACGACGCTCGTCCCGCGCACCCCGGTCGGCGGCCACGCGGCCAACGGCTTCGCCGTCACGGACGAACAGCGCTTCACCCACCTGCGCCTCAAGCAGCACCCCGACGGCGGCATCGCCCGGCTGCGCGTGTACGGCGAGGTCGTGCCCGATCCGGCGTGGCTGGCGGCACTCGGCACCTTCGACGTCGTCGCGCTGGAGAACGGCGGCCGGGTCGAGGACGCCTCGGACCGCTTCTACTCACCGGCCGTCAACACCATCCGTCCCGGCCGCTCCCGGAGGATGGACGACGGCTGGGAGACCCGCCGCCGCCGCGACCGGGGCCACGACTGGATCCGCTACCGCCTGACCGGCCGGTCGCGGATCCGCGCCCTGGAGATCGGCACCGCGTACCTGAAGGGCAACAGCGCCGGCTGGGCGTCGGTCTCGGTGAAGGACGGCGACGACGGCGACTGGCGGGAGATCCTCCCCCGCACCCGCCTCCAGCCCGACACCGACCACCGCTTCGTCCTCCCCACCCCGGCGACAGCCACCCACGCCCGCGTGGACATCCACCCCGACGGCGGCATCTCCCGGCTGCGCCTCTTCGGCTCCCTGACGGAACAGGACAGCTGACCCCACCACAGCCGCAGCCGCGGGCAGTCGTGCCGCTGGGGCGGCACGGGTGGGCGCAGCGGCACCCGGCAACCGCCGACAGGGCAACCCCCGGGCGTGGCGACTGTCATCCCAGCCGCCACGCCCGGGCGGACATCACGCCGCGTGCCCCCCGTCCACCGAGAACTCCGCCCCGGTGACATACGCCGCCCCCGCCAGATGAGCGATCGTCTCCGCGACCTCCTCCGCCCTCCCGAACCGCCCCACCGCGGTCATCGCCGCCTGCCCGTCCGCGTGAGGCCCGCCCGCCGGGTTCATGTCCGTGTCGATCGGCCCCGGATGAACGATGTTCGCCGTGATCCCCCGCCCGCCCAGCTCGCGGGCCAGCGCCTTCGTCAGCCCCACCAGCGCCGACTTGCTCATCGTGTACAGCGTCCCGCCCGGCCCGGGCACCCGCTGGGTCATGCACGTGCCGACGGTGATGATCCGCCCCCCGCGCGGCATGAAGGCGACCGCCGCGCGGGAGGCGAGGAAGACCCCGCGCACGTTCACCGCGAGCACCCGGTCGACATCGGCGAGGGACAGCGTCTCCACCGGACCGAGCACACCGACCCCCGCGTTGTTCACCAGCACGTCCAGCCGCCCCAGCTCCCGCGCGGCGGCGGTCACCGCCCCGGCCGCCTCCTCCGGGTCACCGGCGTCCGCCCGCAGGGCCACCGCGCGGCGCCCCAGCGCCTCCACGGCCCGTACGACCTCCTCGGCTGCCTCCTTGCCGTTCACGTACGTCACCGCGACGTCCGCGCCCTCCCGCGCCAGCCGCAGCGCCGTCGCCGCGCCGATCCCACGGCTGCCGCCGGTCACCAACGCCACCTTGTTGAGCAGGTTCTTCACAGAAGTGTCTGTCGTCATGCACCCATCCCAGCGCCCCCGCTTCCCGGTCGCTGGCGGCGAACGGACGTCGACCTGCCGCACCACCGATGAGTTGCGGTTCCCACCGGGGTCTGAACGGATGACAGCACATCCCCGGAAGGCAGGAACCCGTCATGGGCAAGCTCGTAGTCACCACCTTCGTCACCCTCGACGGCGTCTACCAGGCCCCCGGCGGCCCCCAGGAGGACACCAGGGACGGCTTCGAACAGGGAGGCTGGAGCGTCCCCTACGGGGACGAGGACTTCGGCCGGTTCGTCAACGGGGTCTTCTCCCGTGTGGGCGCCTTCCTCCTCGGCCGTCGTACGTACGACATCTTCGCCTCGTACTGGCCGAAGATGACTGACCCCGCCGACCCGGTCGCCGGCAAACTGAACGCGCTGCCGAAGTACGTCGCCTCCGCCGGCCTCACCGACCCCGGATGGGCCGGCACCACCGTGATCCGCGGCGACCTCGCCAAGGAGGTCACCGCCCTCAAGGAGCGCACCGACGGCGAGCTCCAGCTCCACGGCAGCGGCGCCCTCGCCCGGTCCCTGTTCGCGCTCGACCTCGTGGACACCCTGCACCTGCTGACCTTCCCGGTCGTCCTCGGCGCCGGGCGCCGCCTGTTCCCGGAGGGCTCGATGCCGAGCGCCTTCCGGCACACCGGCGGAGAGATCACCGCCGCGGGCGTGTCCATCCAGACCTACGACTTCTCCGGCCGTCCCGCGTACGGCTCGTACGAGCTCCCGGGGAACGCCTGACCCCG
Organism: Streptomyces sp. NPDC014676; assembly: GCF_043084105.1. Lineage (NCBI taxonomy): Bacteria > Bacillati > Actinomycetota > Actinomycetes > Kitasatosporales > Streptomycetaceae > Streptomyces > Streptomyces sp. NPDC014676. The sequence goes on along the minus strand of NZ_JBIBZI010000003.1, from coordinate 145,447 downwards.
GCCGCACCGGTGGACGCCGCCGCCCGGACGGCGGTGTCAGCCGGGCTTCCGGCTCTCCGCGGCGGCGAACAGGGCGCCGCTCAGCACCAGCAGGGCGACGCTCGCGAAGAGTTCGTAACCGTCGAGGAACGAGAACCGGTGGACGAGCCCCCAGTCCCAGCCGGCGAGCTCGCTCACCAGACCCGCCACCCCCTGCACCAGGGCGAGGAAACCCAGAACCTCCAGCAATTGCTTCATGCCACCGACTCTCGCCCCGCGGATCCCCCACCCGCATCGGCCGCGGGGCGATCCCTTCCCGACCGAAGACGGCACTCCGCGCCGGCCGACGCGCCGAAAGTCTGCGGTGCCGCGACTTCGGTAGCCGATCCCGTCGGCGAGGCTGTGCCGGGACCGCCCCCTGCGTAGATTTGCCGACCGTGACTGGTGACAAGGCGGCGCGGACCGCCCCGGTGTTCACGGGGCGCCGATGGTTCTTCCCGTCCGCCCTCATCCACGAACTCGACCCCGACGCGGCCCGCTCCGGGCGACGGCCCCGGCGCACCGTGCGCGACTGGGTCGTCGACTTCGCCTGCTTCCTGCTGGCCGTGCTCGTGGGCCTGGCGGGCGCCGAGACGCTCCGCGACAACCACGACATCCCGCACGCGCTGGCCGTCGTCGACCAAGGGCTCGGCGCGCTGTCGTGCGCCGCGGTCTGGCTGCGTCGGCGGTGGCCGCTCGCGCTGGCCGTCGTGATGGTCCCGGTCAGCTTCTTCTCGGAGACCGCCGGCGGTGTGGCGATCATCTCCCTGTTCACGCTCGCCGTGCACCGGCCCTTCCGGTACGTGGCCTGGGTGGGCGGTATCCAGACAGCGCTCGTGCCGCTGTACTTCTGGTGGCGCCCCGACCCCGACCTGCCGTACCTAGCCGCGCTCGTCCTCGTCGTCGCACTGACGGCCGCGACCGTCGGCTGGGGCATGTTCGTACGGTCCAAACGGCAGCTCATGCTGAGCCTGCGGGACCGGGCGCGGCGGGCCGAAACCGAGGCGCGGCTGCGGGCCGAGCAGGCGCAGCGACTCGCGCGGGAGGCCATCGCGCGGGAGATGCACGACGTGCTCGCGCACCGGCTGACGCTGCTGAGCGTGCACGCGGGCGCCCTGGAGTTCCGGCCCGACGCCCCGCGCGAGGAGGTCGCGCGGGCGGCCGGCGTCATCCGGGAGAGCGCGCACGAGGCGCTGCAGGACCTGCGGGAGATCATCGGTGTGCTGCGGGCCGGCGACTCCGACGACGCGGGCCGGCCGCAGCCGACGCTCGCGGCGCTCGACACCCTGGTCGCCGAGTCCCGGCGGGCCGGCATGAAGGTCACCCTGGAGCAGCGGGTCGCCGACCCGGCCGGCGTCCCCGCCTCCGTGGGCCGCACCGCCTACCGGATCGCCCAGGAGGGCCTGACTAACGCCCGCAAGCACGCCCCCGGCACGGAGGTCACCGTGTCGGTCATCGGCGGCCCGGGGCAGGGCCTCACCGTGACCGTGCGCAACCCCGCGCCGGAGGGGGACGTACCGCATGTGCCCGGCGCCGGGCAGGGCCTGATCGGTCTCACCGAGCGGGCGACCCTGGCGGGCGGCGCCCTGGAGCACGGGCCCGCCTCCGACGGCGGGTTCGAGGTACGGGCCCGGCTGCCGTGGGGCTGAACCGGGACCGGCCGGTGCGTGTGTCCCCGCCCCGCCCGGCCGTGATTGTCTACGGGCCATGACTGCGATCAGAGTGCTCCTCGTCGACGACGACCCGCTGGTGCGGGCCGGGCTGTCCTTCATGATGGGCGGCGCGGACGACATCGAGATCGTCGGTGAGGCCGCCGACGGCGGCGAGGTCGAGGCGCTCGTCGACCGCACCCGGCCGCACGTCGTCCTCATGGACATCCGGATGCCGACGGTGGACGGTCTCACCGCCACCGAGTCGCTGCGCCGGCGCGAGGACGCCCCGCAGGTCGTGGTGCTCACCACCTTCCACGCCGACGAGCAGGTGCTGCGCGCGCTCCGCGCGGGTGCCGCCGGGTTCGTCCTCAAGGACACCCCGCCCGCCGAGATCGTCGCCGCGGTGCGCCGGGTCGCGGCCGGCGACCCGGTGCTGTCGCCGACCGTCACCCGGCAGTTGATGGCACACGCGGCCGGCACCGCCGCCGACACACGGCGTACGCGCGCGCGTGCGCGCGTCGCGGACCTCAACGACCGCGAACGCGAGGTCGCCGTCGGGGTGGGCCGGGGCCTGGCCAACGCCGACATCGCCGCCGAGCTCTACATGAGCGTGGCCACCGTCAAGACCCACGTCTCCCGGATCCTGGCCAAGCTCGGCCTCAACAACCGCGTCCAGATCGCCCTGCTCGCCCACGACGCCGGCCTCCTGGAGGAGCCCGGGGAGCACTGATCTCAGGTGTACGCCGCCGTCGCCCCGCTCACCAGCTCCGTCGGCCGGACCGGTCTGCGCTCCCGCCGGGACAGCTCGCACGCCTCCGCGATCAGCAGCGCCTGGAGGGCCTCCCGCCCGTCGCACGGGTTGGCCCGCTCGCCCCGCACCACCTCGACGAACGCGACCAGCTCGGCCTCGTACGCGGGCCCGAACCGCTCCAGGAACCCCGTCCACGGCTTGTCCGCGGCCGGTGGCCCGGTCGGCTCGGTGGACGCGATCGGCGTACGGTCGTCCAGGCCGACGGCGATCTGGTCCCGCTCCCCGGCGAGCTCCATGCGCACTTCGTAGCCGGCTCCGTTCAGCCGGGTCGCGGTGACCGTGGCGAGGGTGCCGTCGTCGAGGGTGAGGAGCGCCGCGCCGGTGTCCACGTCGCCCGCCTCGCGGAACATGGCGGGACCGGCGTCGGACCCGGCCGCGTAGACCTCCGTGACCTCCCGGCCGGTCACCCAGCGCAGCATGTCGAAGTCGTGGATCAGGGTGTCCCGGTACAGCCCGCCGGACTGCGGCAGGTACCCGGCCGACGGCGGCTCGGCGTCGCCGGCCATCGCCCGTACGGTGTGCAGCCGCCCGAGCCTGCCCGAGCGCACCGCCTCCCGCGCGCCCGTGTACCCGGCGTCGAAGCGGCGCTGGAACCCCATCTGCAGGACGGTCCCGGCCGTCTCGACCTCCGTGATCGCCTGTAACGTGCCCGCCAGGTCCAGGGCGATGGGCTTCTCGCAGAACACCGGCAGCCCCGCGCGGGCCGCCCGGCCGATCAGATCGGCGTGGGCGGACGTGGAGGCCGTGATCACCACGGCGTCCACGCCCCAGGTGTAGATCTCGTCCACCCCGGGCGCCGCCGTCTCGCCGAGCCGATGGGCGAGGGCCTGGGCCCGCGCCGGATCGACGTCCGTGAGGATCAGGGAGCCGACATCGCGGTGCCTGCTGAGTGTGTGAGCGTGAATGGTGCCGAGACGGCCCGTACCGATGACCCCGATGCGCATGGAAACAAAGTGGGGCCCGCGCCGCCCCCTGTCAATGCGTATGTCCGGACAACCGAACTACACAACTTCCCGTCAACAGCGCACGGGGCTACGCTCGGCCCGTGCCGAAACCAGAAGTGGACCCGACCGTACAGCTGGAGCTGAGCGTGGACCGGGGCTCCCCCGTGCCGTTGTACTTCCAGCTGTCCCAGCAGCTGGAGTCCGCCATCGAGCACGGCGTGCTGACCCCCGGCACCCTGCTGGGCAACGAGATCGAGCTCGCCGCGCGGCTCGGTCTGTCCCGGCCGACGGTCCGCCAGGCCATCCAGTCCCTCGTCGACAAGGGCCTGCTGGTGCGCCGCCGCGGAGTCGGCACCCAGGTGGTGCACAGCCAGGTCAAACGTCCGCTGGAGCTCAGCAGTCTCTACGACGACCTGGAGGCGGCCGGGCAGCGCCCCGCCACCACGGTGCTGGTCAACACCGTCGTCCCGGCGTCCGCCGAGGTCGCGGCCGCGCTCGGGGTGGCCGAGGACAGTGAGGTGCACCGGATCGAACGGCTGCGGCTCACCCACGGGGAGCCGATGGCGTACCTGTGCAACTACCTGCCGCCCGGCCTGCTCGACCTGGACACCGGCCAGCTGGAGGCCACCGGCCTGTACCGGCTGATGCGGGCCGCCGGGATCACCCTGCACAGCGCCCGCCAGACCATCGGCGCCCGCGCCGCCACCGCCGACGAGGCCGAGCGCCTCGACGAGCGGACCGGCGCCCCGCTGCTCACCATGCAGCGCGTGACCTTCGACGACACCGGCCGCGCGGTGGAGTTCGGCACCCACACCTACCGGCCCTCCCGCTACTCGTTCGAGTTCCAGCTGCTTGTACGGTCCTGACAATCCGGCGCGATACGCACCCGGTGCCGTCCTGATGTCAGGACAATGTGACCGGCTTTTGGTCCCCGCGCGGGGACGCCCGATGCCCGTGTTCGAGAATGGGGCGTTTGGGGCCGGTGCGGTCATCAGCCCCTTGCACACGCAAGAGCACAGCAAGAAGGGCAAGTCCTCGTGTCACGGTTTTCGACCTGGGTGGGCATCGCGCTGGCGGGGGCGCTGACTCTCTCGCTCGCCGGATGCAGCAGTACCGGCGGCAAACGGGCGGAGGACGCCCGCGCGGCCGCGGCGGCCCAGGGGCGGGCGGCGGTGAACACCCCCCGCTGGACCTTCGCGATGGTCACCCACGCGGGGGACGGCGACACCTTCTGGGACATCGTCCGCGGCGGCGCCGAGCAGGCCGCGGTGAAGGACAACATCCGCTTCCTCTACTCGCACGACGACGAGGCCCAGCAGCAGGCACAGCTCGTGGACGCGGCCGTCGACAAGAAGGTGGACGGCATCATCGTCACCCTCGCCAAGCCGGACGCGATGAAGGCGTCCCTCGCCCGCGCCCGTGAGGCCGGTATCCCGGTCGTCACCGTGAACAGCGGCTCGGCCGAGTCGAAGGAGTTCGGCGCGCTCACCCACATCGGCCAGGACGAGACGGTCGCCGGCGAGGCGGTCGGCGAGGAGCTGAACGAGCGGGGCCGCAAGAAGGCCCTCTGCGTCCTGCACGAGCAGGGCAACGTCGGTCACGAGCAGCGCTGCGACGGTGTGGGGAAGACCTTCGACGGCACGCTGGTCCGCCTCCACGTCAACGGCACGAGCATGCCCGACGTGCAGTCGGCGATCGAGGCCCGGCTCCAGTCCGACGCCGCCGTGGACGCCGTCGTCACCCTCGGCGCCCCCTACGCCGACACCGCCGTGAAGGCCCGCGAGGGCGCGGGCAGCGACGCCGAGGTCGACACCTTCGACCTCAACGCCAAGGTCGCCGCCGGCCTGAAGGACGGCAGCCTCGGCTTCGCCGTCGACCAGCAGCCCTACCTCCAGGGCTACGAGGCGGTCGACCTGCTGTGGCTGTACCGGTACAACGCCGACGTCCTCGGCGGCGGCCGGCCCGTGCTCACCGGACCGCAGATCATCACCGAGGATGACGCCGCCGCGCTCGAGGACTACACGCAGCGGGGCACCCGATGAGCGCGACGACTCCCGGCGTATCCCCCGATGTCTCCTCCGACACCCCTGATGAAAGGTTTCTGCACAGCTCTTCGCCGCTCCAGCGGCTGCTGACCAGACCCGAGCTCGGCTCCCTCGTCGGCGCGATCGCCGTCTTCTGCTGCTTCGCCCTCGCCGCCGACGGCTTCCTGCGCGCCTCCAGCCTCGGCACCGTGCTCTACGCCTCCTCCACCATCGGCATCATGGCCGTCCCGGTGGCGCTGCTGATGATCGGCGGCGAGTTCGACCTGTCGGCCGGGGTCCTGGTCACGTCGTCGGCACTGGTGTCGTCGATGTTCAGCTATCAGATGACCGCCAACGTCTGGGTCGGCGTCGGCGTGTCCCTGCTGGTCACGCTCGCCGTCGGTGCCTTCAACGGCATCATGCTGGCCCGCACGAAACTGCCGAGCTTCATCGTCACGCTCGGCACCTTCCTGATGCTGACCGGCATGAACCTCGGCTTCACCAAGCTGATCAGCGGCACCGTCTCCACCAGGACCATCGCCGACATGGAGGGCTTCACCACCGCGCGGGCCCTGTTCGCGTCGACCCTCACCGTCGGCGGCACGCACATCAAGGTCACCGTCCTGTGGTGGCTCGCCCTGGTCGCCCTCGGCAGCTGGATCCTGCTGCGCACCCGCGCCGGCAACTGGATCTTCGCGGTCGGCGGCAACGAGAACGCCGCCCGCGCGGTGGGCGTCCCCGTGGCCCGGACCAAGACCGCCCTCTACATGGGCGTCGCCCTCGGCGCCTGGATCTGCGGCCAGCACCTGCTCTTCTCCTACGACGTCGTCCAGTCCGGCGAGGGCGTCGGCAACGAGCTGATCTACATCATCGCGGCCGTCATCGGCGGCTGCCTGATCACCGGCGGCCACGGCAGCGCCGTCGGCTCGGCGGTCGGCGCGCTGCTCTTCGGCATGACCAGCAAGGGCATCGTCTTCGCCGAGTGGAACCCCGACTGGTTCAAGTTCTTCCTCGGAGCGATGCTGCTCCTCGCCACCCTGCTCAACACCTGGGTACGCCGCCGCGCGGAGGCCTCGAAATGACACGGACCGCCCCCCGACCGGCCCTCGTGGAGCTGTCCGGCGTCAGCAAGCACTACGGCAACGTCCGCGCCCTCGAAGGCGTCTCGCTGGAGGTGCGCGCGGGTGAAATCACCTGTGTGCTGGGTGACAACGGCGCCGGCAAGTCCACCCTGATCAAGATCATCGCGGGACTGCACCGGCACGACGGCGGCACCCTCGCCCTCGACGGGGAGGAGACCCGCCTGGCCTCCCCGCGCGAGGCCCTGGACCGGGGCATCGCCACCGTCCACCAGGATCTGGCCGTCGTCCCGCTGATGCCGGTCTGGCGGAACTTCTTCCTCGGCTCCGAGTCGCGCAAGGGCACCGGCCCCTTCAAGCGCATGGACGTCGACCACATGCGCCGCACCACCCGCGCGGAACTCCTCCGCATGGGCATCGACCTCCGCGACGTGGACCAGCCCATCGGCACCCTCTCCGGCGGCGAACGCCAGTGCGTGGCCATCGCCCGCGCGGTGCACTTCGGGGCGAAGGTCCTCGTCCTGGACGAACCGACGGCGGCCCTGGGCGTGAAGCAGTCGGGCGTGGTCCTGAAATATGTGTCGGCGGCACGCGACGAGGGCCTGGGCGTCGTCTTCATCACCCACAACCCGCACCACGCGTACCTGGTGGGCGACAGATTCGTCCTGCTGAAACGCGGCACGATGGCCGGCAACCACACACGGGACGAGATCACCCTGGACGAGCTGACCCAGCAGATGGCAGGCGGAAACGAGCTGGACGATCTACGCCACGAACTGCAGTTGGCCCAGGGGCGCGGGGAACTGCGCGAGTAACCACGACGCACCCGCACCCGGCCATGATCCGCACCACCCCCACCTGCCCCGCACCACAATCACCGCACCGGTGCGGCACAATCGCACACGATGAGCACCTACCGCGACTTCACCGCCCCCATCGGCTCCCGCCGCGCCCCGGTCCTGAGAACCGTCGGCACCCGTGAGCGCCGCTCCCACCTGACGGCGCCCCGCGTCCCGACGGTCGGCATCGACATCGGCGGCACCAAGGTGATGGCGGGCGTCGTCGACGCCGACGGCAACATCCTGGAACGGCTGCGCACGGAGACCCCGGACAAGTCCAAGAGCCCCAAGGTCGTCGAGGACACCATCGTCGAACTGGTGCTGGACCTGTCCGACCGGCACGACGTGCACGCGGTCGGCATCGGCGCGGCCGGCTGGGTCGACGCCGACCGCAACCGCGTGCTGTTCGCCCCCCACCTGTCCTGGCGCAACGAACCGCTGCGCGACCGGATCGCCGAACGTCTCGCCGTCCCCGTCCTGGTGGACAACGACGCCAACACCGCCGCCTGGGCCGAGTGGCGCTTCGGCGCCGGCCGCGGCGAGGACCACCTCGTCATGATCACGCTCGGCACCGGCATCGGCGGCGCGATCCTGGAGGACGGGCAGGTCAAGCGCGGCAAGTACGGGGTGGCCGGCGAGTTCGGCCACATGCAGGTCGTCCCCGGCGGCCACCGCTGCCCCTGCGGCAACCGCGGCTGCTGGGAGCAGTACAGCTCCGGCAACGCGCTGGTCCGCGAGGCCCGCGAGCTGGCCGCCGCCGACTCACCGGTCGCCTACGGGATCATCGAGCACGTCAAGGGCAACATCGCCGACATCAGCGGCCCGATGATCACCGAGCTGGCCCGCGAGGGCGACGCCATGTGCATCGAGCTGCTCCAGGACATCGGTCAGTGGCTCGGCGTCGGCATCGCCAACCTCGCCGCCGCCCTCGACCCCTCCTGCTTCGTCATCGGCGGTGGCGTCTCCGCCGCCGACGACCTGCTGATCGGCCCCGCACGGGACGCCTTCAAGCGGCACCTCACCGGCCGCGGCTACCGCCCCGAGGCCCACATCGTCCGCGCCCAGCTCGGCCCCGAGGCCGGCATGGTCGGCGCCGCCGACCTCGCCCGGCTGGTCGCCCGCCGCTTCCGCCGCGCCAAGCGCCGCCGGGTCGAGCGCTACGAACGCTACGAGCGGTACGCGGAGGCCCGCCGCACCACCCAGGAGTCGCTGTGAGCGACGAGTCCCCCCGGCGGGCGGTCCCCCCGGACGCGCCCCGCCCGGCCGAGGACCGGCGGCACATGATCCGCCGCAGGGCACTCACCCTGCTGATCATCGTGCTGCTCATCGGCGTCCCGGCCGGATATCTGGTGATCTCCGCGAACCAGAGCCGGGCCAGCGGCAAGGACAAGGAGGCGAAGTACTCCGCGACCGGCCTCACCGAGGGCTGGCCGTCGAAGGTGCAGCGCCGCCTCTACCAGGTGCCCGTCCCGCACCCCGCCTGGTGGGTGGCCTCCTACGAGACCAACAACTGGAAGACCAGCCGCCTCTACGTCGAGTTCGAGACCACCGACGCGGGCCTGAGCGCCTTCCTCACCAGCATGGGCGTGCGGGAGAGCGCCCTGAAGCAGGACGACATCACCATCAGCGAGCGCGACCGGGACGTCACCGGCTGGACGTTCGACGGACCCGGCACCTGGTCCGGCCTCGTCCACGAGCAGAAGGAGCCGGCGCCCACCCACGACGTCGTCGTCAACCACGACAAGCCGGGTTATCCGAGGGTGTACGTCGTCTCCCGCACCGTGCCCTGACCCCGCCCGTCCCACCGGCCGCCGGGGCCGATTGTCAGACCCCGCCCGTAGAGTCGGGGACGACTGATCCGACAGGCGGGCGGGAGGTGGCAGGACGTATGAGCGAGCGGACCGTGACGGCCGGGCGGGACACCGGCGGCGCGGGCGGGACGGACGTCCCCGTCCGGCTCGCGGCCGTCTTCCTCCCGGCACCCCTCCCGCGCGAGGGACGCGTCGCCTTCTACGACCCCGAGGGCGGCCCCGACGGCGAAGGCCCGCCCGGACCACCCGACGCCTCCGCGTCGCACACCGACCTCACCGTCGTCCGCCCGCACGGCACGGGGGTGCGGCGGCGGACCACCCCGGCGCTCTCCCTCCCCGTCGACGAGGCCCTGCCGCTGCTGGTCCGCGCCCGGCACGACCCCGCGGCCCACCCCGCCACCGCCTGCTGGGGCGCCGCCGCCCTGCACGCCCTGCGGCTCACCGCCCGCGGCCGGCTGCTGCCCGGTCTGACCGCCGCCGGCCACGACGCCTGGCGCGCCGGCCCGCTCGACCCCGACGACGTGGCGCACCTGCGCGCGGTGGCCGCCGCCCTGCCCCACGAGGGCCACGCCGTCCCGCTGCCCGGCCCCGGCCCCCTCCGGCTGCCCCGGCCGGAGGCGCTGGTGCGCGCCTTCCTGGACGCGGTCGCCGACACCCTGCCCCGCACCCCGGCCGCGCCGTACGCCTCGGGGCCGCCGTTCGCCGCGCGCAAGGCGCAGCGGCTGCCCGACGCCCACGACTGGGCCGCCGAGGTCGCCGCCGGCATGGACGCCGGCGTACGGATCTCGCTCCGCCTCGACCTGTCCGCCTACGACCTCTTCGACACCGGTGAGGGTGCCGGCGGGGACGGAAGCGGCGCCCGCGGCGCGGGCGCCGCGATCGTGCAGGTGCACAGCCTCGCCGACCCGACCCTGGTGGCCGACGCGGCGGCCCTGTGGGCGGGCGCGGCGGACAGCGCCTTCGGCCCCCGCGCGCGGGTGGACGCCGCCCTCGCGGTGCGCCGCGCGGCCCGGGTCTGGCCACCGCTGGACCGGCTCTCCGGCCAGGACGTGCCCGATGTGCTGGCCCTGTCCGAGGAGGAGCTGAACGACCTGCTGGGCGTGGCGGCCACCCGGCTCGCCGCCGCCGGCGTCGCCGTGCACTGGCCCCGGGACCTCGCCCAGGACCTGACCGTCACGGCGGTGGTCCGCCCGGCTCCGGGCTCGGCGAAGGACGGCACCGGCTTCTTCGAGAGCGAGGACCTGCTGCGGTTCGGCTGGCAGCTCGCCCTCGGCGGCGACCCGCTCACCGAGGCCGAGATGGACGCCCTGGCCGAGGCCCACCGTCCCGTCGTACGGCTGCGCGACCGGTGGGTGCTGGTCGACCCCGCCCTCGTCCGCAAGGCCCGCCAACGGGACCTGGGGCTGCTCGACCCGGTCGACGCGCTGGCCGTCGCCCTCACCGGCCGCGCGGAGGTCGACGGGGAGACGGTCGAGGCGGTCCCGGCCGGCGCCCTCGCCGCCCTCCGCGACCGCCTGACCGCAGGGGTGCGGCCCGCCGAGCCGCCGCCCGGCCTCGACGCCACCCTGCGCGACTACCAGCTGCGGGGCCTGGCCTGGCTGGACCTCATGACCTCCCTCGGCCTCGGCGGCTGCCTCGCCGACGACATGGGCCTGGGCAAGACCATCACCCTCATCGCGCTGCATCTGAAGCGGGCCCGCACCGAGCCGACCCTGGTGGTCTGCCCGGCCTCGCTGCTCGGCAACTGGCAGCGGGAGATCACCCGGTTCGCGCCCGGCGTCCCCGTGCGCCGCTTCCACGGCCCCGACCGCACCCTGGACGGCCTCGACGGCGGCTTCGTCCTCACCACCTACGGCACCATGCGCTCCGCCGCACCGGAGCTGGCCGGGCGGACGTGGGGCATGGTCGTCGCCGACGAGGCACAGCACGTCAAGAACCCCCACTCCGCGACCGCGAAGGCACTGCGGACGATCCCGGCCCCCGCGCGGGTGGCGCTCACCGGCACCCCCGTGGAGAACAACCTCTCCGAACTGTGGGCCCTCCTCGACTGGACGACCCCCGGACTCCTCGGCCCGCTGAAGTCCTTCCGTGCCCGGCACGCGCGCGCGGTGGAGACCGGCGAGGACGAGGAGGCCGTCGAGCGCCTCGCCCGCCTGGTCCGCCCCTTCCTGCTGCGGCGCAAGAAGTCCGACCCCGGCATCGTCCCCGAACTGCCGCCCAAGACCGAGACGGACCACCCGGTACCGCTCACCCGCGAACAGGCCGCGCTGTACGAGGCGGTGGTGCGCGAGTCGATGCACGCCATCGAGACCGCACAGGGCATGGGCCGGCGCGGACTGGTGCTGAAGCTGCTGACCTCGCTCAAGCAGATCTGCGACCACCCGGCGCTCTACCTGAAGGAGGAGCACGAGCGCGCCGGAGGCGACCGGCTCGTGGCCCGCTCCGGCAAACTGGCCCTGCTGGACGAGCTGCTGGACACCCTGCTCGCCGAGGACGGCTCCGCCCTGGTCTTCACGCAGTACGTCGGGATGGCCCGACTGATCACCGCGCACCTCGCCGGGCGCGCGGTCCCCGTCGAGCTCCTCCACGGCGGTACGCCGGTGGCGGAGCGGGAGCACATGGTGGACCGCTTCCAGAGCGGCGCCACCCCGGTCCTGGTGCTCTCCCTCAAGGCCGCCGGCACCGGCCTCAACCTCACCCGCGCGGGCCATGTCGTCCACTTCGACCGCTGGTGGAACCCCGCGGTGGAGGAGCAGGCCACCGACCGCGCGTACCGCATCGGCCAGACCCAGCCCGTCCAGGTCCACCGCCTCGTCACCGAGGGCACGGTCGAGGACCGCATCGCCGAGATGCTGGAGTCCAAGCGCGCCCTCGCCGACGCGATCCTCGGCTCCGGCGAGGCGGCCCTCACGGAGCTGTCCGATCGTGATCTGTCCGACCTGGTGTCCCTGCGGAGGCCGGTATGACCCCCCGCCCCTCCGACGAGGCCCGCGAGGCCCTGCGCGCGGCCCGCGCGCGGGCGACCCGCGAGCCGGCGGCCACGGCCGCACCGGAGCACCGGCCCGCTCCCGATCAGCCGGCCGCCCCGGTCCCGACCACCGGACAGCCCGACCGTGCTCATCGGCCCGCCCGGCCCGAAACCCGGGAACACCGCCCGGGCGACGTGGCCCGCGAGGCGCTGCGGCAGGCGGTGCGGGCCCGGCGCGGTACGGCGGGGCCCGCCGACGCGGCGGACCCGGACCATGAGGGCACCGGCGCACCGGCGGCGCACCCTCCCGCGGAGGACCGGGCACCCCGTGAGGAGCGGCCCCACGGTGACGGGCCGCCCACCGCCGGGACGCCGTCCGGGGACCCGGCGGCCGTGGCCGGCGGTGGCACCGGACACCGCGCGGTCCCGCGCCCCGGGGACATCGCACGGGAGGCCCTGCGTTCCGCGCGCGGGGAAGCGCCGCGGACGCGTCCGGCACCGGACGGCCGTACGACGGGCGCCGAGCCCCGTGCACGGCGCGCCCCGTCACCCCGCGTCCCGCGCACGACCCGCGGCGACCGTGCCGCCGACGCCCGGGCCCGCGAGGTGCGGGAGTCGCTCGCGGACGCCTTCCGCATGCCCGGAGCGGATGCGGAGACCGGCGACGCCCCCGGTCCGGGCGGCACCCCGGCGTCACCCGGCAACTCGCGCCCCAGCGGCGGAACTTCGGCTCCCCTCGGCCCTCCGGGGAACACCGCGCCGCCCGCACCCGCCACCCCCCGCTCCATGGCCGCCCCCGCCCGCGACGGCGACCTGCGCCGCACCTTCCCGGCGCTCCCGCCCCGCGCCCCGGACAGCGAGGGCTTCGCCGAGACCTGGTGGGGTGACGCGTGGGTCACGGCGCTGGAGGAGGGCGCACTGGACGCCGCCCGGCTCGCCCGCGGACGTGGATACGCCGAACAGGGCCGTGTGGACGCCATCACCGTCACGCCGGGACTGGTCCTCGCGTACGTGCAGGGCAGCCGTCCGCGGCCGTACCGCGTGCAGGTGCGGCTGCGGACGTTCACGGACGCCGACTGGGAGCGGTTCCTGGACGCCGCCGCAGACCGCCCCGGCCACATCGCGGCGCTGCTGGACAAGGAGATGCCCCAGTCCCTCGCCGACTGCGGGGCGGCGCTGCTGCCCGGTCCCGGCGACCTCGTCCCGCAGTGCGGCTGCCCCGATTCCGGCCACCCCTGCAAGCACGCCGCGGCCCTCTGCTACCAGACGGCCCGGCTGCTCGACGCCGACCCGTTCGTGCTGCTCCTGCTGCGCGGACGCGGTGAACGCCAGGTGATCGACGCGCTGTCCCGGCTCAGCGCCACCCGCGCGGCCCGCGCCGCCCGGGAGAGGGAACCGGAACCCCTGCCCGGCGTACGGGCGGCCGACGTCCTCGCCCGACGCGACCGCGCCCTCCCTCCGCTCCCGGCCCCGTTGCCCCCACCACCGCACCCCGGGCAGCCGCCCGTGTACCCCGCGTCCCCGGGCGGTCCCGACCCGTTCGCGCTGGACCAGCTGGCCACCGATGCCGCCGCCCGCGCGCACGCCCTGCTCACCACCGGCCGTGACCCGGTCGGCCGGCTCACCCTCTGGCAGGACGCGGTGCGGCTCGCCGCCGCCCGCCCCGGCTCCGGCCTGACCGCGGCGACGCGCACGCTGTACTCCTCCCTCGCCAGAGCCGCCGGCCGCACCCCCGCCGAACTGGCGCGCGCGGTCGCCGCGTGGCGCCAGGGCGGTCCGACGGGCCTCGCCGTCCTCGAGGAGCCCTGGGACCCGCCGGCCGGCCGCTTCGACCGTGCCCGCCCGCTCCTCCTCGCCGCCGACCTCCCCGCCTTCCGCCCCTGGCGCAACCACCTCACCCACCCACGGGGCCACGTCCAGCTCCGCCTCGGCCGCGACCACCTGTGGTACGCCTACGAGTCCGAGCCGGGCCACGACGACTGGTGGCCCCGCGGCACCCCCGACCCGGACCCCGTGGGCGCCCTGACCGGTCTGGACGCACCGGCCGGCCTGTGAGGCCCCAGGGTTCCTCAGCCCCGTCTGCTCGCGGGGACCGGCGCCACGGGTGCGTCGGTCTGCCGGAGTTCGGCCAGGAGCTCGCTCTGGCCGGCCAGCAGTACGGTGAGGATCCGGCGGGCCGCGCGGAGGAGCTCGGCGACGTCGCCGCCGGCGAGGGCGTACCGGACGGTGGAGCCCTCCCGCACCGAGACGACGATGCCGGACCTCCTGAGCACGGCGAGCTGCTGCGAGAGGCTGGACGGCTCGATGTCGATGTCGGCGAGCAGGTCCCGCACCGGCACGGGCCCGTGCTGCAGCAGTTCCAGGACCCTGATGCGCACAGGGTGTCCCAGCATGCGGAAGAACTCCGCCTTGGCCTGGTAGAGGGGGACTTGCATGGGCGCGCACTCCCTGCCGCGTCGGGGATGTTCTCCACGGTGCGGCGGCGCCCTCACGGACGCGCCGCCGCACGGTGTGCTGTCCTTCGGAGCCGATCCTTCTCGCTCGGCCCGGCGCGCATCCACGGATTGGGGCCATGTTGATGTGATGACTTGAAGAAGTCTTCACATCATGGGCGCGCGTCGGCCCGGTTCCCGGGTCGTTCACACCTCCAGCTGTTCTTCGACCCGCTTGAGTTGGTGGCGGGCCATCGCCAGGTTCGACCGGGACTTGTCGAGTACGAGGTACAGGAACAGCCCGCTGCCGTTCCGCCCGCTGACCGGCCGGATGATGTGGTACTGGCTTTCGAGCGTGATGAGGATGTCCTCGATCTGGCCGGTCAGGCCCAGTAGTTCCATGGTGCGCACCTTGGCCCGGATGACATCCGTGTTGCCGGCGGCCGCGACGGTGAGATCCAGGTCCTTGCCCCCGCCCAGCGTCCCCAGGGCCATGCCGCTGGAGTAGTCGACGACGGCCGCTCCGAGCGACCCCTCGACGCCGGTCATGATGTCCTTCAGTGACACTTCGACAGTCGCCATGGACGTCTCCCTCATCTGTTGTTCCACGGGTTGCGTCGGCCTCGACGGGGCGGTGGTCCCCGCCCCGGCCGCGGTGGCACCGTAGGCAGGTGGCACCGGCCAGGGGGAACGGGTCTTCGGGGGTGACCCCTAATGACCGAATGCTCGCGCCAGGGAACCGGCGTCTGACCGGGATCGGTTCGAGAAGTTACCTCGGTGCCGCGCGAGACCGTGCGGTGCGCAACGCGGTGCACAACAGGGAACCTCACGTCGTACTCCGGCGGCACGACTGCGCCCCCGACCGTCGAGGGCCGGCACCGGACGGCGTCCACCGCCACCGTGAGGGTGGGTGGGCAGGACGTCGACCACCGCCTCCCTGTGAACAGCTCCGACTCCCCTGATCGCCGTGCCGGCCCTGAGCCGGCTCTCCTCTTCCGCGCCCTGCCCGAACCCGCCGTACCGGGACGTGAACGGCTTCAACCGAGCAGCCGGGAAGGAGGATCGTCCGCCGGAACCCGCATGCCTCCGAGACGATGTGCAGGCCCCGAACACGCACGGGCATGTCACGGGAAGCTCCGGTCCGGCGGAAAGGATGATGCGTATGGGACTTGCCTACAGCTACCAGATCTTCGTGCCTGCCCAGAACATCACCAGGACACTGCTCGAGCTCACCAAGCTGGCGCCGCCGACAAGTCGAGTGGCGCCGCTCACGGTCACCATGCCCGGCGGCGACCGGGTCGTCGTGCCGTTCACCTCTCATTTCAAGAGCGAACCGGTGGACTGTTCCACGGGCGGCAACCTCGAACTCGACACCTCGATCATGTTCGACGTCGACGAAGTGGTGCGTGATTTTTACGACAGTGACGCCGAACCCGACGAGTTCGGGAGAGTTCAGATCGGGTACATCCACCTCACGGTGAAGTTCGCGCCTGCGCGCCACCCGCACTTCGCGTCGCTGGACTTCATGGCCGCCACGTCGGGGATGAGTCGGCTGTTCGAGCGATCCGCAAGCGTCAGAACCGTGTTCACCGACCTCACCGCGGCCGGCGGCGGAGTGTGCTGTCTACTCGACACCGAGAGCGACACCTTCCGAACATGCTGGCTGAACGGTCAGCCGGTCCAGGACACGGTTCCCGGCCCTCGTTTCACCGACTACCGTTCACTCGTGGAAAGTTGGCCCGAACGCCGAAGTCTTTCCGCGACGTGACCGAACAGGAGCCCTCGCTGCCGGAGCCAGGGACCGCCGCCGCGCTGGACAGAGTCCCGCTCCAGCCTGCGTGATCGTGACCTTCCGCAACATCCTTCAGGGCTGAACCCGAGGCCGGCCTTTGGGGTCTGTCGCAGTCGTGCCGGCCCCGGAGCCGGGGCAGGCACCGGGGCGGAAAGCCGCGTGGGGACGCGGGCGTCAGTCGTCGTACGACAGGCCGTGACCGGTGGGGAAGAGGACCTGGGCCGGATCGTCGGCCCGCTGGACGGGCACGGGCAGCTTGCCGCGTGGCTCGACCCGGCCGGCGATCACCCGGGCGGCGGCGCGCAGTTCGACCTCGGTCCAGCAGTAGGAGACCAGCGAGGCCGGGACGTCGCCGAGGTGGGCGATGTCGTAGGGGTTGCGCACCGCGAGGTGGACGACGGGGACGCCCGTCGCGAGCAGCCGGGACACCAGGGTGCGCTGGGGGCTGGTGGCGCCGACGTTGTCGGTGGTGACCACCACCGCGTCCCGCCCCCGTGCGGCGGCCACGGCCTCGTCGATCTTCGCCGCGTCGGGCGCCCGGCCGGTGGCGAGATGGGTGGTGCGGTAGCCCAGTTCGTCGAACGCCCTGGCCAGCTCGGGCACCGTGGTGCGGGTGTCGTCGGTCGGGAAGGCCGGGCCGGCGCCGACCACGAGCAGCTTTCGCTGCCCGCGGCGCAGCGGGAGCGCCCCGTCCTCGTTGACCAGCAGGGTGGTGGTGCGCTCGGCGATCCGGGCGGCGGCGCGCCGGTGCCCGCGGGCGCCGACGACCCGGTCGACCTCCTTCGGGGAGACGTAGGGGCTGCCGTCGAGCAGGCCGGCCTTGTCCTTGACCCGCAGGATGCGCAGGACCGACTCGTCGAGCCGGTCCTCGGTGATCTCCCCGCTGCGCACGGCGGCCAGGACGCCGTGGTAGGCGACGTCGATGTCCGGCGGGAACAGCAGCTGGTCGGCACCGGCCCTCAGGGCGAGGACGGGCACGCGGTCGTCGCCGTACTTGGTACGCACGCCCTGCATGTTGAGGGCGTCGGTGACGATCACGCCGTCGAAACCGAGTTCGCCGCGCAGCACGCCCTGGAGGATCGTGGGCGACAGGGTGGCCGGGTCGTTGCTGGGGTCGAGCGCGGGGACCTGGAGGTGCGCGGTCATGATCGAGTCGACGCCGGCGGCGATCGCGGCCCTGAAGGGCGGGGCGTCGACGCGCTCCCACTCCTCACGGGTGTGGGTGATCACGGGCAGTCCGGTGTGGCTGTCCTCCCCGGTGTCCCCGTGGCCCGGGAAGTGCTTGGCGCAGGCCACGACGCCGGCCTGCTGATAACCCGTCACCTGGGCCGCCACCATGCGACCGACCGCGCGGGCGTCGGCGCCGAAGGAGCGGATGTTGATGACGGGGTTGGCCGGATTGACGTTGACGTCGGCGACCGGGGCGAAGTTCTGATGGATGCCCAGGGCGGCGAGTTCGGTGCCCGAGATGCGTCCGGCGGTGCGCGCGTCGGAGGGCGAGCGGCCCGCGCCGAGCGCCATCGCGCCCGGCAGTTGCGTGGCGCCGCTGCCGATCCGGACGTTGACCCCGTGTTCCTGGTCGATGGAGATCAGGGACGGGACGGGGGTGGGCAGGGCGAGCGAGGCCCGCTGCACACCGTTGCTCAAGTCCGCGATCTGGCGGGGGTCCTGGATGTTGTTCGTCCAGCCGTGGAAGTAGATGACACCGCCGATGTGGTACTTGGCGATGAGTTCGGCCACGGTGCGCACGCCGAGTTCCCTGAGGTTGCGGTCCTGGTCGAACCGGCTGGGAGAGGTCGCCGACGCACCGTGGAAGTACGGCACGAAAAGCTGGCCGACCTTCGCCTCGACGCTCATCCTGGAGATGATCCTCTTGAGGCGGTCGTCGCGCCTGTGCGCGACCGCGGGGGTGGCCGCCCCGCCCACGACGCCCGTCGCGCTCGCGGCGACCACGGTCGCGGAGGCGAGGGCGGCTCGTCTGGACAGACTTCGGTCCTGCATGCGGACATGCTCCTTCCAGCCTTGCCCAGCAAGGGAGTCGAAGGAAACGTGAAGTGCTCCGAACAGCGGGAAACGTAGCCCGCGGACCACGGGCGGGCAAGAGGTCTAGACAAAACAGGTCGAGACGAGGTGAGGGCTCTCCTGCCGTATGCGGGGGTGCCCTGAGCTGGGCCGACACGGAGAACACGCCGCTTCCCGCGGTCCTCGGGACGCCTGGTGCTCCAGCCGGACTTTCGCGTTTCTCCTGGTCGGCGGCTCGTCGGTGGGGGAGTGCGGCGGGGGCTCGGCACGGGTGGGGCGGTCCTGGGCTGGGCATCCCGTCCACGTGTGCCCACGGTCGTATGCGATGACGTCGCGGTGATCTACGGTGTCCCGACGAACGACCGGGACCTGGAACTCGAAGAAATCTTCCCGCGCACCGGAGCCCGTTTCACTCGGGTGGAGGGCCGCCGGCCCGCCCGCCTCGGCCCGCGTGCGGCCGCCGCCGACGAGCCCCGGCGCCGCCCCTTCGCCTCACTGGGCCCGGAGGGCGTACCCACCGCTCCGGGCACCCGTACGGTGTCCTACGACCCCCACGCCCACAGTCCTGCCGGTCTCCGTCCCACCGGACGACCGCGCCGGCTCCGCGACACGGCGCACGTCGGATCCCGCCACGGACGGACCGGCGGCGGGCACGACGGGCGATAGGCGGATTTTCCGGTGGTGAAGGTGGCCCACTTCCCTGGATATTGGTCTGGTAGGACCGTGGCACTCCGCAATCATCATCCCTGCGTGGCGTGACGGTGACGAAAGGCCGATGATGACCACGACCGTCGGTGTGGAAGAGGAGTACATGCTGGTGGAGCCGGGCACCGGCCGGCTGGTGCCACGCGCGGAGAAGGTGCGGGCGGCGGTGGGGCTGGAACCGTTCGTCACCGCGGGCGAGATCCAGCCGGAACTGCTGCAGGCACAGATCGAGGTGGCCACCCCGGTGTGCCACACGCTGGACGAGGTCGGCGGACACCTGTTGCGTCTGCGGCACGCCGTGGCCGGGGCCGCGGAGGCGCACGGGTGCCGGATCGTGGCGAGCGGCACACCACCGCTGCGGGCGGCACTGCCGGTGCCTGTCACCGACCAGGCCCGCTACCGGGCCCTCCAGCGGCAGGCACCGCAGCTGGTGGCCGAGCAGCTGGTCAATGGCATGCACGTCCACGTCGCCGTCCCCAGCCGGTACGCCGGCGTCCAGGTACTGAACCGGATCCGCGTCTGGCTGCCGCTGCTGACCGCCATGTCGGCCAACTCTCCCGTCTGGGAAGGCCACGACACCGGCTTCGCCAGCTGGCGCACCGTGGTCTTCGGGCGCTGGCCGGTCAGTGGTGTCCCGCCGCGTTTCGCCGACGACTCGGACTACGACGCACGGGTACGCCGTCTGCTGACGGCCGGGGCGATCGGCGACACCGGCCAGCTGTACTGGCAGGCGCGTCTGTCCGAGAACTACCCCACGGTCGAGATCCGCTGCCTCGACGTCCAGCTGCGCACGGACGAAGCGGTGATGTTCGCCGGGCTGCTGCGGGCCCTCGTCGACACCGCCCTGCGTGAGACGGCCGACGGGATCGAGGACCCCGACCCGGATCCGGAGCTGGTGGACGCGGCGATGTGGCAGGCCGCGCGGTACGGACTGAGCGGCGACCTGATCGATCCGGGAGGCGGGCGCCGGCGGGCGGAGGACGTCGTGCACAGGCTGCTGACGCATGTCGGCCCTGCCCTGGAGGAGTCCGGCGACGGCCGGGAGGTGACCTCACTGGTCCATCGTCTGCTGCGGACGGGTACGGGCGCGGACCTCCAGCGTCACACGCTGGCCGAGCACGGCCTTGACGCGCTCATGACCATGATCGTCGAAGCCGGCGGCGTGCCCTGACCGCCCGGATCGGCGGCGGAGGCAACCGGTGGCACGGCAGCCGCGGGAGGGGACGGATTTCCGTCCGGCTTCAGAAGTGCGCGGCGCGGGGACGCCTGCCCGAGCGGCCGACCCGCCGCGCGAAGACACCCTCCGGTGCGAAATACTCTGCTGATGAGCTCCCGCACGTCACCGATCAGCCAGCCGATCACGATACGGAGGGCCGTCGCGCGGGACGCCAAGCGGCTCACGCGGCTCGTGCGTGGATCAGGCGCCTACGAGGGGAAATACGCGGCGGCGGTCGCGGGCTACCGGGTCGGTCCTGATTACATCGAGGCCCACCGCGCCTTCGTGGCCGTGGGGGCCGACGAGCAGGGAGGCCGGATCCTCGGGTTCTACTCGCTCGTCCTCGCTCCACCGGAGCTCGACCTGTTGTTCGTCGCGGACGAAGCGCAGGGACGGGGGATCGGACGGCTGCTCGTCGCGCACATGCGGTCCGAGGCCCGTGCCGCCGGGCTGGACCGTGTCAAGGTCGTGTCGCATCGTCCCGCCGAGGGCTTCTACCACCGCGTCGGCGCGGTGCGGACCGGGACAGCGCTCGCCCGCCCGCCCGCCGTGCCGTGGGACCGTCCCGAATTCGAGTTCCGCATTCCTTCGGAATGACACGGTGCCGGTTCGCGGGGCACCGGCTTCGCCCGCGGGGTGGCCGGCCTGCGCATGCGGGAGCCGAGGGACGCCGCGCGCTGTCCTGTGCCGTCGTCTCCGCCCTGGCGGGGCTCGCTGCGGTGCCGTACGCGGACATGGCGATCGAATTCCCTGTCCGCTCCCTGCGACTCGGCACCCCGTACGTACCTCGAAGGGACATCCCGTGCACCCGGTTCGGTCCGGGGGCGTCGGGGGCTGCAGAGTATGCCGCCCCCGACGCCCCCGCCTGCCGACCGTGACCGACCTGGCGCATCCGCTTCCTCGGAGCGGCACGATCGGTCACCCGAGTTCGATGTCAGGTCCAGCCGCAACGCGGTACCGGGCCATGGCCTGTCAGCACTTCTGACAGCAACACCGGTTTCGGTCGTCACACCATCGACGCTGCACCCTCCACCCGAGTCGAAGGCCAAGGTGTGGTCGACGCACCGGAGAGGCTCGCCCCACCACCGCGAGTGCTCCCGCCCGCACGCATCACCCGAACCGGCGATCGGGCAACGCCTGCTGCGGTCGCCGGCGTCTGGGGCGGGCCGCCGGTCGCCTGTGCGGGCGGCGGGAATCCCGGATCAGTAGCCGTAGATCATCTTGTAGGCGACCTCGGGGAGGAACTGGCCGGCCGTGGAGCCGGTTCCGACACCGCAGTTGCCGTCGGACTCGCCCGGCGTCTTGATCCACAGGAGCATCTCGGCGCCTCCGCCCGTCCGGGTGGGCGTGCCGATGCGGCGGCCGGAGGGGTTGCACCACTGGCCGTTGGAGCCGTTGCCGTTGCGGCTGGTGTCCACGACGAACGGCTTGGTGTAGCCGTAGCGGGCGGCCAGTTCGTTGTTGACGGCGTTGCCGTAGGCGGTGTTCTCGGCGGTGGTGATGTAGTTGGAGACGTTGAGCGAGAAGCCGTGAGCCTGTCGAAGGCCGGCTTCGTGGAGGCGCCGGGCCATGGTCGCCGCGTCGGCCCAGCGCGGGTTGCCGGCGTCCATGTAGACCCAGGTGTTGGGGGCCTGGCGGTTGAACTCGGCGAGGGCACCGGTGAGCATGGCCTCGCGTTCGTCGATCTGGGCCTGGGTCATGCAGCCGTAGTCTCCGAGGGAGTCCGGTTCGAGGATGACGACGGCCGGGCGGGCCGCGATGCCTCCGGCGAACTGAGCGATCCAGTTGGCGTAGGCGGACGGCGAGGCGGCTCCGCCGGCGGAGTGCCCGCCGCAGTAGTCACGGTGGTAGATGTTGTAGGCGACGAGGATGGGCAGCTTGCCCCGGTAGTCCGCCGCTCCGGCGTAGGCACCTGTCGCGGTGCCGATGGTGCCGCTCCAGGAGCCGAACCAGCGGGCCATCGGTGTGTTGGCGATGGAGGCGTTGATCGCGGCGGCCCGGCCGTCGCCGGGGTTGGCGGCCGCCCACCGCCTCGCGCTCGAGTCGGGGTCCACGTAGAACCCGTTGGTCATGGTGGTGGGGTCGGCCGCGTGGGCGGAGGGTGCGGCGGCGAAGGCCAGCGGCAGAGCACAGAGCGCTGCCATCAGTGTGCGGAGTCTGCGGCTCAAGACAGTACCTCGGTTTCGGAGGAGGTGTGCTTGGGAGCGCTCCCACTGGAAGCGGTCCCAATCGTGTGGGTGGGTGGTTGGGGTGTCAACAGTCTGCGCAGCATTCGGCTTTCACAGGGAGGCGTAGGTCCTGTGGGCCGCCCTACTGGAAGCGGTCCCATATCCTGCGTCCCTGAGCGCTCCCCGCCTGTGAAAGACTCACGAGCCATGGCAGAAGCAGCGCCGCGTCGGCGTCCGACGCTCGACGAGGTGGCCGAACGCGCCGGCGTTTCCCGCTCCGTGGCCTCCCGCGCCCTCAACAACGCCCCGCACGTCAGCCGCGCCAAGCGCGAGGCTGTCGAACGGGCCGTGCGGCAACTCGGTTACGTACCCAATCCGACCGCCCGCGCGCTGGCCACCCGTCAGACGGGAGCGGCCGCCCTGGTCGTCTCGGGAGAGGATCCGTCGATCTTCGCCGATCCGTTCTTCGCCCGGGTGATCGTGGGGGCGTCGGCCGCCCTGGACGAGGCGGATCTGCATCTGATGCTGTGCCTGGCCGCTTCCGACCGGGGCCGCAAGCGGGTCGAGGAGCTCCTGCGGTCCAGGGGCGCGGACGGTGTGATGCTGATGGCGCTGCGCGAGGGCGATCCGCTGACCCGGATGGCCGACGAGGCGCAGATGCCCGTCGTGTTCGGCGGGCGCCCGGTCGGTCCGGCTCCCCGGTGGTACGTGGACGTGGACAACGTCGGCGGAGCGCGCGAGGCGACCGAGCATCTGGTCTCACTCGGCCGGAGGCGCGTGGCCGTGATCTGCGGGCGTCTGGACACCGAGGCCGGGCGCGCCCGGTACCGCGGCTACCGGGACGCCATGCTGGGCGCCGGTCTCGATCCGTTCCCGCCGCTGGAGGGGGACTTCACCGAGCGCAGCGGAGCCGCCGCCATGGCCGCGCTGCTGGCGGAACACCCCGGCGTGGACGGAGTGTTCGCCGCCAACGACAACATGGCGGCGGGAGCGCTGCGCACCGTGCGGGAGGCCGGCCGACGGGTCCCCGCCGACGTCGCCGTGGTCGGCTTCGACGACCTGACGGCCGCCCAGATCGCCGATCCGCCGCTCACCACCGTCCATCAGCCCATAGAGGCTCTCGGACGGGAGATGGCGCGCATGCTCGTCGCGCTCGTCAACGGGCAGGACCCCACCCCGTTGGTCCTCCCCACCCGCTTGGCCGTCCGGGCCAGCGCCTGACTCCTCACTGTCCGGGAGGGGCGGGCCCCGGTCCGAACGGGTTGCTCCCGGACGCGGCGCGGGGCGTCCAAGGAGCCGGCCGGGGTGGTCGGGGTCCAGCGGCGGAAGCAGCGACTGCCGTCCGGTCCGATGGCTCGGGTGCTGGTTGCGGCCTGCCCCTTCTTCCGCCGATGCCGGTCGCGGTGCCGGGTTCATCGGGACGGTCGTGGCCGGCACGCTCAGGACGGATGCCCGGCGAAGACCGAGCTGTTTCAGCGGGCTCCCCGTTCACCAGGTCGTACGACCGCAGAACGGGCGCGCCCGGCGAGTAGTGCATGGTCGAGGCCGAGGCGTAGGAGGTGTCGCCGACGCGAATGATGTCGATGCCCGCGAAATCCTGCCAGATCACCGGGTTCGTGTACTGCGCCGCGGTCGCGAGGGCGGGCCCAGGAGGGAGGAGGGCGCCGACGGCCAGGCCGCGGTGGCGGCCGCGAGCGTGCGGCGACGGGTGAAAAATTGATGGGGCCATGACAGATTTATGGAGGTACTCACCTCGGGTTCATCGATCGGAGCGACTCCGCCGCATTCGGAATATCGAACATGGTGCGACGTGTCGAGCATTCTGGATGACAGGAGGTCGACGTACCCGTCAACCCTTCTCGCGCGAGTCGTGCGCCGCTTCGAAATGTTCGAAGCGGCTGATGTGGAGTCGGTATGCCTCGTCCCTGCTCCCTTGCTGATCACGCGACACATCCTGCTCCTCGAGGAGGTGTTGACACGGCCGGTCGCCTCTCTAGTATCCGTGGAACACCTGACGTTTCCGAACGGCAATCGAAATTTCGAACCTTCTCCTCTCCCCCTCTTCCCTGCCGAAGGAGTCCCGGTGCCCAGACGATCAGGCGGACGACTGTTCCGCTTCCTCGCGGCCGCCGCGCTGACGGTGACCGCGTCCGTGACGGCCTCGGCGCAGTCCACCGCCACGGCCGCGCCGGGCAGTCCGGCGCTCACCCCACCACTGGGGTGGAACAGCTGGAACAGCTTCGGGTGCGGGATCACCGAGGCCCAGGTCCGCCAGGCCGCCGACGCGATGGTGTCCTCGGGCATGCGGGACGCCGGCTACCGGTACGTGGTGGTCGACGACTGCTGGTTCGACCCGCAGCGTGACGCGCAGGGCAACCTGCGGGCCAACCCGGCGAAGTTCCCGAGCGGGATGAAGGCCCTCGGGGACTACATCCACGGCAAGGGCCTGAAGTTCGGCATCTACCAGGTGCCGGGCGAGCGCACCTGCGCGCAGACCGTGGGCACTTACCCGGGCGCCACGGGCAGCAGGGGCCACGAGGTCCAGGACGCCGCCACGTTCGCCACGTGGGGGGTCGACTACCTCAAGTACGACTGGTGTTCCTCGAGCGGCACGCGTGACGAGCAGGTCGCGCGGTTCACGCTGATGCGTGATGCCCTGCGCGCCACCGGTAGGCCGATCGTCTACAGCATCAACCCCAACAGCTTCCACGCCATCACGGGGTCCACGTACGACTGGGGCGAGGTCGCCGACCTGTGGCGGACGACCGAGGACCTGCTCGACATCTGGCAGAACGGCAACACCAACAGCTACCCGATGGGCGTCGGCAACGTCCTGGACGTCAACGCGCCGCTGGCCGCACAGTCCGGCCCGGGACACTGGAACGACCCCGACATGCTGGTCGTCGGCCGCCCCGGCCTGTCGCTGACCGAGTCCCGCTCCCACTTCGCCCTGTGGGCGCTGATGAGTGCCCCGCTGATGGCCGGCAACGACATCCGCACGATGTCCGCCGACGTCAGCGCGATCCTGCGCAACCCGCGCCTGCTGGCGGTGAACCAGGACTCCCGGGGCGCGGGCGGACGCAGGGTGCGCGACGACGGTGACATCGAGGTGTTCGCCAAGCCCCTGGCGGACGGTTCGGTCGCGGTGGGGCTGTTCAACCGGGGCCAGAGCGCGGCGACGGTCACCACGACGGCCGCCCAGATCGGCCTGGGCGGAGGACCGTTCACCCTCACCGACCTGTGGAACGGCGGCACGTCGAGCACGTCCGGGCAGATCTCGGCGAGCGTCCCCGCGCACGGCGTCGTCGCGTACCGGGTGAGCGGCGGCAGCCCGACGGCCGCCACCACCTCACGCCTGCGGGGCAACGCCTCCGGCCGCTGCGTGGACGTGGACAACGCCTCCACGACCGCCGGCGCCGCGACTCTGCTGTGGGACTGCCACACCGCCGCCAACCAGCTGTGGACCACATGGGCGGGCGGCGAGATCCGCGTCTACGGCGACAAGTGCCTGGACGCCTACAACCAGGGCACCACCAACGGCACCCGTGTCATCACCTGGCCCTGCAACGGCCAGGACAACCAGAAGTGGACCGTCGGCTCCGACGGCTCGATCCGCAACGTCCGCTCCGGACTGTGCCTCGACGCCAACGGGGCCGGCACCGCCAACGGGACCCCGCTGGTGCTGTGGACCTGCAACGGCCAGGCCAACCAGAAGTGGACCCGCGCGTGAGTGACACGGCACCGGGGCATGGCCGGAGCGACAACACCCCGGCCGCGGCCTTCCGCACGGCTGCCGCATCCGCCGGCCCGGCCGCCCCCGGCTCTGGGGGAAACAGCTGGGACGCGTGAAGCCTCCTGGAGTCCGCGCTCCGTGGGACGGGCCCACGACGGACCAGTGTCCTGACTCCCGGATCGACGTTCCCCACGCCTTCCCGCGCACAGCGCAGTGGTATGTCGGAGAGGCGCTCCCCGGTCACAGTGGCGGGACCGTGCCGGATGCGCACCGGCTTCCTGTCTCCCGAGCCGACGGCAGAAGGTCGTGCGGACCCGGCCGCACGCAACGCGTTGGAGGCACGCTCGACGGCGTGCACGGCCAGTCTGGCCGGATACCGCCTCGGGCATCACCACCCCCTCGGCCAGACTTGTTGTCTCACGCCACATGCGCACCGCTGCCGCGGTGCCCGTGCCCGGGAGGCCCCTGATGACGTCGGACGTGAGGCCGGACGAAGACGGGGCAGCGGCCCCGCCCGGACGGCGACGGCCTTCCGGTGACCGCGTCGCGCTGCGCGGCGACCTGCGGTCCGCCCTGCCCGACGCCGGCGCGGCGGTGGTGGTCACGGTGCTCGTGTTCGCGTTCCTGTGGGCGCGCATGGAGTCGGGTGCTTCGGACACCGTCGCGGTCATGCCGTTCATGGACGATCCCGGCACCTACTGGATGTACCTGCTCAGCCAGGCGTTCGGCTGGTCGGGGCTGCTGTGGGCGTGGGGCACGGTCATGCTCGGTCTGCTGCTGTCGGGACCGCGCCCCGCCCGGTTGCCGGTCTCCCGGCAGGTACTGGAGCGCTGGCACCGCACCACGAGCCTGACGACCATGGCGCTGATGTTCGCCCACGCGCTGATGTTCGCGGCGGAACTCGTGCGCTACGAGACGAAGGTGGACTGGGCCGAGCGGCTGTGGGTGGCCTTCGCGGACACCTTCGTGCCGGGCTGGTACGACTCCGGCACCGGCCAGGTCGCCATCCCGATCGGCCAGGGCGCCCTGTACCTGGCGATTCCGCTGGGGCTGCTGTTCTACGTCCGGCACCGCATCGGGACGAACACCTGGCGGCGGCTGCACCGTTTCGTGATCGTCGTGTACGTGCTGAGCGTGTGGCACACGCTGCTGTACGGAACCAGCGTCTGGTACGGGGAGTGGCCGCGCACCGTCCTGTGGCTGCTGCAACTCCCGGTCGCCGTACTGCTGTTGCTCCGTCTGCTGAGACCTGCCCGGCGGGCCGAACGGCTGGGCTCCCCCGGCGGGGGCGCGGCCCGGCCGGGGTGGTGGGTGCGGGTGGCGGGACGGGGCGCCGTCGCGGCCGTCGTCGTCGGGCTGGTCGTCGTGGTGGTGTCCGGCCGCGACGGCGGACGGGACCGCCCGACCCATCCGCCCGCGACGGCCCCCCACGCCCAGGAGACGGACTGACGGCCGGCACGGCGTCCCGGGATGGGATGATGGCCGGCGACAGGGCGACGGCGGAACGAGGAAGACGGTGCGAATCCGGCGCGGTCCCGCCACTGTGATCGGCGAGCGAGTCCCGTACGAGCCACTGCCCGGCAGCGGGTGGGAAGGCCGGGACGAGCATCGCCCCGAGAGCCAGGAGACTCACGCGGTCGCCTCCTCGACGGACCACCGGGGCGGATCTCCCCGGAGAGAGGAACGGCACCGCATGCCCGCAACGCCGACCGGACGGACGACGGACGACGCGAGGACCGAGGCGGCGGCCGGCCCCGTACCGTGCCGCGTCGTCGTGTGCCGCGACTGCTGCTGCGGCAGCCCCAAAGTGACCGGAGTCGACCACGCGGCCCAGACGGCACGTCTGCGCGCTCAGGTGCCGGTGCGGGTGTCCGCCTGCCTCGACGTCTGCGAACACGCCAACGTCATCGTCGTCCAGCCCTCCGCGCAGGGCAGGGCCGCAGGTGCCCGGCCCGTCTGGCTCGGACTGGTCAACGACCCGGACGCGACCGAGGACATCGCCGCCTGGGCACGCGCCGGCGGGCCGGGCGTCGCACCCCGGCCGGACATCCTCGACCTGTACACCATCACGCCGCCACGACGGCGCCCGGCCTCCTGACCGCACGGACGGAGAGGCCGAAGCCGCTGCCTCTGCCGCCGCCCGCCGAACGGCTCGAAGCGCGGTGACCGCGGGCCGGCCGGTGACGTACGCCGCCGATCCCGGCGATCGTCGACGACAGCCCGAACGACGAGGCCAGCGAGGGGCCGTTCCGCATACGCGTTCGACTCGTCATGCGGTTTGTCTTCCAGCGCTGCCCTCGGGGACGCTGCATTTGCGATCGCAGCCATGACGGACGACATTCCGAGCGGCTGGACACCGAGGCGTCCTTTGCGGCCCTTTGTGGAGTTGGCCCATCGAATACTCCTTCGGCTGAAGTAGTACGCGCCGGCTCAACCGCGGCGGCGACTGCGGGCCAACGCCGCCCTGCACCGCATCGTCTTCACCGGGCGCGCCCCGACCCGCGCACCCAGGCGTACTACGAACGCCGCGCCCAGGAGGGCAAGAAGCGGGCATCTTCGGGGATGCGTTCGTCGACGTCTTCAAGTCGCCCTTCGTCCGCGCCGAGGACCCGCACGACGCGTTCACCGGCGAGAACGGCGGCGCCAGCGCCTTCGTCCACAAGTACCTCCCCGTCCGCCCCGCCTACCGCCTCCACCGCGCCGGATCCATGCTGCGCCGGCAGGGCTGCGACGCCCTCGCCGACCTGTACGCCGAAGCCGCCGAAGAACTGACCCAGCGGATCGCCCTCGTCGGAATCGGCGGCCTGACGGGATGGCGCGGAGCCGCGGTCGAGCCGGGCGGGGGACGTTACTACGGGGAACCGAGTTCGACGCACTTCGGACTCCCCGTCGTTCGGGTCGTCGGGGGCAGTCCGCTGGGGGGTGTGACCTCGATCGAGCGGACCGCGTATCCGCGGTTCAAGCGGCTGATCACCGCGCATGAGCTGCATCTGTTCTTCTCGCCGACTCCTGACGAGCTGGAGTGGGCGGCCGGGGCGACGGACGGGGATGAGTATCTGCTGGCCTTGTTGCTGATGCTGAAGTCGTATCAGCGCATGGGGTGTTTTTCGGCGCTGGAGGACGTGCCGGAGCAGGTGGTGGAGTTCGTGCGGCGGCACACGCTCACGTCACTCCGCCCCGGTGGGCAGAACCCACGCCGAACCCCACGGTTCGCACGGGGTCGCCCAGCTGATCAGAGAGGCTGGCGAGGTGCCGCGAGTACGTCCCGGAGTACGGTCTCGAGCGTGACGCGGGCCAGTTCGTGTCTCAGGGTCTCCTCGATGTCCTGGTAGATGCCCCGCATTGCCGGCTGGATGCCGTGACCCACCACGCATCCCTGGTCCGGGGTGGTGCGGTGCATCGCGAACAGCGGGCCGGGTTCCACTGCCTCGTACACGTCGAGCAGGGTGATCGACTCCAGCTCGCGTGCCAGCGACCAGCCCGCGCCCGCGCCCCGCCGGGACTCCACGAGGCCGGCCCCGCGCAGTTCGCCGAGCAGTCGTCTGATCACCACGGGGTTGGTGTTCGCGCTGGTCGCGATCTGCTCGGAGGTGGCGACCTCGTGGCCCTGGCGCTGGTAGAGACCGATCCAGGCCAGCGCGTGGGCGGCGATGGTCAGCCTGCTGTTGGCGCTCATGATCCCTCCTCCGGTCGCAACGCTCCATGTTACGACAGTGCAGTCGCAACAGTGAAGGTTGCGACAATCCGCCGTAACAACTATTGTTACGACAGCCGGGAAGGGTCGATCAAAGACAAGCGCGGACCGTGAGCGTGTTGCGAACTCAAAGGAGAACAGGAATGGAAAGTAACGAAAAGACCATTCGCGAGGCTTACCGGCTCGCGGAAGGGGACGTTCTCGACGGTGACGGTTTCTTGGCCTTGTTCACCGAGGACGGGTCGTTCAACGACATGTCGACCTCGCAGAGTTTCCGCGGAGAGCAGATTCCTCAGGTGATCGCGGGCCTCGCCCGCTCCTTCCCCGATGTACACCGTGAGCTGCTCGAGGTACATGCGTTCGGTGATGTCGTCGCCGTCGAGTTGCGAATCCAGGGCACGCATCTCGGAGGGTTTCCGACTCCGGTCGGCGAGATCCCACCGACCGGGAACCGGATCGACGTGCCGGCGGCGGACCTCTGGTACCTCCGTGACGGAAAGATCGAAAGGTTCAATTGCTACAACTTGATGAGCGTGTGGCTTGATCAAATGGGGGTCCACCCTGACTTCAAGTCCGCAGTCGAAGCCACCGAGACAGCAGCCACGACGGCGTAACTCTGCCGGTCAGCGCCGAGTATGCGACAAGACACTCCCTTCTTCGGGCCGCATACCCGGCGCTGCTTCTTGAACAAAATTGTTGTTCGCACCCAACCGCCGGCACGACCCGGCAGGCCGACTCATCGAGTATCAGCAGTCCTGGCCGGCAGGCAGGGCAACGACCCATATCGAGTGACGTTCTCCGGGCCCGCCTCCACGAGACACACGGTTGCGACGAGACCCCACCTCAAAGATCATCGAGGTACGCGGGGCCGGACTGCTCTTCCCCATGCCGCCAAGCCCCGCGCATCCGACGCTGACCGTGGACGAGTTCCACGCGTGCGCGGACCGCGGAGGGCTCGCCCTGCCATGAGTCCGTGACGATCACGAGAACCGGCGCGGAGGCCGGCGTAAGAGACGGCACCACCCGCGCCCCTTGCTCCGCCCTTGGGCAGGACGACGCCCAGCTCGACGCCTTGCGGGCCACGGCATCCCGAGGGACAAGATCTTCAGCGAGAAGATCAGCACCCGCGTCCGCGGAGGGCCCAGTTCGAGGAGGCGCTCGTACGGCGCGGGAGGTCAAGGTCCACGCCCCGCACTGCCGCGTCATCTTTACCGTGTACGAGATGAAGCGGCTCGGCCGCGACGCCGCCGAACTCACCGCGCTCGCCGACCACCTCACCGCCCACGGCCCGGTCCTGGAGATGCTCGCCGGGCCCCTGCCCGGCATCCACGGCCCCACCGGCCCCGGCAAGCTGCTGTTCGCGTTCTTCGCGGCGATGGCGGAGACCGAACGGGAGAACATCCCGGAGTCGACGCTGGAGGGGCTCGACACCGCGGCCCGCAAGGGCAAGCACGGCGGCCGACCCCCGGTCAAGAGTTCCGAGCCCGTGAACTGCACGAACGCCTCGGCATGCCCACCGGCGAGGCATCCGTCGACATCACCCGCAGCCGCCTCGGACACCTCACCCGCCAAGGCTTCCTCACTCAACCCGGACGAGGCCGCCACCGGAAGCGGACTCAACGTCCACTGAGAGCCACCGGTCGGGTCTCAGCACTGCCCCGGTACTGACGTGAGCGAGCCGTCGGCCGGATGTCCGTCAGCTGACGGAGGCTGTCGGCACGGTGGCCGAGCCATTCTCGTGGAGACATCGAATCCGCCCGGTACCCGGGCGAGACCACGAGGAGCGGACCATGAACACCATCGCGCAGCACTGGATCAACGGACAGTGGACCGGCTCCGGCTCGGTTCTGGAATCGGTCAGCCCGGCCGACGGCACCGTCGTCGGCTCGTTCTACGACGGTGGCGAGGCAGAGGCCTCGGCCGCCGTGGACGCCGCCGCCACCGCGTTCGCGACCACCGAATGGGCGCGCACTCCCTCGCTCCGGGCGACCGCGCTCAGCCGGCTGGCCGACGCCCTCGAGGCCCGGGTACCCGAGGTCGCGGCCATGCTGTCCCGGGAGAACGGCAAGCTGCTGGGTGAGACCACGTGGGAGGTCAGCGGTGCGGTCGGGTGGCTGCGGTACGCGGCGGCCTCTGTGCGCACCCAGACCGCCGGGCGCGCCGCCGAGACGGCACCCGGCCAGTACACCCACTCGGTGCCCGAGCCGCTCGGTGTCGCCGGGATCATTTCTCCCTGGAATTCCCCCATCATGCTGACCGTGCGGGCACTGGGCCCGGCGCTGGCCGCCGGCTGCACCGTCGTGGTCAAGCTTCCGGCTCAGACGGCGCTGACCAATGAGCTTTTCGCGCAGGTCCTGGCCTCGGTCCCGGAGATCCCGGCGGGCGTGGTCAGCGTGTTCACCGAGTCCGGCAACACCGGGGCCCCGTTCCTGGTCTCCTCGGACAAGGTCGACGTGATCAACTACACCGGCAGTACGCCGGTCGGGCGCCGTATCGCGGCCGCGGCCTCCACCACGCTCAAGCGGCTCGGTCTGGAACTGGGCGGCAAGGCGCCGATGGTGATCTTTCCCGACGCCGATCTGGACATGGTGATCCCGACTGTTGTGCAGTCGCTGGTGCTGATGAACGGGCAGTTCTGCTGCACCGGCTCCCGTGTACTGGTTCACCGGGACATCGCCGACCAGGTGCGCACTCGGCTCACCGCCGCGCTCGCACAGGTGCGGCTCGGCTCGGGCGACGACGAGAAGGCCCAGCTCGGCCCGGTGATCGACCGGGCGTCCGCCCAGCGGGTGGACGCGATCGTCGAGGAAGCCGCCTCGTACGGCACGGTGCTGCTGCGCGGCGGTGTGGTCACCGACGGCCCGCTGGCCGCCGGCGCGTTCTACCGGCCGAGCCTGATCGAGGTGGACCGCACCGACGTCCGGATCGTGCAGGAAGAGGTCTTCGGTCCGGTCCAGACGTTCGAGATCTTCGACGACGAGGACGACGCCGTGACCAAGGCGAACGCCACCATCTACGGCCTGGCCGCCTCGGTGTTCAGCTCGGACTCGATGAAGGCCCGCCGGATCGCCCGGCGCATCCGCACCGGCACGGTATGGATCAACACCTGGGGAGCCATCAGCGAGGACTTCGAGGAGGGCGGCGTCAAGGGAAGCGGTTACGGCTACCTGTGCGGCCCGCGAGCGATCGAGGAGTTCCAGGCCCTCAAGGTGTACGTGGAGCAGGACCACACCCAGTCCGCTCACTGATCAGATCATGACCTGGCCCAGCGCCCACCTGGGCGCCGGGCAGCCCTCCTGCACAGGAAGGGTGCACCATGGCCTCGATTCTGATCACCGGAGCGACGAACGCTCCTGGTCTCGCTCTGGCTGAGGAGCTTGCGGAAGCCAGGCACCAGTTGCTTCTGCACGGTCGTAACCCGCAGCGACCGGTGCCGGTCGCGCAACGTTTCGGGGCCGGGCAATACATCGCCGACCTGTCCGCTCCGGCCGAGACTCAGCGACCCGCGGCCGAAGTGGCGGCACGGCACGGTCGCCTCGACGTGCTGGTCAACAACGCGGGTGTGGCTTCACCTGGAACGGCACCATCCGGAGCATGCCGGCAGACGGATACCAGCAGCGGCCGGCGGTGAGCCATCCGAGCCCTGTGCCGCCCACCCGGCGACTGCTGCCGCTGTTGTGCTCGGGCAGCCCATCACGCAGCGGCAACATCGCCTCGGTCGCCCAGGAGCCGATGGAACCAAAACGATACGCAGCATTTCGATGTGGAGTGGTCCATGAACGAGAGAACTGTTTCTGACGCCTACGGTGCCGACGATCCTGGACTGCCAAGCCCACCGGCAGTGACAGGCATCCGGCCCACGCTCCGGGAGCAGAGCCGGAACGCCTTCGCGAACGCCGAACCCCGGCCCGGCCCCACCGTTCCGGCCGCCGTCCGGCGTTGGAAGCTGTGGCTCCTCACCGTGTGCGGTATCTACCCCACCATCGTCCTGCTGGGCCTGGCCACGAACCCTGTTCTGGAGGATCTGTACCTGCCGGTGCGACTCGCTGTCCTCGTCCCGGCGGCGGCAGCAGCGATGGTCTGGCAGATCAATCCCCGACTGCAGCGGCATTTCGGAGCTTGGCTCACCAGATGACAAGCAGCCCGGCTCCGCCGCCGGTGTGCTCCGCGGCGCCCGCACACCACAGACCACTGCGCAGGCTCACGGCGCGAGGCCGCGACGAGACCCGCCGCGGCGTCTCCTCACTGGAGCTCTTCTTCGACCTGTGCTTCATCGTGGCCATAGCCCAGGCAGGCGCCCAGTTGGTGCACGCCGTAGTCGAGGGACACACGGGCGAGGGGATCCTCAACTACTTGATGATCTTCTTCGCCATCTGGTGGGCGTGGATGAACTTCACGTGGTTCTCCTCGGCTTACGACAACGACGACGTGCTGTACCGGATCGTCACGCTGATCCAGATAGCCGGCGTGCTCGTCCTGACGGCAGGCGTCTCCCAGGTGTTCGAGGAACACGCGTACCTGGTCGTCATCCTCGGCTATGTGATCATGCGGCTCGCCATGACGGCGCAGTGGCTGCGCGTGGCGCGGTCGAGCCAGGGCCCCGAGCGGACGATGGCGCTACGGTACGCCATCGGGCTGTGCCAGATCGGCTGGCTGGGGCTACTGGCCCTGCCGGAGGCCGGCCGCCCGTGGGTCTTCCTGGTGATGGCGCTGCTGGAGATGGCCGTACCGCTGTATGCGGAGCGGGCCCACCCCACGTCCTGGCACCCCCACCACATCGCCGAACGGTACGGGCTGCTCACGCTCATCGTGCTCGGCGAGACCATCGCGGCGGCCACCGTCGCCGTGAAGTCGGGGATCGACGAGCACGAGGCCCTGGGTGAGTTGCTGCCCATCGCCGCCGGCGGACTGCTGATCATCTTCGCCGCCTGGTGGGTCTACTTCGCGGTCCCCATCCACGGGCACCTCCGGTCCAACCGGCAGTCCTTCCTCTGGGGCTACGGCCATTACCTGATCTTCGTCTCGGGTGCCGCGATCGGGGCCGGCCTGGAGGTGGCGGTGGAGCAGGCGGTGGGCAGGACGCACCTTTCGGCGCTGTCGGCGTCGGCAGCGGTGACGCTGCCGACAGCGCTGTTCCTCCTCACGGTGTGGGCACTGCACTCGCGCTTCTACAAGGTGGGGATCGCCCAGCAGTCGGTGCTGCCGGCCACGGCGCTGCTGGTGGTCGTCTGTACGTTCCTGGGTCACTGGGCGGTGCTCGCGGCGGGGCTGGTGGCGGCGCTGGCGGTGGCAGCCGGGGTGACGCTGACGGCGCTCGGGGCGAGCCCGGAGCGCGGGATGGGCGAGGAAGGCGTCGCGGTGCCAGTTCTGTGAGGGAACCCCCGCCGCCGCGGGAACCTGGTCCGCACGGCGTACGACGGCGCCCGTGCCGTGCGCCCGGTGCACCTGCTCGATGACGGCGACACGTTGTTCACGCCGACGACGGGGACGCACCCGCTCGGCACCGCGAACCCGCCGGCCCTGGACAACGTCCTCACGGCGGGGCGCGGACGCGGTGACCCACGCGACCGTACGCGCCGTGGGCACCGCCGAGTCGGTGCCCACGCCTGCTCGGCGAACCGGGCACCAGCCTGCACGGCGAGGCCCGGGGCGACTTTCTCCGGTACGCCTACGGCCAGCACAACGTCAGGGACACCGCACTCGCCGAAGACGCCTCGAAGATCCACGCCGGGAACGCCCCCGAGTGATGGCCACCTTCCGCAACCTCGCGAGCGGACTCGGCAGCGGCGTCGGTGTCGGCGTCGTAGTGTTCCTGGTCTTCGCCGTCGTCCTTGCCGCCGGTGCCGGCGCCGATGATCCGTCCGTCTTCGTCGCGTCGGACGTGGATCGTGCGCTGTCCGCTGGTGTGGGCGCGGGAGGCGAGCTGCTCGACGATTCTCATCATGACTGCGCAGGCCTCCGGAGGACGGCGACGAGGGGGCGGTAGCCGGCGGAGGCGACCGTGTCGGCCGGTCTTTGCCGGGCGGGAGGAAGACCGGCACGATGATCCGCGCGCCCTTGGTGCTGTCGTTGCGGTGGGGCCGCAGCGCCCGACGGGTGTTCTGCGTGATCTTCGTTCGGGAGCTGCGGGTGTCGGCGAAGCGGATGGCTTCAGGCCCCGTTTGCCGGTGGGTGCAATACTTCCTGGTCAGGTGCGTGGCTAGTGTGTCGACTGCTTCGCGAGGCAGGACGAGGGACGCGGCGGATGTGGGCGAAGTCAGGGACAGGCGTGGGCGTCGGCCCGACCGGGCTGGTCGGCCGGGAGGGCGAGCTCGCCGAGCTTGCGGCGTTCCTGGACATGGCCGGGATGGACGGAGCTGTTCTGCTGCTCACCGGTGATCCGGGCGTGGGGAAGACGGCACTCCTGGACGCGACCGCCGAGCTGGCGGTGGCGAAGGGAGCGCGGGTCGTCCGCGGCAGCGGTGTCGAGTACGAGACGGACATCAGCTTCGCGGGGCTCCATCAGCTCGTCGGCTCGCTGCCGGACGAGCTCGGTCGTCTGCCGCGTTCCATGCGGGAGGCCCTCGAGGTCGCCCTCGGTCTCGGCGTCGGTCCCGCGCCGAGCCGGATCGCCGTCCTGAACGCGGCACTGTCCCTGTTCGACGAGGCCGCGAAGGAGCGGCCGTTGCTCCTCGTGGTCGATGACCTTCATGTCGTCGACCAGGCGAGCCGAGCCGCGGTGGGTTTCGTCGCCAGAAGACTGGGGGGCCGCCGCATCGGGCTGCTCGGAGCGCAGCGGGCGGAGTCCGGCGAATCCTTCCGGTCCACCGGTCTGCCGGAGCTCGAGGTCGTGCCGCTGGGTGACGCGGACGCCCTGAGGCTGCTGTCCCGACGCTTTGCGCACCTTCCCCGCCGGGTTCTTTCGACCGTGGCCCACGAGGCGCAGGGAAATCCCCTGGCGCTGCTCGAGTTCGCCGGGTCCACCGGGGTGTCCGGCGACCGACACGGCCAAGGGACGGGGTGGGCGAGCGGCCCGGGGCGGGATGTCCGCGCTCTGTACGGCGCCCGCGTCGGACGACTGCCGCGGGGAACGCGCGAGGTACTGCTGCTCGCGGCTCTTGAGGGCTCCGGCGACATCGGCGTCCTCGAGGCGGCCGGCGGGCCGGGCAGCCTTGAGGAACTCGCTCCCGCGGAGCGTGACCACCTGGTCATGGTCACGGAGAACGGCCGCGCGGTGCGCTTCAGGCATCCGCTGGTCAGGTCCGCGGTGGTCGACGGTTCCACCGGTGAACAGCGGCGCGGCGCCCACCGCCGGCTGGCCGACGCGCTGGCCGGCCAGCCCGAGCGGCGCGGTGATCACCTCGCGAGAGCCACGACGGCGCCCGACGAGGCGGTCGCCGCCGTGGTGGAGTCGGCGGCCCGGAGCAGCCTGCGGCGCGGTGACGCCGACGGCGCGATCGCGAGACTGCGGCGCGCGGCCGAGCTGAGCACCGACCGAGCGGACCGCAGGCGCCGCCTGTCGCAGGCCGCCTATGCCGCCGCCTGGGTCACAGGCCATCTGGAGGTCAGCCACGAGATCATGCGTGAGGTCGAGGGCAATCCGGCGGCCCGGTCGCTCTCGGCGGCCGCGACGGCCGGCTTCCT
Source organism: Streptomyces sp. NPDC014676 (assembly GCF_043084105.1). Taxonomy (NCBI): domain Bacteria; kingdom Bacillati; phylum Actinomycetota; class Actinomycetes; order Kitasatosporales; family Streptomycetaceae; genus Streptomyces; species Streptomyces sp. NPDC014676. The sequence continues at coordinate 107,916 of NZ_JBIBZI010000003.1, read as the reverse complement.
GGTGCTCGTCACGGAAGGCGACGCCGATACGGCCCATGCGCTCCTGATGGAGGCGGTCGAGCAGGCCCCGGTGATGCCCGGACCGCCGCATGAGGAGCTGGAGACCGCGCTGTTCACCCTCACCCTCGTCAGCCAGTACTCGGGCCGGCCCGAGCACTGGCAGCCTCTGGTCGACGTGCTCGCCCGGTTCCCCGAGGCGGCGCCCGCCGCCGCGGCGTCGCTGGGGCGCGTCCACCACGACCTCGGCTCCGTCACCGACGGCATGCTGCGCCGCCTGGACGAGGAGATCGCGCGGCTGAGGGACCAGAGTGACGCCGACGTGGTCATCCGCACCGCCCTGACCGCCTCGTACCTCGACCGGCTTCCGGGCTGTCGCGAGGCCGTGTCCCGGGTCATACGCGACGGCGGCGCGGTGGGATCGAGCATGCCGGCCCTGATGTTCGTCGCCCTGGACGACCTGTACGCCGGCCGGTGGCAGGCGTCGGCCGGCGCCGCGGACGAGCTCATCGCACTGTCCGAGGAGACGGGGTACCACCTGTTCGCCCAGGTGGGGCATTACGTCGCTGCGATGGCCGCGGCCCAGCGCGGCGCCCTCGACGCGTGCCGGGAGCACTGCGAGGACATCTGGGGGTGGTCGGGTCCCAGGGGCCTGCGGCGGCTGGAGAACTGCGCCCACCAGGCGGCGGCCCGGGCGGCCCTCGGCGCCGCCGACTTCGAGACGGCGTTCCGGCACGCCACGGCGATCTGCGCCCCGGGTGTGCTGCCGGCGTTCAACCCCGAGGCCGTGTGGTCCGCGCCGGACCTCGTCGAGGCCGCCGTGCGCTCCGGGCGGCACGCGGAGGCGCGACGGCACGCGGACGCGCTGCGCGACGCCGGTGTCGGTCACCTCTCGTCGCGGTTCGCGCTGAGCGCGGCCACGGTCACGGCGATGACATCGGCTGCCGAGGACATGGTCCGGTGCTTCGAGGAGGCACTCGGGCTGCCGGGCGTCGAGCAGTGGCCCTTCGAGGTCGGCCGTGCTCAGCTGGCGTACGGCGAGAGGTTGCGCCGTCAGGGGCTCAACCGCGAGGCCCGGGTGCAGCTGGCCGCCGCCTGCGGCCGCTTCGAGGAGCTCGGGGCCCGTTCGTGGGAGGCCCGGGCCGAGGCGGAGCTCCGCGCCACCGGGATGACGCGGACCGGCCGGGGCAAGGCCGGCGATGCCCTCACCCCGCAGGAGCTGGAGGTCGCCAGGCTGGCGGCGACGGGGCTGTCGAACCCGCAGATCGCGTCGCGTCTGTTCCTTTCGCCGCGGACCGTGTCGTCGCATCTCTACCGTGTGTTCCCGAAGCTGGGGATCACGTCGCGGGCCGGGCTCCGCGACGCTCTGGAGGCGCTGCCTCCCGAGCCTCCGGCCACCCGGCTGTGAGAGCCACCGGTCGGGTCTCAGCACTGCCCCGGTACTGACGTGAGCGAGCCGTCGGCCGGATGTCCGTCAGCTGACGGAGGCTGTCGGCACGGCGGCCGAGCCATTCTCGTGGAGACATCGAATCCGCCCGGTACCCGGGCGAGACCACGAGGAGCGGACCATGCCGTTCGTCACCACCGGCGACGGAGTCGAGATCTTCTACAAGGACTGGGGTTCGGGCCGACCGGTCATGTTCCACCACGGCTGGCCGCTGAGCTCGGACGACTGGGACGCCCAGTTGCTGTTCCTCGTCCGGCGGGGCTACCGCGTCGTCGCCCACGACCGCCGCGGGCACGGGCGCTCCGCCCAGGTCGGCCACGGGCACGACATGGACCGCTACGCGGCGGACGCCGCCGCCGTGGTGGCCCACCTCGGCCTGCGCGACGTCGTCCACGTCGGCCACTGCGCCGGTGGCGGAGAGGTCGCCCGGTACGTCGCCAGGCACGGTGCCGGCCGGGTTGCCAAGACCGTCCTCATCGCAGCGGTCCCGCCGCTCATGGTCCGAACGAAATCCAACCCCGCAGGGCTGCCGGTGGAGGTCTTCGACGGCTTCCGCGAGGGCGTGGCCACCGACCGCTCCCAGTTCTACCTCGACATCGCCTCCGGGCCGTTCTACGGGTTCAACCGTCCGGGCGCGGACGTCTCCCAGGGCATCATCCAGAACTGGTGGCGCCAGGGGATGGCCGGCAGCGCGCAGGCGCACCACGAGGGGATCAGAGCGTTCTCGGAGACGGACTTCACCGACGACCTCCGGGCGATCGACGTGCCCACGCTCCTCCTGCACGGCGACGACGACCAGATCGTCCCGATCACCAACTCCGCCCGGTCGGCGGTCACATTGGTCGAGCACGCGGACCTGAAGGTCTACCCGGGCCTGTCGCACGGCATGTGCACCGTCAACGCCGACACCGTCAACGCGGACCTCCTCGACTTCATCAAGAGCTGACACCGGCCCGGTACCGGCACACAGCCCGTCAGCACGGAACACGACACGGAACAGAGAAGGAATCACCATGACCGCAACACCCACCGGCTACGTGACCGTCGTCTGGGACGCGAAGGCGAAGGCGGGCAGGGAGGACGACCTCAAGGCGTTCATCACCGCCGCCGTCACCCCCTCGCGCAACGACCCCGGCAACATCGACTACGAGTCTTACGAAGTCGAGGGCCGACCCGGCGAGTTCGTCATCTACGAACGCTGGGAGACACGCGCCCACCTCGACGCACACCTCGCCGCGCCCCGGATGCGGGAACTCGTCCCGCAGATGCTCGAACTGATCGACGGATCCATCGAGGACGGCATTCGCCTGCTGCGTCCGTTCCGCCCCGCCCACTAGAGCAGGGCGCCCGCCGACGTCGGGGTCGACGCCGACGGAGCACACCGCCGCGGAACCGATCCCTCGGGTGCTCCCGGTGACCGCTTTCCGGGAGCACCCGCTTTGACGACACGCACAGGAGAGACACGACGTGACCACCACATTGATCACCGGCGGCAACAGGGGCCTCGGCCACGAGCTCGCGCGCCGACTCGTCCAGGCGGGCCAGACGGTCTGGATCGGAGCCCGGGACGCCGGGAACTGACGCAAGGCCGCCGACCGGCTAGGCGCCGGCTTCGTCCAGCTGGACGTGACCGACGACGCGTCGGTCGGCGCGGCGGTCGAGACGCTGCGCGCTCGGGTGGGCCACCTGGACATTCTCGTCAACAACGCCGGGATCCTCGGCGAAGTGACCGCACCCGAGGACATGACGGCCGACCAGATCCGCCACGTCCACGAAACCAACGTCTTCGGCCTGGTGCGCGTCACGCACGCGTTCCTGCCCCTGCTGCGTAAGGCAACTGCCCCGTCCGTCGTCAACGTCACCAGCGGTCTGGGGTCGTTCACGCTGACCCACGACCCGGAGCGGGTCGAGTCGCAGTATCCGCTCGCCGCCTACGGCTCGTCGAAGAGCGCGGTCACCATGCTGACCATGCAGTACGCCAGGACGATCCCCGACGTCCGCTTCAACGCGGTGGACCCCGGCCAGACCGCGACCGAGTTCACCGGCCACATCGGGCAGAGCGTCGAGGAGGGCGCGGAGGCGGCGGTGCGTATCGCCACCCTGGGGCCCGGCACGCCCACCGGCACGGTGACCGACCGCGCCGGCGCACTCCCCTGGTGACGGCGGCAGGCCCGGCCCCGCGACAGTCCTGGCAACCACACCCACCCGGCGCACCGGTAAGGGCCGACGGGCCCTTACCGGGGGAATCAGGACTCAGTCGCCAAGCCCCTGAGTGGACGTCAAGTCCGCTTCTTTCAGACAGGACCGGCCCGCTGATGCCGGGATCGTCATGCACCATGGGAATCAGCGCAACCCGCTGGCCTTCAGGCCGCGCACCTGAGGCGGACCGTGTCGCCCGTTGCTCCGGCATCCGGTCACGACGCCCTGCCCGCCTCGCGCCCCGGGCGCCTACGCGTCGTCGGTGGGGGAGCGCCGGGCGGCGCGGCGGCGCAGGCGCAGCGGCAGCACGTACCAGCAGAGGCCGAACCACAGCATGACCCCGCCGACGAGCACTTCGGCGAGGACACCGGGGACCACGGAACGCAGGACGAGCAGCAGCGTGGACAGCGCCGTCACTCTCCTGATCACCATGGGGGACAACCCCGAGCGCCTGAACACCGAGGCGTCCTTTGCCGCCCTTTGCGGAGTCAGCCCCATCGAGTACTCCTCCGGCCGGTGGCGCACGCGCCGGCTCAACCACGGCGGCGACCGTCGGGCCAACGCCGCCCTGCACCGCATCGTGTTCACCCGGCTGCGCCACGACCCACGCACCCAGGCGTACTACGAACGCCGCACGCAGGAGGGCAAGACCCGACGTGAAATCATCCGATGCCCCGAGCGGTATGCCGCCCGCGAGGTCTTCAACCTGGTCAGACCGGTTGCCCGCACCCCCGCGTTACAGGGGCGTCCGTGAGACGTGAGAGGGTCTGGGGCGTGAGCGAGACACCACCCAACACCCTGCAATACCGCTTTGACGGGCCGGGAGACGCTCCGGTTCTGATCCTGGGTCCCTCACTGGGTACCACATGGCACAGGTTGTAGAGACCGTCCGTGGGCGTCCAGGCCAGTCCAAGATGAGCGCGTAATGCCAGGTCAGGGCATTCCGGTCCGGTGGAGTCGACCCAGTCGGTGATAGGCGTGTGAGAGCGGAGGGCGACGAGAAGCCCCGCAGGCGCGGCCCGGCGGGGCTTCCGCGTAGGTGCGTTTCAGTGTCCGCCGTAAGCACCGTTGCACTCGGCTCTCCTCTCTCGAGCACCCGAAGCAAGGACGCGGTGACGACACGCGTCTTACGGCCGACGCGCAGAATCCGACCCGGGAACTCTTCGCGCCCAATCAGGTTGCAGCCTTCACCTCTGCAAAGCTCAATGCCTTTGGGGGCGCCTGCGGCACTGCCTGTTCCCTCCAAACACACCCGGACGGCTCCCCTCCCTGTTCGTAGGACGGGAGCCGTGAGCATGTAACGGCCGGGCCACCCGGTGGCTCACCCGACGGTTGCCGTCGTCCGGGGGCCGCCGCGTCCTGCCCGCCGTCCGAACAGGCGCCTGTGCAGTTCGGTGGCATGATCGCCCTTCTCGTGGGCAGGCGGTCGGCGTGTCGTGCGCCCCGGCTGAACTCGTGTCCCGGGTGAGCTCTTGCCTGGTCCAGGCCGGCTTTCAGGTGCTGGGTGACGCGGACAGCGGGGTTCCGGGGCTGTGGGTGACTGAGGTGTCCGCCGACGCTCTGGTCAGCTGGACGGCCTCGGACGGGTTCACCGCGCTCGCCCGTGACCAGGCAGGCCGGGCAGCAACCAACGACAGCATGAGAGTAATCGTGCAGACCGCAGTAGCAGGGCTGCTGATCCAGCTCGGACACACCGTCACCGAAACGCCTGATGGCTGTGGCCTGGTGGTATTCACCGAAGCGGTTCTGCCACGGGGCGGCAAGGGCAGCTAGGGACCGGCCCGCCCGACGCACTGGGCGCCGGCAGTGTGCGGATGCGGGGCGAAGTCGGCGTCGCTCGCGACGGTGCCAGTCGGCGGCGCTCACCCCGGACGCCGGCATGTAGCGCCCCGCTTCACGGCAGATCGTCGGGGAAGGCGGTGAGGTCGACCGTGAGCGCAGGCTGTTACTGGGGGCGGCGTCCGGTGGTGTCACCGCCGGGGTCGTCAGGTAGGGCGATGCGGGCAGTGATGCGTTTGCCGACCGGCTTCCGCTGGGCCTCGAAGCCCTGGGCGACGGCCATGACGATTTTCAGTCCGTGCTGTCCGACTCTGCCCGCATCGGAGGCCCGCGCCACTGGCAGAACGGGATCGCTGTCCCACACGACCACTTCCACGACGGCGCCGATGATGCGCTGTTCCATCAGCACGGGGCCAGGGGCGTACTTGCGGGCGTTGGTGACCAGCTCGCTTACCACCAGCTGGGTCAGGTCCATCGCGCGAGCGGACACCGGCAGGCCGTGCTCCGCCTGGACACGGGTGAGGAAGTCCACTGCCCGGTGGCGTGCCTCAGCGATCACGTGCCCGTCACCGTCCAGCGCGACGGTGTCCTGTATCTGAGGGACGTCCGGCATTACGCTGCCCTCCCCGTCGGGGACTGATTCAGCCGGGTCCACCCTTGTTCCCCCTTCACACGTCCTGCGCGTACCCGGCACTATGCCTCACATGCCCCGTGAGAACCGCATAACGGGTCGCACACGTGTTCGCCGTAGCATCGAGGCAGGTTACCGGCGTTCGCGCCGGGGTCTTGAGGTTCCATCAGCGAGAACAGTCGAGGAAACGGTGACAGACACCCACGGAGCAGCCCGGCCCGGCCACCTGTCGATCGGCCACACCGCCATCGACGGCATCCGGGTGGTCACCGTGCATGGCGAGATCGACCACGCCGTCAAGGACACGCTCAGCGAGGCCCTCATGTCCTACGACGGCGCGGCGCCCCTGCGGACCGTGGTGGACCTCAGCGGCGTGACCTTCATGGACTCCAGCGGCATCAACGTCTTCGTCGCCGCACACCAGGCCGCGAGTGACGATCAGGGATGGCTGCGTATCGCAGGCGCCCAGGAATCGGTGCTACGGCTTCTTGAAATCGTCGGCCTGGACGAGGTCATCGGCTGCCATCCCACCGTCGATCAGGCCCTGACCGCCTGACCCGCGCCGTGCCCGGCCACCGCGTCCCACCCGGCTTCCGCGCCTGGGGCATCCCGCCGGCGTGAGCACCGCTGCACGGCCGCGTACAGCTCCTGCCCGCCGTTCCGGCAGCGGCTGCCCCAGCGTCCAGGCGATCACCGTCTCGGCCACCGTCTGCAGCTTGGTATGGGTGTGCTGGGACACCTCACGCAGCACCTCGAACCCGACGGCCGGTGCGAGTTGGTGGTTCGCGGTGAGGACACCGATGGCCTGGTCCACCGTCGCGTGGGATCGACGGCGTGCCGCAACTGCACGTTCTCCTGATCCAGGAGGGCGATCACGGCGCCGTCAGGTATGCCGTCAAGCGAGGACCGCGGCACGCGAGAGGTCGTCATCACTGGTCTCCATACAGAGGCAAGGCTTCCTGTACACCTCCCCCTGCCGCGACAGCCAGGCACCCTCAGTACGACAGCGAAAATCACACATGTGGGATGGGCCTCTTCACCAGCCGAGGCTGCCGAAGAGCCCGAGAGGCTGACCAGCCGTGGTCGGCAGTGGGCGCGGAAAGCCTCGGCTCATGGTCGGGCCAGCTTGCCACCACCGGCCACGGCTCGCGGCTGTGTTTCCTGGGCGGCAGCGGCTTTTCCCGGCCGTCGCGCAGCGTGCCGGTCGGCAACCCTGCTGAGACGTTGAACTCCGAGTGAATCAATATCTGTTCCCGAGGGGTCAGATTTTGGGGGGCCGGGCAGCGGGAGTTTTTGCCGCGAAGAGCAGAGTGGAATTATCCACCGCACGCGGGCCGCTCCGGCGTGCTACTGTCTATCTCGGTTGCAGTTGTGGTTCCCGAAACTTCAAGTGCCCCCACCAGCTTTCTGCCGGGCGGGAGCGCTTTTGTATTTCCGGTCATTTCCGGGCGGGGTGATCATCGCGGCGACACGGCGTCCGCGCGGTGCGGACGCCGAGGCACTGCCCCAAAGGAGATATGACATGGCTGCTGGTACCGTGAAGTGGTTCAATGCGGAAAAGGGCTTCGGCTTCATCGAGCAGGACGGCGGCGGCGCCGACGTGTTCGCCCACTACTCGAACATTGCCGCGCAGGGCTTCCGTGAGCTGCTCGAGGGTCAGAAGGTAACCTTCGACATCGCGCAGGGCCAGAAGGGCCCGACGGCCGAGAACATCGTTCCGGCCTGACGCTCACGCGCAATCCGTAGCTGGGGCCCGCATCCTTCGGGGTGCGGGCCCCAGCTGCACGCGTATCCCGCAGCGGCTTTCACCGCGGGACGCCCCGGAGGAATCCGCAGTACCATCCAAGCGGTTCCTCCCTCAGGAAGCGGACGCATCCTGAAGCGCTGCACCGCAGCCGACGTCCGGATCGCAAAGTCCCCATTGCGTCATCCATTTCAGCACCTGTGCCCACGGATATTTCCGTCGGCCAGATCTGCTTTCTTTTGTCGCCGGTCCATACTGGTAATTCTCCGCGCCATTCATCGCAGCGGGAATTCCTTGATATGTGCCACATCGAGGAAGGTTCCGCATGAACCGCACGTACACGAACGACCGCCCCGCCCGCACCCGTGACCGCCGTGCCGACGCCGGAAAGGGCGGCAGCCGCACGAGCTCGCAGGCACCGCGCCGTACCGGCGGGCCCGTCCGCTCCGGCGGCTACGGCCGTCGGCCCGCCGCAGTGCAAGGTGAGTTCGCGCTGCCCAGGACGATCACCCCCGCACTGCCCGCCGTTGAGGGCTTCGCCGATCTCGACATGCCCGAGCAGCTGCTGGCCGAACTCGGCAGGCAGGGGGTGACCGCACCGTTCCCGATCCAGGGAGCGACGCTGCCGAACTCCCTGGCGGGCCGTGACGTGCTGGGCCGTGGGCGCACCGGTTCCGGCAAGACCCTCGCCTTCGGTCTCGCCCTGCTCGCCCGCACCGCCGGACAGCGTGCCGAGCCCCGCCAGCCGCTGGGGCTGATCCTCGTACCGACGCGTGAGCTGGCGCAGCAGGTGACGGACGCGCTGACCCCGTACGCCCGCTCCGTGCGGCTGCGGCTGGCCACGGTGGTGGGCGGCATGTCGATCGGCAGGCAGGCCAGTGCGCTGCGCGGCGGGGCCGAGGTCGTCGTCGCGACCCCGGGCCGGCTCAAGGACCTCATCGACCGCGGCGAATGCCGGCTGAACCACGTGGGCGTCACCGTGCTGGACGAGGCCGACCAGATGGCCGACATGGGCTTCATGCCCCAGGTCACCGCGCTGCTCGATCAGGTACGCTCGGAGGGGCAGCGGATGCTGTTCTCCGCCACCCTGGACCGCAACGTCGACCTTCTGGTACGCCGCTATCTGACGGACCCAGTGGTTCACTCGGTCGACCCGTCGGCCGGTGCGGTCACGACGATGGAGCACCACGTCCTGCACGTCCACGGTGCCGACAAGCACGCCGCCACGACCGAGATCGCGGCCCGTGACGGCCGCGTGATCATGTTCCTGGACACCAAGCACGCCGTGGACCGGCTGACCCAGGACCTGCTCAACAGCGGGGTGCGGGCCGCCGCGCTGCACGGCGGCAAGTCGCAGCCGCAGCGCACCCGCACGCTGGCGCAGTTCAAGACGGGTCACGTCACCGTGCTGGTGGCGACCAACGTCGCGGCGCGCGGCATCCACGTCGACAACCTCGACCTGGTCGTCAACGTCGATCCGCCGACCGACCACAAGGACTACCTCCACCGCGGCGGCCGTACCGCCCGCGCCGGCGAGTCCGGCAGCGTCGTCACCCTGGTCACACCGAACCAGCGCCGAGGCATGGTCCGTCTGATGTCGGACGCCGGAATCCGGCCGCAGACCACCCAGATCCGCTCGGGCGACGAGGCCCTGAGCCGGATCACCGGAGCTCAGGCCCCGTCCGGCATCCCGGTCGTCATCACCGCACCGGTGGTCGAACGCCCCAAGCGCGGCGCCACCTCCCGAGGCCGCCGCCGCCCCGCCTCGGCGACCAGGCGCACCCCCGTACGCCAGTCCGGCTTCGGCACGGTGGCCTAGAACTTTCGTGATCAGGAAGCCGGCCCATCTCTGCAGGAGGCACCCTTTGACGCTGGTTCAGACGCAGCCCCGCCCGGCGGACACCGACCCCGCGCACAGGACGGCGGTCGAGGTCATGGACGCGGCCGGACCGCAGGTCTGTGACGACATGAGCGTGGAGGTGGCGCTGGCCGTCATGGCCGCCGCACGCACAGGCCGACTGGTCGTCTGCGACCAGGACGGCCAGTGCACCGGCCTGGTCACCAGTACCGAACTCGCCGCGGTCCGTGACAGCTCCGACTACACGGACCGGGTCCGCCTGCGCGACATCCTCGGCGACCACGGTTCGTTCGCCTCACCCGTGACCACGATGGCCGAAGCCGAGCACGCGATGCGCACCCGTCGGCTCGGTGTCCTGCCGGTGGTCGACGAGCAAGGCAGCGCCCTGGGCATCCTTGCCCTCTCCCGCTGAAACACCTCGCCCCTGGTCGGACCGTTCTCCCCTCTTCTCTCTGTGAGGCCACATGCGCTGCGTCATCGCCCGCTTCCCCTTCGAGCTCACCAAGGGCGGAGTGCTGGAATCGATGAAGGGCATCAAGCCCGAACCGGTCACCGGAGAATCGGTGATCATCGGCCGCCGCCACTACCCCGTCAAGCAGGTCGGCCAGGTCATCACCCGCCAGGACCGTCGTGATTTCAGCGCCGCCGAAGTCCTGCGGGCCATGGCTCAGCTCGGCTTCACCTGCCGCGCCGTTCCCAAGGCAGCGCCCCTGGGCATTCTCAGCCCGATGCAGCACGCCTCCGCGATGCTCGGCACCCCCGTGACGGTCTGACCGGGTAGACAGGCACGAGCCGACATCTGAGCAGCAGTGTGGGCCCGACCGGTACGCCGGTCGGGCCCACACTGCGTGCAGCGGGTTCCCGTCGCCGTCGCTCAGTGGCCGGAACGGCTGAAGTCGCCCACGGTCCAGGCGCTGACGTCCTCGATCGCAACCCGGTACCTCCACCCGTCTCCGGACCTCCAGGGTGCCCTGCAGGATCCGGGCGACATGGAAGTGCAGACGCGTGGGCGGCCCGTCCTTCTTCGCTGGGGTGTCGAAGAAGGCGGCGACTCGTCCAAGCGGGCGGAATCCGTCAGCACATCCGACACCCTCTGCCTTCACGTGGCTGGGAGAGAGTCAATCGACCGGTGATGACAGCGCTACTGGTGACCACGGTCAGGGACTCTGATTGCTCTGGTCGGACTCCACCGGGGCGCCGACGTCAGCGAGCAGCTCGTCAGGCTGCGACATGAGGCGGACCATATTCGCCGGCCATCCGGCTGCCTGAGCGGTGACGCTACCGGGCAAGGAAGGCGCTCACGGTCTTGCCGCCGGAGGCCCGGCGGGTTTCCGCCGTGGCGCGCGCGAGGCGGGTGACTATGGGCCGGCCGTAGCCCCCGGTGCCGCCGTTCAGGTCAGGCGTGCGCATGCGCGGCACATGCCGGCTGGGATCGTGAACGCGACCTCGATGGTGTCGGGGTGCGCAGTCAGTTCCAGTGTGCAGCGGCCCCGCCGTGGCGCAGGGCATGGGTGACGAGCTCGGACACGACCAAGACCACAGTGTCCGCCGCGTCAGGGGCCACGGCCGGCTGCTGCAAACCTTCGAGGAAGGCCCGTGCGGTATCGCGTGCGTCGGCAACGGCTGTGGTGGAACGGACGGCTGCGGCGCTGGCCATCACCGTGATCATCAGGGTCACCACGGTCTCTGAATAGTCCATGCCCCTGCCCGTGCCTCATCGTCGGGTGCACAGAAATCTATGCCAGCCGAAGTAGACATTCGTCGGCGGTGTGGTTATGGTTTCTCTCGTAGCCGAGATCAAGAGAGGCCCGGCAGAGATGAACTGCCGGGCAGCAGTACGCAGTTGCAGTTCGCAGGACGGTGCGGTGGTGGAGTTCCGAAGCCAGAGCGGTTGCAGGACGGTGACGGGGCTGACGACCGGACCGGGTGGCCCGCAGTGATCAGGGGCCGCCATGAGCAGTACCGCAGTGGCAGTACCAGCAAGTGAAGGTTCGCAGTACCCAGCAGTGAAGTCAGTGAGCAGTACCTCGGTGAAGGCGTCGGCTGCGGGCGCGCGCACCGGGAGGTTCGGCAGTGGGGTTCCAAGCCAGAGCAGACGCAGGACGGGCGGCGGGGCTGGCTGCCGAAGAGTGGCGCTGTTCGAGGCCACCAGCAGTTCACAGTTTCCGAAAGTGAGTAGTTGATCAAGAGGGAAGAACGGAGGAGCCGAGCGCCATCAGGATCGCCCGGGCGGAATTTTTGGCCCCGGGTACCGCAGGACATCGATAGTGAGGTGGTCTCCGGTCAGGCAACCGCGATCCCCGCGCCCCCGACAGCGTCTCGGTCGGGTTTGCGGAAACAGAAGGCCGGTGCAGTATCAGGGCCGGCAGATGGTGTAGTAGTTCCTTCGGGGCCCTGGTGCCGTACGGCACCAGGGCCCCTCCACGCGTTCCACAGAGAGGTGCAATGACAGCAGACGACACGTTCGGCCGTCTCGATGACGACGACTACCCCGCGTACACCATGGGCCGGGCCGCCGAAATGCTCGGCACCACACAGGGCTTCCTCCGGGCCATCGGCGAACACCGCCTCATCACCCCGCTGCGCTCCGCGGGCGGACACCGCCGCTACTCCCGCTACCAGCTGCGCGTTGCCGCCCGCGCCCGGGAACTCGTCGACCACGGCACCCCCGTCGAGGCCGCCTGCCGGATCGTCATCCTTGAAGACCAGCTCGAGGAAGCCCAGCACCTCAACGCCGAATACCGCCGCGCCGCCGAATCGGCGAACCCGACGGCAGCAGCATGAGATGAGCGTGCCCGTCAGCGTCGGCGGGCACCGCACGCACGGTCTCGTGTGTGGCGTGATCGTTTCCTGTGGTGACGCGGTGTGCGGGCGTGTAGCGTCTGCGTCAGCTGTCGTGGTTCGGAATTCCCTGCCCGCGCCTTTGGTGTGGGCGTTTTGCTGTGCTGTGCCGCAGGGACCAGGATGATCACCTCCGTCCGCCACATGGAGTGGGAGGCGTTCATCGACCGGAAGGCATGAGGCATGGCAACGGGAACTGTGAAGTGGTTCAACGCGGAGAAGGGCTTCGGCTTCATCGCCCAGGACGGCGGCGGCCCGGATGTCTTCGCGCACTACTCCGCGATCAACTCCTCGGGCTTCCGTGAGCTCCAGGAGGGCCAGGCCGTGACGTTCGATGTCACCCAGGGCCAGAAAGGTCCGCAGGCCGAGAACATCAACCTGGTCTGACCTCGCAGCCCTGCCCGAGGGATCGCGCACGCCGCGTCAGGTGGCCGCCGCCCGTGCAGGCCCTGCCTGCTGTCGCGCCGGGCCGGTGCAGGATCAGGGGGCCGCGCAGCAATGGCTGCGAGGTCCCCTGATCTGTGGAGGCCCGGGGCCGCTGCCACTTCGGCTTGAACCTTCCTGACCTCAGTCGCTGCAAGCGTCGTCGGGCACGGGAGCCGCGTGTCTGGCGCGGCTACCGTGCAGCTCGGAGGAGCAGACTGCTCAGACGCTCGTCCAGGCGTCGAGGAAGGCTTTCCGTCCAGCCGGATCGTCCGACCTACGGTCTGCGTGCAGGACGCGCCAGGCGGTGAGCTCGAGATCTCGGAGCCACAGTTCTCCGATGACCTGTGTCTTGAGGTCGGGCAGATGGTCGGACTCGACAAGGGCCTGACCGATCACCTCCCCGGCCGCGGAACGCTGGGGCGGAGTCATCTCATCGACGGCCGAGAGGATCTGCCGGGCCAGGGCAGTTCCCTCTCCTGCCAGCGAACGCAGCACCGGATCCTTGATGTTGACGGGCAGCAGGTACGCGGTGCCCGAAGACCTCCACAGGTCCGACCAGAAGTGCTCTCCTGTCGCGGTGGGGGCAGGCAGCGCGGCCAGCAGCCCGAGGAGATGGCCGGTGGCCGCATAGCCATCGGAGTGGGCGGCTGCGACCACTGCGACGCCGGCGACGCCCTCCACATCGAGCTGGCCCGCCTCGAGATGCGGAGCCAGGTCCAGTTGGTGTTCCAACTGGTCTGCGAGCGCGGTGGATACGTAAGGGCGGACCTCAGGAAGCATCGGCGATCCTTGCGCGTAGGCGAGCGGAGATGCCCGTTCGTAAGCCCTGATCATTCCCAGGACCAGCCGTTCTACTCGGCTTCGGCAGGCCCAATTGGCGGTAGGTCAACGGGGGCAGGAGTTCCCACGGTGGCGAACCGGCTCAGGCCCGGCGACGTGGCTCTGTTCTGGACCGACCTCCCGCCATGTGTCCAGGTGAAGTTTTCTAGCATGACCGCATGGTTGCCAGTGACGCCCAGGAGCCCGGGGGAGGACGAGAAGCTGTGTCCCGCGACGCCGCCGAAGTCGAATGTGGTCACGTCGTGTCAGCGCGTGCGGAGCGCCGTGCAGACGGGCTACCCGACGAATCACCAGGCGACCAGGCGGGGAAGGGGGCTCACTCGGTTATTGCTCTGGTGGAGCGGGTGGCCGACCTGGCCGAACCGGTCAAGCCGAAATTGCGTGGCTGGCTCCATGCCGGAATGGTCCCCGCCGCACTGATCGCGGGCGTCGTACTCATCTGCCTGGCCGGTACTCCCCAGGCGGTCCTGGCCTGCGCCGTGTACTCGGTCACCGCCTGGCTGCTGTTCGCGACGAGCGCCATCTACCACCGTGGCACCTGGGGACCGCTCGGCGAGGCTCTTCTGCGACGCCTCGACCACGCCAACATCTTCCTGATCATCGCCGGCACCTGCACCCCCCTGGCCGTGCTCCTCCTCCCGCCCGAGCAGCGGTCCGTGCTGCTGTGGATCGTCTGGACGGGAGCGTTGGCCGGCATCGTGTTCCGGGTCCTGTGGGTCGGAGCTCCGCGCTGGCTGTACACCCCGTGCTACCTGGCCCTGGGCTGGGCGCCGGTGGCCTACCTTCCCGACTTCCTGCACACCGGCGGAGCAGCAGTAGTCGTCCTGGTCGTTGTCGGCGGTCTCCTGTACAGCGCGGGCGCGGTCGTCTACGCCCTGCAGCGGCCCGACCCCTCACCCCGCTGGTTCGGCTATCACGAGGTCTTCCATGCCCTGACCGTGGCAGCGTTCACCGCGCACTACGCCGCCATCTCCCTCGCCACCTACTGACCGCGCCGGGTTCGGGCTCGCGCCGCTTGTCACACACGTTGCCGCGTGTTGCTCCGGGACGGGCGGGGCGGTCCCTGGGCGTCCCCCTGCTTGAAATCCGCCGCAGTCCTGTCTGCAAGCCGGCTGTTTTCCGGGATGCGGCGCTTGGTGGGGCAGGGTAGGGACAGAGGAGCGAGAGAAGGCGAGACAGCGGTCTTCAGTTGACCTGCGATGGTAGGCGCCCCGTGTGCGAGGCGGAAGACATGAGGGAATGGCGGGGCCACGACGTGCTCGACCATCAGCGGCAACACACACGTTCAGGGAATCCGAGCACGCCGTGATCGATACCGGAGGGGACCCTGACAGCTGCCCCGAGAAGCTCTCAGTCCTCGTTCCCCTGCATGCTGCTCCGCCCCGTATGCCAACCTTCGGCGCCGTCGACTTCAGCCAGGCCGCATGCTTACTCGGGTACCGCGTCACCGTCTGCGACGCCCGACCCGTCTTCGCGACCGTCGCCCCCTTCCCGTACGCCGACGAAGTTGTCGTGGCGGGTTCCGCAGCACCCTCTTCCTGCGCGGTGAAGGTAACCGGCGACGAGATCACCACCCTGGACATCAATCCTGCCGAGCAAGACGTCGGCGATGCGGCGGCCTTCCTCCGGACACCACCGAGTCCCCCTGGGCGAACCGACGCTCGGACGCCGCAGTGGGCATGGCGTCCTCCTCCGGCGCTGCATGGACAGGCGGCCATGTGCATGACTGTGGGTGTGCGGTCTCGACGGGGAGCTTCCGGGGGTGCTAGCTCGTCCGACGAGTCTGCTTGTTTGTTCACAGGCGGATGACGACCAGCGCGACGAGCGCATGCGAAAGTCGATTGGGTCGATTCCGATCGGTGCCGTACAGTTCACCGTACCGACGCGGGGTGGAGCAGCTCGGTAGCTCGCTGGGCTCATAACCCAGAGGTCGCAGGTTCAAATCCTGTCCCCGCTACTCAAATGTGAAGGCCCGGCCGATCCTTGAGTTCTAGTGGTCGTCGCAACACCCCAGCTCAGGGGATGCGATGGACTTCGAGGTCCGGGCGGATCGACGGCCACAAGGGCCGAAGAAGTTGAGCCGCGAGCGGGAGACATACCTTCTGCTCGTGGATCAAGGAACCTCTCATCTGGACGCCTGCCGGATCGTTGGCATCAACGACCGGACGGGCAGGCGATGGCGTAACGGCCGGCAGGCGTCCGGGAAGAACAAGGCGGCACCGCCCCTCGTGGAAACGGGGCCGTGGCGCTACACCGAGGACCTGGACCCGACGGCCGCCCAGGAGCCCGACGACGCTCCTTCGCGCTACCTGCGCGAGGCGGACCGGATCCACATAGCCGACCGCCTCCGGGAGAAGGCATCCGTCCGTACGATCGCTGCCGAGCTGGGACGCAGTCCGTCCACGATCAGCCGGGAGATCCGCCGCAACCGCACGGTCCTGCCCAGCGGCCAGTGGTACTACCGACCGCATGCGGCCCATCGGCGAGCGGTCCGGCGTCGGCCTCGGCCGAAGATCGGCAAGATCGGCCAGAACCCGGAGCTCCGGGACTTCGTCCAGCTTCACCTGACCCTGCGCTGGAGTCCCGAGCAGATCTGCCACGCTCTGCGCAGGCGCTTCCCCGACCGGCCGGAGATGCACGTGGTTCACGAGACGATCTACCAGGCGCTCTACGTCCAGGGCCGCGGTGAACTGAAGCGGGAACTGACCCGCGCCCTGCGCACGGGACGCGCCGTGCGCCGGCCTCATCGCCACTCGGCACGCCGCAGGAAGCGGTTCCCCCACCCGATGGTCATGATCAGCGAGCGGCCCGCTGAGGCCGCTGACCGAGCCGTCCCGGGCCACTGGGAGGGCGACCTCATCATCGGCAGCAGCTCCCGTTCCGCCATCGCCACCCTGGTCGAACGCAGCACTCGCTACCTGATGCTGGTGCACCTTCCCAACGGCCACGGAGCTGCCGCCGTCCGCCAGGCCCTGGTCGACACGGTCCAGACTCTTCCGCCTCACCTGAAACGGTCCCTGACCTGGGACCAGGGTGCCGAGATGGCCGCCCATCACGCCTTCAGTATCGCCACGGACATGCCGGTCTACTTCTGCGACCCCGGCAGCCCCTGGCAGCGAGGCTCGAACGAGAACACGAACGGCCTTTTGCGGCAGTACTTCCCCAAGGGCAGCAGCTTGTCCGGGCACACTCGCGACCACCTCGACACCGTCGCGGCCGAACTCAACAGCCGCCCACGCAAGACGCTCGGCTGGGAAACCCCAGCCGAGCGTCTGTCTAAACTGCTCGCCACTACACGTCAGTGATCACGTGTTGCAACGACCCCTGGAATTCGCCTCCACCGGGCCTTCACTGCGTGTGTGCCGGTTCGGACCTGGCTCTCGGCGAACAGGGCACCGCGGTCGCAGAAGGCGTCAACGCACTGGGCTGCACCGAGGCCGTACGCCGCCTCAGCCACCGTGCTCACGGAATCGTGGGTCTGACACAAGGCGGCAATCCGTTTACACGGCGCAGCCTGCCGTCCCGCCGGCAGGCTGCGCCGACGGATCAGACCCCGCCGACCATGGACAGACAGCAGGGCCATGGGCATCGCTGGTTTCCTGGCTGGTTTTCGGTCGTCCCGATCAGTGGTGCGATCCCAGTAGCTGGCCGCCTCGCGCCGATGCGGTGCCCGCGCTCAGTAGCGGAGTGTCGGCGACGGCTGAAACATTTCAAGCGTCCCCGACAGCGGAGGACGACAAGGGTGCCGTCAATAGTTGGTGAGGCGGAAGGAACAGCCGACGGCCTTGATGGCGGTGCCAGACGGTCACGAGCACGGTGATGCCCAGAGGGAGTGCGCCTGGTGTCGGCGGGCATCTCGCTCACAGCTGTGCTTCGCCGTCGGGGCGGGGTGCCGGAACGGCCAGAACGGCGGTGTCGTCGTCCATCCCGGTACCGAAGGCGTCGAGGGGGCTTCAGCGCACTCACCCAGCATGCGCCGGCACCGTCGAACTGCCGGCGGATGACTTTCGCGGGATCTGCCGGTCACCCGGCAGACACAGATGGTTCACCGGGCAGGCATGGGTAACCCGGCAGATGGCTCCCACCGGCTGCGCAGAGCACCGGTTGGCGGCGGCCCAGAGCCACCCGCGCTGGAGGAACCTCGTGAACGGCGAATCGACCACCCCATCCTGCGAGACGCGCTTCCCCGCAGTCACGGCGAGCATCACGGCCGCCCGGCACTGGGTCCGCGACTGCGTGGACGGTTTCGGCGGCCCGCTGCGCCAGCACCGGATGATCCAGACCGCCGAACTGCTCGTCTCGGAACTGATCACCAACGCCATCCGCCACGGCTCCGGCCCGCCCCTGATCCAGCTCATCTGGAACGGGCGGTGGCTGCACATAGCCGTCAGCGATTCCAGCGACCGCTGGCCCCGCAAACGCGTCACCGCGAACACCGAGCCCGGCGGCTTTGGCATCCAACTCCTCGACCGACTCGCCCGACGCTGGGGCGTCACCCCCGGTCACCCCGGCAAAACGGTCTGGGCCGAACTCAGCCTCGACTCCTGAGCACGGTGGCGGAGCTGACCACCAACAGCGTCGTCCACGGCGCCGGCTCGGACACGCTGCGGATCGGGGCCGAGAGCGACCGGATCGTCTGCGAGGTCCACGACAGCGGACAACTGAACGATCCCCTGGCCGGTCGCCGCCCGTCCCATCCCACGCAGCCCGGCGGCCGGGGACTCCTACTCGTCCACCCACTTGCGGACCTCGTCCGTGTCCACACCGGCCCCGACGGCACTGACATCCGCCGCTACCTTCCCGGAGGACCACGACAATGCGGCGGGCCACGCCCACTCACTCATGTGTTTTCGATGACTCCTCATGTGGAGTGCGGTGCCACCCCGACCTGCTGGGGCGGCTGCCGACCCTGTGCCCGACCTCGATGCCGGCGGGGCCACGACCGGAACGGGGACCGTGCTGCCGGGCTGTGGCTCAGGCGTCGATGATGACGGGGATGATGAGGGGCTTGCGGCGGTGGGTGCGGAAGGCCCAGTTCGCCACGGCGCGGGCGAGGAGTTGTTCGAGTTGGCGCGGGTCTCCGACGCCTTCCTGGGCCGCGGTGGCCAGGGTCTTTTCGATGACGGGGATGACCGGTTCGAAGGTGGTGTCGTCGTGGACGAAGCCGCGGGCCAGGAAGTCGGGGGCCTCGGCGAGGGCGCCGGTGTCCGCGTCGACGATCGCCACCACCGTGACGACGCCTTCCTCCGCGAGGGTGAGGCGGTCCTTGAGGGATGCTTCGGTGGCGCCGCCGACTTCCATGCCGTCCACGTAGACATTGCCGGCGGGGACCTTTCCGGTGATGGACGCGCGGCCGTCGACGAGGTCGACGACGACGCCGTCCTCGGCGATGACGACCCGGTCGGGGTCGACGCCGGTTCGGATGGCGAGGTCGCCGTTGGCCCGCAGGTGGCGCCATTCGCCGTGCACGGGCATGACGTTGCGGGGTTGGACGATGTTGTAGCAGTAGACGAGTTCGCCGGCGCTGGCGTGCCCGGAGACGTGCACCTTGGCGTTGCCCTTGTGCACCACGTGGGCGCCCCACCGGGTGAGTCCGTTGATCACCCGGTAGATGGCGTTCTCGTTGCCGGGGATGAGGGAGCTGGCGAGCAGGACGGTGTCGCCCTTGCCGATGCGGATCATGTGGTCGCGGTTGGCCATCCGGGACAGCGCGGCCATCGGTTCGCCCTGGGAGCCGGTGCACACCAGGGTGACCTTGTGGTCCGGGAGCTTCTCCAGTTCCTTCGTGCTCACGATCAGACCGGAGGGGACCTTCAGATAGCCCAGGTCACGGGCGATGCCCATGTTGCGGACCATCGACCGGCCGACGAAGGCGACCTTGCGGCCGTGCTGGTGTGCGGCGTCCAGGACCTGCTGGATGCGGTGCACATGGCTGGCGAAGCTGGAGACGATGACCCGGCGCGGCGCGGTGCGCATCACCTGCTCGATCGCCGGGTTCAGTTCACGCTCGGAGGTGGTGAAGCCGGGTACTTCGGCGTTGGTGGAGTCGGTGAGGAACAGGTCCACGCCCTCCTCGCCGAGGCGGGCGAAGGCGCGCAGATCGGTGATGCGGTCGTCGAGAGGGAACTGGTCCATCTTGAAGTCGCCGGTGTGCAGCACCATCCCGGCCCGGGTGCGGATCGCGACCGCGAGGCTGTCCGGGATGGAGTGGTTGACCGCCACGAACTCGCAGTCGAAGGGCCCGAAGCCGCGCCGGTCGCCCTCGCGCACGCGCACCGTGCGCGGCCGGATGCCGTGTTCCTTGAGCTTGGCCTCCAGGAACGCCAGCGTCAGCTTGGAGCCGACGACGGGAATGTCGCGCCGCTCGCGCAGCAGGTACGGCACGCCGCCGATGTGGTCCTCGTGGCCGTGGGTGAGCACCACGGCCACGACGTCGTCCAGCCGGTCCCGGATCGAGGTGAAGTCCGGCAGGATCACGTCCACGCCGGGCTGGGTCTCCTCGGGGAACAGCACGCCGCAGTCGACGATGAGCAGTTTGCCGGCGTGCTCGAAGACGGTCATGTTGCGGCCGATCTCACCTAGGCCGCCCAGGGCGACGACCCGCAGCCCTCCTTCGGGAAGAGGCGGGGCGGCTTTCAGCTCGGGGTGCGGATGACTCATACCCTGACGGTACCCGGAGAGCGGGACAGGATGATCCATTGCCTGCGGGACCTGAGCGCTCGATACGAACCGCCGCCGACGACGTACTGCCGCTCGCCGACCGCTGGCCGGTGATGGTCCGCTGCTGATGCCGAGGGGTCTGTCTCGACAGGGGCGTGCCCGAC
The DNA here is from genome assembly GCF_043084105.1 of Streptomyces sp. NPDC014676. Taxonomy (NCBI): domain Bacteria; kingdom Bacillati; phylum Actinomycetota; class Actinomycetes; order Kitasatosporales; family Streptomycetaceae; genus Streptomyces; species Streptomyces sp. NPDC014676. The sequence goes on along the minus strand of NZ_JBIBZI010000003.1, from coordinate 87,330 downwards.
CAGGCGCCGTCACTGTTCTGACCGTCCGTGCGGTTGGTGCCAACTACGCGATGAGCCATCGGATCGGAAGCCAGCTCCATCGGGGCGGCCCTGGCCCGCTGCATGCTGGCCCAGGATGTGGAACGACGTGAACCGGCCCTGCCCGACCGAACCGTCGCCGGCGCGGCAAGTCGGATCCGCGCGATGCCCAGAACGCGGCCCGGGCGGTGCTGAGAGGGCGGGCGCGTGCCCGGGCCAAGTCGTGCGATGCGCCGTTGCAGTTCGCCCGCTTGTACAAGCTCACCAAGGGTTGGGCGGTCAAGGCCCGCACCCAGGCGATCAACCAGCTTAAGGCCGTTCTGGTCATCGCCGACCCCGCCCCGCGGGAGCGGCTGTCGAGCCTGGGCAACCGCGCGCTGTTCCGCAACTGCGCGCGCCTTGGCCTCCACGACGGCGGGGGCGACGAGGACGCGGTGGCCCAAACCACCCATATGACCCTGCGCATGCTCGCCGAACGCATCGAGCAGCTCACCGGGCAGATCAATGAGCTGAACCAACGTCTGACCCGGCTCGTCGAACGCCACGCGCCGCAGCTGCTCGTACCGGTGGGCATCGGTCCGGACAGCGCCGTCACCCTGCTGATCACCATGGGGGACAACCCTGAACGGCTCAACACCGAGGCGTCCTTTGCCGCCCTTTGCGGAGTCAGCCCCATCGAGTACTCCTCCGGCCGGTGGCGCACGCGCCGGCTCAACCACGGCGGCGACCGTCGGGCCAACGCCGCCCTGCACCGCATCGTGTTCACCCGGCTGCGCCACGACCCGCGCACCCAGGCGTACTACGAACGCCGCACCCAGGAGGGCAAGACCCGACGTGAGATCATCCGATGCCCCGAGCGGTATGCCGCCCGCGAGGTCTTCAACCTGGTCAGACCGGTTGCCCGCACCCCCGCGTTACAGGGGCGTCCGTGAGACGTGAGAGGGTCTGGGGCGTGAGTGAGACACCACCCAACACCCTGCAATACCGCTTTGACGGGCCGGGAGACGCTCCGGTTCTGATCCTGGGTCCCTCACTGGGTACCACATGGCACATGTGGGACCGGCAGGTTCCCGAGCTGACGAAGCAGTGGCGTGTGTTCCGGTTCGATCTGCCGGGACACGGAGGCGCCCCCGCCCACCCCGCGGGCTCGGTCGCCGAACTCACCGCGCGGCTGCTCGCCACCCTCGAGAGCCTCGGCGTGCAGCGCTTCGGCTACGCCGGCTGCGCGCTCGGCGGTGCCGTCGGGATCGAGCTGGCCCTGCGCCACCCCGAGCGGCTCGCGTCCCTCGCGCTGATCGCCGCCTCGCCCCGCTTCGGTACGGCGGACGAGTTCCGCCGGCGCGGGGTCGTCGTACGGACGAACGGGCTCGACCCCATCGCCCGTTCCTCACCGGAGCGCTGGTTCACCGGCGGGTTCGCCGCCGCCCAGCCCGCGATCACCGAGTGGGCCGTGCAGATGGTGCGCACCACCGACCCCGGCTGCTACATCGCCGCCTGCGAGGCGCTCGCCTCGTTCGACGTGCGGGCCGGACTCGGCAGCGTCGGCGTGCCCACCCTGGTGCTGGTCGGCTCCGAGGACCAGGTCACCGGCCCCGCCGAGGCCCGTACGCTGGTCGCCGGGATCCCGGACGCCCGGCTCGCCGTCGTGCCCGGCGCCTCCCACCTGGTGCCGGTGGAGCAGCCGGCCGCCGTCACCGACCTGCTGGTGCGGCACTTCTCCACCGCCTGGCAGCCCGCCTTCGAGTCCGTCACCGGGCAGACCGTCCTGCCCGCGGCGGCGGTGAACCCGGTGCCGGCCGCCGCCCCGCCGCAGCTCGCGCCCGTCGCCGAGATCGCCCCGCCCGCCGCACCGCAGCAGCCGCAGGGCGGACCCGACGCGTACGACACCGGCATCAAGGTCCGCCGGGAGGTGCTGGGCGACGCGCACGTCGACCGGATCCTGGCCGAGGCCGACGCGTTCTCGGGCGACTTCCAGGAGCTCGTCACCCGCTACGCCTGGGGCGAGGTCTGGGACCGGCCCGGACTCGACCGGCGCACCCGTAGCTGCGTCACCCTCACCGCCCTCGTCGCCGGCGGCCACCTGGAGGACCTCGCCTTCCACACCCGGGCCGCCCTGCGCAACGGGCTTACCCCGGACGAGATCAAGGAGGTGCTGCTCCAGACGGCCGTCTACTGCGGCATCCCGGCGGCGAACAGCGCCTTCCGGGTGGCCCAGCAGGTCGTCCGCGAGGAGACCACGCCCCAGGAGTGAGCCCCTGGGGCGCTCCGCGCGGCCGTGCACGGGACGGGAGCAGAATGGGATCATGAAGCTCACGAAGAAGTCCCACTCCTGCGTCCGCCTGGAGAAGGACGGACGCGTCCTCGTCCTCGACCCCGGGATGTTCAGCGAGGAGGACGCCGCCCTCGGCGCGGACGCCGTCCTGGTCACGCACGAGCACCCCGACCACTTCGACGAGGGCCGGCTGCGGGCGGCCCTGGAGGCGAATCCGGCCGCCGGGATCTGGACCCTGCGGTCGGTCGCCGAACAGCTATCGGCGGCCTTCCCGGGCCGCGTGCACACCGTCGGCCACGGCGACACCTTCACCGCCGCCGGCTTCGACGTCCAGGTCCACGGTGAACTCCACGCGGTGATCCACCCCGACATCCCGCGCGTCACCAACGTCGGCTACCTCGTCGACGACGGGAAGCTCTTCCACCCGGGTGACGCGCTCACCGTCCCCGACCGGCCGGTCGAGACGCTGATGCTGCCGGTCATGGCGCCCTGGAACAAGATCTCCGAGGTCATCGACTACGTCCGCGAGGTGAGGCCGCGGCGCGCCTACGACATCCACGACGCCCTCCTCACCGACCTCGCCCGGCCGATCTACGACCGCCAGATCGGCGCGCTCGGTGGCTCGGAGCACCTGCGGCTCGCGCCGGGAGGCTCCGCCGAACTGTGACCCGCGGGCGGCGGACTCGCGCTGTCACAGGTGCCGGGTAGGTTGTGGACCATGCGCATCGCGACCTGGAACGTGAACTCGATCACCGCCCGCCTGCCGAGGCTCCTGGCCTGGCTGGAGAGCAGCGGCACGGACGTGCTGTGCCTCCAGGAGGCCAAGGTCGCCGAGGAGAGGTTCCCGGTGGAGGAGCTGCGCGAGCTGGGCTACGAGTCCGCGGTGAACGCCACCGGCCGGTGGAACGGCGTGGCGGTGCTCTCCCGCGTCGGCCTGACGGACGTCGTCAAGGGCCTGCCGGGCGACCCCGGCTACGACGGCTCCGTCGAGCCCCGCGCCGTCTCCGCGACCTGCGGCCCGGTCCGCGTCTGGTCGGTGTACGTGCCCAACGGGCGCGAGGTGGACCACCCCCACTACGCGTACAAGCTCCAGTGGTTCGAGGCGCTCAAGGCCGCCGTGGCCGGCGACGCGGCGGGCGGCCGCCCGTTCGCGGTCCTGGGCGACTACAACGTGGCACCGACCGACGACGACGTCTTCGACCGGGCCGTCTTCGAGGGCTCCACCCACGTCACCGCCGCCGAGCGCGCCGCCCTCGCCTCCCTGCGCGAGACCGGCCTCTCCGACGTCGTCCCGCGCCCCCTCAAGTACGACCACCCCTTCACGTACTGGGACTACCGCCAGCTCGCCTTCCCCAAGAACCGCGGCATGCGCATCGACCTGGTGTACGGCAACGAGCCCTTCACCAAGGCGGTCACGGACTCCTACGTGGACCGCGACGAGCGCAAGGGCAAGGGCGCCTCGGACCACGCGCCGGTCGTGGTGGACCTCGACGTGTAGGGAGGCGCCGGCCGTCGTCCGGGTCCGCGCGCCTGTGGTGCGCGGCACGGTACGAATGACAGGCTGGAGGTATGAACATCCCTTTCCTGGGCAACCGGCGCCAGAAGGTGGGGTTTCCCGATCCCGAGGGCATCGCGGAACTCCTCGCCGAGTGCGAACTGTTGCGCTCCCAGGCCGGCCGGGCGGGTGTCCGACTCGACGACTCCCCGGCCTCGTTGGAGGCGCTGGACCAACTGGTGCCGCGCTGGCGGGACGACGAGGAGGCCTCGGCCTGGCTGGGCAACGACGCGGGGCTGTACCTCGGCACCGTCATCGTGCGCACCGTGCCGGGGGCCGCCTGGGAGATCCGCGCCGACGGGCAGCCGGTCGTACGGATCGCCTCCGGGCGGGAGTTCGACGTCGTGGACGCCGGACACGAGTGGGCGGCCAGCGGCGTGCCCGAGCTGTCCCAGTTGTACGCGGAGGTCGCGGAGGCGTGAGGGCCCCGGCCCGCGGGTCGGTGCACATCGGTGTGAACGGGTGTAAATACGGCCAATGCCCGAAAGGTGCGTGTCGCACCTTTCCAATGATCTTGTCCGGATACGGTGCGGCGACCACCGCACGGCTGAGGACGAGGAGGGACGGGTGTGGCCGTCGATCCGCCGACCGAGCCGCGTGACGTCGACAAGTACTTCGGGGACCTCCACGTCCCGCGGGACGCCGGGCTCACCGCGGACAGGGGAGAGGCGGCCGTCGTCGAGGCCCTGGAGGTCATGCGGCGACCGGCCGGCGAGGGCATGACCGTGATCGTGGTCACGCGCGAGACGGGCTTCGCCCGCCCGGCCGCCCACCGCGTGGTCCTCATGGCCGACGGCCGGATCGTGGGGAACCATACGCCCGACGGGTTCCTCGGCGCTCCGCGCGGCGACCGCGCCGAGGACTTCCCCTCCAAGATCATCGAGCACTGAACGGGGTGACGCCCGTAGACTCCCCCGCCCGGACCTCGATTAGAATGGTCCCTTCATCCCGGTGGGGGAGGGGACTCCGCGCCAGGAGCGGGGACACCGCCACCGGGAGGGGCCCACCGCCCCGCGTCCAACGGGGCGGCGGATCACATCGGCCAGACCCGTCCGGCGGCAGCCGGAGATCACTGCTCGCGTGGCGGACGCGACCCCGACGGGTCGTCCGCCGGCGAGGAGAAGGTCAGCTGCGCGCCGGACGGGTGGTGCTGAACGGGGTCAGTCCGCCCGGTGACCGGTGCGTGGCGTGGCGGCCGGCAGCGCGGTCTGCGCGACCCTGGTCACATCCGCGACCAGTTCGACCACATCGGGGCCGTACGCCTGCGAGTTGATCACCTTCAGCAGCAGGACGAACGAGTTCGAGCCGTGCTTGCGGGCCAGCCGCTCGTGGTTGCGGGCGAGATAGCGGGTCGCGGCCTGGTTGGTGATCGCGCGCTGGCCGCAGAACAGGAACACCGGCCGCGTCTCGCGCCGTTCACCCGCGGTCAGCCGCGCCAGCAGCACGTACTCGGTGACGCCCGGGTCCATGCGGTAGCGCTCGGAGCCGATCTGGAAGGCGCCCCGGTCCGGGCCCGGCTCCGGATCGACGTTGACCCGCACCCCCGGCAGCATGGCCGCCATGTGGGCCACCATCCGCCGGTTCGACCCCGGCCCGCCCACACAGAACTCGGTCCGCTCGCCGAAGCCCTGGTGGGCCGCGTCCTGGGTGACCACCTGGACGTGCGCCCCGCAGTCCTTGACCAGCGCGGAGAGTTCAAGGAGCGCGAACACGTCGAAGCGGTGCACCGCGGGTTCCGCCGTCGCCGGATCGCGGTTGACGACGAGCAGGCACTCGGCGTTCTCCGGCAGACCGAGGAACGCCTGCTTGCGCCGGAGCTTCCGCCTCCACAGGTGGGTACGGGCCATCCAGCCCAGCGCGGCGCTGATGCCGGCGGCCACCACGCCCAGAACGATGTTGCGCACGTCGTCATTCATGGGCGCGCATGCTAGCGGTCCCACGCAAACCCGTGTTCGAGACGCAGGGCACAAGGTCCACCGGACGACGGGACGGCATACCCTTTCGGCATCCCTGATGGGAGCCCGATGACGAACTAGGCTGCGCGGACAGCCATTTACCGGAGGTGCGGATGCGTCGTCCTGTCGTACGGAATCTTGCGGTCCTGGCGGTCGGTGCCGCCGTGCTGTCGGTGGGGGCGGCCCCGCCGTCCGACCGGCACGAGGCACCCTCCCGGCACATCCCCGACAAGGTCCCGGTGGCCGTCGGCCACGGCGGCGCGGTCTCCAGCGTCGACGCCGACGCCTCCGCCGCCGGGATCGAGATCCTGAGGAAAGGCGGCAACGCCGTCGACGCGGCCGTCGCCACGGCCGCCGCGCTCGGCGTCACCGAGCCCTACTCGGCCGGTGTCGGCGGAGGCGGCTACTTCGTCTACTACGACGCCCGCTCGCGCACCGTGCACACCCTCGACGGCCGCGAGACGGCCCCGCTGACCGCCGACTCCGGACTGTTCCTGGAGAACGGCGAGCCGATCCCGTTCGCCGAAGCGGTCAGCAGCGGACTCGCGGTCGGCACCCCCGGCACGCCCGCCACCTGGCAGCGGGCGCTCGACACGTGGGGCGAGCGCGACCTGGGCACGGTCCTGAAGCCCGCCGAACGCCTCGCCCGCGGCGGCTTCACGGTCGACGAGACCTTCCGCGCGCAGACCGCCGCCAACGAGACCCGCTTCCGCCACTTCCCCGACACGGCCGAGCTGTTCCTCCCGGGCGGCGAACTCCCGGTCGTCGGCTCCACCTTCAAGAACCCCGACCTGGCCCGCACCTACAAGGAGCTGCGCCACGAGGGCGTCGACGCCCTGTACCGGGGCGACATCGGCCGGGACATCGTGAAGACGGTCAACAAGCCGCCCGTGGACCCCGGTTCCGGCTGGAACGCCCGGCCCGGCGAGCTGTCCGAACGCGATCTCGCCGCCTACCGCGCCAAGTCCCAGCCGCCCACGAAGACCTCGTACCGCGGCCTGGACGTCTACTCCATCGCGCCCTCCTCCTCCGGCGGCACCACCGTCGGCGAGGCGCTCAACATCCTGGAGCGCACCGACCTCTCCGACGCGAGCGACGTGCAGTACCTGCACCGCTTCATCGAGGCGAGCCGCATCGCGTTCGCCGACCGGGGGCGCTGGGTCGGCGACCCCGCCTTCGAGGACGTACCGACCAGGGAACTGCTCTCCCAGCGGTTCGCCGACTCCCGCGCGTGCCTCATCAGGGACGACGCCGTCCTCACCAGCCCCCTCGCCCCCGGCGACCCCCGCGACCCGCAGCCCTGCGCGAGCGGCGGCGAGGCCGCCCCGACGACGTACGAAGGTGAGAACACCACGCACCTCACCACCGCCGACCGGTGGGGCAACGTCGTCGCCTACACCCTCACCATCGAGCAGACCGGCGGCAGCGGCATCACCGTGCCCGGCCGCGGATTCCTGCTCAACAACGAGCTGACGGACTTCTCCTTCGCCCCGGCGAACCCGGCCGTGCACGACCCGAACCTGCCGGGCCCCGGCAAGCGGCCCCGGTCGTCCATCGCGCCGACGATCGTGCTCGACCGGCACGACCGGCCGGTGGTGGCGCTCGGCTCGCCCGGCGGTTCCACCATCATCACCACCGTGCTGCAGACCCTCACCGGCTTCCTCGACCGCGGACTGCCCCTGGTCGACGCGATCGCCGCGCCGCGCGCCAGCCAGCGCAACACGGCGCTGACGGACCTCGAACCCGGCCTGTACGGCAGCGGGGTCAGGCAGCGCCTGGAGGCCATCGGGCACTCCTTCCGGGAGAACCCGGAGATCGGCGCGGCCACGGCCGTCCAGCGGCTGCCGGACGGCCGGTGGCTCGCGGCGGCGGAGAAGGTCCGCAGGGGCGGCGGCTCGGCGATGGTGGTCCGTCCCGCGCGCTAGGAACACGCGGGGGACGCCGGTGCTCTCACAACTCGGGAGCCGGCGTCTCCCGCGTCCGGAACGCCAGGCGCCCGTCCTCCGTGTCCACCGTCACCCGGCCGCCCTCCCGGACCCGGCCGTCCAGCAGCAGCCGGGAGAGCTGGTTGTCGACCTCCCGCTGGATGGTGCGGCGCAGCGGCCGGGCGCCGTACTCGGGCTGGTAGCCGCGCTCGGCCAGCCAGTCCACGGCCGCGTCGGTGAAGTCGACCGAGATGTTCTGCCCCTTGAGCCCGCGCCGGGTGCTCTCAAGGAGCAGGTCGGTGATCCGCCGCAGCTCCTCGGCGGTCAGCTGGCGGAACACCACGATCTCGTCGATCCGGTTGAGGAACTCGGGCCGGAAGTGCTCCCGCAGCGGCCGCAGGATCTGCTCCCGCCGCGCCTCCTCGTCGGCGTCCGCGCCGCCGGACGCGAAACCCAGGGTCGCGCCGCGCCGCGTGATCACCTCGGAGCCGAGATTGCTGGTCATCACGATCACGGTGTTGGTGAAGTCCACCGTCCGGCCCTGCGAGTCGGTCAGCCGGCCGTCGTCGAGGACCTGGAGCAGGATGTTGAAGACGTCCGGATGGGCCTTCTCCACCTCGTCGAGCAGCAGCAGCGAGTACGGGTGCCGGCGCACCACCTCGGTGAGCTGACCGGCCTCCTCGTGCCCCACGTAGCCGGGCGGGGCGCCCACCAGCCGGCTCACCGTGTGCCGCTCCTGGTACTCGCTCATGTCGAGGCGCACCATCCGGTCCTCGCTGCCGAACAGCGCCTCGGCGAGCGCCCGCGCCAGCTCCGTCTTGCCGACGCCCGTCGGGCCGAGGAACAGGAAGCTGCCGATCGGCCGGTCGGGGCTGGCGAGCCCCGCGCGGGAGCGCAGTACCGCGTCCGACACGACGCGCACCGCCTCCTCCTGGCCGACGACCCGCTGGTGCAGGTGCTGTTCCAGGCCCAGCAGCCGGTCCTTCTCCTCCTCGGTGAGGCGGCTGACCGGGATGCCCGTCTGCCGGGCCACCACCTCGGCGATCGACTCGGCGTCCACCCACAGGCTCTGCCCCTCGTCGACCTCGCCGTCGCCGCCGGCGTCCGTGATCCGCTGCTTCAGCTCCACGATGCGGTCCCGCAACTGCGTGGCCTGCTCGTACTGCTCGTCGGCGACCGCCTGGTCCTTGTCGCAGGTCAGCTGCTCGACCTCGCGCTCCATGGCCCGTACGTCCGTGCCCTTGGTCCGGGCCCGCAACCGCACCCGCGCGCCGGCCTGGTCGATCAGGTCGATGGCCTTGTCCGGGAGGCGGCGGTCGCTCAGATAGCGGTCGGACAGCTCGACGGCCGCGAGCAGGGCCTCGTCGGTGTAGCGGACCTGGTGGTGGGCCTCGTACCGGTCCCGCAGACCGCGCAGGATCTCGATCGCGTCGGCGGGCGTCGGCTCGGGCACCATGATCGGCTGGAAGCGGCGGGCCAGCGCCGCGTCCTTCTCGATCCGGCGGTACTCCTCCAGGGTGGTCGCGCCCACGATGTGCAGCTCGCCGCGGGCGAGGGCCGGCTTGAGGATGTTTCCGGCATCCATCGAGCCGCCCTCGCCTCCGCCCCCGGCGCCGACGACGGTGTGCAGTTCGTCGATGAAGATGATCAGTCGGTCGGAGTGGGACCGGATCTCCTCGACGATGTTGTTCATCCGCTCCTCGAAGTCGCCCCGGTAGCGGGTCCCGGCGACGACGCCCGTCAGGTCCAGGGCGACCACGCGCCGTCCGAGGAGCACGTCGGGCACGTCCCCCTCGGCGATCCGCTGGGCCAGTCCCTCCACGACGGCGGTCTTGCCGACGCCCGCGTCACCGATCAGCACCGGGTTGTTCTTGCCGCGCCGGGAGAGCACCTCGACGGTCTGCTCGATCTCGTCGTCGCGTCCGATCACCGGGTCGACACGGCCCTCGCGGGCCAGCTCGGTGAGGTCACGGCCGTACTTGTCGAGGGTCGGCGTGCCGGTCGCGGGGCGGGGGCGCTCGGCGCGGGCGGGCGGGGCCTCCGGTGCCTCCGGGGGACCGGAGGGGGAGAACCGGGCCGCGTTGAGGATGTGGCCCGCGGCCGAGTCGGGGTTGGCGGCGAGGGCGGTGAGCACGTGCTCCGGGCCGATGTAGCCGGCACCGGACGCCCTGGCCATCTCGTGCGCGTCCAGCAGGGCCCGCTTGACGGCGGGGGTGAGCGACAGGGAGGTCGGCGGCGGGGCCTCGCCGGGGCCGTGCTGTACGGGGCCGGAGCGGTCGTCGATCTGGGACGCCAGGGAGTCGGGGTCCGCGCCGGACCGGCTGAGCAGGCTCCGGGTCGGCTCGGCGGAGAGGGCGGCGCGCAGGAGGTGCTGGGTGTCCAGATCACGGCTGCCGTGTTCGGCGGCGTACTGGGCGGCGCCGCGGACCAGCTCCCGGGCGGGTTGGCTGAGGAGTCGGCCGATGTCGATCTGGCGGGGGCGTGGCCCGCCGAAGAAGCGGGCGAGGAATTCCGCGAAGGGGTCGCCCTCCGGGCCGACGAAACCACTCGTCATCGTCATCCGTTCCTTCGCTGGGTCGACGTGCCGGAGCCGGGTAACCCGGTCGGGGCTCGCTCATGCCCACGATGACACGATCCGTATCCGCGGGCATGTTCAGTGGGACGACGGGGCGCGGCGCGCGGCCCGGTCGCCGCCCGGCCGCAGCATCTGGCTCGCGGCCAGCTCCCGGTAGAGGGGACTCGTGGCCAGCAACTCCTCGTGCCGCCCCTGGCCGACCGTGCGGCCCCGGTCCAGGACGACGATGTGATCGGCGTGCCGCACGGTGGACAGGCGGTGGGCGACGACCAGCAGGGCACACTCCCGGGCCACGTCCCTCATCACCGTGGTCAGCGCCGCTTCGTTGATCGCGTCCAGGTGGGAGGTCGGCTCGTCGAGCAGCAGCAGCGAGGGACGGGCGAGCAGGGCCCGGGCCAGCGCCACGCGCTGGCGTTCGCCGCCCGAGAGGGTGCCCCCGCGCTCGCCGACCACGGCGTCCAGGCCGCCGGGCAGCCGGTCGACGACCTCCTCGAGCCGGGCCAGCTCCACCACCCGCCTCAGCTCCGCCTCCGGGGCGTCGGGCACGGCGTAGGCGATGTTCTCCCGCAGGGTGCCGTGCACGACGTGGGTGTTCTGGTCCACGACGGCGATACGGCGTCGGCACGCGTCGCGGCCGAGTTCGCCGGCCGGCCGGCCGGCGAAGAGCACGGTGCCCGCGTCCGGTTCGTAGAAGCCCGCGACCAGCGCGAAGACCGTGCTCTTCCCGGCGCCCGAAGGGCCCACCAGGGCGACCTGGCGGCGTGGGGGGACGGCGAAGGAGACATCGCGCAGCACCGGCCGGTGCGGGTCGTAGCCGAAGCGGACGCCGTCCAGGGCGAGCGCGGGCCGCTCGTCGCCGCCCGGTGCCGCGGGGCGGGGCCGGACGCGGGCGGGGGCGGCCGGGACCGACGGTCCGGTGTGCTCGACGGGAAGGCGCAGCACCTCCTCGACGCGCCGGTGGGCGCCCATGCCGCGCTGGACGAGGCCCACCGCCTGGAAGACGGAGGACAGCGGCAGCACGAGGTAGGAGGCGTACAGCAGGAAGGCGACCAGGTCGCCGAGGGAGCCGTCCCGGCCGCCCACGCGCAGGCCGCCGACGACGAGGACCACGAGGAAGGAGCCCTGGACGGCGAGTTCGACGGCGGGGCTCATGACGGAGGCGAGCTTCGCGGTACGCACCCCCGCGTCGTGGGCCTCCTGCACGCGCGCTCCCACCCGGGCCGTCTCGCGCTCCTCGGCGCGGTGCACCCGGACCATGGGCAGGGCGCCGAGGGCCCGTTCCAGGTCGGCGGCGACGGCGCCGACCGCGCGCTGCGTGCGCTCGGAGGCGGACCGGATCCCCTTGAGCAGGGAGGTGACGACAGCGGCCGCGGCGGCCACGGTGAGCGCGACCAGGAGCAGCAGCAGCGGGTCGAGCCACGCCATCAGGACGACGGCCCCGACGGCGACGATGCTTCCGGTCACCAGGTCGACCAGGGCCTGCGAGACGACTTCGCGCAGCAGGGTGGTGTCGGCGGTGACCCGGGAGACGAGGTCGCCGCAGCGGTGGCGGTCGTACTCCCGCATCTCCAGCCGGAGCAGCCGGTCCACCAGACCGAACCGGAGCTGCCGTACGACGCCCTCGCCCATGCGCTCCAGGAGGAAGCGTCCCACCGATCCGGTCGCGGCCTCGGCGGCGAACAGCGCGCCGAGCAGGGCCAGCAGTGGCCAGACGACCTGCCCGCGGCCGCTCGCGTCCACGGCGTGCCGGGCCACGAGCGGCTGGGCCAGCCCGAGGGCGGAACCCACGAGGGTCAGCACGGCGGCCACGGCGACGGCCCGCCGGTGCCCGGCGGTGAGGCGGTAGAGCGTACCGAGCGCCGCCCGGGTGGACCGGTCGTCGTCCGACGACGCCGGGGGGTCGGGGGACCCGTTCCGCTGCCCGACGTCCCGGGCCGGCGCCCCGGTCTGCGCGGGACTGCCGGTGGGCCGGCCGGGATGCGCGGGGGCGTCGGTCGTCGGTCCTCCGGGGACCTGATCGTCCCGTGCCGGGCATGCCGGAGTCGGTCCGCCGGGGGTGGGCCGATCGGTCATCGGGACGGCGGGCGGGAGTGCGGCTCCACGGAGACCAGCCGGGCGAAATAGCCGTCGGGCACGCCTTCGCCGACCAGGTGGCCCTCCGCCTCGATCCAGGCGTGCGCGGTGAAGGGCGGTACGACCCGGACCCCGGCGCACCAGGTCGGCCACGTCCCCCGCAGCCGGCACAGCAGGGCGGCGCCCAGGGAACGGGGCAGGCAGCCCTTCGGACCGGTGCAGCGCAGGCTGACCGCGCACAGGGCGTCGCGCGCGGCCTGTGCCTGGACGGCGGTGGCGGGCGCCGCGCCGCGCCGCAGCACGCCCAGTACGGCGCGGATGCGGCGCGGCGGCAGCAGGGTGATCAGGACGGCGGGCACCAGGACCAGCCGGGCGGCCAGGCGCAGCCCGAGCGGCACCCCGGTGGGGCGTTCCAGCGCGCTGGGCGTGGTCATGAGACCAGCCCCGCCTCGCGCAGGTCGCCGACGAGTGCCTCGACGTCCCGCAGGGCCTGCGCCCGCTCGATGTCGAACTCGCGGACCAGTACGGCGGCCGCGTCGGCGACCTCGCCGCCGTCCAGCAGCGCCCGTACCACCAGCGTGGCGGTGGGATTCAACTCCCAGTAATTTCCGGCCCGTTCGTCCAGAAGCACGGTGCCGTAGTCGGTCTCGGTCGTGGAGACGTGCGCGTCGAAACGCAGGGGCATGGCATCGCCTTTCTGCACCGCGAGGGGGCCTCGCGGCCACGGAGGGCTACGAGATACGGGTACTGCTGTGGCTGCGGGAGCGACCGCGCAGCCACACCTCGGCGGCGATCGTCGAGTAGAGGACGGCGTCGGACAGACCGGGAGAGGCCGGCCGCAGGGCGAGACGGCGCAGCTCGGCGCCGTCCACCAGACCGAGCCGCTCCAGCCGGGAGTCCTCCCACAGCGTCAGCAGGTCGGCACGGTTCGCGCGCAGTCCGTTGGCGGCGTCCATGGAGGCCGCGGCCTTGTTCGTCCTGCGCAGGCACGGCTCGGGAACCACTCCGCTCATCGCGGCGGTCAGCACCGGTTTGTACCGGAAGGGCGTGACGCGCTCGGCCGGGCGCACGGCGAGGAACGCCTCGATGACCCGGTCGTCGAAGAAGGGAGAGGCCATGGGCAGGCCGGTGCGGGCCGCCATGTGGTCCCACTGACGGATGACACGTGTGGTGGAGCGGATCTGTTCCAGGTCCGCGTGCATCCCCCGGTCGTGATGCAGCGGGGTCGCCGTCGCGGCGGCGTCGAGCAGCGCCCGCCGCGCCAGCCGCTCGGCGTCGGCGGTCACCCAGTCGAACAGGCGCGGGGCCATGCCCCAGCCGAGCCCCGTGGCGACGGACGACGAGGCCGTCGGCTCACGCAGCCGGCCGGTGGTGCCGGCGAGCCACTTCCCGTACGGCCGGGTGTCGGCCAGCGCGCGGACCGTGGAGCCGAGCGGCCACTGCCACAGGGCCCGGAACCCGCGCAGCTGCCGCAGCGCGTGCAGCGGGCGGGTGCGCAGCAGCCGGTGGTAGTACGCCTCGGAGCACCAGGCCACGTGGTCGCCGCCGATGCCGGTCAGATGGACGCGGCTGCCGCGCGCGGCGAGTTCCGGCAGGTGGTGCAGGGCCCGGGAGCGGTCCATGACGCCGACGCTGGGTTCGTCGAGGGCGTCGTCGATGTCCAGCAGGTCGTCGTAGACCAGCGGCGAGGCGTCGGCGTCCCAGACCACGTGCTCGACGTCCGGGAGGTGCCTCGCGGCCTGCTCGGCCCAGTACAGGTCGGTGTCCGCCGGGTCGCGTCCCGGCCACGTGGAGGCCACCACGCGGGCGGGGGAGCGGTCGGCGAGGAAGCAGACGGAGGTGGAGTCCAGCCCGCCGGACAGGTCGCAGCTGACCGTGCCGCCCTGCCGGGTCCGTGCCTCGACGGCCTCCTGGAGCGCCGCACGGACCGGGTCGACCGCCTCGGCCAACGGCACGACCGGCTCCGGCGGCGTCCACCAGCGGGTGTGCCGGGCGGTGCGCCCGTCCGCCGCGACGACCACCGCGTCCTGCGGGGGTACGGCGGTGACCGCGGGCCACAGGGACGTCTCGTACAGCGGATACGGGGCGGGCCACAGCAGCCGGACGGCCAGTTCCGCGGGATCGGGGTCGAGGCCCAGGGCGTCGGCGAGCACGTCGGCCCGGGTGGCGACGACCCGGGTGCCGGCGATCTCCGCGTGGAAGACCAGCCGGAGGCCGGAGGCGGTGCCCTGGACCCGGATCCTCCCGTCGAGGGCGGCCACCAGGTGGAAGCTGCCCGGCAGGGAGCGGGCCAGCGCGTCGAGCTCGGCGAGGTCGCGCAACCGTGCCGCTCGGTGCCGCAGTTCGTCCGCTCCCACGGGGCAGCAGCCGATGACCGCCAGGGCGGTGTCACCGGCTCGTACGGTGACGGCCTCGTCGTCGCGCCAGTGGCCGACCAGCCAGGGCCGGCCCGAGGGATGGCTCATGGTCCGGCAGTCGGGCCGGGCGAAGGAGCGGGCCGCGGCGGCCGCCTCCCCGCGGTCGGTGAAGACCGCGAAGTGCGCCTCGCCGGGGCCCGTCCCCGCACTCGCGTGCAGTGGTGTCATGACGTCGGGTCGGTACCGTCGTCCGTCAGTTCTTGCTCAGGATCAGCCGGTCGTTGCCGTGCTTGCCCAGAAGCCCGGTCTCCTTGCGGAACGTACCGAGACGGACGAGGGTGGGCGCTTCGTATGCCTTCTTCATGACTCTCCTCGCGTGCTGGTTGCCCGGTCCGCTCCCCTCGTCGACGTGCCCTTGGCTCATCGGGATCCCAGGGCGGGGAGCGGTTGGTATCCAGCTAGCGGCAGACCTGCCGTGCAGGGCAAGAAGACCCAGAAAAGTATGACTGTATGCAAATGCCCGGCGATTTCACCTGTGAACCGGCCCGGTGTCGTCCGGCCCGGTGGGGTGCGCGGGGGCGACTCGCTCGGACGCCTGTACGGAGAAACGTTCCCACCTCGGCGTCGGTGGCGGATCGCCCGCCCGGCACCCCGGCCCTGATGTGAGGGCGGAGGGGGAGCCGCCGGGGCGCGTTCACGGCTCTCCGGCGCGTACCATGTCCCTCCGTTTTATGGGGGCGGAGGGGTGACGGGCCTCCTCACGCGGCTTGGCGGGCCGTCAGGACGCGCGGTCCGTTCTCGGTGATCGCCACCGTGTGTTCCACGTGTGCCGCGCGGGAGCCGTCGTTGGTGCGGAGGGTCCAGCCGTCCGGGGCGGTGTGGTACGTGTCGGTGCCGCCCGCGATCAGCATGGGTTCGATCGCGAACACCATGCCGTGGCGCAGGGGCATGCCCCTCCCCGGCCGGCCCTCGTTCGGCACGCCCGGGTCCTCGTGCATGCGGCGGCCGATGCCGTGGCCGCCGAAGTCCTCCATGATGCCGTACCCCCCGGCGCGGCACACCGTGCCGATCGCGTGCGCGATGTCGCCGATGCGGTTGCCGACGACGGCCGCCCCGATGCCCGCCGCGAGCGCCCGCTCGGCGGTCTCGATCAGCGTCACGTCGGCCGGGCGCGGGGTGCCCACGGTGAAACTGATCGCCGAGTCCCCGGCCCAGCCGCCCAGTTGGGCGCCGCAGTCGATCGAGACGAGGTCCCCGTCGCGCAGCCGGTAGCCGTCCGGGATGCCGTGCACGATCGCGTCGTTCACGGACGCGCAGATCACGGCCGGGAACGGGGTCGGTGCGAAGGAGGGCCGGTAGCCCAGGAAGGGCGAGGTCGCACCCGCCGCGCGCAGCACCTCCCGCGCCACCTGGTCCAGCTCCAGCAGGGAAACGCCCACGTCGGCGGTGTTCCGTACGGCCGTCAGCGCGTTCGCGACGACCTGGCCCGCCTCGTACATGGCATCGATCGATGTGTCGGTCTTCAGCTCCACCATGCCAATTACTATACCGGTATTAGAATGGGTGCCATGGTGCGCACCCCCTTGACCCCCGAAGAGCGCGAACGCGGCGAGCGGCTCGGCCGGCTGCTGCGCGAGGCGCGTGGCGGCCGCAGCATGGCCGAGATC
Organism: Streptomyces sp. NPDC014676; assembly: GCF_043084105.1. NCBI lineage: Bacteria > Bacillati > Actinomycetota > Actinomycetes > Kitasatosporales > Streptomycetaceae > Streptomyces > Streptomyces sp. NPDC014676. Next base: position 70,933 of record NZ_JBIBZI010000003.1, on the reverse strand, counting down.
GCGGCGAACGCCGGCATCTCCGCGGAGACCCTCCGCAAGATCGAGACGGGGCGCGCCCCGACCCCGGCCTTCTTCACGGTGGCCGCGCTGGCCGGCGCGCTCGGTCTGTCGATGGACGACCTGGTGGGGCGCTGCGCGCCCACGGCGCCGGAGGCTCCGGTCGCCGCCTGAGTCCGGCGGGCTCACCCACAGGAGTGCTGAAACACGATCGACCCAGCGGGTTCACGACGATGGTCTTGGCAAGGCCGCCCGAGAGGCTTACGTTCGTCCCTCTACGGCCGTTTCTACAGGCGTAGAGGCTCTGACGTCGCGTCGAAGGAGCAGCTCATGGCCAACGTCGTACGTGCCGCTCTGGTCCAGGCCACCTGGACCGGTGACACCGAGTCCATGCTGGTGAAACACGAGGAGCACGCCCGCGAGGCGGCCCGGCGGGGTGCGAAGGTCATCGGGTTCCAGGAGGTGTTCAACGCCCCCTACTTCTGCCAGGTCCAGGACCCCGGGCACTACCGCTGGGCCGAGCCCGTGCCCGACGGGCCGACCGTCCGCCGGATGCGGGAACTGGCCCGCGAGACCGGCATGGTGATTGTCGTGCCGGTGTTCGAGATCGAGCAGTCGGGCTACTACTACAACACCGCCGCCGTGATCGACGCCGACGGCACCGTCCTCGGCAAGTACCGCAAGCACCACATCCCGCAGGTCAAGGGGTTCTGGGAGAAGTTCTACTTCCGGCCCGGCAACCTCGGCTGGCCGGTCTTCGACACCGCCGTCGGCAAGGTCGGCGTCTACATCTGCTACGACCGCCACTTCCCCGAGGGCTGGCGGCAACTCGGCATCAACGGTGCCCAGTTGGTCTACAACCCGTCCGCCACGCACCGCGGCCTCTCGTCCCACCTGTGGCGGCTGGAGCAGCCGGCGGCGGCCGTCGCCAACGAGTACTTCATCGCCGCGATCAACCGCGTGGGCGTGGAGGAGTACGGTGACAACGACTTCTACGGCACCTCGTACTTCGTCGACCCGCGCGGGCAGTTCGTCGGCGACGTCGCCAGCGACAGCAAGGAGGAACTCGTGGTCCGCGACCTGGACTTCGACCTCATCGAGGAGGTGCGGCAGCAGTGGGCCTTCTACCGCGACCGCCGCCCCGACGCCTACGAGGGGCTGGTGCGGCCGTGACCGACGACCTGCTGGGCCGCCACCGGTCCGTGCTCCCCGACTGGCTCGCCCTCTACTACGAGGAGCCCATCGAGATCACCCACGGCGAGGGCCGCCACGTCTGGGACTCCGACGGCAACCGCTACCTCGACTTCTTCGGCGGCATCCTCACCACCATGACCGCCCACGCCCTGCCCGAGGTCACCAAGGCGGTGAGCGACCAGGCCGGGCGGATCGTCCACTCCTCCACCCTCTACCTCAACCGGCCGATGGTGGAACTCGCCGAACGCATCGCGAAGTTGAGCGGCATCCCGGACGCCCGGGTGTTCTTCACCACCTCCGGCACCGAGGCCAACGACACCGCCCTGCTGCTCGCCACCGCCTACCGGAACAGCAACACGATCCTGGCCATGCGCAACAGCTACCACGGCCGCTCCTTCAGCTCGGTCGGCATCACCGGCAACCGGAGCTGGTCCCCGACCTCGCTCTCCCCGCTCCAGACGCTGTACGTCCACGGCGGCGTGCGCACCCGGGGTCCGTTCGCCGCGCTCGACGACTACGACTTCGTCGCGGCCTGCGTCGACGACCTGAAGGACCTCCTCGGCCACACCCGCCCGCCCGCCGCGCTGATCGCCGAGCCGATCCAGGGCGTCGGCGGCTTCACCTCGCCGCCCGACGGCCTGTACGCGGCCTTCCGCGAGGTGCTGCACGAGCGGGGCATCCTGTGGATCGCCGACGAGGTGCAGACCGGCTGGGGCCGCACCGGCGAGCACTTCTGGGGCTGGCAGGCGCACGGCCGCGGCGGCCCGCCCGACATGCTCACCTTCGCCAAGGGCATCGGCAACGGCATGTCCATCGGCGGGGTCGTCGCCCGCTCCGAGATCATGAACTGCCTGGACGCCAACAGCATCTCGACCTTCGGCGGCACCCAGATCACCATGGCGGCCGGCCTGGCCAACCTCACCTACCTGCTGGAGCACGACCTCCAGGGCAACGCCCGCCGGGTCGGCGGCCTGCTCATCGAGCGGCTGCGGGCCGCCGCCGCCCACGTTCCCGCCGTACGCGAGGTCCGTGGGCGCGGGCTGATGATCGGCATCGAGCTGGCGAAACCCGGCACCGACGAGGCCGATCCGGCGGCCGCGTCCGCCGTCCTGGAGGCGGCCCGCACGGGCGGCCTGCTCATCGGCAAGGGCGGCGGCCACGACACCAGCGCCCTGCGCGTCGCCCCGCCGCTGTCCCTCAACGTCGCGGAGGCCGAGGAGGGCGCCGACATCCTCGAAAGCGCCCTGCGGAGCACGCTGTAGCACCGGCTCGCAGAGCTTGCAGGGCTCGTAGCGCTCGTATCGCTCGTAGAGAGGGAGCACCATGAGCAGCCGCACCGTCATCCGTGGTGGCCTCGTCATCACCGCCTCCGACGAGATCCACGCCGACGTCCTGATCGAGGACGGCCGCATCGCCGCCCTCGCCGCCTCCGCCACCCCGGCCGCCGACGCCTTCAGCGCCGACCGGACCATCGACGCCACCGGCAAGTACGTCGTCCCGGGCGGGGTCGACGCCCACACCCACATGGAGCTGCCGTTCGGCGGCACCTTCGCCTCCGACACCTTCGAGACCGGCACCCGGGCCGCCGCCTGGGGCGGTACGACCACCATCGTCGACTTCGCCGTACAGAGCGTCGGCCAGTCCCTGCGCCAGGGCCTGGACGCCTGGCACGCCAAGGCCGAGGGCACCTGCGCCATCGACTACGGCTTCCACATGATCGTCTCGGACGTCAACGCCGAGACACTGAAGGAAATGGACCTTCTGGTAGAAGAAGGAATTACGTCGTTTAAGCAATTTATGGCGTATCCAGGAGTTTTCTACTCCGACGACGGCCAGATCCTGCGCGCCATGCAGCGCTCCGCCGACAACGGCGGGCTGATCATGATGCACGCCGAGAACGGCATCGCCATCGACGTGCTCGTCGAACAGGCCCTCGCCCGCGGCGAGACCGACCCCCGCCACCACGGCGAGGTCCGCAAGGCCCTGCTGGAAGCCGAGGCCACCCACCGCGCCATCCGGCTCGCCCAGGTCGCCGGCGCCCCGCTGTACGTCGTCCACGTCTCCGCGACCGAGGCGGTCACCGAGCTGGCCCGCGCCCGCGACGAGGGTCTGAACGTCTTCGGCGAGACCTGCCCGCAGTACCTGTTCCTCTCCACCGACAACCTCGCCGAGCCCGGCTTCGAGGGCGCCAAGTACGTGTGCAGCACCCCGCTCAGGCCCAAGGAGCACCAGGCGGCCCTCTGGCGGGGCCTGCGCACCAACGACCTCCAGGTGGTCTCCACCGACCACTGCCCCTTCTGCTTCACCGGCCAGAAGGAGCTCGGCCGGGGTGACTTCTCCAAGATCCCCAACGGTCTCCCCGGCGTGGAGAACCGCATGGACCTGCTCCACCAGGCCGTCCTCGACGGGCACATCTCCCGCCGTCGCTGGATCGAGATCGCCTGCGCCACCCCGGCCCGGATGTTCGGCCTGTACCCCAAGAAGGGCACCATCGCGCCCGGCGCGGACGCCGACGTCGTCATCTACGACCCGGCCGCCGAGCAGGTCATGTCCGCCGACACCCACCACATGAACGTCGACTACTCGGCCTACGAGGGCAAACGGGTCACCGGCCGGGTCGAGACCGTCCTCTCGCGCGGTGTCCCCGTCATCACCGACCGGGAGTACACCGGACGCGCCGGCCACGGCGTCTACACCCCGCGGTCCACCTGTCAGTACCTCACCTAGGAGAGCCGCGCATGGACTTCGGACTCGTCCTGCAGACCGACCCGCCGGCCGCACGGGTCGTCAGCCTGATGCAGCGCGCCGAGCGCAACGGCTTCACCCACGGCTGGACCTTCGACTCCGCCGTACTGTGGCAGGAACCCTTTGTGATCTACAGCCGGATCCTGGCCGGCACCACGAGACTGAAGGTCGGCCCGATGGTCACCAACCCGGGCACCCGCACCTGGGAGGTCACCGCCTCCACCTTCGCCACCCTCAACGACATGTACGGCAACCGCACCGTCTGCGGCATCGGCCGCGGTGACTCCGCGATGCGCGTCGCCGGACGCAGGCCGGGCACCCTGGCCCGCCTCGGCGAGGCGATCGACGTGATCCGCGACCTCGCCGAGGGACGCGAGGCCGAGGTCGACGGGCAGCCGCTGCGGATCCCGTGGGTGCGGGACGGCCGACTGCCCGTCTGGATGGCCGCGTACGGGCCGAAGGCGCTCGCCCTCGCCGGACGCAAGGCCGACGGCTTCATCCTCCAGCTCGCCGATCCGTATCTGACCGAGTGGATGGTGAAGGCCGTGCGCGCCGCCGCCGTGGAGGCGGGGCGCGACCCCGCGTCCGTCACCGTCTGCGTCGCCGCCCCCGCGTACGTCGGCGACGACCTGGCGCACGCCCGCGAGCAGTGCCGCTGGTTCGGCGGCATGGTCGGCAACCACGTCGCCGACCTCGTCGCCCGCTACGGCGAGCACTCCGGCCTGGTCCCCGAGGCGCTGACGTCGTACATCAAGGAGCGGCACGGCTACGACTACAGCCATCACGGACGGGCCGGCAACCCGTCCACGGATTTCGTCCCCGACGAGATCGTCGACCGGTTCTGCCTGCTCGGCCCGGCCGAGGCGCACATCGGGAAGCTGCGGGCACTGCGGGAGCTGGGCGTGGACCAGTTCGCCGTGTACGACATGCACGACGCGCAGGAGGTGACGATCGACGCGTACGGCGCGGAGATCATCCCGGCACTCCGTTCGTAACCTTCACCGAAGGGGCACGCCCATGACCGCAGCCTCAGGAAGTCATGGCGGCCCGGCCGGACTCGCTGCGCAGAACGCAGAACTCGTTGCCTTCGGGATCGGCGAGGACCGCCCAGCCGGAGCCGTCGGGACTCCGGTGATCGGTGACAAGGGTGAGTCGTCGAACATCAGGGCCTCCTGACCTCCCAGAACGGGGAGAACGTGCCGAATGCCGCTACCACAGCGTTGCCCGCACCCGGCCGGAGCAGGAGCCCCGTCCTCCATCGCAACAGGAATGAGCACTGCTCTCGGTGATCCGGGACACCGCCTTCCCGTTGTCCATCGTTTCCTGTCATGGAATGGGCGGAGGCTGCGCCTGGCCAGCGGCGTTCGTGGCGCTTCGGGCGCCCTGGGACACCGCTTGCATGTCTTTGGCATCACTGCGGCGCAGCACGTACAGCTTGCCCATGGCTATCAAGCTGGGGCCGCACAGCATGATCGCAAGCCACCACACGTCCTTGGCGACGAAGATTCCAGCACCGAGCATGGCCACGCTGATCACGGCGCCCACATACAAGCCGGTCATCCAGAGCGCATGCTGACGCTTCTCTCGCGCCAGTCGTACCTCGCGTTCCGCGGCTGCCTCGGCTTTCTCGTCCGCGCGTGCAGCCGCCTCCCGCTGCATGTCCAGCTGCCTGAGCCGAATTTGGTGTTCCCGCTTCAGTTGCGGTTCCAGGGCTTCGAAGGCAACCTTGAGTTGCTCCGGTCCGCCGAGGGCGGCACCCCACTTCATGGCGATCTCCAGCCCCGCCGAGACGACAGGATCATCTGGCGGGAGGGGCAGAGCACTGCTGCTTTCTTCCACACTCACTGCCGGGAGCCTCCGTCACCGCTTCCTGCTGGGGTGTACTCGAGTTCTGTCGGTTCGGGAGGCGGTCCGAGACGTACGAAGAGCCGAGCGAGGGTGTGCTCGATCTCACCCGCTGCTCTGACTACCGCGGCGGCCTCGTCTTGAAGAGGCGGCGCGTAGTCGCGCAGCAGCTCGCCCGCGACAAACCCCTGTTCAGCGAACGAGCTTCCCTTGGATGCGGCGCCCCGGACGTCGCCGCCCACGGAAGCGGGTTCGACCGGTGAGTGCAGTACCGGATAGTGGCCGGAACTGAGCGCCCGGCGTAGCCGGTACTCGTCCAACGGCCCGGAGAAGGCCATGCCCTGCCCGTGCGTGCACCCCATCGCGCGCAGCGCCGCGACCTGTTCCGGCAGGTCCACGCCGTCGGCCACGGACTGCAGTCCGAGGTCGGTGGCGATCCGCACCAGCCCGCTGGTGATCGCGTGCAGCCGGGCGGAGTCGACGACGCCCTCGACCAGACTGCGGTCGAGCTTGAGCACGTCGACGGGGAGTCTGCGCAGTGCGGTGATCGTCGCGTGTCCGCTGCCGTCCAGGGCGACCCGGACGCCGAGTCTGCGCAGGTCGCTCAGGCGGCGCTCCAAGTCGTCCAGCGCGACGCGGGGGTCGACGTCGGACAGCTCGATGATCAGCGACCCGGACGGCAGCCCGTGCCGGGTCAGCAGCGCCTCGATCGAGCCGAGCGGCATTGACTGGTCCAGCAGCCGGCGCGCGGTCATCTGTACGGCGACGGGTACGGCGAGCCTGGTCGCGGCGCGCTCGGCGGCCTGCTCGACAGCCTTCTCCAGTATCCAGCGGCCCAGCTCGGCGGTCTTGTCGCTGTCCTCGGACACCCGCAGGAACTCGGCGGGCGTGAACAGCACCCCTTGCGAGGACCGCCAACGCGCCTGGGCGGCAACCGATGTGATCCGGCCGTCCGCCAGAGACACCACCGGCTGGTGTAGCAGCGTGAACTCGCCGGCGTGCAGCGCGGCACGCAGGCGTGTGGCCAGCTCCGCCTTGCGTACGGCGTCCTGCTGCATCTGCGGCTTGTACAGCTCGACGCGGCCCTTGCCGCCCGCCTTGGCGCGGTACATGGCGAGGTCGGCATTGCGCAGCAGCTCGCCCGCGCCGAGGTCCGGCTCGGCGAAGGCGAGGCCGATGGAGGCGTTGACCCGGACATCGTTGCCGTCGATGAGGTACGGCTGCGACAGCATCCCCCTGAGGCGGTCGGCGAACTCCAGGATGTGCCGTTCGCGGGCGGCGCGGTCCCGGGTGTTGTCTCCGACGATCAGGGCCGCGAACTCGTTGCCGCCCAGCCGGGACACGGTATCCCCGTGCCGGACCGCTTCCTGGAGTCTGCGGGCGGCCTGGACGAGCAGTTGGTCCCCGGCTTGGTGCCCGATCGTGTCGTTGACGGCCTTGAAACCATCGAGGTCGATGAGGAGCACAGCGGAGCCACGGCGGCTACCGAGAGCCTGGCTGACGCGCTTGGTGAACAAGGTACGGTTGGGCAAGTCGGTGAGTTGGTCGTGCTCGGCGTTGTGCTGCAACTGGGCCTGCAGCCGCACCTGCTCGGTCACGTCCCGGCTGTTCAGGATGAGGCCACTGCGGTGGCGGTTGACCGTCGACTCTATGTTGAGCCACTCACCGGTGCCCGACCTGGAGCGGAACACGATACTGGTCGTGGGCTCCTCGGTGTCGCTGGCGGCAAGGAAGCGGCGGACTTTATGGATGACGCTGCCGATGTCATCGGGGTGGATGAGCATGCCCAGTTCGGTGCCGACTAACTCTTCTGTCTCGCGGCCGAAGGTTCTCGCCGCTGCCGGGCTGACGTGGAGGAGGATGCCGTTCGGTGCGAGGATCATGTCCTCGGTAGCTATATCTGGCGAGGATGATCCGTTCGTCGCCGCGGACTCGCTGGGGCCGGGTGTGTCATCGCTCGACTCGTCATCCGCCCGGAGGGCCGCGTCGGTGCGTGCATGAGAAGCCCCGAACAACGACAACAAGAACTTGCGCATCATGCCCATCCCCCCTTCGCGGTACTTGCACAGTATCGAGGTTCCGGCAGCACTGTCAGCGGTCGTGTCGACAGGTCGGGCACGGCTGCCTGGTCGGTGGGCGTGAGCGGGCCGACCGCATGGACCAGATCGCCGAGAGCCTGAAGCTGTTCGCGGCCATGAGCCGCCTGCCCAACAGCCAGCTCGATGTCATGGTGCTGCGCCGGCTGTGGAATCGCCCGCCCGAGACCGTCTCCGCCCTCCTGGGCGTGCCGCTGGCCGCCGTCCGCTCAGACGAACGTCACGCCACCCGATATTCCTGGAGAACGTCCTGTGCCCGCCGCCCCCGACCGAAGGGAACACCCCGTGGCCGGCATCGAAGAACTCCTCTCCAGAGCCATGCTCGTCCGCGAGCGCACCCTGCCGCGCGACATCATCCACTCAACCGCCCCATCGTCCGCACCCGATGCCGACCCCACCGCTCACAGCTCCCCGAGCGGCAGCCGCCATGTGGCGGCTGAGGACCTGCGTACTCTGTGCGAAACGCTCGTCTCGCACACTCCACCGGGCACCGTAGCCAAATTCGTCACCGACCAAGTCCCCGAACCACGTGCCGTCCTGGTCCTCGCGTGTGTCCTGCAGCTGACCGACACGGACGAAGGCGCCCGCTTCTGGTGGCAGTACGCCGCCGGCGCCGGGCAAGCAGCCGCCGCCTACTGCCTCTACCTCCACCACCTGGCATTGGGGGAGGAGGACACCGCCGCCTTCTGGCACCGGCAGACCGGCGACGTCCAGCCTCCACCCCAACCTCCCGCGTTCGACGACGGTGGCACCTTGCGCCCGGCAGAACACCGCATCACCAGCACAACCACCACCCACTTCATGCGCCTTCTTGGCCACCTCGCCAAGCAGACCGTCCGCTCCCGGCCCGCCGGAGTCAGCAAGCTCATGGCCTACATCCCCACAGCCGTCACGGCCGGCTACCTCCGTGAGCCCGACATCGAGCTCCCGCTGCCCGGCCACGAGTTCGCCCGCCGCATCAACAGCCTCCTTGCCGCAGACGACCATCCCCCTATCTGGGACAGCCGCCCCAGCCGCCCCGACCCCGGTCCGTACACATCCCCCGGGCCCTAGTCTTCTGAGTCAGGAATTCTGTTCAAATGTGTAGGGTTGTGGGGTGGCGCGTACTGGGCGGCCGAAGGCCGAGTTGATCCTGTCGGATGCGGCGGGCTGGGCTGGGCTGGAGGGATGGGTACGGCGCCGTTCCACTCCGCAGGCGTGGGCTTTGCGGTGCCGGATTATCCTGGCCTGCGCGAGTGGCGCGTCGAACAGGGACGTGGCCGCCCGGCTCGGTTCGACGCCGCATGCGGCGGGCCGCTGGCGGAAGCGGTTCGTCGAGCACCGGATCGCCGGCCTGGGTGACATGCCCCGCCCGGGTGGCCCGAGGACGGTGACCGACGAGCAGGTCGCCGCGGTGGTGAAGCGGACGCTGGAGTCGACGCCGAAGAATGCCACGCACTGGTCGACGCGGGCGATGGCGAAGGAGATGGGCCTGTCGCAGTCGACCGTGGCGCGGATCTGGTGGGCCTTCGGCCTGCAGCCGCACCGAGACGTCTCTGCTGTCGACGGATCCGTACTTCGTCGACAAGGTCCACGATGTGGTCGGTCTGTATCTGGATCCGCCCGAGCGGGCGCTGGTGTTCTGTGTGGACGAGAAGTCCCAGATCCAGGCCCTGGACCGTTCCCAGCCGGTGCTGCCGATGATGCCCGGCGTCCCGCAGCGGATCACCCATGACTACGTGCGCGCCGGCACCACCACCTTGTTCGCCGCCCTGGACGTCGCCACGGGGAAGGTGATCGGCTCTCCGCACCGCCGGCACCGGGCCGAGGAGTTCAAGAAGTTCCTGGTCGAACTCGACCAGGAGATACCGGCGGGCCTGGACGTCCACCTGGTGCTGGACGACCACGCCACCCACAAGACCCCGGCCATCAAGACCTGGCTGCCGGCCCACCCACGCTTCCACCTGCACTTCACGCCCACCGGATCATCCTGGCTCAACCTGGTCGAGCGGTGGTTCGCCGAGCTGACGAACAAGCAGATACGGCGAGGCGTCCACAAGAGTGTCCAGGCGCTGGAGAAGGACATCCGAGCCTGGATCGCCGCGTGGAACACCGATCCCAAGCCTTACGTCTGGACGAAGACCGCAGACGAGATCCTCGAACGCCTCGCCGCATATCTGAACAGAATTCCTGACTCAGAAGACTAGCGGGCGGTGCCGAAGTCCTGGGTCCAGTAGGAGCCCGGCTGGGCGAGACCGACACCGATCTCCTTGAACGCGCAGTTCAGGATGTTCTCCTTGTGGCCGGGGCTGTTCATCCAGCCGGTCATCACCTGCTCCGGGGTGGAGTAGCCGTAGGCGACGTTCTCGCCGTAGGTGCTCCAGCTGTAACCGGCGCGGGTGATGCGGTCGCCGGGGGAGGAGCCGTCCGACCCGGTGTGCGACATGCTGCCGCTCGCCGCCATGTCCTTGCTGTGGTCCTGCGCGGCCTTGGTGAGGGTGGCGTTCACCTTCACGGGGGAGCAACCGACCTTGCCGCGCTCGGCGTTGACGAGCTCCACGACCTTGGCGACGGCACCGGAGGCACCGGCGGGCTCGGGGGCCGGGGCGGCGGGCTTCGGAGCCGCGGTCGTGGGCTTCGGAGCGGCCGTGGTGGGCTTCGGGGAAGCCGTGCTGGGCTTCGGAGCGGCCGTGGTGGGCTTCGGAGCGGCGGTGGTGGGCTTCGGAGCCGCGGTCGTGGGCTGGGTGGTGGGCTTGGAAGCGGGCTTGGAGGCGGCCGCCCCGGGAGCCTTCGTCGTCGGCTTGTGCGACGGCTTCGCGTCGCTGTCCTTCGGTGTACCGGGCTTCGAGGCGCTCGCGGTGGCGGTCGGCGTGCCCGACGGCAGGGCCGTCGGCTCACCGTGCTGTTGGCTGCTCCACCGGCTGTACCAGCCGGGGTCGCCCCTGTCCTCGGCCTCGGCCGCCGCCGTGTCCTGGTCCTGCCGCTGTCCCTCGTCGGGCCAGTCCGTGCAGGCCATGGCGACCGAGGGTATGCCTATGACTCCTACGGCGACCGCCGCGACGACCGTCCGCCGGTACTGCCTCTGATGACGATGCTTTCCCATGCGTGACCTCACCCCTGCTGTCCGGAGGCTGGTCATTCTTGGGACGTCCCGGCGCCGGGCGCAAAGGGCTCTTCTCCTACCGCGCTTCGTAGACCGGTAGGGGTCTTGCGGCGGGCGGAAGAGCGTGCCGACCTGCCCGCCAGGGGTCCGGCGGAGCGCCTGTCGCCCCGTCAGAAACCCCCGCATGGCGAAGAAGGCATGGTGCTCGGCTTCCCACCGGATCACCACCCGCCGAAGTCCGTTCCACAATCACGGCAAGACGGACAAGTCACCTATGTCCCCAGAGGGAATCCTACTAAGCGACCCGAACAGATCGTCGACTCGTGTGACAGATGTCACGGAACCATCAATTCCGGTTCTTCTCCAGGGCCGCCACCGCCTCTTTCGCGGCCTTGATGGCACCCTTGTTGATCTCGTCCGTGCCCGGCGCCTTCTTCGACTCGAAGTCGCTGCCGTTGTACGTCACGATCACCAGCGCGTTGGAGGCGCGGGCCACCACCACGCCCTCGCGTGTCTGCTGCTTGTCCTCGGTGGTGAGGTTCACGACGGAGTACGCCGCGTCCCCGAGCCCGGGGACCGCGCCCCCGCCGCTCTTGTCCTCCAGCCGCCCCTGGTACGACCGCTCCGCCGCCTCGTCCGACTCCAGCACCTCGAAGGAGACGTCGAGCCAGCGGTACTCGTAACCCTTGAGCGCGTTCCAGGAACAGGTGCGGCGCAGCTTCGAGTCCGTGGACCGGATCTCCTTGCCGGCCGTCTTGGCGCCCGGTACAAGGGACTTGACGCTCTTCTCGGCGATGCTGCCGCACGGCGCCGGCGCGGCGGCGTACGTCTTCGCCACCTGCGTCTGCGAAGGGGCGGACGCGGACTGGGTCTTCGTCTTCCCGGTCGGCTTGTCCGCGGCTTCCGGCGCGGCCGGCGAACCGGAGGACAGCGCCCAGCCGGCCGCGGCGAGGACGATCACCGGGGACAGGCGCGCGGTCAGGGCGATCGGCAGAGGAAAGGAACGCACGGCGCACTCTTCGTGGGGGACGGTGCGGAAGGGGGTCCGCACAGCGGACGGGACGCCAGTGTCACACGCGTTCCTGTGGCGCGGGAAGGGTCAACTCGCTCCGTGCAGGGGCGGTGACAGGTACGTACCGCCGAAGGTGCCGTCTTGCCTCAATTCCCCCCGCGAAGAGGTGATTTGCGCGCCTCAGGGTACGCGGGCGGTCCAGTCCGGCGCGGTGAACTTCGTCCGTGCCAGTTCCTCCGCGAGGGCCAGCTCCTCGTCCGTCACCTTGTCGTCCGCCGACCCGTACCGGGCGCGGAACGAGTCGATCATCCGCTCGATGACGGCCTCGCGCGGCAGGCCGGTCTGCCGGCGCAGCGGGTCCACCCGCTTCTTCGCGCTCCTGGTGCCCTTGTCGGACAGCTTCTCCCGGCCGATGCGCAGCACGTCGAGCATCTTGTCGGCGTCGATGTCGTACGCCATCGTCACGTGGTGCAGCACCGCGCCGGGGCCGCCGTCCGGGCCCACGATCCGCTTCTGCGCGGCGCCCGCGATCTTGCCCTGGTCGGTGGCGATGTCGTTCAGCGGCTGGTACCAGGCCCGGATCCCCATCTCGCCGAGCGCGCCCAGCACCCAGTCGTCGAGGTAGGCGTAGCTGTCCTGGAACGACAGCCCCTGCACCAGTGCCTCCGGCACCGACAGCGAGTACGTGATGGTGTTGCCGGGTTCCACGAACATCGCGCCGCCGCCGGAGATCCGGCGCACCACCTCGATGCCGTGCCGCCGGGCGCCCTCGGGGTCGACCTCGTTGCGCAGCGACTGGAAGCTGCCGATGATCACCGCCGGGGCGCCCCACTCCCACACCCGCAGCGTCGGCGGGCGCCGGCCCGCGGCGACCTCCGTGGTCAGCACCTCGTCCAGCGCCATGTGCAGCGCGGGCGGCTGCGGGCCCTCGTGGATCACCTGCCAGTCGTAGTCGGTCCAGTCGGTGGCGTGCGCGAGCGCGCGGCGCACCGCGATGCCGACGCCCTCCGAGGTGAGCCCGTACATCACGGTGTCCTCGGGGAGGGCCGCGTCGATCCGCGCGGCCAGGCCGGCGGCGTCGGTGTCGGCGGGGGTGCCGTCCAGGGCGCGGTTCACGGCGTCCAGCGCCTCGTCGGGTTCGAGGAAGAAGTCGCCCGCCACCCGTGCGCGGCGCAGCACGCCGTCCTCCACGTCCACGTCCACGACGACCAGCTTGCCGCCGGGAACCTTGTACTCACCGTGCACGGCTCCGCCTTTCCCTGTTGCCGTGGGCGCCAACACCGGCCGGGGCGGGGATGTTCCCCGCCCCGGCCGGTGGGAGGTCAGGCGGCCCCGGTGGCGGCGGACACCACGGCGGCCTCGTCTCCCGGCTGCGGGTGCACACAGTGCCAGCGGTGTCCGTCCGCGCCGTCGGAGGCGGCCGGGAACACGGTGGCGCACGCGTCGTCCGCCTTCCAGCAGCGGGTGCGGAACGGGCAGCCGGAGGGCGGGTTGGTCGCCGAGGGCACCGGGCCGTGCAGCACGATCCGCTCGGGACGCTCCAGCAGGCTGGGCGTGGCCGACAGCAGGGCCTCGGTGTACGGGTGGCGGGAGTCGCCCGAGACCTGGGCGGCCCGGCCCTCCTCCACCACCCGGCCCAGGTACAGCACCGCGATGCGGTCGGCCAGGTAGCGCACGGTCTGCACGTCGTGCGAGATGAAGACCATGCCGAGGCCGAGCCGGGAGCGCAGGTCCACCAGGAGGTTGAGGATCTGGGCGCGCACCGACACGTCCAGGGCGCTGGTGGGCTCGTCGGCGACGATCAGCTCGGGCTCCAGGGCCAGCGCGCGGGCGATCGCCACGCGCTGGCGCTGCCCGCCGGAGAGCTGGCCGGGCAGCGCGCCCAGGGTGTGTCCGGGCAGGCCGACCAGGTCCAGGAGTTCCTCGACGCGCCGCTCGCGCTCGGCCCGGGTGCCGCGGTCGTGCACGTCCAGCGGGTCGCGCAGGATGCGGCGTACGGGCAGGCGTGGGTTCAGGGCGGTGGACGGGTCCTGGAAGACCACGCCGACGCTTGCCCCGAAGCGGGTACGGCGTTCCGAGGCGGGCATCTTCCACAGGTCCCGGCCCTTGAAGTACACCTGGCCCTCGGTCGGGCGCTGGAGCCCGGTGACCACCCGGGCCAGGGTGGACTTGCCGCAGCCCGACTCGCCGACCAGGCCGAGGATCTCGCCGCGCCGGACCTCCAGGGAGGCGTCGGTCAGGGCGTGCACGGCGTCCCGGCGCAGGATGCCGCCGCTGCGCGCCTTGTGCCGGACGTGGATGCGGTCGAGCCGGACGAGCGGTTCCGTCGTGGTGGCCGGCGGGTCCGTCGTGGGATCCAGCGGTTCCGTCGTGGTGTCCAGCGGGTCCATCGTGGTGTCCTTCGGGGCGGTCATCGGGCACCCTCCAGCGACTTGGCCGACGGGCGCACGGGCGCCGGGTGGTGGCAGGCGAACAGGTGGTCCGGCGCACCGTCGCGGTCGGCGGCGGGCGGCGGGGTGGTGGCGCACAGCCCGGTGGCGGCGGCGCAGCGGGAGGCGAACCGGCAGCCGGCGCCGAACGCCTTGGGCGCGGGCACCACACCGCGGATCTGGTGCAGCCGCTCCGCGCCCGCCTCCAGCGAGACCACGGAGCCGAGCAGGCCCCGGCTGTAGTGGTGGGCCGGGTCGGTCAGCAGGGAGCGGGTGTCGCCGGCCTCGGCGACCTGACCGGCGTACATCACCGCGACCCGGTGGGCGAGGTCGCCGACCAGGGCCAGGTCGTGCGAGACGAGGACCATGGCGAAGCCGAGCTCGTCACGCAGCTTCACCAGCAGCTCCACGACCTGCGCCTGCACGGTCACGTCGAGCGCGGTCGTCGGCTCGTCGGCGATCAGCAGTCGTGGACTGCGGGAGAGCGCCATGGCGATGAGCACGCGCTGGCGCTGGCCGCCGGAGAGTTCGTGCGGGTAGCTGCGCAGGGTGCGCTCGGGGGAGAGGCCGACCAGTTCCAGCAGTTCGGCGGGGGTACGGGTGCCGCCGCGCGAGGTGAGCCGCCCCAGCTGGGTGCCGATCAGCACCGACGGGTTGAGGGACGACATGGCGTCCTGGTAGACCATCGCGATCTCCGGGCCCATGAGCGCCCGGCGTTCCTTCGGCGACAGCTTCAGCAGGTCGCGGCCCCGGTAGAGGATCTCGCCCTCGGCCTCGGCGTTGCGGGCCAGCAGGCCCATGATCGCGAGGCTGGTGATGGACTTGCCGCAGCCCGACTCGCCGACCAGCCCGAGGGTCTCGCCCTCGCGGACGGCGAAGGAGATGCCGTCGACGACGCGGATGTCGCCGTAGCGGTCGGGGAAGCGGATCGACAGATCGCGTACGACGAGCAGGTCGGGGGCGTCCTCGGCCAGCGGCGGGACCGCGGGCTCCATGGCTTCCAGGCGGGTGGCGAGACGGGCGAGCGCGGTGTCCACCTCGGCCTGGTCGACGGCGGGCGCGGCCTCGGTGGTGGCGGCCTTCTCGCCGGAGTCGTCGCCGTCGGCACGGGCCTTGTCCGGGGAGGCGGCGGCGTCCGTCATGCCCTCGGACAGGACGTTCAGCGCGAGCACCGTGACCAGCAGGCACAGACCGGGGAAGAGGGTGGCCCACCAGCCGCCCGAGAGCAGGATCTGCCGGCCGTACGCCAGCACACTGCCCCAGCTCGGGTCGGGGTCCTGCACACCGGCGCCGATGAAGGACAGGCTCGCCTCGAAGATGATCGAGTCGGCCACCATGACGGTCGCGAACACCAGGACCGGCGCCGCGCAGTTGAGGGCGACGTGCCGGGCCACGATGTAGTGGCGGCGGGCGCCGATGACCTGTTCGGCGGCGACGTAGTCCTCGCCGTACTGCTCCAGCACGTTGGCCCGTACGACGCGGGCGAGCGAGGGCGAGTAGACGAAGGCGATGGTGAAGATGATGACCGGGACGCTGGGGCCGAACACGGCGACGAGGACGGCGGCCAGGGCGATCGGCGGGAACGACATGACGACGTCGAGCGTGCGCATCACCGACTCGTCGGCGAGCTTGCGCGAGGTGGCCGCCAGGGCGCCGAGGAACGAGCCGATGACCAGCGCGAGCAGCGTCGCGCCGAGGCCGATCACGAGGGAGTAGCGCGCACCGTGCACGACCCGCGCGAACACGTCGCGGCCGGCCCGGTCGGTGCCGAACCAGTGGTCGGCGTCCGGCGGCAGGGCGGGGGTGCCGGTGGCGAGCGGGTCCTGGGTGAGCAGCGGCGCGAAGACCGCGCCCAGCACGACGACGAGGAGGATCCCGAGGGCGATGCGGGAGGGCACGGGCAGGCGGCGCAGGCGGGTGCCGGGCCGGAGCCGCTCTGCGAGGGAGCGTGGGGCGAACATCACACCGTCCTGATGCGCGGGTTGACGAGCAGGTAGAGCAGGTCGACGACGACGTTGACCACGAGGAAGGCGATGGCGATGGTGAGCACGGTGCCCTGGACCAGCCCGACGTCGCCTCCGTTGACGCCTTCGAGGATCAGCTTGCCCATGCCGGGCAGGTCGAAGATCGCCTCGATGACGACGGCGCCGCTGAGCATGTAGCCGACCTTGACGCCGAGCACGGTCAGCGGGGTGACCAGGGCGTTGCGCAGCACCGACCGGACGATCAGGAACGGCGGCAGACCGCTGCCCCGGGCGGTGCGCACGTAGTCGCGGTCGAGTTCGGTGACCATCGCGGTGCGGATCAGCCGGGCCAGCGAGGAGGCGACCGGCAGGGCGAGGGCGACCGCGGGCAGGGTCATGCTCTCCAGCCAGCCGCCGAGGGAGTCGGCGGGATTGACGTAACCGCCCGTCGGGAACAGCGGCATGTTCAGCGCGAACTGCTGGATGAGCAGCACACCGAGCCAGAACGAGGGCAGCGCGATGCCGGCCATCGACAGCACCCGGAACACCTGGTCGGGCCAGCGGTCCCGGTACATGGCGCTGGTGACACCGAGGACCAGGGCCAGTACGACGGCCAGCGCGAGGCCGAGCAGCGTCAGTTGCAGGGTGAGCGGGAACGCGGTGGCGATCCGGTCGGCGACGGGCTGACTGGGCGGCACGGTGACACCGAGGTCGCCCTGCACCAGATCGGCCAGGAAGGCGAAGTAGCGCACCGGCAGCGGGTCGTCGAGACCGTGCGCCTCGGCGAACGCAGCACGTGCCTCGGGGCTCGCGCTGTCCCCGAGCGCGTTGTACGCGGGGTCGACCGGTGAGAACTGCAGCACCACGAAGACCAGCAGCGCGATGCCGAGCACCATCACCGGCATCATCGCGACGCGGCGCAGCGCGAGCCGGAGGAATGCAACCATCGTGAGGTTCCTAGGGGTTGGGGCCGGGCCGCCGCCCAGGTGGCGCGGCGGCGGCCCGACGGCCTGTGCGGACGGGGCTCAGGCGCGGCCGACGTCGACGAAGGACAGGCCGGTCGTGGGCAGCGGCTCGAAGCCCGGCAGCGCTCCGTCCTTCCAGGCGGTGGGCAGCTTGCGGTGCAGCACCGGGTACAGGGCCGCCTCCTCGGCGACCAGATCGGTGACCTGCGCCCACAGTTGCTTGCGCTTTTCCGCGTCGGCCTCCGAAGCGGCCTTGTCCAGCAGCGACTTGACCTGCTTGTAGGCGGGGCTGCCGGTCCAGCCGTAGCGGTTCTCCGGCCAGAAGCCGTAGTAGAACCAGCGCAGCAGCAGGTCGGCGTCGTTGCCGAAGACGGAGGGGTCGCCCGGCGCGGCCAGCGCCTCGAAGTCACCCTTGTCGACCTTGGCGTACTGGGCGGGGGACTGGGCGATGTCCAGCTTGGCGTCGATGCCGGCCGCGGCCCAGCTCTCCTTGATCAGCGGCGCGATGTCCTTGACCCAGCCGGTGTCCGTGAGCAGCAGCGTGAAGGAGAGCTTCTCCGCGCCCGCCTCCTTGAGCAGCTTCTTGGCCTTGGCCAGGTCGTGCGTGTAGACGGTGGCGGCCTTCTGGTGGTCGGGGTGCGTGGCGGGCACGTATCCGGTGGCCGGCTCGGCATTGCCCAGCAGGGCGGTGGAGATGATCTTCTCGGTGTCGAGCGCGTAGTGCAGGGCCTGGCGCACCCGCTTGTCGGCGAAGCGCTCGTCCTTGCAGTTGAACATCAGGAAGAGCAGGCCGAAGGACTGGACGGACTCCACCTTGTCCTTGCCCGTGAAGCCCTCGATGTCGATGTAGGGCACGTCCTCGATGGCCTGCACCCGGCCGGACTTGAGGGCGCTGACCCGGGCCGACGGGTCGGACATCAGGTGCCAGACCATCTTCTTGGCCTTGGCCGGGTGGGGGCCGTTGTACGTGTCGTAGGCCTCCATGACGATCTTGTCCTCGCGGGTCGCCGACACGAAGCGGTACGGACCCGAGCCGACCGGCTTGGCGTCGAAGGCCTTGGCGTCGGCACCGGCGATCTTCTTCGGCACGATCCGCACCACGGATATGCGCGAGGGGAAGAGCGCGAAGGCGTGCTTCAGCTTGAACTCGACCGTCGAGGCGTCGACCGCCTTCACCTGGTCGATGAAGGGCACGAACTGCGCCATCAGCGAGGCGTTCTTCGGGTCGAGGACCCGCTCGAAGCTGAACACCACGTCGTCCGCCGTGACCGCCGAACCGTCGTGGAAGGTGGCCCCCTCGCGCAGGGTGGCCCGGTAGGTGGTCGCGTTGATCTTCTTCGGCATCTCGGTGGCCAGCGTCGGCCGGGCGACGAGCGTGGCCGGGTCGAGGTCCACCAGGCCCTCGAAGATGTGCATGTTGGCGGCGTACGGGGTGGCGCCGGAGGTGATCATGGGGTCGAAGCCCGTGGAGAGGGGGTAGGAGAGCCCGGCTTCGATGGTGTCGGTGCTGCCGCCGGAGCCGCCCGAGTCGTCACCGGTGCTGCCCGGACCGCCGCAGGCGGACAGGCCCGCGGTGATCGCGGTCGCCACACCGAGGGTGCTGGTGTATCTCATGAAGGTGCGGCGGTCGACGCCGGCTGCGCTGCGCGGGGACAAGGAATCCTCCTGGCGGGGAGTCAAGACGGGCGAGGAAGCGGAATGGCTGATTCTGTACGACGGGCTGGCGCGAACGTATCCCGTCGAGGACGCATCAGACGTCTGATGTCTGATGCTTGATAGCGTGGGAACGTAGTCGGGCAAGGGAGAGGGGTCAAGAGGTGGCGGTGGGACAAAGGGCGATTCGGGGTGCGGTACCGGAGCCCAAGACGGCACGACAACCGTTGCGACAGGAGGTCGTGGACGGCATCAAGTCGTACATTCTGCGCAACCAGCTACGCCCCGGGGATCCGCTGCCGACCGAGCCCGCCCTGTGCGAGGCGCTCGGCGCCAGCCGCTCCAGCGTGCGGGAGGCCATCCGGATCCTCACCGCGCTCGACATAGTCGAGGTGCGGCACGGGCACGGCACGTATGTCGGCCGGCTGAGCCTGTCCGCCCTGGTGGAGAGCCTGGCCTTCCGCGGTCTGCTCAGCCCCGACGACGACTTCCAGGTGATGAGCGACCTCATCGAGGTGCGCGAGCTGTTCGAGCGCGGCATGGCGGAACGGCTCGTACGGTCCCTCAGCGACGAGCAGATCGACCGCCTCGAGGCGCTCGTCGACGAGATGCGCAAGGCGGGCGCCGGGGAGGGGAACGGCTTCGTCGAGGCGGACCGCGCCTTCCACACGCTGCTCGTCGCCCCGCTCGGCAACGACCTCATCGGGCAGCTCTCCACGGCGTTCTGGGACGTCTACGTCATCGTCGCGCCACACCTCGACGTCTTCACGCACGAGCACGAGGCGGCCACCATCGCCAACCACCAGCGCATCGTGGACGCCGTGCGGGACCGCGATCCCGCCGAGTTCGCGACCGCGCTGACGGAGCACTACGCCCCGGTGCGGAAGCGGATCGCGGAGGCTCGCGCCCGCCGCTGACCCGGTTCCGCACACGGCGGAGGCGGTCCCGGAGCGGGGCCGCCTCCGCCGTGTCGTGCGGGGGCGTCCGGTCGTCGTGGGAGCCGTGCGGAGTACTTGACGGCCGTCTTCCGGATCTCTAGGGTCCCAGGACAACAGACATCAGACGTCTGCTCTCACGTCTCATTTCACCGCGCTGCGCCGCGCGCACGCCTCACCCACCGGGGCCCTCTCCATGCCACTGACGGACCTCACCCTCGCCGAGTGCCTCGCCCTCAGGCCCGACCTCGACGAACCCGCCGACCTCGACGCGTTCTGGGACCGGACCCTGCGAACGGCCCGAACGGCCCGAACGGCCGGCACGGCCCCCCGCTTCACGCCCGTGGACACGGGCCTGACCCAGGTCACGACCTACGACGTGACCGTGCCCGGCTTCGCGGGCGAGCCCGTGCGGGGCTGGCTGCACCTGCCCGCCGGGGCCGACGGCCCGCTCGGCTGCGTCGTGGAGTTCCTCGGCTACGGACGCGGACGAGGCCTGCCGCACGAGCAGGTGCTCTGGGCGAACGCCGGCTACGCGCACTTCATCATGGACACCCGCGGCCAGGGCTGGTCCACCGCCGGGGGCGACACCCCCGACACGGTCTCCCTGAACGGCGACGTCCCCGGCTTCCTCACGCGGGGCGTGGACAGCCCGGACCACCACTACTACCGGCGCGTGTACACCGACGCCGTGCGCTTCGTCGAGGCCGCCCGCGAACACCCGGCCGTCGACCCCGACCGGGTCGTCGTGACCGGACACAGCCAGGGCGGCGGCATCTCGCTCGCCGTCGCGGGGCTCGTCCCGGGCCTGGCCGGCGTCATGCCCGACACCCCGTTCCTGTGCGACATCCGCCGCGGGGCACTGATCGCCGGCGCGCCGCCCTACACCGAGATCGCGGAGTACCTGAGCCTGTACCGCGACCGCGCCGAGACCGTCTTCACCACCCTCTCCTACGTCGACGCGGCCCTGCTGGCCTCCCGCGCCACGGCCCCGTCGCTGTTCTCCATCGCCATGATGGACGAGATCTGCCCGCCCTCCACCTGCTTCGCCGCCTACCACCGCTACGGCGGCGCCAAGGACCTGCGGGTCTACGAGTTCAACGGCCACGAGGGCGGCGCCGGCCACCACCGGCGCGAGCAACTCGCCTGGGTACGGGAGCTGTTCGCCACCCCCCGTCCCCTGGACGACCCCAGTACCTCCACCCTGCACGCCCCCGACTCGCCTGATTCCTCACCTGAGAAGAGGCCCGTTCATGCAGCGTAGAGTCACCCTCGCCACCGTCACCGCGGTCGCCACCCTGGCCCTCCTGGCCGCCGGCACCCCCGCCGCGCACACCGCCGACCAGCAGACCGCCTCCGCGGCAGCCACCCTCACCTCGCAGGACATCGCCACCGCCGGCACCGGCTCCCCGTACTACCGCATCCCCGCGCTGACCAGGACGACCAAGGGCACGCTGCTCGCGGCCTACGACGCCCGCCCCACCCTCGCCGACCTGCCCGGCAACCTGGGCGTGGTGCTGCGCCGCAGCACCGACGGCGGTGCCACCTGGCAGGCCCAGCAGGTCGTGCGCAAGGAGGCCGCGCCCAAGGGCTTCGGCGACCCCAGCCTCCTCGTCGACCGGGAGACCGGCCGCGTCTTCGTCTTCTACGCGGCCTCCGTGAACCAGGGCTTCTTCGGCTCGGCCACCGGCAACGACGAGAGCGACCCGAACGTCCTCCAGGCCGACTACAGCTACTCCGACGACGACGGCCTGACCTGGAAGCACGAGCGGATCACCGCCGAGATCAAGAACCCGGCCTGGGCCGGCATGTTCGCGGCCTCCGGCGAGGGCATCCAGCTGCGGCACGGCACCTACAAGGGCCGCCTGATCCAGCAGTACGCCATCCGCGACAACGGTGCCAACTACGCGGTCAGCGCCTACAGTGACGACCACGGCGCCACCTGGAGGATGGGCACCCCGGTCGGCCCCGGCGGGGACGAGAACAAGACCGTCGAACTCTCCGACGGCCGCGTCATGCTCAACAACCGCTCCAAGCCGTACCGCACGGTCGCGTACTCCACCGACGGCGGCGTCACCTACACCTCCTTCCAGCAGGACACCGAACTGCCCGACCCCGCCAACAACGGCTCCATCGCGCGCTTCGCCCCGGACGTGGCCGCCTCGCATCCGCGGGCGCAGTGGCTGATGTTCAGCAACACGGCGACCACCGGCAGCCGCAGCAACCTCACCGTCCGGCTCTCCTGCGACAACGGGCGGAACTGGCCGGTGCGCAAGACCGTCGAGTCCGGCTCGGCCGCCTACTCGACGCTCACCCCGCTCAGCGACGGCACCGCCTCCAACCCCCGGGTGGGCCTGCTCTGGGAGCGCGCCGACTACCAGCACATCACCTACTCCTCCTTCGACCTGCAATGGCTCGGCGGAATCTGCGCGCCGGTCACCGTCACCCCGCCCTCCTCCCTGCCCGCCGGGCAGACCACCACCGTCACCGTCCGCGTCGTCAGCCAGAACGACGTCACCCTCCCCGGCGGAACGGTCTCCCTCGCCCTGCCGGCCGGCTGGAGCGCCCCGGAGGTGGCCGTGCCCGCGCTCAACCCCGGTCAGGGCGCCAACATGAAGATCCCCGTCACCGTCCCCGCGGGCACGGCCGCGGGCAGCGTGAAGGCCACCGCGGAGTACGAAGTCCGCGGCCGGCAGCACTCCTACGGCGACACGACGTTCACCGTCACCGCGCCGTAGCCGGCCACCGGCCGCCCGGCGCCGGCACCCCGGAGCCGGGCGGCCCGTCCCACCCCGTACCACCACTCGCAAGACCAGGAGAAACACCCATGTCCCCGTCCCAGCCCCTGCGCGGCGTCGTCCCGCCCGTCTGCACCCCCCTGGACGCGTCCGGAGAGGTCGACACCGTCTCGCTCACCCGGCACGTGGAGCACCTCGTGAGCGGGGGAGTGCACGGGCTGTTCGCCCTGGGCTCCAGCAGCGAGGTCGCCTTCCTCACCGACCGGCAGCGGGAGGTGGCGCTGCGGACGGTCGTCGAGGCCGTCGCCGGCCGTGTCCCCGTACTCGCCGGGGTCATCGACATGACCACGCCCCGCGTCCTCGTCCACGCGGAGGCCGCCCGCGAGGCCGGGGCCGACGCCCTGGTCGCGACCGCGCCCTTCTACGCCCGGACCCACCCGCGCGAGATCGCCCGCCACTTCCGCACCGTCCGCTCCCGCGTCGACCTGCCGCTGTACGCCTACGACCTCCCGGTCTCCGTGCACAGCAAGCTCTCCGTCGCCCTGGTCCGCGAACTCGCCGAGGACGGCACGCTCACCGGTCTCAAGGACAGCAGCGGCGACGAGGGCGGCCTGCGCCGGCTCATCGTCGAACTCGGCGGACGCCACGGCCGCGCCGACGGCCCCGCCCCCGCCTTCAGCATCCTCACCGGCTCCGAACTCACCGTGGACGCCGCCCTGCTGGCCGGCGCCGACGGCGTCGTGCCCGGCCTCGGCAACGTGGACCCCGCCGGGTACGTACGCCTCTACGACGCCGTCCGCGGCGGCGACTTCGACGGCGCCGTCAAGGAACAGGAGCGGCTCGTCGAGCTGTTCGGCATGGTCGACGCGGGACCGGAGAGCGAGATGGGCCGCAACTCCTCCGCCATCGGCGCCTTCAAGCACGCGCTGCGCCTGCTCGGGGTGTTCGCCGAGGGCACCACCGCCGCCCCGCAGATCCAGCTCGGCGACGCGGCGGTCGCCCTCGTCGAGGAGCGGCTGCGCGGCGCCGGCCTGCTCCCGGTCCGATGACGGCACGGCATCCGGACGACGCCCCGGTGATCGGCCTCGACCTGGGCGGCACGAAGATCGCCGCCGCCCTCGTCGCGGGCGACGGCACCGTCCTGACCCGGCACTCCCTGCCCACCCCGGCGACCGAGGGGGCGGAGGCGGTGCTCGACGCGCTGGCCAAGGAGGTCCGCGCGGTGTGGGCACCGGGCGCCACGGCGATCGGCGTCGCCGCCGCGGGAGTCATCGACCCCGTCACCGGAACCGTCACCAGCGCGACCGACACGATCCGCGGCTGGGCCGGCACCGCTCTGGCCGCCGGCCTCGCCGGCCGCACCGGCCTCCCGGTCGCCTGCGACAACGACGTACGCGCGGCGGCGGCGACGGAACTGCCCGCACCTCACGGGCAAGGGGTCACGATGATCTACGCCGCCGTGGGAACCGGCGTGGGCGGCGCCGTCGCCGTGGACGGACGCATGCTGCACGGGGCGGCCGGGATCGCCGGGCACCTCGGGCACCTGCCGAGCCCCGAGGCCGAGGGGCTGCCCTGCACCTGCGGTGCCACCGGACACCTGGAGGCGATCGCGGCGGGCCCCGGCATCACCGCCCACTACACGCGGATGAGCGGACTCCCGGCCGCCCGCCTGGAGACGGTGGCCGCCCGCGCCGCCGAGGGCGAACCGCACGCCACCGCGGCCATCGTGCTCGGCGCCGAGGCCGCCGGCCGCGCCCTGGGCGGCCTCGCCAACACCCTGGGCGCCGACCGCGTGGTCGTCGGCGGCGGGGTGCCCCGCATCGGCGCCCTCTACCTGGACGCCCTGAACGCGGCGTTCACCGCCGAACTCATGGCCCCCCTGCGCGGGTTGCGTCCCGTACCGCCACGGGGTGGCCCCGACGCCGCGGTCCTGGGGGCCGCCGCGCTGACCCGCACCCTGCCCCTGCACCACCCCCGCACCACCACCGGAGCCTTGCGATGACCCCACCCCTGGCCGATGCCCTGAAGGGCCGACTGATCGTGTCCTGCCAGGCCCCGCCCGGCGACCCGATGCGGCACACCGACACCCTGGTCCGCATGACCCTCGCGGCGAGGGCCGGCGGCGCGGCGGCCGTCCGGGTCAACGACCCGGAGGTCGTCGCGGCCACCGTCGCGGCCGTCGACCTCCCGGTGATCGGCCTGTGGAAGGACGGCGACAGCGGCGTGTTCATCACCCCGACCGTGCGCCACGCCCTCGCCCTGGTGGACGCCGGGGCCGAGGTCGTCGCGGCCGACGCCACCTCACGCCCCCGCCCCGACGGCAGCACCTTCGGTGAGCTCGTCGAGGCCGTCCACGAGGCGGGCGCCCTGGTCATGGCCGACGTGTCGGCCTTCGACGAGGGCCGTGAAGCCGCCGCGCAGGGCGCCGACTTCGTGGGCACGACCCTCTCCGGATACGTGCCGGGATCCCCCCACCGGACCGCTCCCGACCTCGCCCTCGTCGCCGACCTCGCCGCCGCGATCCCCGTCCCGGTGATCGCCGAGGGCCGCATCGCGACCCCGGAGCAGGCCGCAGAGGCGTTGGCGGCGGGCGCGCACAGCGTCGTCGTGGGCACCGCCATCACCGCCCCGACCGCGCTGACCAGGGCCTTCGTGGCCGGCCTCACGTCCTGACCGGCGCTCGGCGCGGGACGGGTGCCGGTTAGCCTGAGCGGCATGCGTGTCATCAGGGACCTGCCGGCACTCGCCGCCGGCGAGGGGGACGTGCCCTTCGTGATCCAGGGGTACGAGGAGGTCGTCGCCGCCGACACGACGTGGAACGAACACTCGCACCCCTGGCACGAACTCCTCTGGAACGAGTACGGCACCTCCACCGCCGTGGTCGGGTCCCAGGTGTGGTGCATCACGCCGACACTGGGCCTGTGGATGCCGGCGGGGCAGCTGCACTCCGCCTCCGCGGTCGCCGGAACCTCCTACCGCGCCCACTTCTTCCGGCACGGCACACGGTCGGCGCTGCCCGACGAGCCGGTGGCCGTGGAGATCACCCCGCTGCTCCGGCTGCTCCTGGAACGGCTCGAAGAGCCCGGCCTGCCGCCGCACTCCAGGGCCGTGGCCGAGGCGATGGTGCTCGACGTGCTGTGCCCGTCGTCCCGGGCGCTGCTGGTGCAGTTGCCCACCTCCGCGTTGCTGCGGCCCATCGTGGACGCCGTCCGGGCCGACCCCTCCGACCAGCGCACCCTGACCGGCTGGGCCGCCGCCCTCGGGTGCAGCGCCCGTACGATCACCCGCGCGTTCCAGAGCGAGACGGGCACGAGCTTCGCCCGCTGGGTCGCCTCGGTGCGGGCCCAGCACGCCGTGCACCTGCTGTCCCTCGGCTTCGAGGTCGACGTGGTGGCCGACGCGGTCGGCTACCGCTCGGCGAGCGCCTTCGGGGCGGCCTTCCGGCGGACGACCGGCATGACCCCCGGCAGGTTCCGGGCGCGCTGAGGGGTCCGTCGCACCGGGAGCCCACACTGTTCCGTGTCCCGATCGCTACAAGGGATGTCGAAAAGGCTCGATTGATCGACGCGCCCCCACTCCATACGCTGTTCAGGCAAGCCTTACCTAACTTGCTGTAGCGAGTCTGGTGCCCCGCTCCACGACCCACGGTCCCCGGCCCGGACGTGCGAGCTCCGGCACCCCGGACCGAAAGTGGAACACGGTCGATGAGAACCCCACGCCTTCGTGCGCTCGCCCTCGCGGCGGCCCTCCTGTTCGGACTCACCGCCTGCGGCGGCGAGTCCGGCGACACCGACGACGACAGCGGCGCCGCCGGTGCCGACGCCAAGGGCTCCGGCCAGTTCCCGGTGACGATCGAGCACGCCCTCGGCACCACGGTCATCCCCGACAAGCCGAAGCGCGTCGCCACCGTGAACTGGGCCAACGACGAGGTACCGCTCGCCCTCGGCGTCGTCCCCGTGGGCATGGCCAAGGCCAACTTCGGTGACGACGACGGGGACGGCGTACTGCCCTGGACCGAGAAGCGGCTGAAGGAGCTCGACGCCAGGACACCCGTCCTGTTCGACGAGACCGACGGCATCGACTTCGAGGCCGTCGCCGACACCGAGCCGGACGTCATCCTCGCCTCGTACTCCGGACTGACCGAGCAGGACTACGAGACCCTCAGCCGGATCGCCCCCGTCGTGGCCTACCCCGAGGCCGCCTGGGCGACCCCGTGGCGCGACATCATCCGCTTCAACAGCAAGGCCATCGGACTGGCCGACGAGGGCGACGACCTGATCGCCGACCTCGAGGGGCAGATCGAGAAGACCGCCGCGAAGTACCCCCGGCTGAAGGGGAAGACGGCGATGTTCATGACGCACGTGTCGTCCAAGAACGTCAGCCAGGTCGGCTTCTACACCACCCACGACACCCGCACGCAGTTCTTCACCGACCTCGGCATGGAGATCCCCGCCAGCGTCTCCGGGCCGTCCGAGTCGACCAAGAAGTTCGTCCTCACCAAGAGCGCCGAGCACATCGACGACTTCAACGACGTCGACGTCATCACCGGCTACGGGGACGACAAGGGCGAACTGCTGAAGGCCCTCAAGAAGGACCCGCTCACCTCCAAGCTGGCCGCCGTGAAGCGGGACTCCCTCTACCTGCTGCCCGGCAGCACCCCGCTGGCCACCGCCGCCAACCCGACCCCGCTGGCCATCCCGTACGTCCTGGAGGACTACGTGAAGGCGCTCGCCGAGGCCGCGGACAAGGTGGACAAGGCCGCGTGACCGTCACCGAGACCCCGCCCGCGCCGGACACCGCCCCGCTGCGGCGTCCGGCGCGGGTGCGCTTCATCTGGCTCCTCGTCGTCGCCGCGGTCCTGTTCGCCGCCATGACCGCCTCCCTCGCCCTCGGCTCCCGCGACGTCGCCTGGGCCGACGTGTGGGCGGCGCTCGGCGGAGCGGAGGGCACCCTGGAGGAGGCCGCGGTCGCCAACCGCGTACCGCGCACCCTCCTCGCCGTCACGGTGGGCGCCGCCCTGGGCCTCTCCGGCGCGGTCATGCAGGGCGTCACCCGCAACCCGCTGGCCGACCCCGGCATCCTCGGCGTCAACATGGGCGCCTCGCTCGCCGTGGTCACCGGCATCGCCTACTTCGGCCTCGCGTCGGTGTCCGGGTACATCTGGGCGGCGATGACCGGGGCGGCCGTGACCGCCGGATTCGTGTACGCCGTCGGCTCGCTGGGCCGGGGCGGCGCCACCCCGCTGAAGCTGGCCCTCGCCGGTGCCGCCATCGCGGCCGCGCTCGCCTCCCTGGTCAGCGCCGTCGTCCTGCCGCGCAACGACATCTCCGACACCTTCCGGCTGTGGCAGATCGGCGGCGTCGGCGGCGCCACCCACGCGCAGCTCGGCAGCGTCCTGCCGTTCCTCGCGGCCGGCTTCGTCGTCTGCCTGGCCTCCGCCCGTGCCCTCAACTCCCTCGCCCTGGGCGACGAGCTGGCCGCCGGACTCGGCGAGCGGGTGGCCCTCGTGCGGGCGGGCGCCGCGCTCGGCGCGGTCGTGCTGTGCGGCGCGTCCACCGCCGTCGCCGGCCCGATCGCCTTCGTCGGACTCGTCGTACCGCACGCCTGCCGGCTGCTGGTGGGCGTGGACCACCGCTGGCTGCTGCCGTTCTCCGCGCTGGGCGGCGCCGTCCTGCTGACGGTCGCCGACGTGGTGGGGCGGGTCGTGGCCCGGCCGTCCGAGATCGAGGTGGGCATCGTGACCGCGTTCGTCGGCGCCCCCTTCTTCATCCACATCGTCCGCCGGCAGAAGGTCAGATCCCTGTGAGCGCCCCCGTCGTCACCGCCCCGCCCACACCGCGCACGGTCACCCGGGCCCGGGTCCGCCGCGCGTACCGGCGACGGCTGATCGTCTGCGCCCTGCTGGTCCTCGTCGTCGCCGCCTTCGGCACCACGCTCATGGCCGGGCACACCTTCTACCCGGCCTCCGACGTGCTGCGCGTCGTCATGGGCGAGCAGGTGCCGGGCGCCTCCTTCACCGTCGGCACGCTGCGGCTGCCGCGCGCGGTGCTCGCCCTGACCGCCGGGTTCAGCTTCGGCATGGCCGGCGTCACCTTCCAGACGATGCTCCGCAACCCGCTCGCCAGCCCCGACGTCATCGGCATCAGCGCGGGGGCGAGCGCGGCGGCGGCCATCGCCATCGTCACCTTCTCGCTGAGCGAGACCCAGGTGTCCGCGCTGGCCATCACCGCCGCGCTCGGGGTGGCGCTGCTGGTGTACGTCCTGGCGTTCCGCGACGGGGTCGCCGGCACCCGGCTCATCCTGATCGGCATCGGCATCGCCGCCCTCCTCGACAGCGTCACCTCCTACGTCCTGTCGCGGGCCGGTGAGTGGGACCTCCAGGCGGCGATGCGCTGGCTCACCGGCAGCCTCAACGGCACCACCTGGGAGGAGACCGTGCCCACCGTCCTGGCCGTGCTGGTACTCGGCCCGGTGCTGCTGTTCCAGGGCCGCAACCTGAGCGCGCTGAGCCTGGGCGACGACACGGCCTCCGCGCTCGGCGTCCGCGTCGAACGCACCCGCGTCACCGTGATCGTCGCCGCCGTCGGACTGATCGCGTTCGCCACGGCGGCGGCCGGACCGATCGCCTTCGTCGCGTTCCTCTCCGGTCCGATCGCCGCCCGGCTCACCGGAACCGGCGGCTCCCTGCTGGTCCCGGCCGGCCTGGTCGGCTCCCTGCTCGTCCTGGTCGCCGACTTCACCGGCCAGTACGCCTTCGACACCCGCTACCCGGTGGGCGTCGTCACCGGCGTCCTCGGCGCGCCCTACCTTGTCTACCTGATCGTCCGCACCAACCGGGCCGGAGGCTCACTGTGACCGCGTCCCACACCCTCGCCACCGAGGACCTCACGCTCGGCTACGGCGACCGCGCCGTCATCGAGGGCCTGGACCTGACCCTCGCGGCCGGGAGGATCACGGTGATCGTCGGCGCCAACGCCTGCGGCAAGTCGACGCTGCTGCGCTCGATGTCCCGGCTGCTGGTCCCGCGCACCGGCCGGGTCGTCCTGGACGGCAAGGAGGTCCACCGCACCCCCGCCAAGGAACTCGCCCGCACCCTCGGCCTGTTGCCGCAGTCACCGGTCACGCCCGAGGGCATCACGGTCCTCGACCTGGTCGGCCGGGGCCGCCACCCCCACCAGCGGGCCTTCTCCCGCTGGACGGCCCAGGACGACGCCGCGGTCGCCGCCGCGCTGGAGGCGACCCGGACGACGGAACTGGTGGAGCGGTCCGTCGACGAACTCTCCGGCGGCCAGCGCCAGCGCGTGTGGATCGCGATGGCGCTGGCCCAGCAGACCGACCTGCTGCTGCTCGACGAGCCCACCACGTTCCTCGACGTCAGCCACCAGATCGAGGTCCTCGACCTGCTGACCGACCTGAACCGGACCCGCGGCACCACGATCGTCATGGTCCTGCACGACCTCAATCTGGCCGCCCGCTACGCTGATCGGCTGATAGCCCTGGCGTCCGGGCGACTGCACGCCGCCGGAACACCCGAGGAAGTGATGACCGAGGACACCGTCCGGGCCGTGTACGGCATGGAGAGCCGCGTCATCGAGGACCCGGTCTCGGGCAAGCCCCTCGTCCTGCCGATCGGACGCCACCACTCGGCGGCCACGGACGCCGACGACACGGCCGTGTCGCCGCAACACGCGGTCGGGAGCCGCTGAACCATGCTCAAGAAGCTCACCGCGGTACTGCCCGACCTCGCGCCCTGGCGCTCCTCCCGCGACTTCCGCCTCCTGTGGGCGCAGGGCCTGGTCACCTACCTCGGCAGCGTGATGGCGCTGATCGCACTGCCGCTCCAGATCAAGGAACTGACCGGCTCACCGCTCGCGGTGGGCGCGATGGGCGCCGTCGAACTGGTGCCGCTGGTGGTCTTCGGCCTGTACGGCGGGGCACTCGCGGACGCGGTGGACCGGCGCAAGGTCATCGTGCTCACCGAGGCGGGACTGGGACTGCTGGCCGTCGTCCTGCTGCTGAACGCGCTGCTGCCGCACCCCATGCTGTGGCCGCTGTACGTGGTGGCGGCCGGGGTCGCGGCACTCGCGGGACTCCAGCGCCCCGCCCTGGACTCGCTGCTGGCCCGGATCGTCCCGCACGACCAGCTCGCCGCCGCGGCCGCGCTGAACGCCCTGCGCTGGCAGGCGGGCGCGATCGGCGGACCCGCGCTGGCCGGCCTCGTGGTGGGGGGCCCCGGGCAGGACCCCCCCGGCCCCCCCACCGCCGGGGTGGTGTGTTGGGGGGGGCGGGAGTTACGCCCGCGGAGTCCCCCCCCCCCCG
>NZ_JBIBZI010000003.1:0-39949 GCF_043084105.1 Streptomyces sp. NPDC014676 | reverse complement strand
CGGGGCGCGGCCCCCCGCCGGGGGGGGGGGGGGGGGGGGGGGGGGGCCCGCGGGGGGGGGGGGGGGGGGGGGGGGGGGGCCGCCCCCCCCCCCCCCCCCCCCCACCACGGTGGTCTGCTTCTTTGCGTCGGTCCTGATGTGCCGCCGGCTCTCCCCCGTGCCGCCCGCCGAGCACGCCGCCAAGCCGTCGCTGCGCGGCATCGCCGAAGGGGCCAGGTACGCCTGGTCACGGCCGGTGCTCCTCGGCACGTACGCGGTGGACCTGGCGGCGATGTTCTTCGCCTTCCCCAACACGATCTTCCCCTTCCTCGCCGACGAGCTCGACGCCGACTGGTCGCTGGGCCTGATGTACTCGGCGGGAGCCGTCGGGTCGCTGCTGCTCAGCCTCACCAGCGGCTGGGTGTCCCGGACGCAACGGCACGGCCTGCTGGTGGTGTTCGGCGCCGCCGGCTGGGGCCTGGCCATGGCGGCGGCCGGCTGGACGTCGAACGTCTGGCTGGTCCTGGCGTGCCTCGGTCTGGCGGGAGCGGGGGACATGCTCAGCGGGCTGGGCCGCTCGACCATCTGGAACCAGACCATCCCCGACCGGCTGCGCGGCCGGCTCGCCGGCATCGAGGTCCTCTCCTACAGCGTCGGTCCCCAGCTCGGCCAGGTCCGCGCCGGGGCGATGGCCGGCTGGACCGGCGCCCGCCCGGCGATCTGGACGGGCGGACTCGCGTGCGTCGCGGCGGTGGGCCTGCTCGCCGCCGCGCTGCCGAAGCTCGTCAGCTACGACGCCCGCACCGACGAGGACGCCCGCCGCCGCGCCGGCGAGGGCACCGCGACCACACCTGGCCGTGAGGACGTCGGCGCCGACCGGTGACCCGCCGCCCGGGCAGGTCCCGACGGACGGGCGACGTCGCCGGCGTGCGGAGGAGAGGTCCCACAGCGGGACGCACGGCGACCGCAGGACCCTGGCGGGGCAGGGGGATCAGCCACCTGAGCCATCGAGGGCAGCCGGCATGAGAACCATCCCCGCCCCACCCGCGCGGTCCCGGAGCCGCGAACCCGTGGGACGCCCTCAAGAAGGTGGGCAACGTGACCGCCACGGTCACGCTGCCCACCGAGCGGCCTCCCGACCGGGAGGCGAGGGCCGACGAACGTACGGAGTCCTACCCGAGGGTCATCGCGTAGATCTGCACCCGGGAATCGTCCGGCAGGCCGACGGAACGCACGGTCTTCGACGCGTCGAGGCCCGCGGAGGAACCGAACAGCCGCACCGGCGGGCCGTCCACGCCCTGCCCGCGCTTGATCCGGTGCGGCATCTCCAGTGTCACGGAGCCGCCCTGCGGTGCCGATCCCGCCCAGTCGCCCACGGTGACCGGCAGTTCGGCGGTGGTCCCGTCGGTGTAGCGGACGGTGAGCACGGTCGTCACCGGGCCGTGGTGGGCCGCGGCGACCAGACGCAGCGCGCCGTACGACCCGGCCGGGAGCAGCATGGCCTGACCGCGGGCCTCGACGAAGTTCGCGGCCGTTCCGGAGGGATCGGGGGCGTCGTAGGTCACGCCGTCCCAGGCGACCGGACCCGCCGCGGGCAGCAGATCACCGTCGTAGCTCCATCCCCCTCCGTCGAAGTCGCCCTCGCCGGACGCCGCGACGGTCGCGGTTCCGTCGTGGTTCAGCTCCTTGCCGAGGTCCACGGCACACTGTCCGTCGGCGTCCGCCGCGCAGCGGGCCGCGGCGCGCACCTCGATGGTGGCGGTCCGTTCCACACCCTTCACGCCCTTCGCGTCCGCCGTGATCCGCACGGTGTACGTACCCGGTGCGGTTCCGGCCGGCACGGTCACGTCCACCGCCGCGGTCCGCTGGACCGGAAGCCGGTGGGACGTGAGCGAGAAGGGCTTGGAGGTCCTCACGGTCCAGCCGCCGGGGGCCTTCGCGTCCACGTCGACCCGCAGCGTGCCGGGGGACTGGCCCAGCACGTCCAGGTTCAGCCGGACGCTCTGCGCGCTGTCGGCCGTCGGCAGGACGTCGGAGCCGGTGCGGAGCGACGCGTCGAGGTGCCGGCGGGAGTCGGCCGCCGCGCGGTTCACGGACGGCGGCTCCGCCGCCTTGCCCGTACCCCACGCCGACGGCTTGCCGCTCATCTCGAAGGCGAGGGTTCCGCCCTTGGCGACCGCGTCCCAGTCCAGCCAGGTCCTGCGCAGGTTCCTCCCGTCGAACTCCGCCCGCTTCACGTAGCGTTCGGTGTCGCTCGTACCCGGAGCCCTCACGGTCAGGGTGCCGCCCTGCTGCTTCCCGTAGGCGCCGATGCGGATGACCGCCGACGGGAACTGCGGGCTGGAGACGGCGAGGAAGTCACCACCGTTCGTCGTCGGGTACAGGCCGAGGGACGAGAAGACGTACCAGGCCGACATGGTGCCCAGATCGTCATTGCCGGTCATGCCGTCGGGCCCGTCCGTGAAGAGCGTCATCGCGGCGCGCACCACGGTGGCGGTCTTGGCGGGCGCCCCGGCCCACAAGTACATGTACGGGGAGTGCAGATCGGGCTCGTTGTTCGGGTTGTAGGTCGGCTTCCCGTAGTAGTCGTACGGTGCCGAGATCCAGTCCTCGCGAGCGGCTTCGGCGGGATCCGCGAGGAGCTTGTCGTACGCGAAGAAGGCGTCGAGCCGCTTCTCGGTCTCCCGCCTGCCGCCCATCAGGGACACCAGCCCGGCCGGGTCCTGGGGCACCAGCCACTGGTACTGGTAGGCGCCGCCCTCATGGAACTGGTGGCCCGCCTCCACGGGGTCGTACGGCGTCAGCCAGGTGCCGTCGGTCGTACGCGGCCGGAACTGCCCGATGGAGGAGTCCCACAGGTTCCGGTACCACTGACCGCGTGCCGCGAACACGCGGGCGTCCGCGGTGTGCCCCAGCCCCTTGGCCATCAGCGCCAGCGACGCGTCCGCCGCCGCGTACTCCAGGGTCGCCGAGGCGGGATGACGGCAGTCGTTGTCACCGCCCTTGTCCGGACAGTCCTTCCCCGGTTCCAGCCCGCTGGGTATGTAGCCGCGCTCCAGGTAATCGGTGATTCCCGCACGGCCGTTGTAGGGGGAGTCGTCCGGCGGCGTGGCGAGGGCGTTCTTCCGCAGGAGCGCGTACGCCTCCTCCTCGTGGCCCGCGAGCAGGCCCTTGGACCACGCCTCGACGAGGAAGGGGGTCACCGGGTCACCGGTCATGATGTTGGTCTCGCTGTTGGCGAGCGACCAGCGCGGCAGCCAGCCGCCGTCCCGTCCGATCGCGACGACCGACAGCGCGACATCGCGGGCGACCTTCGGCTCCAGCATCTGGAGCAGTTGGTTCTGCGGCCGGTGGGTGTCCCACAGCGACAGGTTCTGGTAGGGCGTGAACCCGGACGCGGTATGGGTCTTCCCGTCGAAGCCGGCGTACCGGCCGTCGACGTCACCGGCCAGGTTCGGGTGCAGTTGCGCGTGGTAGAGGGCCGTGTAGAAAGCACGTTGCCGCTCGGCCGGCCCACCGCCGATCCTGACGGCGGCCAACTGCCGCTCCCAGGTGGCGTGCAGCGCCGCGCGGGTGGCGTCGAAGTCGTACGAGTCGTCCGTCTCCGCCTTCAGGTTCTTCCGGGCGCCCTCGATGCCCGTGTAGGAAAGGCCCACCTTGACGACGACGTCACGGTCGGTTCCGGCGTCGAAGGTCACCCAGGCGCCGTTGCCGCCCTCGCCGGCCGCGTCCCGCTCACCGGGGGCGGGGGTGGTGCCCCGCCAGGTGCCGTGCGAGGCGAACGGCCTGTCGAAGGCCGCCGTGAAGTAGACGGTGTGCCGGTCCTTGCCCGCGCAGAAGTTGCCCGCCTCGACCCGGCCCTCGACCGTCCGGTCGCCGACGACATGCACCTCCGAGCTGTACACCCGCTGGTTGGCCTTGCCCGTGTTGAAGAGGACGTTGGCGCGGTCGGTCGAGGGGAAGGTGTAGCGCTGCCATCCCGTGCGGGGTGTGGCAGTCAGTTCGGCGTCGATGCCGTACGTCTTCAACCCGACGCGGTAGTAGCCGGGTTCGGCGTCCTCGTCGTCGTGGGAAAAGGTCGAGCGGTAGGCGTCCGGGTCGACGGTGTCGACCGCTCCGGTCGTCGGCATGAGCGGCAGCTCACCCATCACGGAGCAGCCGACGCCGGAGAGGTGGGTCTGGCTGAACCCGTGGATCCTGTCCTGCTGGTAGTCATAGCCTCCCTGGCCGCCGGTGTCCGGGCTGACCTGGACCATGCCGAAGGGGGCACTCGCGCCGGGAAAGGTGTTGCCGAAGTTCTGTGTGCCGATGAACGGGTTGACCAGGGAAGTGGGTTGAGGATCGGCCGCGGTGGTCTGGGCGACGGCCGGCACCGGTCCCAGGGCGCCGCCGGCGACGAGCAGTGCGGCGAGGACCGTCGATGCGCGGTGACGCCATCGGCGGAGGGGTCTGTGCATGGAAAGGGTCTCCTGTTCCTCACCCGTCATGTGCTGCGCGACATGAGAGGTGATCTCCGAGCGACGGACGGAGCGGGCGCCTTCGACCGGTCACACGTGCGGTGCTCGGGCGGGGGCGGGGGACACGCACCCCGGCCTGGGCCGGTCGGTTCGTGCGCAGGTCATCGATGTGAGCCTCCCCTCGCAGTGCGATCAGCGGCATCCGGCTGGACGGAAGCGGACTAGATCACGCGTCTGACATCGTTGTCAATACTTCTGACGCCGACTGGTCCCTGCCACGTGCGGGCGAGAACGAGGAGTTGACCTCGCGCCTTCTCTTTCCAAGATCTCCCCCCGGGACGTTTGATGTGGGGCAGGCCGGCCGGCGCACGCAGACACCGAGGTGAGAGATGCAGTTCACCACCCGCCCCACCCTCCAGGGCACCTTCGGCATGGTGTCCTCCACCCACTGGCTGGCTTCGCAGTCGGCGATGGCCGTGCTGGAGGACGGCGGCAACGCCTATGACGCCGCCGTGGCCGGAGCCTTCGTCCTGCACGTCGTCGAACCGCACCTCAACGGACCCGCCGGCGAGGTGCCGATCCTGCTCGCCCCGGCCGGCGGTGAGGTACGGGTGCTGTGCGGGCAGGGCGTCGCCCCGGCCGGGGCGACCGTCGCCCACTACCGAGGGCTCGGCCTGGACCTCGTCCCCGGCACCGGACCGCTCGCCGCGGCCGTGCCCGGCGCCTTCGACGCCTGGATGCTCCTGCTGCGCGACCACGGCACCAAGACCCTCGCCGACGTCCTGAAGTACGCCATCGGGTACGCCGAGGACGGGCACCCACCCGTGGAGCGGGTCGGACGGACCGTCGAGACCGTACGCGAGCTGTTCGAGACGGAGTGGACCTCCTCGGCCGAGGTGTACCTGCCCGGCGGCCGGTCCCCGCGCCCCGGTGAGCCGTTCCGTAACCCCGCCCTCGCCGCCACCTGGAAGCGGCTGCTCGCCGAGGCCGCCGGGGCGGGCGGCCGGGAGGCGCAGATCGACGCCGCGCGGGAGGTGTGGCGGACCGGGTTCATCGCCGAGGCCCTGGTCCGGCAGTCCGGGCGGCCCACCATGGACACCAGCGGCGAACGCCACACCGGCACCCTGACCGCCGCCGACCTCGCCGGCTGGTCCGCGACCTACGAGACCCCGGTGACGTACGACTGGAACGGCTGGACCGTGTGCAAGGCCGGCCCCTGGAGCCAGGGCCCGGTCCTGCTCCAGCAACTCGCCCTGCTCCCGCCGGAACTGCCCCGCTACGGCTCCGCCGAGTACGTGCACCTGCTGATCGAGGGCTGCAAGCTCGCCATGGCCGACCGCGAGGCCTGGTACGGGGACGCGGCCGAGGTGCCGCTCGACGACCTGCTGTCGGACGGGTACAACGCCGAGCGGCGGACCGGGGTCGGCCCCCGCGCCTCCCACGAGCTGCGGCCCGGCAGCCCCGGCGGGCGCACTCCGCGGCTGAGTGCCCACGCGCGCGTGGTGGTCACCGAGGAGCCCGGCTTCGGCCCGATGGGCGTCGGGGAGCCCACCGTCGCCAAGAGCCCGACCTCCCCCGTGCCCGGCGAACCCGACGTCCTTGCCGACGGCGGCACCCGCGGCGACACCTGCCACCTGGACGTCGTCGACCGCTGGGGCAACATGATCGCGGCCACCCCCAGCGGCGGCTGGCTCCAGTCCAACCCCGTCGTGCCCGAACTGGGCTTCCCGCTCGGCACCCGGCTGCAGATGACCTGGCTGGAGGAGGGGCTGCCGGGCACGCTCACCCCCGGCCGCCGCCCCCGCACCACCCTCACCCCGTCCATGGCCCTGCGCGACGGGGTGCCCGTCATGGCGTTCGGCACGCCCGGCGGGGACCAGCAGGACCAGTGGCAGCTCCACTTCTTCCTCGCCGTCGCCCTGCGCGAGCGGGTGCGCGGCGGACTCGACCTCCAGGGCGCCATCGACGCCCCCAACTGGCACAACGACAGCTTCCCCGGCTCCTTCTTCCCGCGCGGCATGCGCCCCGGCAGCGTCACCGTCGAGTCCCGCACGGACCCGGCGGTGGTGGAGGCGCTCCGCCGCCGCGGCCACGAGGTGACCGTCGGTGACGCCTGGTCGGAGGGCCGGCTCTGCGCGGTCGCCCGGGACCCGGCCACCGGCGTCCTCTCCGCGGCGGCCAACCCGCGCGGCATGCAGGGCTACGCGGTGGGCCGCTGAGCCCATGACACCGTGGGCGGGCACCCCATTTTCATCCCGATTCCACCCGCTGTGCACCGGGCGGGCGGGGATTGTCAGTGGCGCGTGCTCTCATGGAGGCATGATCGAGACCCACGAAACCATCGACGAGTTTCTCACCCGGCACACCTCCGACGTGGAGGAACTGGTCCGCAAGGCCGCGGCGCAGGAGATCGTGCCGCGCTGGCGGCGGCTCGCCGAGCACGAGGTGGACCTCAAGACCGGCCCGCACGACCTGGTGACGGACGCCGACCGCAACGCCGAGCTGTATCTCACGGACGCCCTCCCCGCCCTGCTGCCCGGCTCCGTCGTGGTCGGCGAGGAGGCGGTGCACGCCGACCCGGCGTCGTACGAGGCGATACAGGGCGACACGCCTGTGTGGATCGTCGACCCCGTCGACGGCACCCGCCAGTTCGTACGCGGCGAAACCGGCTTCTGCACCCTGGTCGCCCTCGCGTGGCGCGGAGTCGTCCACGCCTCCTGGACCTACGCCCCCGCCCGCGAGCAGTTCGCCACGGCCGTACGGGGACGGGGCGCGCACCTCGACGGCGAGCCGCTGCGTGCGGGCTCCCCGGAACCCGGCCGCGACCTGCGCGTGGCCACCTCCCACCCGGACTACACCACGGACGAACAGAAGCGCGCCCTGCTCGGCCTGTGGACGGACGGGGTGGCACCCCGGGCCTGCGGCTCGGCCGGTCTGGAGTACCTGGCCATCGCCCGCGGCGAATTGGACGCCACCGCGTTCTCCTGGGAAGCAGCCTGGGACCACGCGGCCGGTCTGCTCCTCGTGGAGGAGGCGGGCGGCACCCACCTCACGCGCGCGGGTGAGCCCTTCGGCATCAGGGGCGGCAACACCCTGCCCTTCACCGCGGCCCGGGACGAGGCCACGGCCCGCCGGGTGGTGGAACTGCTGACGGACGGAGCCTGATGCCGCGCCCCTCTCCGGAGGCCCCGGGAGGACGCCGGCGGCCCGGCATATCCTGATCCCCCAGTGGCCGTCGGCTGACGAAGGAGTCCGAAGGTGCCGTCGATGCTCGATGCGGTCGTGGTGGGTGCGGGGCCGAACGGGCTGACCGCTGCCGTGGAGCTGGCCCGGCGCGGCTTCTCGGTGGCCCTGTTCGAGGCGATGGGCACCGTGGGCGGCGGCGCCCGCACCGAGGAACTCACCCTCCCCGGCTTCCGCCACGACCCCTGCTCCGCCGCCCACCCCCTCGCCGTCAACTCACCCGCGTTCCGCGCGCTGCCCCTGGAGCGCTACGGACTGGAATGGCTGCACCCGGAACTCCCCATGGCGCACCCCTTCCCCGACGGCACGGCGGCCGTGCTGTCCCGGTCGGTCGGGGAGACGGCCGCCTCCTTCGGTCCGCGTGACGCCGGCGCGTACCGCCGGCTCGTCGAGCCCTTCCTGCCCAAGTGGGACACCCTGGCCCGCGACTTCATGTCCCTGCCGATGACCGCGCTGCCCCGCGACCCGGTCACCCTCGCCCGTTTCGGTCTGCTCGGCCTGCCCCCGTCGACGTGGCTCACGCGCCGCTTCCGCGACGAGCGGGCCCGCACCCTGTTCGCCGGTCTTGTCGCCCATGTCATGGCCCCCCTCGGCGGCTTCGCCACCGGTGCCGTCGGCCTGGTCTTCGCCCTCGCCGCGCACGCCCGCGGCTGGCCGGTCGCCCGCGGCGGCTCCCAGGCCATCTCCGACGCCCTCGCCGCGTACCTGAAGGACCTCGGCGGCAGCGTCCACACCGACTACGAGGTCAAGCGCCTCGACGACCTGCCGCCGGCCCGGGCGTACGTCTTCGACACCTCGCCCACCGCCCTGGCCCGCATCGCCGGCTTCGGCAGCCACTACGCGAACTACCGTTACGGCCCCGGCGTCTTCAAGATCGACTACGCGCTGGACGGCCCCGTGCCGTGGACCGCGCCGCAGGCCCGCACCGCCGGCACCGTGCAGATCGGCGCGGACAGCGACGAGATCGGCGCCGCCCTGCGCGCCGCCTCCCGCGAGGGCCGCGCCCCCGACGCGCCGTTCCTCATCACCGTGCAGCCCGGCGTCGCCGACCCCACCCGCGCCCCGGCCGGCAAGCACGTCTTCTGGGCCTACGGACATGTGCCCAACGGCTGGACCGGCGACCTCACCGACGCCATCGAACGCCAACTGGAGCGCTACGCCCCCGGCTTCCGCGACCGCGTCCTGGCCCGCGCCACCGCGGGACCGCCCGAACTCGCCGCCCGCAACGCCAACTACGTCGGCGGCGACATCGCCACCGGCGCGGTCTCCGGACTCCAGCTCCTGCTGCGCCCCAAACTCTCCCTGTTCCCCTACGCGACCCCGCACCCGGCCGTCTTCATCTGCTCGTCGGCCACCCCACCCGGCCCCGGTGTGCACGGCATGTCGGGACACAACGCGGCGAAGGCCGTGTGGAGGAGGCTGCGACAACCATGACCCCCACCCTCACGCTCGTCCAGGGCGACATCACCGATCAGAGCGCCGACGCGATCGTCAACGCGGCCAACTCCTCCCTGCTGGGCGGCGGGGGCGTCGACGGCGCCATCCACCGCCGGGGCGGTCCGGAGATCCTGGCGGAGTGCCGCGCCCTGCGCGCCTCGCGGTACGGCAAGGGCCTGCCCACCGGCCAGGCGGTCGCCACCACCGCCGGCCGCCTCGACGCACGCTGGGTGATCCACACCGTCGGCCCGGTGCATCAGGGACCGGGCAGCGATTCCGCGCCGCTCGCCTCCTGCTACCGGGAGTCGCTCCGCGTGGCCGACGAACTGGGCGCCCGGACGGTCGCGTTCCCGGCGATCTCCACGGGCGTCTACCGGTGGCCGATGGACGACGCGGCCCGCATCGCGGTGGAGACGGTGCGGAATGCGCCGACCGCCGTCGAGGAGGTGAGGTTCGTCCTCTTCGACGACCGGGCGTACGAGGCCTTCGTCCGGCGACTCGGCTGACGGGAACCACGGCGAGCCCGCGGAGAACCAGCCGCGGCGGAGCGGCCGTGCGCTGCGGGACGGGGAAAAGGTGACCAGGAGGGTACGCGCAGGGGCCGGCGGCGTGACATCTCGGACGGTCTGCCGGCCACCCGCCCTCGCTACAGTGCCGCAGTGGCCGTAAACCGATCCGATTCCGCCGTCCTGGACGAGAGGGGGGCGGCACTTCGTGCAGGGTGTGGTGTCCCGCGAGGACGGGGGACGGCACGGGGCCGATCCGTTCCCCTGCGCCCGGAGCCATGCCTTCCGGCCTCTCCGGCCCCCGCCCGTCCACGTCGTGGTGCCCGGCACCCCACCGGACGACAGCTGACGCTGCCACGTACCGGGTGCGGCCGGTGCTCTCCGAGGCCGGGCACGAGTGAACGGACCGGCCCTGCCCGGCCGGACGGATCGTCGATGCCCGGGAGCTGAAGGGGGATCGTCCCGGACGGCGTCGTACTCATCACCTCCCCGGCGGAACGCTCTTCGTGCAGCAGCCGTCTACGCCCGGTGGCGGCCGGTGGTGTTCCGAACCCGGCACCGTGCCCCGGCCGCGGGGCACCGCGAGCGTGCGGCCGCCGTGCGGCAGACAACCGTGAGACCGAAGGAGAACGAGCAATGTCACGCCAGAACAGACCGGGCGGCGGCGAGTCCGCCCGCCCGCCCGGCACCGATGACGGACCACCGGTGCGCCGCGCGGTGGTGCTGTCCTCGATGGGCGACGACGTGGAGCAGGCCGTGCTGAGGCCCGCCCCGCGCCGTGGCACGGCCACCACGAGCGCCACCGCCGCCGCCACCGCCGCCGAAGGCACCGCAAGGACCGGCGAGACCGGCCGGGGTGAGACGGAAACCCTCCCCACGGCCACTGCCGAGGCCGAGGCCGAGTCCGGGACGGCCCCGGCCGCGAACGAGCCGGAGGCACGGGGAGAGGCCGCGGAACCGGGCACGGACCGCGGGGAACGGCCGGAGACGGCGGCGGGCGCCGCCACACCGGCCCGCACCGCGTCACCGGGCGGCACCGCAGCCCCCTTGTCCGGACTGGCTGCCGCACTCGGCGGCGCCCGCCGGTCCGGAGGGGCCGGAAGGGGGAGCGGCGACGGTGACGGCGACGGTGCGCTGGGGCGGCCGAAGGCCCCCCTGCTGGCCGCCGCCGGGATAGCCGGGGTGATCCTGCTCGCCGTACCTCTGCTGATCATGATCGGCGACGACCGGGATGATCGGCCCGGGGACCACGCCACCGCGGCCGCCGACTCCCGGGCGCTGTTCGACGGACAGGAGGCACAGCAGCCGCCGGGCGTCTATGCCGCGGAGCCCTCGAAGGACGACGCTCCGGCGGGTTCGTCGAAGGGCGGGGAAGGCGACGACGAGAAGGACGGCAAGAAGACGGAGGACAGCAGGAAGACGGAGGCGAAGGACGACGGCAAGGCGTCCCCGGACGGCTCCGACTCCCACCCCGACTCCGTCGCCGA
Source organism: Streptomyces sp. NPDC014676 (assembly GCF_043084105.1). Classification (NCBI taxonomy): domain Bacteria; kingdom Bacillati; phylum Actinomycetota; class Actinomycetes; order Kitasatosporales; family Streptomycetaceae; genus Streptomyces; species Streptomyces sp. NPDC014676. The sequence continues at coordinate 28,840 of NZ_JBIBZI010000003.1, read as the reverse complement.
CGCAAGTCCGCAGGCCGCCTCGCAGAGGCAGAAGGAGGAGGGTACGGCGAAGGAGTCGGTCCAGCGGACCGAGAGCAAGGCGGACAGGACGGTCACCGTCGCCTCCGCCCGGATCGTCGGCGCCGGCACCGGCAAGTGCCTCACCGCGAGTTCCCGGGGAGTCGGGGCGGAACTGGTCATCCAGCCCTGCGGAGCCCCGGAGGGCGCCCAGATCTGGTCCTTCCACGACGACGACCGCACCCTGCGCATCGGCGAGGACCTGTGCATGGGGCTGGACGGCGGTTCGGTGGAGAAGGGCACGGCCATCCGGCTGCAGCGGTGCGACGGGTCGAGCGGGCAGAAGTTCAAGATCAACGCTACCGAGGACCTGGTGTCGCTCAAGGCCGGCGACAAGTGCGCCGACGTGTGGTGGGGCGAGGAGGCCGACGGCACGCCGGTCAAGCTGTGGCCCTGCACCGGCACCGCCAACCAGACCTGGCGACGCGGCTGACCCCGTCCCCCCCGTCCTGGAGGGCTGTCACCGACAGCCTGCCCGGGCGTAGGTGGTGACAGACCCTGGGTGCTTTCGCGCAGAGCGCGCGAGCGTCCGGGGTCTGTCCTTTCCGTGTGCGACCTTCCCCGGCGGACGATCGCAGCCGGTGCGCGGCACGCGGGTGCGCGAGACGCGGCGACGGCTGCTGCGCTCGCTCGAACCGGCCGGGCGGCACGGTCTGCGGGTGCACGCGGTGGTCACGGAACGGCCGGGTAGGAGGTGTGACGCGACCCGTCGAACCACCAGGACCGCACAAACCCCGACGGGATCATTGCTTCGGTTGTGTTCGAGTTCTAGGGTGTGGCTGGCTCAGTAGTTGCTCCGTCACCAACAGTTGTGATGTCCCCCTGCCGTAACGTCCCCCGCCCGGTGGCGCGTTGCAGGGAGAGTCCGACGTGCCCTCAGTCCGTGCAGTGCTCTGTCGTACCGAGGAAGGCCACGGTCATGCCGCACCCGCACCCGCACACGTCTCCCGCCGACCGATCCCCCCGCCCCGGACGGACGGTCGTCAGCCGCCGCCGGCTCCTGGAGTCCGGCGCCGCCGTGCTCGGCGCCCTCGCCCTGTCCGCGCCGCCCGGCGCCGCGCACGCGGCCGGCCGGCGGGCGGCGGCCGACACGCCCCCGGAGTGGAACGACTTCGGCGTCTTCCGGCTCGGCACCCAGCCGCCGCACACCACGCTCATGCCGTACGCGGACGTGCGCCAGGCCCTTACCGCCGACCGCACCCGCTCGCCCTACCGGCTGAGCCTCGACGGCACTTGGAAGTTCGCCTACGCCGACCGCCCCGAGGACCGGGACGCCGACTTCCACCGCACCGACACCGACGACACCGGCTGGGACACCATCCCGGTCCCGTCCGTGTGGCAACTGCACGGCCACGACTTCCCGATCTACCTGAACATCACCTACCCGTACTGGGGCCCCAACGGCCGCGGCGAGGACCCGCAGCCGCCCGCCGCCCCGACCCGCTACAACCCGGTCGGCCAGTACCGCCGCACCTTCACCGTCCCGCGCGACTGGAGAGGCCGCCGCACCTTCCTCCACTTCGAGGGCGTCAAGTCCGCCCACTACGTGTGGATCAACGGCGAACTCGTCGGCTACGACGAGGACTCCTACACGCCCTCCGAGTACGACATCACCGACCACCTGAAGTCCGGCACCAACCAGATCGCCGTGGAGGTGTACCGCTACGCCGACGGCGACTGGCTGGAGGACCAGGACATGATCCGGCTGAGCGGCATCTTCCGCTCGGTCTACCTCTACTCCACCCCGGCCGTGCACCTGCGCGACTTCAAGCTGGACACCCCGCTCGACGACACCTACACACAGGGCGAGTTGGCGGTCACCGCGAGCGTTCGGGCGTACGGCGGCGGCGAGTCGGGCCGGTACACCGTCGAGACCCAGCTGTACGACGCCCGCGGTCACGCCGTCTGGTCCCGTCCGCTCGAGCAGACCGCCGACCTCGGCACGGTCGGCGCCGGCGAGGACGTCACCGTACGGGCCTCGAAGGCCGTGACCCGGCCCCGGCTGTGGTCGGCCGAGCACCCGGACCTCTACACGGCCGTCCTCAGACTCCGCGACCCGGCGGGTCAGGTGATCGAAACCCTGTCCCACCGCGTCGGCTTCCGCGAATTCGCCCTCAAGGACGGGCTGATGCGGATCAACGGCAGACCCGTCTCCTTCCGCGGCACCAACCGCCACGAGATGCACCCCTCCCACGGCACCGCCCTCACCCGCGAGAACCTGGTCGAGGACATCGGGATCATCAAGCGGATGAACATCAACTCCGTCCGCACCTCGCACTACCCGAACAACCCGCTGTGGTACGAACTCGCCGACGAGTACGGCCTCTACCTCGTCGACGAGACCAACCTGGAGACCCACGGCATCCGTGACGAGTACCCGGGCGACCACCCGGAGTGGACGGCGGCCTGCGTCGCCCGCGCCCAGAACATGGTGCACCGCGACAAGAACCACCCCTCGGTGGTGATCTGGTCGCTGGGCAACGAGGCCGGCGGCGGCTCCACCTTCACCGCCATGCACGACTGGATCCGCTCCTACGACCCCACCCGTGTCATCCAGTACGAGGGCGACGACCGGCCGGGCATCAGCGACATCCGCTCCCGGATGTACGAGAGCCCGTCCCGCATCGAGGAGCGCGCCGCGGACACCGTCGACACCCGGCCGTACGTCATGATCGAGTACGCCCACGCGATGGGGAACTCCACCGGCAACTTCAAGAAGTACTGGGACGTCGTCCGCCGCCACGACGTCCTCCAGGGCGGCTGGATCTGGGACTTCGTCGACCAGTCCCTCTCCACGCCCGTCCCCGTCCGCACCCTGCTCACCGAGTCAGGACCGGCCGGCCTGCGCGGCGAGATCCTCGCCACCCGCGGCACACTCGACCGCGACAAGGGCCTGTCCGGCATCACGGTCTTCGAACGCGACGACAGCCTCGACCTCACGGGTTCACTGACCCTGGAGGCCTGGATCACCCCCGGGGTGACGGGCTATCACCAGCCGATCATCGCCAAGGGCGACACCCAGTACGCGCTCAAACAGAGCGGCCGTACCCTGGAGTTCTTCCTCTACGGCGGCGGGCAGTGGATCGCCGTCAACTGGACCGTGCCCGACGACTGGACCGGCCGCGAACACCATGTCGCGGGCGTCTTCGACGCGGACGCCGGCACGCTGACCCTGCACGTCGACGGCGCGGTGAAGGCCACCCGCACCACCGACCGGCGCCCCGAGAGCAACACCGCGCCGCTCGCGCTCGCCTCCGACGCCGACAACCAGACCCGCGAGTTCAGCGGCACCGTCCGCCGCGCCCGCGTCTACGCCCGCGCCCTCACCGCCGCCGAACTGACCTCGGACGACCGGGGACCCGGTGACGACGGCGTACGGTTCTGGTTCGACGCCGCCACCGTCGGGGTGGAGAAGAAGCGGCCCGAGGAGAAGCGGTTCCTCGCCTACGGCGGTGACTGGGGCGACAACCCCAACGACGGCGCTTTCGTCGCCGACGGCATCGTCACCGCCGACCGCGGCCACACCGGCAAGGCCGCCGAGGTCAAACGCGTCTACCAGGCGATCAACGCCGCCCGCGCCTCCGACGGCGGCGACCCCGGTGCCGTCACCCTCACCAACGAGTACCTGTTCACCAACCTCCTCGAGTTCGACGGCCGTTGGGAACTCGTCGCCGACGGCGAGGCCGTACGGCGCGGAAGGCTGACCCGGGACCAGCTCGACGTGCCGCCGCAGTCCGGCAAGGACATCACCCTGCCCGTACACCTGCCGAAGGACCCGGCCCCGGGGACGGAGTACTTCCTCCAGCTCTCCTTCACCACCAGGGAGCCCACGAAGTGGGCGAAGGCCGGCTTCGAGGTGGCCCGGCAGCAGCTCCCGCTCGACGCCGGAGGCCCGGCCGTGACCCCCGTACCGCTGTCGCGCGTCCCGGTCCTGCGCCACGAGAACCGCGACGACGACATCAGGGTCACCGGCAGGGACTTCTCGGTCACCGTCGACAAGAACACCGGCACCCTCACCTCCTACGAGGCGAAGGGCACCCGTCTGATCACCTCCGGACCGGTGCCCAACTTCTGGCGGGCGCCCACCGACAACGACCACGGCAACGGCCAGCACACCCGCAACCAGACCTGGCGCGACGCCGGCGCCCGCCGGAAGGTCACCGGCGTCACCGTACGCACCCTGGCCGACCGGGCCGTCGAGATCAAGGTCAGCGGCACCCTGCCCACCACCACCGAGTCGACGTACACCACCACCTGCACGGTGTTCGGCAACGGCGAGATCAAGGTCGACAACACCCTCCACCCGGGCGCGCCGGACCTGCCGTACATCCCGGAGGTCGGCACGCTGCTGTTCCTGCCGCGCCGCCTGGACCGCCTGCACTACTACGGACGCGGCCCCGAGGAGAACCACTGGGACCGCAACACCGGTACCGACGTGGGCCTTTACACGTCGACCGTGGCCGACCAGTGGACCCCCTACATCCGCCCGCAGGAGAACGGCAACAAGACCGACGTCCGCTGGGCCGCCCTGACCGACGGCAGCGGGCGCGGCCTGCTGGTGTCGGGCGAACCCCTCCTGGAGATCAACGCCTCGCACTTCACCCCGGAGGACCTGTCGGCCGGCGTCCGGCACGACTACCAGCTCACCCCGCGGGACGCGGTCGTGCTGCGGGTCAACCACCGTCAGATGGGCGTCGGCGGCGACAACAGCTGGGGCGCGCACACCCACGACGAGTTCAAGCTCTTCGCCGACCGGGACCACACCTACACCTACCGGCTGCGCCCGCTCACCGACGTGGCCGGGGCGACGGCGGCCTCGCGCCGGCCCACGGCGACCGAGTAGGAGGACAGATGCGCGGGAGCCCGGGTACCCGGGCTCCCATGGGTGACATCCTGGTCGGGGCCTGTTCGTGGACGGACCGCATGCTCGTGACGAGCGGCTGGTATCCGAGCGGGCGGCGGGACGCGGAGGGACGGCTGCGGCACTACGCCTCCAGGCTGCCCGTCGTCGAGGTGGACTCCGCCTACTACGCGCTGCCCAGCCGCCGCAACAGCGAACTGTGGGTGGAGCGCACACCGGACGGGTTCCGCTTCGACGTCAAGGCGTTCTCGCTGCTGACCGGCCACCCCACCCGGCCGCGGGCGCTCCCCGCCGACCTGCGGGACCGGCCGGTGGACGGCGCCCTCCTCGACGAGGTGTGGAGGAGGTTCGCGGAGGCGGTCGGGCCGCTGCGCGAGGCCGGGCGGCTGGGCGCCGTACTGTTCCAGTTCCCGCCCCGGTTCGCGCCCGGAACCCGGGCCGAGCGGACACTGGAGGAGTGCGCGGAGCGCACGGCCGGCTGGCCGCTCGCCGTCGAGTTCCGGCACCCGGGATGGTGGGAGGCGGACCGGGCCGAGGACACCCTCGCGCTGCTGTCCGGGCTGGGCGCGACGGCCGTCGGCGTGGACATGGCCCAGGGACTCCCCGGCTCCCTGCCGCCCGTCGCACCCGTCAGCCGCCCCGCCCTCGCCGTCGTACGGTTCCACGGACGCAGCAGGGACTGGGGGAGGGGCAGCAAGGAGGACCGCTTCCGCCACGACTACGACGTGACCGAACTCGCCGCCTGGGTGCCCCGGCTGCGGCGCGCGGCGGAGCGGACGGACGAACTGCACGTGCTGTTCAACAACTGCTGCGCGGACGCCGCCGTACGCGCCGCCGAGACCATGCGGGGGCTGCTCACCCCGCGGTGTCGCTGATCCCCAGCCGCAGGTGCTCCACATGGTAGACGGCCTGGTCGAGCAGTCCGGCGACATGGTCGTCGTGCAGCGCGTACACCACGGAGCGGCCCCGGCGCTCGCCGACCACCAGGCCCAGGTTGCGCAGCAGCCGCAGTTGGTGCGAGCAGGCCGACTGCTCCATGCCCACCTCCGCCGCCAGCTCCGTGGCCGGGAGCGGTCCCTCGCGCAGCCGGGCGAGGATGAGCAGCCGGGAGGGCGTGGACAGGGCCTGGAGCGTGGTGGCGACCTTCGCGACGTTGTCCGCGTCCAGGCGCACCCGCTCCGCGGCGTCCTGCGGGATGACGGCTCCATGACCCATGCGGACATCCTACTCATCGCATATGAACGCATGAACGAGTCTTCATGTGTTCCTGTATGGTGGCCGGGTGTCCGTGACTCTCGCTCCCGCACCCCGGTCGTCCGTCGGCGCCCCGGCGCCGCGCCGCCGCACCCGTGTCCTCGCCCTCCCGGAAGCCCGGTGGGCGCTCGCCTCACTCGTCGCCTTCCTGGCCGGGCTCGCCGCCGATCTCGGCGGTGCGCCGGGCTGGGCCGGCGGGGTCCTGTACGCCGTCGCCTATGTGTGCGGCGGCTGGGAACCGGCCCTCGAAGGGCTGCGCGCCCTGCGCGACAAGACCCTCGACGTCGATCTGCTGATGATCGTCGCCGCGCTGGGCGCCGCCGCGATCGGACAGGTCCTCGACGGCGCCCTGCTCATCGTCATCTTCGCCACCTCCGGCGCCCTGGAGGCCCTGGCCACCGCCCGCACCGCCGACTCCGTGCGCGGCCTGCTCGACCTCGCGCCCACGACGGCGACCCGGGTGACCGAGCACGGCGAGGAGACCGTGCCCACCGCCGAACTCGCCGTCGGCGACGTCCTGCTCGTCCGCCCCGGGGAGCGCATCGGTGCCGACGGCACCGTCCTCGACGGCGTCAGCGAGGCCGACCAGGCCACCATCACCGGCGAGTCCCTGCCGGTCGTCAAGCGCCCCGGCGACGACGTCTTCGCCGGCACCCTCAACGGCACCGGCGCCCTGCGCGTCCGGGTCGGCCGCGACCCCGCCGACTCGGTCATCGCCCGCATCGTGACCCTGGTCGAGGAGGCCTCCCGCACCAAGGCGCCGACCCAGCTCTTCATCGAGAAGATCGAGCAGCGGTACGCGGTCGGCGTGGTCGTCGCCACCCTCGCCGTGTTCGGCATTCCGCTCGCCTTCGGCGAGAACCTCACCGACGCCCTGCTGAGGGCGATGACCTTCATGATCGTCGCCTCGCCGTGCGCGATCGTCCTCGCCACCATGCCGCCCCTGCTCTCCGCCATCGCCAACGCCGGCCGCCACGGCGTCCTCGTCAAGTCGGCGGTCGCCATGGAACGCCTCGGTGAGATCGACGCGTCCGCCCTCGACAAGACCGGCACCCTCACCGAAGGCACCCCCGAGGTGACCGCCGTACGCCCGCTGCCCGGTTCCGGACTGGACGAGAACGCCCTGCTCACCCTGGCCGCCTCGGCCGAGCACCCCAGTGAGCACCCGCTGGCCCGCGCCGTGGTCGCCGCCGCCCGCACCCGGGGCCTGCCCCTCGCCCCCGCCACGGACTTCACCGCCGCACCCGGCCACGGCATCACCGCCACCGTGAACGGGGCCGTGGTGACCGTCGGACGCGCCGACCCGGCGGAGGCGGCCCGCGGCGAGACCGTCGTCCGCGTCACCCGCGACGGCACCCCCGTCGGCACCCTCGCCCTCACCGACCGGATCCGCCCCGGCGCCCCGGCCGCCACCTCCGCCCTGACGGCCCTCACCGGCACCGCCCCCACCCTCCTCACCGGCGACAACGAGCACGCCGCCGCCCGCGTCGCCGACGCGACCGGCCTCACGGACATCCGCGCCGGACTCCTCCCCGAGGACAAGGTGAACGCCGTACGGGACCTCCAGACGGCCGGCCGCAAGGTGCTGTTCGTCGGCGACGGCGTCAACGACGCGCCCGCCCTCGCCGCCGCCCACGCCGGCATCGCCATGGGCCGCGCGGGCTCCGACCTGGCCCTGGAGACGGCGGACGCGGTCGTCGTGCGCGACGAACTCGCCGCCGTCCCCGCGGTCGTACGGCTCTCCCGCACCGCCCGCCGGCTGGTGGTGCAGAACCTCGTCATCGCGGGCACGGCCATCACCGGCCTCGTCCTGTGGGACCTCCTCGGCCACCTCCCGCTCCCGCTCGGCGTCGCAGGACACGAGGGCTCCACCGTGCTGGTCGGCCTGAACGGGCTGCGGCTGCTCCGCGAGTCGGCATGGCGATCCGGACAGCCCCAGGACACATGACGTCGATGTCGGATTCCCGCCAGACCGGGGCGCCGGCCGTGCCCGATCCTTGAGGCATGCAGAAGGGGATGCACACCGACACCGAGCGCTGCGTGCGCGCCGTGCGGTCGAAGGACGCGCGGTTCGACGGCTGGTTCTTCACCGCCGTCCTCACCACCGGCATCTACTGCCGGCCCAGTTGCCCGGTGGTCCCGCCCAAGGCGGAGAACATGGTCTTCCACCCGAGCGCGGCGGCCTGCCAGCAGGCCGGGTTCCGGGCCTGCAAACGCTGCCGGCCCGACACCAGCCCCGGCTCACCGGAGTGGAACCAGCGGGCCGACGCGGTGGCCCGCGCCATGCGCCTGATCGCCGACGGCGTCGTGGACCGCGAAGGCGTCACCGGTCTCGCCGCCCGGCTCGGCTACAGCACCCGGCAGGTCGAACGCCAGTTGCTCGCCGAGCTGGGCGCGGGCCCCCTCGCGCTCGCCCGCGCCCAGCGCGCCCAGACCGCGCGGCTGCTCATCGAGACCACGGCACTGCCGATGGCGGAGATCGCCTTCGCGGCCGGCTTCTCCTCCGTCCGCACCTTCAACGACACCGTCCGCGAGGTCTACGCACTCGCCCCGGGCGAACTGCGCGCCCGCGCACCGAAGAACACCTCCCGCGCCACCCCCGGGGTGCTGTCGTTGCGCCTGCCGTTCCGGGCACCGCTCAACCCGGACAACCTCTTCGGCCACCTCGCCGCCACCGCCGTACCCGGCGTGGAGGAGTGGCGGGACGGCGCCTACCGGCGCACGCTGCGCCTGCCGTACGGGCACGGCATCGTGGCGCTCACCCCGCACCCCGACCACATCGCCTGCCGCCTCACCCTCGGCGACCCCCGCGACCTCACCGTCGCCATCAGCCGCTGCCGCCGCCTGCTCGACCTCGACGCCGACCCGGTCGCCGTCGACGACCAGTTGCGCGCGGACCCGGTCCTCGCGCCCCTCGTCGACAAGGCACCCGGCCGCCGCGTGCCGCGCACGGTCGACGCGGACGAGTTCGCCGTCCGGGCCGTCCTCGGCCAGCAGGTCTCCACGGCCGCCGCCCGCACCCACGCGGCCCGCCTGGTCACCGCGCACGGCACCCCCGTGGACGACCCCGAGGGCGGCCTCACCCACCTCTTCCCGTCCCCCGGGGCGCTGGCCGGGCTCGACCCCGAGACCCTCGCCATGCCCCGCACCCGCCGCACCACGTTCACCACCCTCGTACGCCGGCTCGCCGACGGCGACCTCCACCTGGGCGCCGACAGCGACTGGCCCGAGACCCGCGCGAAACTCCTCGCCCTCCCCGGCTTCGGCCCCTGGACGGCCGACGTCATCGCCATGCGCGCCCTCGGCGACCCCGACGCCTTCCTCCCCACCGACCTCGGCATCCGCCGCGCCGCCCGCGAACTGGGCCTGCCCTCCACCCCGGCCGCCCTCACCGCACGCGCGGCGGCCTGGCGGCCCTGGCGGGCGTACGCGGTCCAGTACCTGTGGGCGACGGACAGCCACCCCATCAACTTCCTGCCGGTGTAGAGAAAACAGGGACCCCCAGCCGATGAAGCAGTACACCGTGACCGACAGCCCCTACGGCCCGCTGACGCTCGTCGCCGACGACGGCGTCCTGTGCGGCCTCTACATGACCGACCAGCGCCACCGCCCACCCGAGGAGACCTTCGGCGCCCCCGACGACACCCCCTTCGCCGAGGCGCGGGAGCAGCTCGCGGCGTACTTCACGGGCGAGTTGAAGGAGTTCACCCTCGAACTGCGCCTGCACGGCACCCCGTTCCAGCGCCGCGTCTGGAACCAGCTGACCCGCATCCCGTACGGCGAGACCCGCACCTACGGCCAACTCGCCGACGCTCTCGGCAATGCGAAGGCCTCCCGCGCGGTCGGCCTCGCCAACGGCCGCAACCCGGTCGGCATCATCGTCCCCTGCCACCGCGTCATCGGCGCGAGCGGCGGCCTCACCGGATACGGCGGCGGCCTGGAGCGCAAACAGCGCCTGCTGGACTTCGAACGCGCGGCCGCCCTGTTCTAGGCGGCGATCCGGCGCAGCAGCCCGGGCAGCGAGGTGCCGATCGGCTCGCGGATCACCTCGTCGGCGAGATCGTCGTACGGGGTCGGCTCCGCGTTGACGATGATCAGGCGGGCCCCGTGGCCGGCGGCCACCTCCGCGAGCCCGGCGGCGGGGTGGACCTGGAGACTGGTGCCCACGGCGACGAAGACGGTGCACGCCTTGCTGATCGCCGCCGCCTCGCCCAGTACCACGGGATCGAGGTGCTCGCCGAACATCACCGTCGCCGGCTTGAGGACGCCGCCGCACCCCAGACAGGGCGGATCGTCCTCACCGGCCTCGACCCGGGCGAGGGCGTCCTCCATCGCGCCGCGCACGTGACACCTGGTGCACACCACGCTCCGTACGGTGCCGTGGAGTTCGAGCACCTTGCGGGCCGGCATGCCGGCGAGCTGGTGCAGCCCGTCCACGTTCTGCGTGATCACCCGCACCGGCACTCCGGAACGCTCCAGCCCGACCACGGCGCGGTGCGCGCCGTTCGGCTCGACGGCGGACGTGAAGTTCTCCCGCCGCATCCGCCAGGAACGGCGGCGGATCTCCGGGTCACCCATGTAGTACGCGTACGTCACCAGCTTCTCGGCCTCGGGATCGCGGCGCCACAGTCCGTTGGGGCCGCGGTAGTCCGGGATACCGGAGTCCGTGCTGACACCGGCACCGGTGAGGAGGGCGACGAGGGGCTTGCTCATGCGGCCGAGGGTAGGCCGCGGGGCGCCGGTGCGGCGAGCGGATAAAACGCCGGGCACGGGCTCAGCGCACCGGGTACCCGTCCTCCAGCTCCGCGGTGCCCGAACCGTCGGCGAGGACGTCCAGCGCGGCCGACACCCGGCGCCCCAGGGAACCGTGGAGGTACTCGGCCAGTTCCCCGCGCGGTACCAGCCGCCAGGACAGCAGCTCCGACTCCTGCAGCCGGATCGCCGCGAAGTCGTCCGCGCCGAGCACGCCGCCGTCGTACAGGTACGCCACCACCGGCGGCCGTCCCGGCCCCCGCACCCAGTCCACCGCCAGCAGCCGTCCCAGCTCCCGGTCCAGCCCGATCTCCTCGGCCGTCTCCCGCCGCGCCGCCTCGCGGGGGCTCTCCCCGTCGTCCGACTCGATCGTCCCGCCGGGCAGCGCCCACCCCTCCCGGTAGTTCGGCTCGACGAGCAGCACCCTCCCCGCCTCGTCCCGGAAGAGAACGGCGGCGCCGGCGAGGACACGGGGGAGGGAGGCGATGTAGGAGGCGTAGTCCTGGACGGGCTGAGTGGTGGTCATGCCCGGAAGGGTAGTCGTGGCGCCGGGCACCGCCGCGGGTACGGAGCCGGGCCCGCGGGGCGCACGGCAGCACACGCCGGTCCCTTGATCGACACCGGAGGCGCGTACGCCGGGGCACATCGTACGGTCACTCGACCTGGGCCAGCCGCAGCGTGCGTTCCGCCAGCTCGCTGATCCGTACCCCGTCGAAGCCGAAGACGGCGCTGCGGACCGTGTCCTGGAGGGGGTCCTTCCACTGGCCGGGGATGGCCGGGGCGCCGCACAGGACGCCCGCCACCGAGCCCGCCGTCGCGCCGTTGGAGTCGGTGTCCAGGCCGCCGCGCACGGTCAGGGCGATGGTCCGGGTGAAGTCGCCGTCGCCGTACAGCAGGCCGGCGGTGAGGACGGCCGCGTTCGGGACCGTGTGGATCCAGCCGAGGCCCGACGTCTCCTCCGTGAGCGTGGTGAGCGTGTCCTCCCAGGCCAGCCCGGCCTCGTGCAGGGAGGCCACCCGGCGCACGGTACGGGAGAGGCGGCTGCTCGCCGGGATCACCGTCAGCGCCTCGTCCACCGCGTGCCGCACGGCGGGCGCCGTGAACGCCGCCGAGATCAGCGCCGCCGCCCACATCGCGCCGTACACGCCGTTGCCGGTGTGGGAGAGCACCGCGTCCCTGCGGGCGAGCGAGGCGGCGCGGTGCGGGGCGCCCGGGGACGTCCAGCCGTGGATGTCGGCGCGGATCAGGGCGCCGATCCACTCCTGGTAAGGGTTGTCATAGGTGGCGGTGAGCGGGGGTTTCAGGCCGTTCGCGAGGTTGCGGTAGGCCGCGCGTTCGGCGGTGAAGGTCTGCAGGTACGGCAGCCGCAGCAGCCACAGGTCGCCGACCTGCTCGGTGGTGAAGGCGAAGCCGTGGGTCTCCAGCAGGCCGAGACCGAGGATCGCGTAGTCGACGTCGTCGTCGCGGCAGCTCCCGTGGACGCGACCGCGGACGCAGGACCGCCACTCGGGGCGCAGTTCGAGGCCCTCGCTCTCGCTCAGCGGCTCGGGGAGGTAGTCGGTGAGGGGGAGGGCGTCCGTCCGGCGGAGGTAGCGGTCGATGCGTTCACGGGTCCACACCTCGCCCTGCTCCACCGGTTTGCCGAGCATGTTGCCCGCGATCCGGCCCAGCCAGCCTCCGAGGATGCGGTCGGCGAGTCCCGGCTCCGTGTGCACAGCGCTCATCGCGGTCATGGGACCGGTGTACCCGGTTCCCGGCCGTTTCACGGGCTGGGCAGGGCATGGCGGCCACTGTGCCCGGCGGTTAGGGTCACAGCGGCGCGACTCGGCCTTGACACGCGCGAGGCCCGGAGAACGAGGGGAATGCAAGTGGCGGACGCTGCAGAAAGCGGCACTCGTACGACACGGCCGGCACAGCGGGTGCTCGTCGCCGCGGACAAGTTCAAGGGGTCGCTGACGGCCGTCGAGGTCGCCGAGCGGGTGACGGCCGGGCTGCGCCGGGTCGTACCGGACCTGGTGGTCGAGGCGCTGCCGGTGGCCGACGGCGGCGACGGCACCGTGGCCGCGGCGGTCGCGGCGGGATTCGAGCGCCGGGAGGTACGGGTCGCCGGTCCCCTCGGGGACGAGGTGACCGCCGCGTACGCGCTGCGCGGTGACACGGCCGTCGTGGAGATGGCGGAGGCGAGCGGGCTGCAGCGGCTGCCGGCCGGTGTCTTCGCGCCGCTCACGGCGTCGACGTACGGCTCCGGCGAGCTGCTGCGGGCCGCGCTGGACGCGGGGGCGCGGAGCATCGTGTTCGGGGTGGGCGGCAGCGCCACCACCGACGGCGGCGCGGGCATGCTCTCGGCGCTGGGCGCGCGGTTCGCGACGGCGGACGGTGAGCCGGTGACGCCGGGGGGCGGAGGGCTGGCCGAGCTGGTGTCGGCGGACCTTTCGGGGCTGGATCGCCGCCTCGGCGAGGTCGAGCTGGTACTCGCGAGCGATGTCGACAACCCGCTGACCGGGCCGAAGGGCGCCCCGGCGGTCTACGGCCCGCAGAAGGGCGCCTCGCCGGAGGACGTGGAGGCGCTGGACGCGGCCCTGACGCACTTCGCGAAGGTGCTGGAGGAGACCGTGGGCGCGCGGGCCGCCGAGTACGCGGTCGCGCCGGGTGCGGGCGCCGCGGGCGGCATCGGGTACGGGGCGCTGCTGCTCGGAGCCGGTTTCCGTCCCGGAATCGAGGTCATGCTGGAGGTGCTCGGCTTCGCGCCGGCGCTGGAGCGGGCGGATCTGGTGATCACCGGCGAGGGGTCGCTCGACCGGCAGACCCTGCACGGCAAGGCCCCGGCGGGTGTCGCCGCGGCCGCGCGGGCCGCCGGCAAGGAGGTCGTCGCGGTGTGCGGACGGCTCGCGCTGCCGCCGGAGGTGCTGGGGCGGGCGGGGATCCGGCGGGCGTACGCGCTGACGGATCTGGAGCCGGATGTGGCCGCGTGCATCGCCGACGCGGGCCCGATCCTGGAACGCACGGCGGAGCGCATCGCGCGGAACTTCCTGAGCTGAGGGTTTCTCGCCCCCGCCGCCCCTTCCCGTCCCGACCCGGGGCTCCGCCCCGGACCCCGCTCCTCAAACGCCGGAAGGGCTGAAAGTCAGCCTGTCCGGCGTTTGAGGACGAGGCCCGAAGGGGGGTCTGGGGGCGCAGCCCCCAGGGACGGGACGGGAAGGGGCGGCGGGGGCGAGAACAAACGGGCCCCGAACCCATCCGGGTCCGGGGCCCAAGCACAACGCGCCGCGTTACGGCAACTGCGCCGCCCGCGCCTCACGACGGTTGTCGCGGAAGTTGTTCACCCGGCGCGCCGTGGCGAACAGCGGAATCACCGCGCCCATCACCAGCTGCAGCGCACACCCCGTCTGGAGCAGCAGCTGCCCGCTCGGCGCGTCGAACGCCCACCCCGCCAGCAGCCCCATCGACAGCACGATCCACGACAGCATGGCCACCGCGAGGCGGCCCCGCGGCTTCGGGTACTCCACCCGGCTCACCATCAGCCACGCCGTACCGATGATCGCCAGCAGCGTCGCCACGAACGGCAGCTCAAGGAGCACGATCGAGACGACGGTCAGCGCGCCGAACGGCGACGGCATGCCCTGGAAGGTGCCGTCCTTCACCGTGACGCAGGAGAACCGCGCCAGCCTCAGCACCACCGCCAGCAGCACCACGATCGCCCCGACCGCGGCCACTCTCTGGTGCGCGTCGTCCGCGACCATGCCGTAGACCAGGACGAAGTACGCCGGCGCCAGCCCGAAGCTGATCAGGTCGGACAGGTTGTCCAGCTCCGCGCCCATCGGCGAGGAGCGCAGCTTGCGCGCCACCAGGCCGTCGAACAGGTCGAAGACCGCCGCGCACAGCATCAGGATGACGGCCGTGGCCGCGCTGTGGCGGGCCATGCCCGTCTCCTGGCTGCCCTGGAGGTGCGGGATCAGGATGCCGGTGGTGGTGAAGTACACCGCCATGAAGCCACAGGTGGCGTTGCCCAGGGTGAGGGTGTCCGCTATCGACAGGCGGAGCGAGAGGGGCATCTCCTCCTCGTCGTCCGCCTCGTCGGCCTCGGGCACCCAGCCGGCCTGTGTCTCGGGATCAACCACGGTCAATGCGAGTCACCCCAGCCACGGTCTTCTGACCGACCTCGACGGCCACCTCCACGCCCTCGGGCAGGTAGATGTCGACGCGCGAGCCGAACCGGATCAGACCGATGCGCTCACCCTGCTCGACCTTGGTGCCCTGGGGCACGTAGGGGACGATACGGCGGGCCACCGCGCCGGCGATCTGGATCATCTCGATGTCGCCGAGCTCGGTGTCGAAGTGCCACACGACGCGCTCGTTGTTCTCGCTCTCCTTGTTGAAGGCGGGAACGAAACCACCGGGGATGTGCTCGACCGACGTCACCGTGCCGGACAGCGGGGCCCGGTTCACGTGGACGTTGAGCGGGCTCATGAAGATCGCGACGCGGGTGCGCCCGTCCTTCCACGGCATGATGCTCTGCACCACGCCGTCGGCGGGCGAGATGACCCTGCCCTGGGCGATCTCGCGCTCGGGGTCGCGGAAGAACCACAGCATCCCCGCCGCCAGGGCGGTGGCGGGGACGGCGACGGCCTTGGCGGCACCGGAGCGCCGGGAGCGGAGCAGACTGACGGCTGCGGTGGCGACGGTCGGCAGAAGCCACGGCGATGCTCCGCGCGCGAGGCGTACGCCGGCGAGGCTGTCGCGGTGTGCAGAGGTTTGGCTGTGGGGCATGGATGACCTTCGTAGCGGATGATGCCGCGCACTTGCGGGGGACGGCGGCTTTCCGGCGATCGTAGCGGCTCCGGGCCGTAACTGGGTAAGCCAGTCAGCCGAGTCGGCGGCCGAAGAGTGCATACGGGGTGTGATCCTCTTCTTCAAGAAAACACCCCGTATCCGGACATCTAACCCTGGAATCGATACTCTTCGAGCAGTCGGCGGCCGATGATCATTTTCTGGATCTCGGCGGTGCCCTCACCGATCAGCAGCATCGGCGCCTCCCGGTAGAGGCGCTCGATCTCGTACTCCTTGGAGAAGCCGTAGCCGCCGTGGATCCGGAAGGAGTCCTCCACGACCTCCTTGCAGTATTCGGAGGCGAGGTACTTCGCCATCCCTGCTTCAAGGTCGTTTCGCTCCCCGGAGTCCTTTTTGCGTGCCGCGTTCACCATCATCGCATGCGCGGCCTCCACCTTGGTAGCCATCTCCGCCAGCTTGAACTGGACGGCCTGGTGCTGGGCGATCGGCTTGCCGAAAGTGTGACGCTGCTGGGCGTACCGGACACCGAGCTCGAAGGCACGCTGAGCGACGCCGCAGCCACGCGCCGCCACATTGACACGGCCGACCTCGACACCGTCCATCATTTGGTAAAAACCTCGGCCGGTGACCCCGCCGAGCACCCGGTCGGCGGGAACCCGCAGGTCGTCCATGATGAGCTCGGTCGTGTCGACGCCCTTGTAGCCCATCTTGTCGATCTTGCCGGGGATGGTCAGGCCGGGGCGCACCTCGCCGAAGCCCGGCTCCTTCTCCACCAGGAAGGTCGTCATCGACCTGTGCGGCGCCGTGCCCTCGGGGTGACCCTCGTCACTCCGCACCAGAACGGCCACCAGCGACGACGTGCCGCCGTTCGTCAGCCACATCTTCTGGCCGTTCAGGACGTACGCGTCACCGTCCCTCACCGCCTTCGACGTGATCGCCGACACGTCGGAGCCGAGCCCCGGCTCCGACATCGAGAAGGCGCCGCGGATGTCGCCGGCCGCCATCCTCGGCAGGAAGTGGTCCTTCTGCTCCCGCGTGCCGTGCTGCTTGAGCATGTACGCCACGATGAAGTGCGTGTTGATGATGCCGGACACCGACATCCAGCCGCGGGCGATCTCCTCCACGCACAGCGCGTAGGTGAGGAGCGACTCGCCCAGACCCCCGTACTCCTCGGGGATCATCAGACCGAACAGGCCGAGTTCCTTCAGGCCGTCGACGATCTGCTGCGGGTACTCGTCGCGGTGCTCCAGCTCGGTGGCGACCGGGATGATCTCCTTGTCCACGAAGTCGCGGACGGTGGAGAGGATCTCCTGCTGGACGTCGGTCAGACCGGCGGTCTGGGCGAGGCGCGCCATCACTTCTCCTGCTGTTTCAGCTCCGGGCGGCCAGGCTGCTCGCCGCCGCGCTCCTTGATGTACGTCTCGGTCGGCACCATCACCTTGCGGCGGAACACGCACACCAGCGTGCCGTCCTGCTTGTAGCCCTTGGTCTCGACGTACACGATCCCGCGGTCGTCCTTCGACTTCGACGGCCACTTGTCGAGCACGGTCGTCTGGCCGTAGACCGTGTCGCCGTGGAAGGTCGGCGCCACGTGCTTCAGCGACTCGATCTCCAGGTTGGCGATCGCCTTGCCGGAGATGTCGGGCACCGACATGCCGAGCAGCAGGGAGTAGACGTAGTTCCCGACCACCACGTTCCTGCCGAAGTCCGTCGTCCTCTCGGCGTAGTTCGCGTCCATGTGGAGCGGGTGGTGGTTCATGGTGAGGAGACAGAACAGGTGGTCGTCGTACTCGGTGACCGTCTTGCCCGGCCAGTGCTTGTACACCGCCCCGACCTCGAACTCCTCGTAGGTGCGTCCGAACTGCATCGCGCTCAGCCCTCCGGGAGCTCGAACTTCGACGTGCGCCGCATGCCGGCGGCACGTCCCTTGCCGGAGATGACCAGGGCCATCTTGCGGCTGGCCTCGTCGATCATCTCGTCGCCGAGCATCGCCGAGCCCTTCTTGCCGCCCGCCTCGGACGTGTAGTAGTCGTACGCGTCCAGGATCAGCTCGGCGTGGTCGTAGTCCTCCTGCGAGGGCGAGAAGATCTCGTTGGACGCCTCGACCTGGCCCGGGTGCAGCACCCACTTGCCGTCGAAGCCCAGGGCCGCGGCGCGCCGCGCGACCTCGCGGTAGCCGTCCACGTTGCGGATCTGGAGGTAGGGGCCGTCGATCGCCTGGAGGTCGTTGGCGCGGGCGGCCATCAGGATCTTCATCAGGATGTAGTGGTAGGCGTCCGCCGGGTAGCCGGGCGGCTGCTCACCCACCACCAGCGACTTCATGTTGATGGATGCCATGAAGTCGGCCGGGCCGAAGATGATGGTCTCGACGCGCGGGGAGGCCTGCGCGATCTCGTTGACGTTGTTCAGGCCGCGGGCGTTCTCGATCTGCGCCTCGATGCCGATCCGGCCGACCTCGAAGCCCATCGTCTTCTCGATCTGGGTCAGCAGCAGGTCCAGCGCGACGATCTGCTGGGCGTCCTGGACCTTCGGCAGCATGATGCAGTCGAGGTTCGGGCCGGCGCCCTCCACCACCGTCACGACATCGCGGTACGTCCATTCGGTCGTCCAGTCGTTGACGCGCACGACGCGGGTCTTGCCGGTCCAGTCGCCCTCGTTGAGGAACTTCACGATGGTGTGCCGCGCCTCGGGCTTGGCGAGCGGCGCGCAGGCGTCCTCCAGGTCCAGGAAGACCTGGTCGGCGGGGAGGCCCTGGGCCTTCTCCAGGAAGCGCGGGTTCGAGCCGGGTACCGCCAGGCAGGAACGCCGAGGGCGAAGGCGGTTGAAAGAAAGGTGCGCGGCGGAGCCGCCCGTTGCAAGGGTGGTGGCGGGCGACGGGTGGACGGTCATGCGGGGACCTCCAGGGGGTCGAGCTTGTTCGCGGTGCGGATCTCGTCGACGATGCGGCCGATGATCCCGGTGATGTCGAAGTCCTTCGGGGTGAAGACCGCGGCGACTCCCGCGGCCCGCAGCTGTTCGGCGTCACCGTTCGGGATGATGCCACCGGCGATCACCGGTATATCTGTGGCACCGGCCACACGGAGCCGTTCGAGCACGTCCGGCACGAGCTGGGCGTGCGAGCCGGAGAGGATGGACAGGCCCACCGCGTGCACGTCCTCCGCGAGGGCGGCGTCCACGATCTGCTCCGGGGTGAGCCGGATGCCCTGGTAGACCACCTCGAACCCGGCGTCGCGGGCCCGCACGGCGATCTGCTCGGCGCCGTTGGAGTGACCGTCCAGGCCCGGCTTGCCGACCAGGAAGCGCAGCTTGCCCACGCCGAGGTCCTTGGCCGTCAGTTCCACCTTGCGGCGCACCTCCGACAGTGCCGAGCCCTCCTCGGCGGCCACCGCCACCGGGGCGGACGAGACACCGGTCGGCGCCCGGAACTCCCCGAACACCTCCCGCAGCGCCCCGGCCCACTCGCCGGTCGTGACGCCGGCGCGGGCGCACTCCAGGGTGGCCTCCATGAGGTTGTCGGTGCCGCGCGCGGCCTCCTTCAGCCTCTCCAGCGCCTTGCAGGGGCGCGGGTGGTTGAAGGGCGGCTGGTACCGCGTGTCGCGCCAGTGCTGGAGCGAGGCGATCACCCGGGCCTCCACCGCCGGGTCGACCGTCTGGATCGCGGTGTCCAGGTCGGCGGTCAGCGGGTTCGGCTCGGTGCCCTCGAAGGCGTTGACACCGATGATCCTCTCCTCGCCGGACTCGATCCGGGCCCGGCGTTCGGCGTGCGAGGAGACCAGCTGCGACTTGAGGTAACCGGACTCGACGGCGGCCATCGCGCCGCCCATCTCCTCGATCCGCCCCATCTCCGCGAGCGAGTCACCGACCAGCTCCTCCACCTTCGCCTCGATCACCTTCGAGCCCTCGAAGATGTCGTCGTACTCCAGCAGATCGCTCTCGTACGCCAGGACCTGCTGGATGCGCAGCGACCACTGCTGGTCCCAGGGCCGGGGCAGGCCCAGGGCCTCGTTCCAGGCCGGAAGCTGCACGGCACGCGCGCGGGCGTCCTTGGAGAGGGTGACGGCCAGCATCTCCAGGACGATCCGCTGGACGTTGTTCTCCGGCTGCGCCTCGGTCAGCCCGAGCGAGTTGACCTGGACGCCGTAGCGGAAGCGGCGGTGCTTGGGGTTCTCGATGCCGTACCGCTCGCGGGTGACCTGGTCCCAGATGCGGCCGAAGGCGCGCATCTTGCACATCTCCTCGATGAACCGGACGCCCGCGTTCACGAAGAAGGAGATGCGGCCGACGACATCGCCCATGCGCTCCTGCGGCACCTGACCGGAGTCGCGTACGGCGTCGAGCACGGCGATCGCGGTGGACATCGCGTACGCGATCTCCTGCACCGGAGTGGCCCCGGCCTCCTGGAGGTGGTAGCTGCAGATGTTGATCGGGTTCCACTTCGGGAGGTGGGAGACCGTGTACGCGATCATGTCCGTCGTCAGGCGGAGCGACGGGCCCGGCGGGAAGACGTGCGTCCCGCGGGACAGGTACTCCTTGACGATGTCGTTCTGGGTCGTGCCCTGGAGCCTGGTGATGTCCGCGCCCTGCTCCTCGGCGACGACCTGGTAGAGCGCCAGCAGCCACATGGCGGTGGCGTTGATCGTCATCGAGGTGTTCATCTGCTCCAGGGGGATGTCCTGGAACAGCCGGCGCATGTCACCGAGGTGCGCCACCGGCACCCCGACCCGGCCGACCTCACCGCGGGCGAGGATGTGGTCGGAGTCGTAGCCGGTCTGGGTCGGCAGGTCGAAGGCGACCGACAGACCCGTCTGGCCCTTGGCGAGGTTGCGCCGGTACAGCTCGTTGGACGCCTCGGCCGTGGAGTGACCGGCGTACGTGCGCATGAGCCACGGCCGGTCCTTCTGACGCTCACTCATGTGGACCTCAGATGTTCCGGAAGCGGTTGATGGCGTCGATGTGCTGCGCGCGCTTTTCGTGGTCGCGCACGCCCAGGCCCTCCCCGGGTGCCATGCACAGCACGCCGACCTTGCCCTGGTGCAGGTTGCGGTGCACGTCGTAGGCGGCCTGGCCGGTGTCCTCGAGCGAGTACACCTTCGACAGGGTCGGGTGGATCTTCCCCTTGGAGATCAGCCGGTTGGCCTCCCAGGCCTCACGGTAGTTGGCGAAGTGCGAGCCGATGATGCGCTTCAGCGACATCCACAGGTAGCGGTTGTCGTACTGGTGCATGTAGCCCGAGGTCGAGGCGCAGGTGGTGATGGTGCCGCCCTTGCGGGTGACGAACACCGAGGCGCCGAAGGTCTCGCGGCCGGGGTGCTCGAAGACGATGTCGATGTCCTCGCCGCCGGTGAGTTCGCGGATGCGCTTGCCGAAGCGCTTCCACTCCTTCGGGTCCTGGGTGTTCTCGTCCTTCCAGAACTTGTAGCCCTCGGCGCTGCGGTCGATGATCGCCTCGGCGCCCATCGACCGGCAGATGTCCGCCTTCTGTTCGCTGGAGACGACACAGATCGGGTTGGCGCCGCCGGCGAGCGCGAACTGGGTGGCGTAGGAGCCGAGTCCGCCGCTCGCGCCCCAGATGAGGACGTTGTCGCCCTGCTTCATGCCGGCGCCGTTGCGGGACACCAGCTGCCGGTACGCGGTGGAGTTGACCAGGCCCGGGGCGGCGGCCTCCTCCCAGCTCAGGTGGTCCGGCTTGGGCATGAGCTGGTTGGACTTCACCAGGGCGATCTCCGCCAGGCCGCCGAAGTTGGTCTCGAAGCCCCAGATGCGCTGCTCGGGGTCGAGCATCGTGTCGTTGTGGCCGTCGGACGACTCCAGTTCGACGGACAGGCAGTGGGCGACGACCTCGTCACCGGGCCGCCAGGCGTTGACGCCGGGGCCGGTGCGCAGCACGACGCCCGCGAGGTCGGAACCGATGACGTGGTACGGCAGGTCGTGGCGTTTGGCCAGCTCGCTGGTGCGGCCGTAGCGCTCCAGGAAGCCGAACGTCGACAGCGGCTCGAAGATCGAGGTCCACACCGAGTTGTAGTTGACCGAGGAGGCCATGACGGCCACCAGGGCCTCGCCCGGGCCCAGTTCGGGCAGCGGCACGTCGTCGAGGTGGATCGACTTGCGGGGGTCCTTGTCACGGGTCTCGAGGCCCGCGAACATCTCCGTCTCGTCCTTGTGCACGGTGATCGCGCGGTACGACTCGGGGAGCGGCAGGGCGGCGAAGTCCTCCGACGTGGAGTCGGGCGACTGGATCGCGGCCAGGATGTCCTTCATGGTCACGGTGTTGCCTCCGGCGATGAGCGCCCTGAGGGAGGGGCGCTGAGGGTTACGTCGGTGTGCTGCTGAGGGTCGGGGGGTGCCGTCGGTCCGGCGGTGGTGCTTCGGCAGCGCTGGGTGTGCGCGGGAGGTTGCCTGTGACGCGGGCGTCCGGACGTGCGGGCGGCGGGCCCGCCGGGACTCGCCCGGACTCCTTCAACGTATGGCACGCCGTGTCAGCCCGCAAGGCACTGAGTGTCAGAAAGTGGGCTCAGGTGAAATCTTTACGTATCAGATGAGCGATGATCGATCGAACGGGCCTGGAAAGACCTGCGAAAAGGGGCCCTGACATGGCAAAACGGCCACCCCGTGGGGTGGCCGTCATCACAGCGGTGAGGGGCTGTTCCGCGCTCCTCGGTGTCTGTTCCGTGCTCTTCGGCGTCTGTTCAGCGCTCCTTGAGCGCCTGCTCGATGGTCCGCATCACCTCGTCCAGTGGGGCGTCCACGTGGGCGACCGTCACCAGGACCTCACCGTGCGTGGACGCCGAGGACGCGGGCGGCTTCGGCGGCGCGGTGCGCCGGCCCGCCATGATCCCGCTGCCGAAGGTCTTGCGGACGATCGCGAAGGCGTGGTCGAGCTGGGCCTCGACATCACCCTGGCCGTCGGCCCGCAGCCAGCGCCGCAGCACGTGGTTGTGCGCGGTGACCACGGCGGACGCGGCGACCTCCGCCAGCAGCGGGTCGTCGTTGGCGTCGTCGTCGTGCGCGTGCTCGTCGAAGTGGCCGAGCAGATAGCGGGTGAAGAGGCGCTCGTAGCGGGCCACCGACGCGATCTCCGCCTCGCGCAGGGTGGGCACCTCGCGCGTCAGCTTGTAGCGGGCGACCGAGATCTCGGGCCGCGCCGCGTACATCCTCATGACCTCCTTGATGCCACGGCACACCGTGTCGAGCGGGTGCTCGTGCGCGGGGGCGGCGTTGAGCACCGCCTCGGCGCGGACCAGGGTGTCGTCGTGGTCGGGGAAGATCGCTTCTTCCTTGGAGCGGAAGTGGCGGAAGAAGGTGCGCCGGGCGACCCCGGCGGCGGCCGCGATCTCGTCGACGGTGGTGGCCTCGTACCCCTTGGTCGCGAACAGCTCCATCGCGGCGGCCGCCAGTTCCCGGCGCATTTTGAGCCGCTGGGCGGCGGCACGGGAGCCTGCGGCGCTTTCCGGCGGCTCGGTCGTGGCGGGCGTACGTGCTGACTTGGCGGGCTGGGACATGCCCTGAACGTACTGCATGTGCGCAGCTCGGTGCGCATGACCGGGGGCTCCCCCGCCCTCGGCGGGCGGGGGAGGGGCACTGCGGGCCGGCGGCGGGAACCGGTCGGGGCCGAGCAGTCCGCCCCACTCCGCGCCGCCCCCGGACCGGTCGCCGGGGTGCGGCTCAGCGCTTGGCATATTCGCGGAAGCCACGGCCGGTCTTGCGGCCGAGGCAGCCCGCGGCCACCAGGTGCTCCAGCAGCGGCGCCGGCGCGAGACCCGGGTCGCGGAACTCGCGGTGCAGCACCTTCTCGATGGCGAGCGAGACATCGAGCCCGACGACGTCCAGCAGCTCGAACGGACCCATCGGGTAGCCGCCGCCCAGCTTCATCGCGGCGTCGATGTCGTCGAGGGACGCGTAGTGCTCCTGCACCATCTTGATCGCGTTGTTGAGGTACGGGAACAGCAGCGCGTTCACGATGAACCCGGCCCGGTCGCCGCAGTCCACGGCGTGCTTGCGGATCGTGCCGCACACCTCGCGCACGGTGGCGTGCACGTCGTCGGCGGTCAGCACCGTGCGCACCACCTCGACCAGCTTCATCGCCGGCGCGGGGTTGAAGAAGTGCATGCCGATCACGTCCTGCGGGCGCGAGGTGGCGCGGGCGCAGGCGACGACCGGGAGCGAGGACGTGGTGGTGGCGAGGACCGCACCCGGCTTGCAGACCTTGTCCAGCGTCGCGAAGAGCTGCCGCTTGACCTCCAGGTCCTCGGCGACCGCCTCGACCGCGAGATCGACGTCGGCGAAGTCGTCGTAGCTGCCCGTCGGACGCACCCGCTCCAGGGTCTGGGCGGCGGCCTCGGCGGTCATCCGCCCCTTGTCGACGGAGCGCGCCAGGGACTTCCCGATCCGGGCCTTGGCGCTTTGTGCCTTCTCCTCGCTGCGAGCGGCCAGGACCACCTCGTAGCCGGCCTTGGCGAAGACCTCGGCGATACCGGAGGCCATGGTGCCCGAACCCGCGACACCCACCGAACGCACCGTACGGCCGGGGGCCGCGAAGACGTCCCCGAGCGGGGTGAGGGCGTCGCGCACGACGGTCTTGCCGCCGGGTGCCTCGTACGTGTAGAAGCCGCGCCCCGCCTTGCGGCCCGTCAGGCCCGCCTCGCTGAGCTGCTTGAGGATCGGGGCCGGCGCGTGCAGCCGGTCACGGGACTCGGCGTACATGGCCTCCAGGACCGTGCGCGCCGTGTCGACGCCGATCAGGTCGAGCAGCGCCAGCGGGCCCATGGGCAGCCCGCAGCCCAGCCGCATCGCGGCGTCGATGTCCTCGCGGGAGGCGTAGTTCGCCTCGTACATCGCGGCGGCCTGGTTGAGGTAGCCGAACAGCAGCCCGTCGGCGACGAACCCGGGCCGGTCGCCGACGGCCACGGGCTCCTTGCCCAGGTCCAGCGCGAGGCCGGTGACCGCGGTGACGGCCGCGGGCGCGGTCAGCACGCTGGACACGACCTCGACCAGCTTCATCGCCGGCGCCGGGTTGAAGAAGTGCATGCCCAGCACCCGCTCGGGGCGGGCCGAGTCGGCGGCGAGACGGGTGACGGACAGCGCGTTGGTGCCGGTCGCCAGAATGGTCTCCGGCCGCACGATCCCGTCGAGTTCACGGAGGATCTGCTGCTTGATCCCGTACGACTCGGGCGCCACCTCGATCACCAGGTCGGCGCCGGCCGCCGCCGCGAGGTCGGTGGAGGTGGTGACGCGGGCGAGGAGGTCCGCGCGCCGCTCCTCGGTCAGCCGGCCGCGCTCCACGGCGCGGGCGGTGGAGGACTCCAGGGCGGCGACGCACTTCGCCGCCTGCGCCTCGCTGATGTCGATGCCGATGACGTCGCGGCCGGCGCCGGCCAGGACCTCGGCGATGCCGGTGCCCATCGTGCCGAGGCCGACCACGGCGACGGTCCGGAGCGGGGACAGGGAGGTGTCGGAGAGGGGAGTGGCCATCGCGGGACTCCAGGAATGAGGGTGACGACGGGAAACACGCCCGGGTGCGCCGAAGGGCGCACCGGGTGCGTGCGGGATGCGGGTGTGGCCGGGCTGCGAGCGCACACGCCCGGTGCCGTCGGTGAACGACGGCCGATCCGACCGGCCCTGTCCCGGGGCCGAGCCGTACTGCGGTACACGGGGTACCGAACCGACTGCTCCCCCACTGCCTCGAAGGTGTGGGAGGTGCCCCCAGCGGCGGCCGCGTCACCAGACCGCCGTGAGGAGGGTGCGAGTGGGTAACTCGCTCGTCTGAGCTTAACTCGCGGGTAACGAGCGCGCCAGTCCCCGGCTTTGTGATGTACGTCCCGGCCGGCCCCGCGCACCCCTAACCTCTGAACCATGGACGAAGAGTTGCGATCGCTCACGGAGCGCTTACGGGCGGAGTCGGGCGGATCGACGGCGTACGACCGTCTCCTGGCCACGGACGACCCCGACGCCCTGGCCGGCGTCCTCACCGCACCCGGACAACCGCTCTGGGCCCGCGAACTGGCCGCGTTCCGGCTGGGACTGGCGGGGGACCGCAGGGCCTTCGAGGCACTCGTGCTCCTCCTCAACCACCGCGACCCGCCGCGCTGCGCCGCCGCCGCCCACGCCCTCGCCCGCCTCGGCGACCCGCGCACCGCACGCGCCGCCGCCGCCCTCGCCACCAACGAACTCCGCGTCGCCTACGCCCTGCACCCGGTCCGCCTGCTCACCGCACTGCGCGCCCCCGAGGCGGTCCCCGCCCTGATCACCACGCTGCGGCGGCGGCTGCGCCCCCACGACCCCTACCGCCGGGTCGCGCTGGCCTGTGTGGAGGGGCTGGGCGAACTCGGCGACCCGCGCGCCGAACCCGTACTGAACGAAGCCCTCGCCCACCCGGCCCTGGCCGAGGCGGCGGTCCACGCCCTGGCCCGCATCCCCCGGCCGCGCTGAGACCGTGCCGTCGGCCGACGGGGTCCCGCGCGTACCGCACCCCGGCCGATGCGTTCGGTGTCCGCCACGGTGTCGAGGCTGTCGGAAACGGCTGCGGGACGCGTCCGCGGTCACCGGCCGCGGCGAGAACCCGCTCATGGACTCATCGTGGACCACGGGTGCGACAAGCCGGTCCCCAACGACGGGGCAGGCCTCAGCTCCGGAAGCCGAGCAGGCCGTGCAGGGTCGAACCGCGTGCCGACGTCGGTGCCGCCTTCGACGTCAGCGGCTCGGGGTCGGGCAGGGCCGCGCACACCGCGTCGGCCTCGCCGCCGCCCCCGCGCGGCACGGTCCCGTCGGCCAGATAGGCCGCCAGATGCCGGTCCAGGCAGGCGTTCCCGCTCAGTGTGACGCCGTGGTTGCCGCCGCCCGACTCGACCACCAGGGCGGAGCGCGCCAGCAGCCGGTGGACGGTGACACCGCCCTGGTACGGGGTCGCCGCGTCGTGCGTCGCCTGGAACAGGAGAGCCGGCGGCAGCTTGTGGTTGCGGACGCGTTCCGGGCGCAGGGACCCGGCCGGCCAGAACGCGCACGGCGCGTTGTACCAGGCGTTGTTCCAGGCCATGAAGGGCGCCCGCTCGTACACCTCCCAGTTGTCCTTGCGCCACTGCCGCCAGTCACGCGGCCAGGCGGCGTCCCGGCACTGCACCGCGGTGTAGACGCTGTAGCCGTTGTCACCGGCGGCGTCGCCCGCGCCGAAGTTCTCGTACGCCTCGATCAGCGGCTCGGCGTCCCGCTCGTTCACGTACGCCGAGAACGCCTCCGCGAGATAGGGCCAGTAGCCGTTGTAGTAGCCGCCCGGGAGGTAGGTGTCCTCCAGTTCGGCGGCGCCCACCTTCCCGCCGGCCGGGTCCTTCTTCAGGGCCGCGCGCATCGCGTACCAGGCGGCCTCGACCTTCTCCGGGTCGGTGCCGAGGCGGTACGCCGAGTCGTACGCGGCGACCCAGGCCAGGAAGGCGCGGTGGCGGTCGTTGAACGCGTGGTCCTGGTTCAGATTGGCGTCGTACCAGACCTCGGTGGGGTCGACGACCGAGTCCAGGACCAGGCGCCGCACCCGCTGAGGGAACAGTTTCGCGTAGACGGCGCCCAGGTAGGTGCCGTAGGAGTAGCCGAAGTAGTTGAGCTTCTCCGCGCCCAGCGCCCGCCGGATCACGTCCATGTCGCGCACCGTGCTGCCCGTGTCGATGTACGGCAGCAGATCCGCGTACGCGCGTCCGCAGGCCGCGGCGAAGGACCGCACACGCGCCAGGTTGGCCCGTTCGACCTCGGGGGAGGTCGGCACCGGGTCCGGGCGCACCGGGCCGAAGTGGTCCGGCGCGCAGTCCAGCGCCGGCTCGCTGGCGCCCACCCCGCGCGGGTCGAAGCCGATGACGTCGTACTGGGCGGCCACCTCCTTCGGCAGCGCCGCCGCGACGAACCCGGCGAGCGTCAGACCGCTGCCGCCGGGGCCGCCCGGGTTCACCAGCAGGGGGCCCTGGTACCGCTGTGCGGTGTGCGGGACGCGGGACAGCGCCAGCGTGATCCTCCGCCCGGCGGGCTCGGTGTGGTCGAGCGGCACCTCGACGGACGCGCACTGCAACGCCGGGTAGTCGTCGGTGCCGCACTCCTTCCACACGGGTCGTGCGGCGTGGAAGGTCTCCGCGGCGCGCGGGGCGCCGGCCTGGGCGGGCGCGGCCGTGAGGCTTCCGGCCAGGACGACGGCGGCACCGCACAGCACGGCTGCGCTTCTTCTCATGACGGGGTCCTCCCGGGACGGAGGTGCTGCGGACCGCGGGGCTCACGGTTCACGCGGCATCGTCCCGATGTGGGGCCACGTCCGAACATGTTCTGTTGATTCTTGACCCGATCGGATCGCCGGAAGCGCTCGAACGCTCTTAAAGGAGCGCCAGTTGGGTCGGCTCGGCCGCCGGGGGCCCGGCCGGCCCGGCGAGTCCGGCGGGTCCGGCGGGTCCGGCGGGTCCGGCGGCGCGGATCCGGCGGGGCGTCCCCGCGCGGGCGGGGCCGATGCCGTACTCCTGGGCCAGCTCGTGCACCTGCCGGGTGATGCGGCGCTGGTACCACTTCGGGGCGTAGGCGCCGTCCGCGTACAGCCGCTGGTAGCGGGCCACCAGGTACGGATGGTGCCGCCCGAGCCAGGCCATGAACCACTCACGGGCGCCCGGCCGCAGATGGAGCACCAGCGGGGTGACGGAGGTGGCGCCCGAGGCCGCGACGGCCCGCACGGCCGCCCGCAGCTGGTCCGGGCGGTCACCGAGGAACGGGATCACCGGCGCCATCAGGACCCCGCAGGCGATGCCGTGCCCGGTGAACGTCCGGACCACGTCGAGGCGCCGCTCCGGTGCCGGAGTGCCCGGCTCGACCGTCCGCCACAGCCCGTCGTCGGTGAACCCGACCGAGACCGAGACGCCCACGTCGGTCACCTCGGCGGCCTGCCTCAGCAGCGGCAGGTCCCGCAGGATCAGCGTGCCCTTGGTGAGGATCGAGAACGGGTCGGCGTGGTCGCGCAGGGCGGCGAGGATGCCCGGCATAAGCCAGTAGCGGCCCTCAGCCCGTTGGACACTAGCGGTCCCTGAGCCGTTTCCAACCTGACGGGTGGTTGGACGGCGCTCCCGGCGGCGAGCATGAAGAAAGCTCCTGGTAGACGGGTTCACGACCAAGATCACC